>NZ_JBVIAY010000002.1:137975-251197 GCF_055573695.1 Streptomyces sp. NPDC030143
GTCGGAGGGAAAGTGGAGGTCCTCACCCTTGGAAAAGCCGAGGGCGGGGGGGGAAGGGGGGGGGGGGGGGGGGGGGGGGCCCCCCCCCCCCCCCCGCCGCACGTCGTCCTCCCGGGGGAGAGGGACCGCCCGCCAGGGGGTGTTTCGAAAGTCCCGCACAGCACCCACGGCGCCCGGCACGCCCTCTCGCCGCACCGGCCGAAAACACGAGTACACCCAGTACGAGCGCTTTCGTCCGGCACGCCGAGAGCACGCACCGGACACCGCGGGCACCGCACAGGACTTTCGAAACACCCCCTAGGAAGCCGCCCGCTCCAGTGACGCCAGGACCCGCACGCCCCGGTCGGGCCGGGTGTCCAGGCCCGGCAGCAGACCGGGCACCGCGATGCTGGGCAGGATGTGCGACCACATCACCGACAGCCGCTCGCCGAGGTCCGCGCGGTCCGTCAGCGCCCGCGACATCAGCTGGATTCCGGTGAACGAGCCGACCAGCAGCTCCACCGTCTCCCGAGGCCGCACCGTCGGCAGCAACTCGCCCCGCTCCCGCGCCGCTTCCAGCAGTTCGTTCAGCGCCCGGGCCCACTGCCGGAACGGCTCTCCGTGGTCCACCCCGGACGGCGTCTCCTGATCCACCGCGAGCCGCACACTGCCCCGCAACAGGGCGTTGTCCAACAGCCGCTGCCCCACCACGAACGTCATGTCGACGATCTCCTGGAGCTTGCACGGCTGCGGCGGGACCGAGCCGAACGGCACCTGCTCGTCCAGCACCGCCTGCGCCAGCGACTCCTTGGACGCGAAGTGGAAGTACAGGGCGCCCTTGGTGACCTCGGCGCGCTCCAGGACCATGGCGATGGTCGTCGAGGTGTAGCCGTGCTCGTCGAAGACCGCGCCGGCCGCCTCCAGGATCGCCCTGCGCGTCCTGATGGCGCGCTCCTGTTTCGCCATATGAGCCCCTCCACGGCACCGAGTCCGGCCGACGCCCCGCGATCGTCCGCGAGGTCGGCCCGATCATAGGATGCCGCTGACCGATCTCATTGAAAACAAACCGGTCGCCTCGTACTCTGACGCTCACCGGAGCGGACGGTTCGCCGTCTGCCGTGGCCTTGGGGGACCGTGGGGAGAGACATGACTCGACCTCGGCAGCTTGCCGACGCTCCGTCCCTGACCGCAACCGTGCCGCGCCAGCTCGTCCACCGGGCCGCCGTCGCGGAGACCCTCCTCACCGGCTGGCGGCGCACGGGTGCCGACCGCTTCGCGGTGACCGCCCAGTGGCCCCGGGCACACGGGTTACACGTGTCTCCGGACTGGACGCACTACGACCCGCTGCTCGTCGTCGAGACGATCCGGCAGAGCGGCACCCTGATCACCCACACGGAGTACGACGTCCCCCTGGACCGGAAATTCGTTCTCCAGGAGATGCAAGTCAACACGGTGGACGGCACGTTGGCCGTCGGCCCGCTGCCGGCCGAACCGGAGGTCGAACTCGACTTCACCGACGTCCAGTACCGCGGACGCCACCCCGCCGCCGTCCGCTACACCGCGCACGTCCTGCGTGGCGGCGAGCGCGTGGCCCGCGCGGACGTCGCGTTCACCTGCGTCAGCGGCCCCGTCTACCGCAGACTGCGCGGCGGCCGCACCCCGGACGGCGTGAGCGCGGTGCCCGTCCCGCCCCCTGCGCCCGCCGCCGCCGTCGGCCGTGCCCTGACCTCGGACGTCGTCCTCGCCGTGCCCGACGCCGACCGGCCCGGCCGTCGACAGCTCAGAGTAGATACCGCACACCCCGTTTTCTTCGACCATCCCCTCGACCACGTCCCCGGCATGCTCCTGCTGGAGGCCGCCCGCCAGACCGCACTGCTGGAGACGGGCGGCAAAGGCTCCCCGGTGGCCTACCACGCCCGCTTCCACCGGTACGGCGAGCTGGACGAACCCATCTGGATAACGGCCGAACGGGATCACCCGGGGCAGGTCCGAGTCCGCGGGACGCAACGAGAGTCCGCCGTGTTCGAGTGTCTCGTCGGTACCGCCGTACGGTGAGCTATGGTGTACGGGGGGTAAGAAACAAACGGCACGACCCGTTCTTTACCGGCTCGGGAGCAGTCGATGGCGAGGCAGTTACGCGCGGAACAGACCCGCGCCACGATCATCACGGCCGCGGCCGACCTGTTCGACCGGCACGGCTACGAGTCGACGAGTCTCAGTGACATCGTCGAACACGCCCATGTCACCAAGGGCGCCCTGTACTTCCACTTCGCGGCCAAGGAGGACCTGGCCCACGCGATCATGGAATTGCAGTCGCAGGCCTCCCGGCGGGTCGCCGTCGAGATCGACGAGCGGGGCTATCCCGCCCTGGAGGCGCTGATGCGCCTGACGTTCGGCATGGCACGGCTGTCGGTCGAGGGTCCGATCGCCCGGGCGGGCCTGCGGCTCGCCACCGGAGGGGTCGCGGTCCGCGGGCCCGTGCCGCACCCGTTCGCCGAGTGGCTGGAGCTGATCTCGCGGCGGCTCGTCGGCGCGGTCAAGGAGTCCGACATCCACCCGGACGTCGACGTGGACGCCGTCGCCCACTCGCTGGTCTGCTTCTTCGTCGGCACCCGGGTCGTCGGCCGATCCCGTGAGCCCGCCGTCCGGCTCCCGCGCCGCATGGCCGAGATGTGGCACGTCCTCATCCGGGGCCTGGTACCGGTACCGCGCCGCCCGCGCTATCTCAGCCTCGCGGTCCGGCTGGAGCGGGAGATCCTCGCAGGGGTGTGAGGCGGCGCCCCGGCGGGCGGCACTCGGCGCGGATCCCCGGCGCCCGGCCCAGGGCTCGCACCGCCGCGGCGCGCACTCCGCGGCTCACAGCCCCGATGCGCGGACCTCGGCGGCTCGCAGGCCCCCGGCGCGCGGACCTCCGCGCGGGGCGCTGTGCCCGGTCCGCACCGCTCGGCGCGCGGCGCTGTGCCCGGTCCGCACCGCTCGGCGCACTGCCCGGGATCAGGACGTACGGCACAGGCGCGCGCCCGGGGCCACGCCACACCCGGGGCGCCCCGCCGCGCCCCCGCGATACGGTGACCGCATGGCCCCCGCCCCCGCCCCGCCCGTGATCGTCGGCGACGAGCCCGGCTCCTTCCCCCACTCCGTCCTGGCCGAACGGCACCCCGCGATCATCCGGCGGGTACGGGACGCCTTCCCGTACGACCCCGACGTCCACCATGCCCTGGACGTCCTCCTGGAGAGCTGCGCCGAGGGCGTGATCGAGGATCTGCCCGCCGACGCCCACGACCGGGACCGGTGGCGGGCCTGGGGGCTGGACGCGTACGCGGGACGGTCCTGGTTCGACGTGCCGTGGCTGTGGTCCGAGAGCTACTTCTACCGTCGTCTCCTCGACGCCGTCGGCTTCTTCGGCCCCGGCCCCTGGCAGGGCATCGACCAGTTCCGCCCCTTCAAGCTCGCCGAACTCGACGCACCCGAGACCGACGAGGAACTCGCCGCCCTGGACGACCTGGCCTCCCGCCCGGCCGAGGAACGGGCCCGCGCCCTGCTGCACGGATCGCTGTGGGGCAACCGCGCGGACCTCGGCTTCCGGCTGTCCGACGCCGGCGCCGAGGGCCGCGCCGCCGCGCCGGGCCTGGTCGCCGACGACGGCGAGGCCCTGTGGTCCCTGCTCCCGCCCGGCCGGCCCGGCACCGGCACACTGTGCCTGGTCGCCGACAACGCGGGCCGCGAACTGGTCCCCGACCTCCTCCTCGCCGCCCACCTCCTCGCCCACGAACACACCGACCGGATCGTCCTGCACGTCAAGCCGTACCCGTACTACGTCTCCGACGCCACCCCGGCGGACGTCGTCGACGCCCTGCGCAGACTGTCGTCCGCGCGGGGCGAGGCCGCCGTCCACGGCCGGCGCCTGTGGGCGGCGATGGCGGACGGCACCCTCACGGTACGCGCCCACCCCTTCGCCGCCGCCCCGCTGCCGTACGCGGGGATGCCGGACGACCTGCGCGCGGAGTTCGCCGCCGCGGCCCTCACCGTCGTCAAGGGCGACCTCAACTACCGTCGCCTCGTGGGCGACCGGCGCTGGCCGCCGACGACCCCCTTCGCGGACGTCACGACCCACTTCCCCGGCCCGGTGGCGGCCCTGCGCACCCTCAAGTCCGACGTGATCACCGGCCTGACCCCGGCCACGGAGGGCGCACTGGTCGCCGCCGAGGACCAGCGCTGGCGAACGAGTGGAGCGCACGCGCTGATCCAGCTGAGGAAGTGACCCGCACCCGACCCGCCCTCCGGGGGAAGTTCACGCGATGGTGTGATCATGTGCCGCCCCGTGGATGGCCGTCGGAGGGCGAGGGTAGGGCCCGGCCATGACCCAGCCGTTCGAACTCCCGCACTTCTACATGCCGTATCCCGCGCGGCTGAACCCGCACGTCGACGAGGCACGCGCCCACTCGACGCGGTGGGCGCGCGAGATGGGCATGCTGGAGGGGTCCGGGATCTGGGAGCAGGCCGACCTCGACGCGCACGACTACGGCCTGCTCTGCGCCTACACCCACCCCGACTGCGACGGGCCCGCCCTGTCGCTGATCACCGACTGGTACGTGTGGGTGTTCTTCTTCGACGACCACTTCCTCGACATGTTCAAGCGCACCCCCGACCGCTCCGCCGGCAAGGCGCATCTGGACCGGCTGCCGCTGTTCATGCCGCTGGACCTGTCGACTCCCGTGCCGGAGCCGCAGAACCCCGTCGAGGCGGGCCTCGCCGACCTGTGGGCCCGTACCGTGCCGGCGATGTCCGTCGACTGGCGCCGCCGGTTCGCCGTCGCCACCGAGCACCTGCTCAACGAGTCGATGTGGGAGCTGTCCAACATCGACGAGGGGCGGATCGCCAACCCCGTCGAGTACATCGAGATGCGCCGCAAGGTGGGCGGCGCCCCCTGGTCGGCCGGGCTCGTGGAGTACGCGACCGCCGAGGTCCCCGCCTCCGTCGCCGCGTCGAGGCCGCTGCGCGTGCTGATGGAGACGTTCTCCGACGCCGTCCACCTGCGCAACGACCTGTTCTCCTACCAGCGCGAGGTCGAGGACGAGGGCGAGAACAGCAACGGCGTGCTCGTCCTGGAGACCTTCTTCGGCTGCACCACCCAGCAGGCCGCCGACACCGTCAACGACATCCTCACCTCCCGTCTCCACCAGTTCGAGCACACCGCCCTGACCGAAGTGCCCGCGCTGGCCCTGGAGAAGGGCCTCACCCCGGGCGAGGTCGCCGCCGTCGCCGCCTACACCAAGGGACTCCAGGACTGGCAGTCCGGCGGTCACGAATGGCACATGCGCTCCAGCCGCTACATGAACAAGGGCGCCACCTCCGCCTCCCCGTGGCAGCGGCTCACCGGGCCCGGCACCTCCGCCGCCGACGTCGGCGCCCTGCTCGCCTCGGCCGCCGCGGAACGTCTGCGCGCCTACACGCACGTGCCGTACGAGAAGGTCGGCCCGTCCCTGCTGCCCGACTTCCACATGCCGTTCCGGGTGGAGCTGAGCCCGCACCTCGACCGGGCCCGGGACCACCTCCTCGAGTGGACCCGCCGCACGGGCATGCTGGCGGAGGGCGTGTGGGACGAGGACAAGCTCCTCTCGTGCGACCTCGCGCTGTGCTCCGCCGGCCTCGACCCCGACGCCACGCCCGAGGCCCTCGACCTCAGTGCCGCCTGGCTCGCCTTCGGCACCTACGGCGACGACTACTACCCGCTCGTCTACGGCCACCGCCGCGACCTGGCCGCCGCCCGGCTGACGACGGCCCGGCTGTCGGCGTGCATGCCCGTCGACGGCGAGGAGACCACCGTCGTCCCCGTCAACGCCATGGAACGCGCGCTGATCGACCTGTGGGCGCGCACCACCGCGCAGATGAGCGCCGAGCAGAAGCGCACCCTGCGGGCCGCCGTCGACGTGATGACCGAGAGCTGGGTGTGGGAGCTGTCCAACCAGCTCCAGAACCGCGTCCCCGACCCGGTCGACTACCTGGAGATGCGGCGCGCCACCTTCGGTTCCGACCTCACCCTCAGCCTGTGCCGCATGGGCCACGGCCCCGCCGTCCCGCCGGAGATCTACCGCAGCGGCCCGGTCCGCTCCCTGGAGAACGCGGCGATCGACTACGCCTGCCTCACCAACGACGTCTTCTCGTACCAGAAGGAGATCGAGTACGAGGGCGAGATCCACAACGCGATTCTCGTCGTGCAGAACTTCTTCGGCTGCGACTACCCGACCGCGCTGGGCGTCGTCCACGACCTGATGACCCAGCGCATGCAGCAGTTCGAGCACGTCGTCGCCCACGAACTGCCCGTGCTGTACGACGACTTCGACCTCTCGGCGGAGGGCCGCGCCGCCATGGACGGCTATGTGGCCGACCTGGAGAACTGGCTGGCGGGCATCCTGAACTGGCACCGCGCGGTCGACCGTTACAAGTCCGCCTACCTGGCCCGGCGTTCGCACGGCTTCCTCCCCGACCGCCCGCCGGCCGTCCCCGCGCTGCCGCTGGGCTGAGGTCCTCGCACGGTGCCCGCCCGGGCCGAGCGGCAAGGACCCCTGAGACGTCACACGGCCCGGGCCGCCGGGCGGCGTGCGGCGTGCTCGACCGCGGCCCGCGCCAGCCCCCGGACCATCGGGTGCGGGCGCGAGCCGTCGCCGGACAGCTCCGGCTGGAAGAGCGAGGTCAGGAAGAACGGGTGCCCGGGCAGTTCGGCCATCCGCACCTGACCGGCCGCGTCCCGCCCGCAGAAGCGCAGCCCGTGCGCGCGCAGCGCGTCCAGGTGGCGGGAGGGGCCGTAGTGGCAGGAGTAGCGCTCGACGGTGCGTTCGGCGCCGAACAGGGAGTGCGCGAGCGACCCCGGCTCCAGCAGCACCGTGTCCTCGTGACCGGCCAGGGAACAGGCCAGCGGTTCGATGAGGAAGTCGTCGGCGTCGGGGTCGTTCTCGGCGTGCGCCACCCCGGTCAGCCCGCAGACGCCCCGGGCGAACTCCAGCAGCGCGTGCTGGAAGCCGCCGCACGTGCCGAGGAAGGGGATGCCCTCCTCGCGGGCGGTGCGGATCGCGGACAGGACCCCCCGCTCGCTGCGGTAGGGACTCCCCGGCACCACCCACACGGCGTCGAAGCCGCGTACGGCGTCCTCGGCCTCGGCGTCGCCCGAGCCGATCCAGTAGGCGTCCAGCACCAGCCGGTCCCGGGCGGCGAGCGCCTCCAGCAGGAGCGGGATGCGGCTGTGCGAGACGACGGTGGGGGAGTGGTCGCCGACCAGGGCGACCTTGGCGATCTGAGCTGCGCTGTCGGTCATGGCACCATCCTCCAAGCGCCCCGCACTTCACGTCCAACGATGATTGCTGCACACCCGATAAGCAGAACTGATGGCACCGGTGCACGCTGTGCGCATGGATCCGCACCTCCTGCGCACCTACGTCACCGTGGCCCGCCTCGCCTCCTTCTCCGAGGCCGCCCGCACCCTCGGCTACACCCAGTCCGCCGTCTCCCAGCACATCGCGGCCCTGGAACAGGACCTCGGCGCGCCGCTGCTCACCCGCCGCCCCGTCGCGCCCACGGCGGCCGGCGAGCGGCTCCTGGAACACGCCGGACCGCTGCTGCTGCGCCTGGACGCGGCCCGCGCGGACGTCGCCCGGATCGCCGCCGCGCCCGCGCACGGCCTGACGCTGGCCACCGCACCGACCGCCCTCGTCCCCGCCGTCCTCACCGTGCTCCCGCCCGCCGGGGTGACCGTGCGCGTCCTGGCCCGCGACGCGGTGCCCGCCGCCGTCGCCACCGGCACGGCCGACCTCGGCCTCGTCGACGGTCTGGCCGCGCCCAGCGACCCGCTGCGCCTTCCCGACGTGGCGCCGCTGACCACCTACGGGGTCGGTGAGCAAGAGGTCTGCGTCCTGCTGCCCGCCGGCCACCCCCTCGCCCGGCGCCCCGGACTGCGTCTCGGCGACCTCGCCGACGCCCGCTGGCTGGACGCCCCCGACACCGGGCTGCCCCTGTCCCACCTGCGCGCCGCCCACGGGGGCCACGGCTTCCGCGCCTCCCTGCGCTACGACGGCACCGACGTCCACGTCCTGACCGCGCTGGCCGCCGCCGGGCACGGCCTGGCCCTGCTGCCCCGCACGGCCGCCGCGGGCGTCCCCGGCACGATCGCCGTGCCCGTCACGGCGCCCCGGGTCGTCCACCGCACCGAACTCGTCCACAGCGGCACCCCGGCGGGCGCGGCACGGTCGCTGCTGGAGGCGTTGTCCGCCGCACCCGCGTGAGCAGCCCCTCCGCCCGTGCGGCTACCGCCCTGCGGCCCGAGTCAGTCTCACTCGTTCGTGGCTCGTGGTGCGCCGGTGCGCCGGGTAGTGCACCAGCCGGAGGCGATCCATGGAACAGACCGCGTTGCGTCCCAAACCCCTGCCGGGTCAGCACCCCGGCGACGACGGCACCCCGGCCGCCCGGGCCCCGCGCCCGCACGCCGCACGCCGTCGCGGCCGACGGCTGGGCACCCTGCTGTTCGGCCTGTTCGTCGGCACGGTCCTGGTCCTCGCCGGCGTGGGCCTCGGCACCGTCGGGGCGACCGTGATCGGCATGAGCAGACTCGCCGAACTCCAACGGCAGACGGGCCGGGCCGGACCGCTCCCCCCGCAGGGCACGTCGACCCCGGCCCGCCCGAACCCGTCCCCCGAGACCCCCGCGCGGGCACCCGTCGACGCCACCCTGGGCGTGGAGGCGGTCGACGCGGAACGGGCGGGCGCCATGGTCGTCGCCGTCCACGTCCCGGGCCCCGGCTACGCGGCCGGGCTGGTCCGCGGGGACGTCGTGCTCCGGTTCGGCCGGACGCGGGTCGACTCGGCGACGGACCTCGCACGGGCGGTCGACACGGCACGCCCGGGCAAGGAGGTGACGCTGACGGTCCGACACCGCGACGGTGGCCTCCAGCGGCTGGTGGCGGTGCCGGGGGTCGTCGTCTGAGCAGGTCGACGGTCGGTGTTCGCGGGCGGGGTTCGCGGGGGTGCGGGGCGACGGTCGGGTCTGTCTTCGCGGGCGGGGTGCGGTCTGTGCGGGGCGACCGTCCGGGTCGCGCTGGGGGCGGCCGGCGTGGGACGGTCCGCGGGCCGCCGTCGGACCGGGACGGGGCCGGAGCGGCGGACGGACCCCCACGGGACGTGCGGCGTGCCGCGCGGGTGGGGAGGTCGGCGGAAAAGCCGTGCAAACCGGCTCGCGTCGCCCCCGCTGTCCGGGCAGGATGCTGCCCGTGACCCCGTCAGCACCCCGACCGTCGATCGCCGCTCCAGGGAGGCCCGGATGACCGGCAGCACGCCCGCGCCCTTCACCGCCGACGACTACCTGGCCCGAATGCGGCGGGCCGCGCGCGCGGCCGGCGACGCCGGGCTGGCCGGACTCCTGGTGGCACCCGGCCCCGACCTCGTCTGGCTCACCGGCTACACGCCCCCCGCGGTCACCGAACGGCTGACCCTGCTCGTCCTCGCCCCGGACCGCGACCCCGTCCTCGTCGTGCCGTCCCTGGAGGCACCCGACGCCGCGGAGGCGCCCGGCGCCCCCGCGCTGACCCTGCGGGACTGGACCGACGGCAAGGACCCCTACGCCGCCACCGCGGGGCTCCTCGACGCGGGCGGACGGTTCGGCGTCAGCGACAACGCCTGGGCACTGCACCTGCTGCGCCTGCAAAGGGCCCTGCCGGGCAGCTCCTACGCCTCCCTCACCGAGGCGCTGCCGATGCTGCGCGCCGTCAAGGACCCGGTCGAGCTGGAGCTGATGGCGGCCGCCGGAGCGGCAGCGGACGCCGCGTTCGAGGAGATCCGCACGGTGCCCTTCGCCGGCCGTCGCGAATCCGACGTCGGCGCCGACCTCGCCGACCTGCTGCGCCGCTTCGGGCACTCCCAGGTCGACTTCACCATCGTCGCCTCGGGACCCAACGGGGCCAACCCGCACCACGAGGTCGGCGACCGCGTCATCGAGGACGGCGACATGGTCGTCCTCGACTTCGGCGGTCTCAAGGACGGCTACGGCTCCGACACCTCCCGCACGGTCCACGTCGGCGAGCCCACCGAGGAGGAGCGCCGGGTCCACGACCTCGTGCGCGAGGCCCAGGAGGCGGGCTTCCGGGCGGTGCGGCCCGGCGTAGCCTGCCAGGAGGTCGACCGGGCGGCCCGCGCGGTCATCGCCGACGCCGGCTACGGCGAGTACTTCATCCACCGCACCGGCCACGGCATCGGCGTGACCACGCACGAGCCGCCGTACATGATCGAGGGTGAGGAGCAGCCGCTCGTGCCCGGCATGTGCTTCTCCGTGGAACCCGGCGTCTACCTGCCCGGCCGCTTCGGGGTCCGCATCGAGGACATCGTCACGGTCACACAGGACGGCGGACGCCGGCTGAACGACACCACCCGCGACCTGGTCATAGTGGGGTGAGCCGCCCCCACGAGTCCCCGGCACCCCACCGAAACGGCAACGGCGCGACCATGACCCAGCCACCCACCCCCACCACGGACACCGTCCGCCGACTCGTCCGTGCGCTCCTGAGGGAGGGCGAGGAGGGCGCCGCGGGCGGCAGCGCCGGTCCCGACGTGCGGCCCGTCGCCGAGGGGACCGGCCACTCCACCTGGTGGGTCGGCACCCGCCACGTGCTGCGCCTCGCCCCCGACCGCGATGCCTCCGCCCGCCAGCGCCGCGAACTGCGGCTGCGCGACCTGGTCCGCCCGCACGTCCCGGTCGCGGTGCCGACGAGCGTCGCCCACGGCGAATGGTCCCCGGGCCTGTCGTACACCCTGGACACCAAGGTGCCCGGCGGCACCGCGGAGGACCACGAGGTGTCGGCCGTCGGCGAGGCCGACCTGGCCGGGCTGCTCGGCGGCCTGCGCGAGGTGCCGGCCCGCCAGGCCGAGACCCTCGGCGTGGGGCGTGCCGTTCCGCGCTCCCTGGAGGCGCTGCGCCGCATGGCGGTGGCCGCCGCCGAACGCCTGGCCCGGGCCGACGAGTTCGACCCGGCTCGGCTGCACCAGCTCACCCGGCCGGGCGCCGTCCAGCTCGCCGCCCAGCCCGCCGGTGCCGTCCTCGTCCACCACGCCCTGCGCGGAGAGCACCTGGTCGTCAGCGCCGACGGCCGGGTGCGCGGCGTCCTCGACTGGACCGAGGCGGTGCTCGGCGACCCGGCCGAGGACATCGCGGGCCTCGCGCTCGCCGTCGGCTCGGGCGCCGCCGTCCGGGCCGCCACCCTCGCCGGCTACGGCGCCCGCCCCTGCCTGCGCGGCCTGTGGCTCGCCCGCTGCGACACCGTCGTCCGCCTCGCCGACCGCCTCGACGGCCAGGGCGCGGACCCGGTGTCCCTGCTCCACACCCAGCTGCGGCGCGCCTGGGAGGCGATCCTGCTGGAACGGGTCACGGAGTTCCGTGAGGACGACGAGACGTAGGCGATCGCATCACCGACGCCGGCCGTCGTCGCTCCAGCAACCCGCCCCCGTCCGGCTGCCGTTCCCTCCTCGTCCAGGTTCCGGCTCCCGTCCGGCTGCCGTTGCGCCTCGCCCAGCTCCCGGCTCCCGTTCGGCTGCCGTTGCGCCTGCTCCGGTGTCCCGCCGTTCGGCTGCCGCGGCTGACGGTTCGGGTGCCCGCCCCGTCCGGCTGTCGTCGCTCCGGCGTCCCGCCGTCCCGCCGACAGCCGCTCCTGCCTCCCGCACCCACCGCCCGGCCGCCGCTGATCCCGCTCCGGTGCCCCGCCCCGCCCTCCCCGCTACTCCTGCTCCAGGACCACGCACGACTCCCCGGGTACGTGCAGCAGCCCGTCCGGCCCGGGGGCCCGCACCGGTTCCCACGCCGCGAGCACGCGCGCGGGGCGCGGTCCCAGGGGGATCGCCGCGGGTGCCCCGCCGAGGTTCACCGCCACGCGCACGTCGCCGCGGCGGAAGGCCAGCCAGCGGGCCTGCGTGTCGTAGGCGACCTTGAGGTCGGCGAGGTCGGGGTCGGTGAGGTCGGCCCGGTCGTGCCGCAGGGCGATCAGACGCCGGTACCAGGCCAGCACGCGCGCGTGGGGCTCGCGCTGCGGCTCCGACCAGTCCAGGCAGGAGCGGTCGCGCGTCGCCGGGTCCTGCGGGTCGGGCACGTCCTCCTCCGCCCAGCCGTGCGCGGCGAACTCCCGGCGCCGGCCCCGCCGTACCGCCTCCGCGAGCTCGGGGTCGGTGTGGTCGGTGAAGAACTGCCAGGGCGTGCCCGCCGCCCACTCCTCGCCCATGAACAGCATCGGGGTGAAGGGCGCCGTGAGCGTCAGGGTGGCCGCGCAGGCCAGCAGCCCGGGAGAGAGGGACGCCGCGAGACGGTCGCCCTGGGCGCGGTTGCCGACCTGGTCGTGGGTCTGGGCGTAGCCGAGGAGCCGGTGCCCGGCCAGCCGGGCGCGGTCCAGCGGGCGCCCGTGGCGGCGGCCCCGGAAGCTCGAGTACGTGCCGTCGTGGAAGTACCCGCCCGTGAGGGTCCGGGCCAGCGCGGCGAACGGGTCGCGCGCGAAGTCGGCGTAGTAGCCCTGGGACTCGCCGGTCAGCGCGGTGTGCAGGGCATGGTGGAAGTCGTCGTTCCACTGCGCGTGCAGACCGAGCCCGCCCTCCCGGCGGGGCGTGATCAGCCGCGGGTCGTTCAGGTCGGACTCGGCGATCAGGAACAGCGGCCGGCCCGTCTCGGCGGCGAGCGCGTCCACGGACGCCGCCAGCTCCTCCAGGAACGGGTACGCGCGCGTGTCGGCCAGCGCGTGCACCGCGTCCAGCCGCAGCCCGTCCAGCCGGTAGTCGCGCAGCCACGCCAGCGCGCTGCCCAGCAGGTACGCGCGCACCTCGTCGGAGCCGGGCGCGTCCAGGTTGACCGCGGAACCCCACGGCGTGTGGTGCGTGTCCGTGAAGTACGGGCCGAACGCGGGCAGATGATTGCCCGAGGGGCCCAGGTGGTTGTGCACGACGTCCAGCACCACACCGAGCCCGCGTTCATGGGCCCGGTCGACGAACCGCTTCAGCGCCTCGGGCCCGCCGTACGGCTCGTGCACCGCCCACAGCGACACCCCCTCGTACCCCCAGCCGTGCCGGCCGGGGAAGGGACACAGCGGCATCAACTCCACATGGGTGACGCCGAGCTCGACGAGGTGGTCGAGGCGTTCCGCCGCCGCGTCCAGGGTGCCCTCGGGGGTGTAGGTGCCCACGTGCAGCTCGTACAGGACCGCCCCCGGCAGCGGCCGCCCCGGCCAGGGGGCGCGCCAGGCGTACCGGCCGTGGTCGACGACCGCGCTCGGTCCGTCCGGCCCGTCGGGCTGGCGGCGGGATCGGGGGTCCGGCAGCACCGGGCCGTCGTCCACCGCGAAGCCGTACCGCGTGCCGTCGACCGCATCCGCCTCACCGGTCCACCATCCCGCCCGTTCCCGATCGCGCTCCATCGCGCGCGTGACGCCGTCGCACTGGAGCGTCACCCGTTCGGCCTGCGGTGCCCACACCTCGAACTGCACGGACGGTTCCCCTTCGTCTGCCCACCGTGACGTAGCCGGTCCCATCGTGCTCCACACGCCATCGATCTGCCGGTGGAACACCCGGGGAGGTGCCCGGGACCACCGTTCCCCCGTTTTCTGGACACGACGGTTTCACTGACCGACAATCACGAACGTGACGTCGTCCTTCGAGTTCAACACGTACCCCGCTCGGCTCTCCGACTCGGAGCGCGACAAGGCGCTGAAGGTGCTCCGGGACGGCGTCGCCATGGGCCGCCTGTCGCACGACACCTTCGTGCGACGCATGGAGCTGGCCCTCGCCGCCCGCCGTTCGGACGAACTCGCCGTGCTCACCGCGGACCTGCCCCGGGAGAGTCGTCTCTCCCGCCTGGTGTTCGGCACGGTCGAGGCGGTCTCCGGGTTCACCTTCCGGCTGCGCCACGCCTGGCGGGCCGAGCGACTGCCCAAGCTGCTGCTGCCGCACCCCACCCAGCACGCGCTGCGCATCGGCCGGGACCCCGCGAACGGCCTGCGGCTGACCCACGAGTCCGTCTCGCGCGTGCACGCCGAACTCAGCCTCCAGGGCGGCCTGTGGGTGCTGCGCGACCTGGGTTCCACCAACGGCACCACCGTCAACGGCCGCCGGGTCGTGGGCGCGGCCGTCGTCCGCGAGGGCGACCAGGTCTCCTTCGGGCGGATGGCGTACCGCCTCTCCGCCAACTGACCGGATCAACTCCCCCGGCTCCGGCTGTGTTCACGTACCTTCCGCGTCATGACTCACTGTGCGTGCACCGGACCCGCCCGGTGAGCCGACGGCGCCGCATCGGGGAGGTGTGCCCTGCCGCCCCTCGAGCGCTACCCCACCGTGGACGACCTCGCGGCCCGGGCGGCCGCGCTCGCCGCCGCCCACCCCCGTGACACCCTGCTGAGCCGGGTCGGCGTCTCCCGCGCCGGCACGCCCCTGTGGCTGCTCTCCGTCGGCCACGGCCGCCGGCCCGCCCTCGTCGTCGCCGGACCGCACGGCGACGAGCCGGTGGGCGGCGCCACCGCCCTGCGGCCGGCCGAACACGTCCTCGCCGAGCCGCGGCTCACCGGGAGCGCCGACGCCACCTGGCACCTGCTGCTCTGCCTCGACCCCGACGGCTCGCGCCGCAACGAGGGCCGGCTGTCCGGTCCCCATCCCCTCGGCCCCCTGTACTGGCCCGCGCTGGGACCCGCCGTCTACCGGATCCCGCCGCCGCGCCCGCGCGACCTGGTCGCCGCCATCACCGCCGTCGAGTCGACCTGGTACCACCCGCACCGCCACGGCACGGTCACCGCCGTCGTCGAGGCGCCCATGTGGGGCGTGCGAGGCCTCGAGGACGCCTCCCCGCCCGTCGGCCGGGACGCGGTGCTGCGGGCCCGTGAGTCGGCGGCTGCGCCACGACAGCCGCCTCGTGGAACGCCTCCTGGCCCGGGTGCGGCCGGGGCTGGCCGGTGTCCCCGACGCGGCGCGCCTGCTCGCACCGGTCGACGACTACGTCCTGGTCCGCCCGGCCCTCGCCGACGCCTGGGACCCCGACGGCGGCGACCCAGGACACCCGCTGCCGCCGTTCAGCACCGCCCATCTGACCTCCCTGCGCATCGCCGGGCGGCGGATCGCGGTACGGACGGCGGGCCTGCTGTCCCAGCTCGTCACCCGTGCGGGGCACGATCCGGCCGGGGCGCTCGCGCAGCTGGACGCGCTCATCGACGCCCGGTGCGCCGACTTCCACGACGGCTGCGGGGCGCGCTGGATCCCGGTCGAGCGCCAGGTGGAGTACCAGGCGGGAGTGGTGCTCGACGCGTTCGAACTGGCCGCACGCCGTGCCGCCCGCGCACGATCGGGTGAGTCGGACTGGGGAACCGGGGCCGCCGTGCCGATGCACCGGGAATGACACACTTCCCCACCCCCCACCCGACGGCCCTCCGGCGCACCCCGCTGAGGACGGCCGTCCGGCGCACCCTCCCGGCCGTGGCCGGGCTCCTCCTCGCGGCCGCCGCGGCGGCCCCCGCCCAGGCCGTCACGTCCCCCGAGGACCTCCTGACCGGCAACTGGCTGGAGCTCACGATCAGCGAGGGCGAGTCCCGCTCCGGCGCCTCCCGCGGCACGCTCCTGCTGTGCGACCCGCCCCACGGGCACTCCCGCGCCGCCGAGGCCTGCGCGGAGCTGACGGCGGCCGGCGGCGACGTGGGCTCCATCCCGCCGCGCAAGGACACCATCTGCTC
The DNA here is from genome assembly GCF_055573695.1 of Streptomyces sp. NPDC030143. NCBI lineage: Bacteria > Bacillati > Actinomycetota > Actinomycetes > Kitasatosporales > Streptomycetaceae > Streptomyces > Streptomyces sp. NPDC030143. The sequence goes on from NZ_JBVIAY010000002.1 coordinate 153,676, forward strand.
CCTCGTGTACGCGCCGGTCACCGTCCACGCGACCGGCCGGTGGAACGGCAGCCCCGTCGAGTACACGCGGACCTTCGCCAACGCCTGTGTGATGGGCGCGGAGACGGGCGCGGTGTTCGCCCTGGACGAGGACGAGGCCCCCGCCATGGCCGGGCTGCCGGGGATCTGACGCGGGCGCGGCTCCGGACACGCGCGCGTGGCCGTGTCCGGAGCCGGCCCGTCGGCACGGGGTCCGGGTCCGGTCTCGGCCGTCGGGGGAGCATCGGAACGGAATTCAGCGGTAGCGGCTGACACGGTGCCGCGTCAGCGCGCGGGTTCCGTTGTCGCCGTGCGCGGGCCGGGGAATTCGCCTGCCCGGAGGGCGGTGAAGTCGGCATGGGCCTGCTCGACGGCTTCTGGGTACGTCTCGCGTTCGGCGTGCTCGGCGAGCGCCCGACAGATGCCGGCGACGGAGGGGCTGCGGTCCTTGCGCGACCCGGACGCCGTCGACCTCGACGATGACGACGACGGCCAGGAGGAGCGAGCGCCGCATCCGTCGTCCGGGGCGGGTCGTTGCGCTCCGGGATCACCACCGCCGACCGGCGGCTACGGCTGGACCGCGGACGCCGCTGTCGGTGATTCCCCGGGTGAACACAGAGGTGCGGCTCGTCCGGTGCGGGACGCGCCGACGCAGGTTCGAGTCAGCCGATGGAGGAGATGCCGCCCTCGCGGGCGTCGAGCAGCTCGTCCCAGTGCTCGGACGCCCACCGGCACGTGGCGGCCAGCGGCTCCAGCGTGCTGCGGCCCAGCGGTGTCAGCGCGTACTCCACCCGCAGTTTCGGGTCGGCGTGCACCGTGCGTGACACGAACCCGTTCCGCTCCAAGCCGCGGAGCGACTGGGTGAGCGCCTTCGGGGTGACGCGGCCCAGTGGCACGCGGAGTTCGGAGTATCTGCGCGGGCCGTCCTCCAGGCAGCGGAGGACCAGGGATGCCCATTTGTCACCGAAGCGGAAAGGCAGCAGCGAGGACGGGCACAGCTCGTCGAACAAGTCGGGTGGAGTTCCTCACCTCTCTCGGCGCTGTTCCCCTCACCTACGGCCCCGGCCTCGCGCAGCGTCTCTCCGCTCTCGCTCCGCACGGCGTCGACATCGTGCTCGACACCGCGGCCTCCGGATCCCTGGACGACCTCGTCGCGATCACGGGCGACCCGACGCGCGTCGCGACGGTCGCCGACCACGCAGGCGGGCAGCGCCTGGGCACGCATGTGGTCAACGCGGAGAACGACTCCACCCTCCTGTCCGCGGCCACGAAACTGGGTCGGCAAGGCCGCTACACACCCCGTATCGAACAGACCTATCCCCTGGAGCGGATCGTCGACGCCCACGCACACGCCGAACGCGGACGCACACGCGGAAAGATTGTGATCTGCATCTGAAGCGGGGGCATGGGCTCGGTGGTCGGCGTCCCGCGACCCGCTCAGCCCCAGTGACACAGGCGGCCCGGGCCGGTGCGACAGCGGCGGTGTACACGGCCGCCCCCCTCACCGGACCGTTTACGAACGCCCGCACCGATGAACCCGGTCAGCCTCCAAGGCCACCTGCGTGAGATCGGCGTTCCTCCACAGCGCGGCAGGACCTCCGCGATCCGCAAGCTCGTCCTCCAGGCCCCGGCCCCCGTCATCGCGAAGGCACTCGGCTGTCACGACAGGACCACCACCCGCCCGGTCACCGAAGCCGGCGGCACCTGGAGCCGATACGCCACCGGCCACCACACACGGTGATTGACCGGCCGATCAGTCACCGTCGCGTGGGCCTTGCACGCTGGGTTAGGCGGTCGACGGTCAGACGACGGCCGGCTGAACCGTCAAGGTTCCTTCGGCGGTGTCCATCGTGGCCCGAGTGCCGAGCGGGATGGTCGGAGGATGCAGGCCGTGTCCGGCAGGGAGTCCACCGAGAACGGGAACACCCAGGCGCGTCAGCCGGTCGCGCAGGACGTCGGCGATGCCCCATCCCCCCAGGGTTGGATCATCGGCGTCCCGGTCGAAGCCGAGGAACTGGCCAAGTGCGACACCGCACAGCCCCTCCAGGGCCCCGGTACGGGTCAGCTGGGTCAGTGCGCGGTCGACCTCTCCCAGCCCTGTGCCTCTCTGGTGTTCGAGAAAGAGGATCGCCCCCTTGAGGCTCGGCAGACCGGCTCCGGCTTCGGTGCGGATCGCGTCAAGGTTGCCGCCGACCAGGACACCGGTCGCGGTGCCCTCGACGGTGACCGCCGCGCTGGCTTGGCTGGTGTCCCGGTGGATGATCACAGGGTCGGTGGTCATCAGCGCACGGCGAAGGGCTTCGGCTGACGCCGGCCCGGACCATGCGTCGCTCCAGTTGGCGAACGGGCCGTGCAGCGAGGCCAGACCGCATCGCGCCCATACGGCAAGGTGGAGGTGGGTGATGTCGCTGAAGCCGACCAAGGGTTTCGGGTCGCGCCGCAGGGCGTCGATGTCCAGGTCGCCGACGATGCGGTATGCGCCCTTGCCGCCCCGGGTGGCAAGCACCGCGCGGACGCCGGGGTCACCGAACGCGGAGTTCAGGTCGAAGACGCGATCCTCATCTCGGCCAGCCATATACCCCCACTGGTCGAAGACGTGCTCTCCCAACTCGACCCGCAGCCCCCATGACGTCAGTAGCTCGACGCCACGGGCGACTCCCTCGCGGCTGGGTGGACTGGCCGGAGAGACGATCCGCACTCGATCCCCGGGCCGCAACCGCGGCGACTGCACGGTCCGATGACTGTCGCAGGTGTCCATACCGGGATCTTCCTACACCCGCCGAGCCGATGGTGAGCCGTCTGCATCGATCACTCACCGTCAATGCAGCCAGGCTGCCGTCAGCCAATACGCGACACCTGGACATGCGGGCTCACCAGTCCCGAGTGCCGTCTCCTACGCCGCGCCCTCGCGCGCGTGCAGCGCCGCCGCGACGACCGTGCGGGACTGGTGCTCGACCTGGTGCTCCAGGGGCACCCAGCGGGCGCGGAAGCGTACGGCGAAGGAGTCGCTCCAGGCCCCGACGAGGTGTTCCAGCCGGGGCGCCGCCGGGTCGTCGTGCTCCTCGAGGACCCGGCGCAGCATCGCCGCCGCCCGCAGCGGCAGGCGGCGCGCGAAGGCGTCCACGCTGCCGACGTAGGCCATGGTCGTGTCCGCCGGGGGACCGTGCGTCCAGTCGGCGGCCAGGCCGGGCACCACGCCCAGCACCCAGCGGGCGGCCCGCAGCAGGGGCTCGTCGACGCCCTCCAGACGCGGCAGCGCGTCGTCGAGCACCCGCTCCACCTCCCGCGCGTCCCGCAGCAGCCGGACCGCCAGTCGCCGGGTCTCCGCGACCGGGTCGGGGTGCGGGGCGGGGTCGTCCACCATGTCGCTCGCCCACATCGGCACCTCGACGACCGCGGTGAGGCCGCCGTAGCGGTGGGCGTGGTACCAGGTGCTGTGCCGCGCGTCGTCCGGCATGCTCGGGTAGGCCGCGCCCGCCCCGGCCGCCGGCATCACGTGCACGCCCGGCCCGGACGCCGGCCAGCCCGCCGCGTCGGAGGCGCCCGTCTCGACCGGGATGTGCAACTGCGCCGCCGACTTGGCGAACGGCTCGGCCAGCCCCGGGATGTCCTTCGTCAGCTGCACCCAGCTGCCGCCCAGGTCGGTGCCGTGCAGTGTCACCTGGAGGTAGGGCCGCAGCTCGTCGATGACGCCGGTCAGCGCCCGCGTCTCGGGCGGCAGCCGGTCGGGCGGCAGCACGGCCGGGGACCACTCGGGCTGTTCCGGGCCCGCGGGCCGGAAGAACCCCAGGTGGTACTCGCGCAGGCTGCGCGGCGCCGGCGTCACGTGCAGGCTCGCCCCGTCGGGGTCCGCGCACAGCAGGAAGTGCCAGGACGTGCCGTCCCGCAACTCCCTCTCGGCCAGCACCCGTTCGACGAGCGCGAGGAGCGTCGAGCCGCCCGTCGGCTCGTTCGCGTGGGCCCCGGCGACCACCAGCACGGCCCGCCGGGCGTGCCCGACGGACAGCAGGTGCAGCGGCCGGCCCGCTCGGGAGAGCCCCACCTGCCGCAGCGCGCACAGACCGGGGTGGAGCGTGGCCAGTGCCTCGGCGGCGCAGGTCAGCTCGGTCACGGTGGGGTAGCGCAGCTCCGGCAGGAGACTCACCCCCGTCATGTCCGCCCGGCCTTCGCTTCCGCAGTACCCCACGGACTCCGTGCGCTGTCAAGGACGCGGCCGGAAGCCTTCCGGGGGCGCCCGGAAGCATCCATGCCGAAGCCCTTCCGCGGTACGCCCACGCCCGTGGGCCGGTCGTCGCCGGGGTGGCGGTGTGGGGCGGGTCACGGCCGTCCTGCCCGCACGGGGGCGGGTGTTCCGCGGCCGGTTCCTCGGGGCCGCAGGTGCGGTACGTGGCCGGCGTCCGGTCGTGGCCGGGGGCGCCCGGAAGCATCCGCGCCGAAGCCCTTCCGCGGTACGCCCACGCCCGTGGGCCGGTCGTCGCCGGGGTGGCGGTGCGGGGCGGGTCACGACCGTCCTGCCCGCACGGGTGCGGGTGTTCCGCCGGCGGCTCGGGGCCGGGGACACGGTCACCCGAACGACGTCCGGTCACCGCCGAAGGAGGCCCCGGTAGGCCCTCGTCGCGGGGCCGGGCTCAGCTCACGCGTTCCAGCAGGGTCACCGGCATCCGGGCGAACAGGTCCGTCAGGGGTGCGTGGCCGGTGAACGTCCGGCCCGGGGTGAGGACGTCGGTCCAGGTTCCCGGGGGGAGGGGCAGACGGGTGTCCCGCCAGCCGCCCGCCTCCGCCAGGCGCAGGGACAGCCGGGTCACGGCGGTGACGACCTCACCGGAGCGGGCGAAGGCCAGACAGTGCTCCGCCGCCGGCCCCTCGGCGGCCAGCGGCTCGTACGAGGCCGACGCCCCGAAGACGTCCGGCCGCCGCCGGCGCAGCCGCAGGGCCGCCGCCGTCACCTCGGCCTTGGGGCCGGGCCGCTCGGGCGGGAAGGGCACCGGACGCCGGTTGTCCGGGTCCACCAGCGCCCGGTACTCGTCCTCCGTGCCCTGGTAGACGTCCGGCACCCCCGGCATCGTCAGATGCACCAGCGCCGCGCCCAGCACGTTCGCCCCGATGTGCGGGGCCAGGGCGTCGCGCAGCGCGGCCACGCGCTCGCCGGGCACCCCGCACGGTCCCAGCGCCACGAACGCGGCCACCGCCTCCTCGTACGGCGGCTCCTGCTCCGTCCAGCTCGTGTACAGGCCGGCCTCGCGCACATGCTTCAGCAGCGCCTCCCGGACGCGCTCCGGGTCCGCCGGGCCGAGCCCGAACACCGTCTGCCAGGCCGCCCACGCCGCCTGCCCGTCCGGCACGCCCTCCTCGGCCCGCGTCACCTGCTCCAGGACGTCCGCCCAGCGCGCCGGGCACTCCGTCAGCACGGCCAGCGCCGCCCGCACGTCGGCGCTGCGCTTGGTGTCGTGCGTCGAGACGACCGTCCCGGTGAGCGGCCACTCGCGTTGCACGCGCGCGCAGTACGCGTGGAACGCGGCCGGGGACACGCCCTGGCGGCCCGGATCGCCGCCCACCTCGTTCGCCGACAGCAGCGGCACGTACCGGTAGAACGCCGTGTCCTCCACCGACTTCGCCCGCAGCGCGGACGCCGTCTGCGCGAACCGGGTCCGGAACTCCACCTCTGCCGGCCCCGCGTCCCGCCCCAGCAGCAGCCCGCGCACCACGTCCACCGCGCCCGCCTCCTCCGGCACGGTGAACGCCTGCCGCGCCTCCCGCGCGGCCTCCTCGGTGACGACGGCGGCCGCGTCACCCGAGGTGTACGGGCGGTAGACCTCCATCCGCACGAGCAGTTCCTCCAGCGCCGTGCGCAACGCCCAGGGCGCCCGGTCCCGCAGCGCCGGGTCCGGCGAGCCGGCGCACACCCGGACCGCCGCCCGGGTCAGCCGGTCCAGCTCGGTCGCCAGCTCGTGCGAGAGCACCGCGTACGCCGCCCGTCGCGCGGTGGCCGCCCAGTCCCCGCCCCGGTCCGTCTGCGGGGCCGCGAAGCGCCGGTACAGCGCGAGCAGCTCCCCGGCGCCCTCCGGGTCGGTGAACAGCCCGTCGATCCGGCGCAGGGCGTCGTACCCGGTGGTGCCGGCGACCGGCCAGGACGACGGCAGCCGCTCGCCGTCCGCGAGGATCTTCTCGACGACCGTCCAGCGGCCCCCGCTCGCCTCGTGCAGCCGTGTCAGATAGGCGTCGGGGTCGGCGAGTCCGTCCGGGTGGTCGACGCGCAGCCCGTCGACCACGCCCTCGTGCAGCAGCCGCAGGACCGTCGCGTGCGTGGCCTCGAAGACCTCCGGGTCCTCCACCCGCACCCCGATCAGCTCCGAGATGCTGAAGAACCGCCGGTAGTTCAGCTCGGTGCGGGCCAGCCGCCACCACACCGGCCGGTACCACTGGGCGTCCAGCAGGTGCGGCAGCGGCAGGTCCCCCGTGCCCTCGCGCAGCGGGAAGACGTGGTCGTGGTAGCGCAGCACGTCCCCGTCGACGCGCAGATCGTCCAGGACCTCGCCCAGCGGCCCGCCCAGCACCGGCAGCAGCACCTGCCCGTCCTGGGCCTCCCAGTCGATGTCGAACCAGCGCGCGTACCGCGACTTCGGCCCCTCCCGCAGCACCTCCCACAGCGCCCGGTTGTGCCGCGGCGCCATCGCCATGTGGTTCGGGACGATGTCCACCACCAGCCCGAGCCCGTTCTCCCGCGCGGTGCGCGCCAGCGCCCGCAGCCCCTCCTCGCCGCCGAGCTCCTCCCGCACGCGCGCGGGGTCCACCACGTCGTAGCCGTGCGACGAGCCGGGGACGGCCTCCAGGACGGGCGACAGGTGCAGGTGCGACACCCCGAGCGAGGCCAGGTACGGCACGGCGGCCGCGGCGGCCCCGAACGGGAAGCCGGGCTGGAGCTGGAGCCGGTAGGTGGCCGTGGGCACGACGGGGGCGGGACGCGTGGAGGTCATGGAGACCTACGTACCCGCCCTGCCCCCTTTCGTGTCATCACACCCTCCGGGTGGGCGCCCCCGAGGAGCCCGCCGTCAGGCCGGCCGCTGGAGCACCGTCATGCTCCGGTCCACCAGGGTCAGCCGGTCACCGGCCGCGACCTTCGCGCCCGTCCCCGGTTCGACCGCCACCGGGTCCGCCGTGTCGACGACGACCTGCCACTGCCGCCCGTGGTCGACCGGCACCACGAACTCCAGCGGCCGGGCGGAGGCGTTGAACATCAGCAGGAACGAGTCGTCGCTGATGCGCTCCCCGCGCGGCCCCGGCTCGGAGATCGCGTTGCCGTTGAGGAACACCGTCAGCGCCGAGGACGCCGAGTTCCAGTCGCGCTGGGTCATCTCCCGGCCCTCGGGCGTGAACCAGGCGATGTCCGACAGCTCGTCGTGGGTGCCCTCCACGGGACGTCCGTGGAAGAAGCGGCGCCGGCGGAAGACCGGGTGGTCCCGGCGCAGCCGCACGATGGCCCGCGTGAAGTCGAGCAGCTCGCGCCCGCTGCCCTCGGCGTCCGGCCACTCCACCCACGACAGTTCGCTGTCCTGGCAGTAGGCGTTGTTGTTGCCGCGCTGGGTGCGTGCCACCTCGTCGCCGTGACTGATCATCGGCACGCCCTGGGACAGCATCAACGTGGCGAGGAAGTTGCGCATCTGCCGGGCACGCAGCTCCAGCACCTGCGGGTCGTCGGTCTCGCCCTCCACGCCGCAGTTCCAGGACCGGTTGTGGCTCTCGCCGTCCCGGTTGTCCTCGCCGTTGGCCTCGTTGTGCTTGTCGTCGTAGGACACCAGGTCGTGCAGCGTGAACCCGTCGTGGCAGGTCACGAAGTTGATCGAGGCCAGCGGGCGGCGTCCGTCGTCCTGGTACAGGTCGGACGAGCCGGTCAGCCGGGAGGCGAACTCGGCGAGCGCGCGCGGCTCGCCCCGCCACACGTCCCGCACGGTGTCGCGGTACTTGCCGTTCCACTCGGTCCACAGCGGCGGGAAGTTGCCCACCTGGTAGCCGCCCTCGCCCACGTCCCACGGCTCGGCGATCAGCTTCACCTGGGAGACGACCGGATCCTGCTGCACCAGGTCGAAGAACGACGACAGCCGGTCCACCTCGTGGAACTGACGGGCCAGCGTCGCCGCGAGGTCGAAGCGGAACCCGTCGACGTGCATCTCGGTGACCCAGTACCGCAGCGAGTCCATGATCATCTGTAGGACGTGCGGCGACCGCATGAGCAGCGAGTTCCCGGTCCCCGTGGTGTCCATGTAGTAGCGCGGGTCGTCGGTCAGCCGGTAGTACTGCGGGTTGTCGATGCCCCGGAAGGACAGCGTCGGACCCAGGTGGTTGCCCTCGGCGGTGTGGTTGTAGACCACGTCGAGGATCACCTCGATCCCCGCCTCGTGCAGCGCCCGCACCGCCGACTTGAACTCCAGGACCTGCTGGCCGCGGTCGCCCCAGGAGGCGTACGCGTTGTGCGGGGCGAAGAAGCCGATCGTGTTGTAGCCCCAGTAGTTGTTCAGGCCCATGTCGACCAGACGGTGGTCGTTGACGAACTGGTGTACGGGCATCAGCTCCAGCGCCGTGACGCCCAGCTCGGTGAGGTGCTCGATGACCGCCGGGTGCGCGAGGCCCGCGTAGGTGCCGCGCAGCTCCTCCGGCAGCCCCGGATGGCGCATCGTCAGACCCTTCACGTGCGCCTCGTAGATCACCGTGTGGTGGTACTCGGTGCGCGGGCTGCGGTCGTCGCCCCAGTCGAAGTAGGGGTTGACCACGACCGACGTCATCGTGTGCGGCGCCGAGTCGAGGTCGTTGCGCCGCTCGGGTGAGCCGAAGTGGTAGCCGTACACCTCCTCGCCCCACCGGACGGAGCCGCTGACCGCCTTCGCGTACGGGTCGAGCAGCAGCTTCGCCGAGTTGCAGCGCAGACCGCGTTCCGGTGCGTAGGGGCCGTGCACGCGGAAGCCGTAGCGCTGCCCCGGCATGACGCCGGGCAGGTACGCGTGGCGCACGAACGCGTCGCTCTCCCGCAGTTCCACCGCCGTCTCCGAGCCGTCGTCGTGCAGCAGACACAGCTCTACTCGGTCCGCGGCCTCCGTGAAGACCGCGAAGTTCGTGCCGGCGCCGTCGTACGTGGCGCCGAGGGGATATGCCTCTCCAGGCCAGACCTGCATGGATACGACTCTTCCAGGTGTGCCGTCCCGGCGGGGACGCCTTGCCATCGCGTCTTGCGGAAAGTGAGGGAACCACGGGTCACTCACCTTCCTCTCAGGGGTCCTTGCACTGTGCCCGCCCGGGCCGCGTGGTCCGGCACCGCACCTCGTCGCGTCGCCGGAGAGCCCCGGTGGCTCCGCTACGAGGACTCTCCGGCGCCTTGCGGTGCACGGCACCGGACCACGCGGGCCGATCAGGCGCTCACCGTGCAAGGACCCCTTCCCCACCGACCCGGGCATACGCCCGCGCAGGGTGCACGCGCGCGCCGGCCGGGCGGCCACGCACCCCGGGACGGTACGAAAGGGCGCCGAACCCCGGCCGGACGCGGGCGACGGACCGGCCGCGCCCGCGCCGAGGCGGCCGGCACGACCACGGGCCGACGGGCTCCTCGCCGCCGTCGTCGCCCTCGACGGCGGCGAGGGCGTGGGCTTCCACCACGTGCGCGACGAGGAGAGGCGGCCCCGCCGGCCCACCGGCAGGGGTTCCGACCGCCCGCGAGGGACGTCACCGCTATGAATCCGCTCACTCCGCCGGCCCCGCCCGGCTGGAACGGCCGTGCACCCACCGACAGTTGAGAAACGACCTGCCCATCCGGCTGCACCGCCCGCCGCTCCCGGAGTACCCTTCCTTGATCGTTGGGACGGGGATGCTCGGGGGAGCGGAAGGCGGTGCGCGGGTGGGTTCGGGAGGGCTGGAACTGCCCCCTGGTGAAGACGGTCACGAGGGAGGCTCCTCCACGGACGTCCCGCCCGGCACGGTGTCCCTGGCCCGGCCGATGGAGGGTGCCATCGGGCCTGAGCTGGACTGGGGCGCCGACGCCTGGCGCGAGGTGCGCACCCGCGCCCAGCGCGCCGGCCGCGCCTACATCTGGCTGAACCTCGTCGAACAGCGGCTGCGCGCCGTGGTGGCCGCCGTGCTGCGGCCGATCTACGAACCCGTGCACGGCGACGACTGGGTGGTCGCAGCGGCCGGCCCCGCCGGACAGGAGTGGGTGCAGCGCGCGGTCGCCGTACGCGAAGTCAGCCGCCGCAAGGGCTACCTGCTCGACCCGGCCGACGACAACGTGATCTCGTTCCTCACGCTGCCCCAGCTGCGCGAGCTGATGGTGCAGCACTGGCCGTGCTTCGAGCCGTACCTCGACGACCGGCGCGACGTCGAACTCGCCCTGGACGAGCTGGAGGTGACGCGCAACGTCGTCTCCCGCAACCGTGCGCTGTCCGAAGCCGTCCTGAACCAGGCCGAACGCGCCTCCGCGCGGCTGCTGGAGATGCTCGGCACGGGCGGCGACGTGCCCTCCGCGCGCCGGCTGCCCGTCGACGCCGTCGAGGACCTCGTCGGCGACCGCTACGCCGACGTGGTCGCCGTCCACTCCGACCGGGTGCGGCTGCTGCGCCGGTTCCCCGCCGAGGACATGTTCGACGGCGCCCGCCGCCTCGACGCCATCGGCATCGGCCTCAACCTGCTCGTGCAGAACTTCTCCGGCCGCCGTCTGGTCCGCCTCGCCGAGGCGGGCGCCCGGGTGCGGCTGCTGTTCCTCAACCCGGCCTCCAGCGCCGTCAAGCGCCGCGAGCGCGAACTCGGCATGAAGCGCGGCGAGTTGAGCAGGTCCGTGGAGATGAACATCCTGCACATGCGCCGGGTCCGCTCCCGGCTGCGCGACCCCGGCGCCTTCCAGATCCAGGTGTACGACGAGACGCCCCGCTTCACCGCCTACCTCGTCGACGGAGACGGCACCGACGGCATCGCGGTCGTCCAGTCCTATCTGCGACGCATGCGCGGCATGGAGGCGCCGGTGCTGGTCCTGCGCAACGGCAGCCGGGTGGTCAAGTCGGGCGAGGTGGACGAAGGCGGGCTTTTCGCCGCCTACCGCGAGGAGTTCGAGCTGGCCTGGGCGGATTCGCGACCAGTGTCCTGAACTGTCCGGTCTTTCCTCGGGGTGGCCGCCGACAAGCGGAACGCGGTCCTCTGATTGTCAGTGGCGCATGCGAAGGTGGAGACCACTGGGGGAAGCACCACCAAGAAGGGGGGCCACCATGGCCTGGCACCGCGAGCTGCTCATCGGCTTCGACCTGGAGACGACCGGGACGGACCCGCGCGAGGCGCGCATCGTCACGGGCGCCGTGATCGAGGTCAGGGACGGGCAGGTGCGGGGGCGCCGGGAGTGGCTGGCGGACCCGGGCGTGGAGATACCGGCCGACGCGGTCGCGGTGCACGGGATCAGCAACGAGCGGGCGGCCGCCGAGGGCGCCCCCGCCGACCGCGTCGCGAACGCGATCGCCGACGTCCTCGTGGGCTACTGGAGGACGGGCGTCCCGGTCGTCGCCTACAACGCCTCCTTCGACCTCACCCTGCTCTCCGCCGAACTGCGCCGTTACGGCCTGCCCTCGCTGCGCGAGCGCCTCGGCGGCCTCGATCCGGCCCCGGTCGTCGACCCGTACACCATCGACCGCTGGGCCGACCGCTACCGCCGTGGCAAGCGCAACCTGGAAGCGGTCTGCGCCGAGTACGGCGTCGCCCTGGACGCGGCGCACGACGCCTCGGCCGACGCCCTCGCGGCGGCCCGCCTCGCCGGTGCGATAGCCGACCGCCACCCCAAGGTCGCCGGCCTCGGCCCGGCCGAGCTGCACCGCCGCCAGATCGAGTGGTACGCCGCCTGGGCGGCGGACTTCCAGGACTTCCTGCGCCGCAAGGGCGACGCGCAGGCGGTGGTCGACGGCACCTGGCCGCTGCGCGAACTGACGGAGAGCCGCCGGCCGTAGAGGGCCGGACGCGTCCGCCGGAGCGGGGGAGGACGCGCACTCCGGCTCAGAAGGGGTAAATGCTCCCTCGCCGCCACCATGACCACGCGAGCAGGCGGGCCCTGCTGACGGCCGTCCTCTCGGCCGCCGTACGCCTCCCCCGGCTCGCCGAAGTCGAGCACGCGCTCTTCGACGACCGGTTCCGGCGGGCGGAACCCGTTGTCACCCGAGCCGTCGAGCGCGGCGAACCACCCGCGGGCACGGACCCTGCCACACTCCTCAAGACTCTCGCCGCACCGATCCACTTCCGGCTCGTGTTCACCGGCGAGCCGGTCGACGAGGCGACCGCAGAGCGGGCGGTGCGGTCGCACTGGCCGCCGCGCGCGGGCGCGTCGTCAGCCGGGTGACCGCGGGCCCGGCACGGGGGGCCGACCCGCCATCGCTTCACCGACCGGCTGGGGGACAGCCTCGCGCCGCCCGTGGTGTCTGCCTCACCCCGCCCGGCCCCTGCCCTCAAGACCGGAGCCCCTCCTGAAGCCGAGCCGAGCCGAACGGGCGGCGGTGCGGACGGCCACGGCTCCGGGATCCCAACTCGTCGCCCCTCCGGCGCGGCTGCGGCACACCCCCTCAGAAGGGATACCAGCGCACCGTCTCGTCCCCGTCCCGCAGTGACGCCACCCGGCGCCGGAACTCGGTCAGCGCCTTCGGGTCGGCCGGGGCGTGCTGGGCGACCCAGGCGCAGCTCGCCGTCTCGCGGGCGCCGCGCAGGACCGGACAGCCCGCCCACCGCCGTACGTCCCAGCCGTACGCCTCGGTGAAGGAGTCGTAGGCCTCGGAGGGCAGCCCGTAGCGGTCGCGGGAGAGCGCCATCACGACCAGGTCGTGCTCGCGCAGATCGGCCGAGAACGTCTCCAGATCGACCAGGACCGGACCGTCCGGGCCGACGTGGACGTTGCGGGGCAGCGCGTCGCCGTGGATCGGGCCGGGCGCGAGGTGCGGGGTGAGCGCGGCGGCCGCCGCCGCGAAGCCGTCGCGCCGCTGCCGCAGATACGCCGCGTCCTCCGGGTCGATGGCGTCGCCCGCGAGGCGCAGCCAGCGCTCCACACCGGCCAGCAGGTCGCGCGGCGGCAGGGCGAAGGAAGGGGAGGGCAAGGCGTGCACGACGCGCAGCAGTTCGGCCAGATCCCGCGGCTCGGCCGGCCGCACCGCCTCGGGCAGCCGGTGCCACACCGTCACCGGATGCCCCTCCACCAGCAGCGCCTTCGGCTCGGCTGCCCGTACGGCGGGGACGCCCGCCTCGGCCAGCCATGCCGCGATGTCCAGCTCGCGCCGGGCCCGGTCGAGGAGTTCGGCGTCCCGCCCCACCTTCACCACCAGGTCCCCGGCGGCGAAGACGGCGTTCTCGCCCAGGGCGAGGAGCCGCGCGTCCGGCGCCGGTCCGGGCAGCACGCCTGCCGCGGCCAGTACGTCCCGCGCCCGTGCCTCGTCCATCGTCCGCCTCCGTGTCCTCGTCCGCCGGGTCCCCTCCGAGGGCGTCGGGATCCGGCCATCCGACGGCCAGTCTCGCATTCGCACAGGTCGGACCGTGTCGCGTGGTGCCTTGACGGCGTATCCCGGCTTCACGACCATGGCGGGGCCCGTCACCGCAGCGGGAAGGGGGATCGCTTCGTGTCCGTGCTGACCGAGGGGACAGGGACGGGCCGCCGCCCGGCCACCGGCAGCGGCCCGCCGTCGCGGCGGGCCGCCGGCCACGGAGCGTGGTTCCTCGTGCTGCCCGCGCTGCTGCCGATCCTGCTGCTGAGCGTCGGCCCGCTGCTGTACGGGATCCTGCTGGCGTTCACCGACGCCCAGTCCGGCCGGACCGAGCCCACGCAGTGGATCGGCGGCCTCAACTTCCAGGACCTGTGGCACGACACGCTGTTCTGGGAGTCGTTCCGCATCGGCCTGGTGTGGGCGGTCGGGGTGACCGTCCCGCAGTTCCTGCTCGCCCTCGGCCTGGCCCTGCTGCTCGACCAGGAGTTACGGCTGCGCTGGCTCGCCCGCGCACTCGCGATCGTCCCCTGGGCGATGCCCGAGGTGGTCGTCGGCATCATGTGGCGGCTGGTGTACGCCCCGGACGCCGGCGTCCTCAACGAGACCCTGCGCGACGTGGGCCTGGGTGACGGACGGGACTGGCTCGGCGGTCTCGCCACCGCGCTGCCCGCCGTGATCGTCGTCGGTGTGTGGGCGGGCATGCCGCAGACGACGGTCGCGCTGCTCGCCGGACTGCAGAACACGCCGCGCGAACTGCACGAGGCCGCCGCGGTCGACGGGGCGGGCGCCTGGCGCCGCTTCCGCACGGTGACCTGGCCCGCGCTGCGGCCCGTCGCCCTCGCGATCACCGCCCTCAACTTCATCTGGAACGTCAACAGTTTCGCCCTGGTCTACGTCCTGACCAGCGGCGGACCCGGCGGCCGCACCCGGCTGCCGATGCTCTTCGCCTACGAGGAGGCCTTCCGCTACGGGCAGTTCGGGTACGCGGCGGCGATGGGATGCGTGATGGTGGCGGTGGTCTCGGTGTTTCTCGCCCTGTTCCTGGTGGGCCGGCTCCGGGCGGGGGAGGAGACATGAGGACGTCCGCGGCGGGCCGCGCCGGCCAGTACCTCGCCCTGGTCGGCTATCTCGTCTTCCTCGCCTTCCCCTTCCTCTGGCTGGTCTCCACGGCCTTCAAGTCCCCACGCGAGCTGGGCGGTCTGCATCCCTCCTGGATCCCCGAGGACCCCACCCTCGACAACTTCCGGCAGGCCTTCGACGAGCAGCCGCTGCTGCGCGCCGCGGGCAACTCGCTGCTGGCCGCCGCCGGTGCCGCGCTGGTCGCCGTGCTGATCGCGACCCCGCTGGCCTACGTGCTCGCCCGGCACCGCGGTCCCCTCACCCGGGCGGCGAGCGGCTGGGTGGTGGTCAGCCAGGCCTTTCCGCTCGTGCTGGTGATCATCCCGCTGTTCCTGGTGCTGAAGAACCTGCGGCTGATCAACACCCTGGGCGGACTGGTCCTGGTCTACGTCGTGTGGGCGCTGCCGTTCGCGCTGTGGATGCTCGTCGGATACGTCCGGGCGGTGCCCGTGGAGTTGGAGGAGGCGGCGGCCGTGGACGGAGCCGGGCGGCTGAGGACGCTGGTGTCGGTGACCGCGCCGCTGCTCGCGCCGGGGCTGGTGGCGACGGGACTGTTCGCGTTCATCACCGCGTGGAACGAGTTCTTCTTCGCGCTGGTGCTGCTGAAGACGCCGGAGAAGCAGACCCTGCCGGTCGTCCTCACCCACTTCATCGGCGCGGAGGGCGTCGCCGACCTCGGTCCGCTGGCGGCCGCCGCCTTCCTCGCCACCCTTCCCTCCCTGGTCGTCTTCGCGGTCATCCAGCGCCGGATCACCAGCGGCATGCTCGCCGGGGCGGTGAAGAGCTGATGCGCACGCGCGGGAGCGTCCTCCTCGTCCTGGCCCTCCTCCTCGCCGGCTGCACGGGCGGCGGCGGCTCCGGCACCGGCCCGATCACCCTGCGCTTCCAGTCCCTGGCCTGGCAGGAGGAGTCCGTCGAGGTCAACAAGGAACTGGTGGCCGAGTGGAACGCGAGCCACCCCGACGTCCGCGTCGAGTACGTCCAGGGCAGCTGGGACAGCGTCCACGACCAGCTCCTGACGTCCTTCGAGGGCGGTGAGGCCCCCGACGTCATCCACGACGCCTCCGACGACCTCGCCGACTTCGCCCACGGCGGCTACCTCGCCGACCTGAGCGGCCTGCTGCCCGAACGGCTCACGGCGGACATCCCGCAGCGCAGCTGGGACGCGGTGACCTTCGGCGACGGTGTCTACGGTGTGCCCTTCCTCCAGGAGCCGCGCGTCCTGATCGCCAACGCCACCTGGCTGAGGACGTCGGGTGTCCGCGTGCCGACCCCCGAACGACCCTGGAGCTGGGAGGAGTTCCGGCGGATCACCCGGCAGCTCAGCGGTGGCGGGAAGTACGGCGTGGCCTGGCCGCTGAAGGACCCCGTCTCCGCCACCCTGAACCTCTCCCTGTCGGCCGGCGGACAGCTCTTCCACCGGGACGCGGACGGGAAGGTCACCGTCCGTTTCGAGGCGGGCGACGAGGTGGTGCCCCGCACGGTCCGCGACCAGGTCGGCGCGGACCGCAGCGCGCCGGGCTCACTGCTCGGCAGCGGCGGCTCGGACACCCTGCCCGGGTTCTTCGCCGGCCGCTACGCCATGGTCCCGCTCGGCTTCTCCTACCGTCAGCAGATCGCCCAGCAGGCCCCCGAGGGCTTCGACTGGCAGGTGCTGCCCGCCCCGGCCGGCGCCGACGGCCTCACCCAGGGCGTCAGCCCGCAGACGCTGTCCGTCGCCGCGGACAGCCCGCACCGCAAGGAGGCCGCCGCCTTCATCGACTTCCTGCTGCGGCCGCCCAACATGGTCCGGCTGGCGCGGGGCGACTGGATGCTGCCCACCGGCACGACCGCCCTCGCGGACCCCGCCCTGCGCACGACGGAGGACGACTGGGCCACCGGCACCGCACTGGCCGCCCACCTGCGCCCGGCGCCCGCCCAGTCGGTCCGCGGCTACCCCGAGTGGAAGGACAAGGTGGCGACCCCGGCGTTCCAGGAGTACTACAGCGGCGCGATCGACCTCGACGCGCTCCGCGACCGCCTGGAGAAGGACGGCAACCTGGTCCTGGCCCGCTACCAGCGCTGACGTGCCGCGCGCCCGGGCTGCGCGCGGCACAGCTCCGGCGCTCATCGTGCAGGGACCCCTCAACCAGTTGCACGAGACGTATCGTCTCGCCTACGGTCGGAGGCATGACCGCTCCCGCGCACATCGCCATGTTCTCCATCGCCGCCCACGGGCATGTGAACCCCAGCCTCGAGGTGATCCGCGAACTCGTCGCGCGCGGGCACCGGGTCACCTACGCCGTCCCGCCCGCCCTCGCCGACAAGGTCGCCGCGACCGGCGCCGAGGTCAAGCCGTGGAACTCCACGCTGCCCGGCCCCGACGCCGACCCCTCGGCGTGGGGCACCACCCTCCTCGACAACGTCGAGCCGTTCCTGGAGGACGCCATCCAGGCGCTGCCCCAGTTGACCGAGGCCTACGACGGCGACGAGCCCGACCTCGTCCTGCACGACATCGCCTCCTATCCGGCCCGCGTCCTCGCCCACCGCTGGGGCGTGCCCGCGGTCTCCCTCTCACCGAACCTCGTCGCCTGGGAGGGCTACGAGGAGGAGGTCGCCGAACCGATGTGGGCCGAGCCGAAGAAGACCGAACGCGGGCAGGCCTACTACGCCCGCTTCGAGGCCTGGCTCGCGGAGAACGGCATCACCGAGCACCCCGACCCGTTCGCCGGCCGGCCCGCCCGCTCCCTCGTCCTCATACCGAAGGCGCTCCAGCCGAACGCCGACCGGGTCGACGAGCGTGTGTACTCGTTCGTCGGCGCCTGCCAGGGCGACCGCACCGCCGAGGGCGACTGGACGCGCCCCGCCGACGCCGACAAGGTCGTCCTCGTCTCGCTCGGCTCGGCCTTCACCAAGCAGCCGGACTTCTACCGCGCCTGCGTCGAGGCCTTCGCCACCCTGCCCGGCTGGCACCTCGTGCTCCAGATCGGCGGGCACGTGGACCCGGCGGAGCTGGGCGAGGTCCCCGCCGGCGTGGAGGTGCGGACGTGGGTGCCCCAGCTGGCGATCCTGCGGCAGGCCGACCTGTTCGTCACCCACGCCGGCGCCGGCGGAAGTCAGGAGGGGCTGGCCACGGCCACCCCGATGATCGCCGTACCGCAGGCCGCGGACCAGTTCGGCAACGCGGACGTTCTCCAGTCGCTCGGCGTCGCCCGGCACGTCCCCACCGAGGAGGCCACCGCCGGGACACTGCGGGCCACCGCCCTGGCCCTGGTCGACGACCCGGAGGTCGCCCGCCGGCTGGGGGAGATCCAGGCCGCCATGGCCCACGAGGGCGGCACCCGGCGGGCGGCCGACCTCATCGAGGCGGAACTCTCCGCGCGCCGGGCCTGAGGGATCCTCGCACCATGCCCGCCCGGGCCACGCGGCCCGACCGGGCGGGCACAGTGCAAGGACCCCTGAAGGGGAACGCGACAGGGCCCGTCGGCCTCCCCCGAAGCCGACGGGCCCTCACCTCGCGCGGGTCAGACCTTCAAGGGCTCGCCCTCGTCGTCCCGCGTCGTCGTCGTGTACGCCTGCGGCGACTCGTCGTGGGTGAGGTCGGGCAGCCGGTGCAGCCACTTCGGCAGGTACCAGTTGCGCTCGCCGAGCAGCGCCATGACCGCCGGGAGCAGCACACCCCGGATGATCGTCGCGTCGATCAGCACCGCCGCCGCCAGGCCCACGCCCATCTGCTTCATGGACTGCATGGACAGCGTCCCGAAGATCGCGAACACGGCGACCATGATCACGGCGGCGCTGGTGACGACACCCGCCGTGGTGACCACGCCGTGTGTGATCGCGTCCTTCGTCGTCCGGCCCCGCATCCGTGCCTCGCGGATCCGGGAGACGACGAACACGTGGTAGTCCATCGACAGACCGAACAGGATCACGAAGAGGAACAGCGGCAGCCAGGTGATGATGGCGCCGACGCCCTCCGCACCCACCAGCGAGGCGCCCCAGCCGTGCTGGAAGACCCCCACGAGGATGCCGTACGCGGCGCCCACCGACAGCAGGTTGAGCACGATCGAGGTGATCGCGACCGTCAGCGAGCGGAACGACAGCAGCATCAGCACGAAGGCGAAGACGACGACGAAGGCGAAGACCGGGACGACCGCTCCGGCCAGCTGGTCGTTGAAGTCCTTCGACCCGGCGACCTGACCGGTGATCGGCGCCTCGACGCCGTCGACCTTGCCGAGCGTGGCGGGCCGCACCTCGTCGCGCAGCTTGTCCAGGCTCTCACCGGCCTTGTCCAGGTCGGAGCCGCCGACCAGCGGGACGTACACGTAGGCGAGGTTCTGCGTGTCGTGCAGCTTGATCTCGACCGGGCCGCGCGAGGCGCCCGAACTGATCGCCCGCTCACGGAATTCGGCGAGCGCGGACTTCACCTCGGGCGCGTTGATGTCCTTCGCCTTGACGACCACCTCGGCCGGGTCGGAGCCACCCGGGAAGGCCTCGTTGAGCCGGTTGTAGGTCTGGACGATGGGCAGCGAGTCACCGAACTCCTGGTCCAGGGTGAGGTTCTGCGTCTTCATGCCGAGCGCGGGCGCCGCGATGGCGAGCAGAGCGCCGGTCGCGACGACGACGGAGACGACGGGCTTGGCGAGGACGCCCTTCAGGACCGCCGACCAGAACCGGCTGCCGCTGTTGCCGGCGGTGCGGCGCTTCAGGAACGGGAGCCGGCCCTTCTCGACCCGCTCGCCGAGCAGCGAGAGCAGCGCGGGCAGCACGGTCACGGAGCCGACCATGGCCACGGCCACCACCATCAGCGAGGCCAGACCCATCGCCTCGAACTCGGCGAGCCCGGTGAACAGCATGCCCGCCATCGCCACGCACACCGTGACACCGGAGACGACGATCGCGCGGCCGCTGGTCGCGGCGGCGATCCTGAGGGCCGTCTGCGCGTCCCGGCCGGCCTCCCGCTCCTCGCGCTCGCGGCGCAGGTAGAACAGGCAGTAGTCGACGCCGACGGCCAGACCGACCAGCAGCATCACGGAGTTCGCGGCGTCCGTCATCGGCATCACATGGCTGACGACGCCCATCAGGCCCGTCGTCGCGATGATCGCGGTGATCGCCAGCAGTACCGGCAGCAGCGCCGCGACCAGCGCGCCGAAGGCGATGAGCAGAATGCCGAGGGCCACCGGCACCGCGGAGTACTCGGCCTTCTGGAAGTCGTCCCCGAACGCGTCGTCGAACGTCTTCATCATGCTGGCGCCGCCGATCTCCTCGATCCGCAGCGACCCGTGCTCCTTCTGCACCCCCTCGACGGCCTCGAGGACCGGCTCCACCCGTTCGCCCGCCGTGTCGGACTCGCCGCGCATGTCGAACTGCACCAGCGCGCTGCGGCCGTCCTCGGAGATGGTCTGCGTGTCGTACGGCGAGGCGACGTCCGTGACCTCGCCGGTGGCCTCGACGGCCGTGACGACCGCCTCGACGGCCTTGCGGAACTCGGCGTCCGTGGCCTTCAGCCCGCCGCCCTTCGCCTGGACGAGGACCGTCTCGCTCGCGGGCTCCTCGATCCCGGCGTCCTCGATGATCTTTGCGGCGGTGTGCGTCTCCCCCTTGAGCTGGTCGCTGTCCTTGACGTCGACGCGGCCCGCGGCCGAGCCGAGCCCCATGGCCAGGACGACGAACAGCACCCAGATGCCCACGGCCGCCCATCGGTGCCGGGCGCTCCAGCCGCCGGCCCGCGCGGCGATGCCCCGCACCCGTGAATCTTTCCCCATGACGGGCTTGCCCCCTTGAAGAGCGGTGGCGGCCCCCTGCCGTCACCTTCCACTTCGAAGGTAGGGGCCGGATAAAGCCGTCTCGTCGTGCTCCCCGGTGAAGTACCGGCCGCCCGGCTACTCCCCACGGACCCCGCCGACTCACCGCTGGGGAGGACAAGGGCCCCTTACATCTATCGGGGGGTCTCGGGGACGGTGATCAGGGTGCCCCGCCCGCACACCCCGCCCGCCGTAGGGTGGCCCGATGACGACGACGTATGCGGCACTGCTGCGCGGCATCAACGTGGGCGGCCGCAGGAAGGTCCCCATGGCCGCCCTGCGCACCCTGATGGAGGGCCTCGGACTCGCGGGCGTCCGCACCTACCTCCAGAGCGGCCAGGCCGTCTTCTCCAGCGACCACGGCGACGAGAGCGGCCTCGCCGAGGAACTGGCCCGGGCCGTCGAGAAGCAGTTCGGCTTCGCGGTCGACGTGATCGTGCGCGACCACGCCTATCTGAAGGCGGTCGCCGAGGCCTGCCCCTTCCCGGCCGCCGACCTGGAGGCCAGACAGCTCCACGTCACCTACTTCTCCGCGCCCGTCACGCCCGAACGCTTCGCCGGGATCGACCGGGCGGCCCACCGCCCCGAGGAGTTCCGCCTCGGCGACCGCGCGCTGTACCTGTACGCCCCCGAGGGCCTCGGCCGCTCCAAGCTCGCCGAACAGCTGTCGAAGCCGCGCGTCACCAGGGGCGTGATCGCGACGACCCGGAACTGGAACACCGTCGTCAAGCTGGTGGAGTTGACCGAGGACTGACCCGCCCCGCGGCGTCCAGCCGCTCCCGCTCCCGCTCCGACAGCCGTACGGCGGCGGCGTCCAGGTTCTCCTCCAGATGGGCCGGGGTGCCGGTGCCGGGCGTCGGGCACAGCACGGGGGAGCGGTGCAGCAGCCAGGCCAGGGCGATCTGCGCCGGGGTCGCGCCGTGCTCGGCGGCGACCGACGCGCACACCGGGTCGGCCGTGAGCGTCCCGTTGCCCAGCGGGAACCAGGGCAGGAAGGCGATCCGGCGGGCCTCGCACAGCTCCAGCAGCGGCTCGCCGGCCCGGTCGAGGACGTTGTAGCGGTTCTGGACGGACGCGATCCGCGTCAACTCCGTGGCCGCCGCGAGCTGTTCGGCGGTGACCGTGTCCAGGCCGATGTGCCGGATCTTGCCCTCGGCCCGCAATGCGTCGAGCGCCCCGAGCTGGTCGGCCAGCGGGACGGCCGGGTCGAGCCGGTGCAGCTGGTACAGGCCGATGGTGTCCAGGCGCAGCCGCCGCAGACTCGCCTCGCACATCGCGCGCAGCCGCTCCGGCCGGCCGTCGACGTGCCAGGCGCTGTCGCTGGTCCGCACGACCCCGCCCTTCGTGGCGATCAGCAGCTCCGGCGGATACGGGTGCAGGGCCTCGGCGAGGAGTTCCTCCGCGAGCGAGGGACCGTAGTTGTCGGCCGTGTCGATCAGGGTGACGCCGCGTTCCACCGCCCGCCGCAGCACCGCGACGGCGTCCCGGCGGTCGCCGCGCGGCCCCCAGTAGCCGGGCCCGGTGAGCTGGGCGGTGCCGAGACCGAGCCGGCGGACCGTGAACTCGCCGCCCACCGCGAAGGATTGTTCGACCATGAGACGGAGCGTACCGACAGCCCCTGTGCGAGGCTCGTCCCATGCGCTACATCATCATCGGAGCAGGGGCCGTCGGCGGCACGATCGGCGGGCGGCTGGCACAGGCGGGACGGGAGGTCGTCCTGGTCGCGCGCGGCGCCCACCACGCGGCGCTCACCGAGGGCGGGCTGCGGCTGCGGGTGCCCGAGGGCGAGCTGACCCACCGGCTGCCCGTCGTCGACGGACCGGACGCGCTCGGCACCCTGCGCGCCGACGACGTCCTCGTCCTCGCCGTCAAGACCCAGGACAGCGAGGCGGCCCTCCGGGCCTGGGGCGCCGCCCCCGTCGACGGCGGGGGAACGGCCGCCGAGCGGCTGCCGCTGGTGTGCGCACAGAACGGGGTGGAGAGCCAGCGCCTGGCCCTGCGCCGCTTCCGGCACGTCTACGGCGTCTGCGTCTGGCTGCCCTCCACCCACGTCGAACCCGGCGTCGTCGTCGCCGCCGGCGCCCCGCTGACCGGCATCCTGCACGTCGGCCGCCATCCGCACGGCACCGACGACACCGCCCGCCGTGTCGCCGCCGACCTGGAGCAGGCCCACTTCGAGGCGCCGGTCGTGCCGGACGTGGCGCGCTGGCAGTACGCCAAGCTGCTGTCCAACCTGGCCAACGCCCTGGAGGCACTGAGCGGACCGGTCGACTCCGACGCGGCCGTCGCGCTGAACGCCCGGGTGCGCGCCGAGGGGGAGAAGGTGCTGCGGGCCGCCGGCATCGCCTGGACCAGCACCGAGGAACAGCGGGCCGTCCGGGGCGACAAGGTCACCCTGGTGCCGCTCGACGGCACCGCGCTCGGCGGCGGCTCCTCCTGGCAGTCCCTCAGCCGCGGCGCCGGCAGCATCGAGGCGGACTACCTCAACGGGGAGATCGCCCTGCTCGGCCGCCTCCACGGCGTGCCGACCCCGCTCAACGACCTGCTGCAACGCCTCGCGAACACCTTCGCGCGTGAGCACCGGGCCCCCGGCTCGCTGCCGCTGCCGGAACTGATCCGCCTGGCCGACGAGGCTGTCGCGTTTGTTCAAGAGACCGGGGACGCCCGTCACTAGCGTGAGGGGCATGAAGCACGACGAGATCCACCGGCACATGTCCGCATGCGCCGCCGAGGCGGCGCGCGTGGCGCGCGGCGTCCCTGCGGCCCGGCTGGGCGAACCGACCCACTGCCCGGGATGGGACGTCCGCACCCTGGTCAACCACTGGGTCCTCTACACCTCCCACGGTCTGGAGCACCGCGCCCTGCGCCGGCCGCTCCCGGAGGACCTGACCGCCCGCGACTTCACCTCCGACCCCGACTGGCCCGACGCCTACGCGGCCCGGCTCGACCGCGCCGTCGCCGCCTGGGCGGACCCGGCCGTCTGGGAGGGCGAGATCGACCTCGGCTCCGTGGCCCTGCCCGCCGCCGATGTGGCCGCGATGATCGTCAAGGAGACGGCGGTGCACGGCTGGGACGTGGCCGTCGCCACCGGCCAGACCTTCCACGTCCCCGAGGACGCCGCCCGCTTCGTCCTCGACGTGGTCGAACGCCACGCCGAGCTCTACCGCCGCTACGACGGCTTCGCCGAACCGGTCCCGGTCCCGCCGGACGCCCCGGTGTTCGCGCGGGCCCTGGCGACGAGCGGAAGGAACCCCCACCTGGCCGCCCGGGCGGACCGTCGAACGAGTAGCCCCGGGGCGGGCCGCTGACAGAGCAGCCCGGGGCGGGCCGCTGATCGAGCAGTCCGCGGCCGGCCGCTGAACGAGCAGTCCGAGGCAGGCTGTTGGACGAGCAGCCCGGGGAGGCCGTCGAAGGACCAGCCCGGACGGGCCGCTGAACGAGCCGTGATCCGCCACGGGTGGCGCGGATCGGCGCCGGGCAGGCGTGCGTGCGGCCCGGCGGCGATCGCGTCGCCCGCCCCTGACCGGGCGGCGCCCCGGACGGCCTCCCCTCGCTCAGTCCTCCTCGCCCCGCCATGCGTCCCGCCCCGCCCGCCGCACCACCGGCCCCATCGCCAGCCCCGCCACCGCGAAGAGCACCCCGAGCACCGCCCAGCCCACCGTGCCGTGCCGGATCGCGGTGAGCGTGACCAGCGCCGGGCCCGCCATCATCCCCGCCGACATGCCCGCGCCGAAGACACCCTGGTAGACGCCGTGGGCGCGGGCGTCGGCGAGGGCGTAGCCGAGGGTCCAGCCGCCGGCCGCGGACAGCACCTCGGCGAGGACGTTCACGACGGCACCGGCGGTCAGGGCGAGGACCGCCCACACCGGGGACAGGCCCGCCGAGAGGGCGTACACCGCGCAAGCGACGGCGAGCAGCAGACCGGACAGCCTCATCGCCACTACGGCCTGGGGCACCTTGGAGAAGCGGCGGGCCACCGGCACCTGGAGCAGCGCGACCAGCGCGCAGTTCACGATCATCAGCAGGGCCGCCGTCCAGCGCGGCGCCTCGGTCCGCTCCACGATCCACAGCGGGAGACCCACCTCGGCGAGCGTGTACTGCACGACCAGCACGGCGTTCAGCACGGTCACCCCGAGGAACGGCAGGTCGCGCACCGCCCGCCACCGGTCGCCGGCCGGACCGCCGACGGCGAGCGGGTGGCGATCCACGGCGTGCCGGGCCAGGGGCAGGCCCGGGATCATCAGGGCGGGGCCCGCGAACGACAGCGCGTTCAGCACGATGACCGTCACGTACGCGCCCCGGGTGTCCAGTTGGAGGGCGATCGCCCCGAACGCCCCGCCCACGCCCATGCCGACGTTCGTCACCATCCGCAGATACGCCCGCGCCTCCACCCGGGTCGCCGCGGGCAGCACGTCCGCGTACAGCGCGCCCTGCACCCCGCGCGAGGCCATCTGCAGCCCCGTCGCGCACACCACCGCCACGAGGAACCCCGCGTACGACTGGACCAGCACGTACCCGGCCGTCGCGAACCCCGTGCCCGCCCACAACAGCGACGCCACGCGCCGCGCGCCCCACCGGTCCGCCGCCCGGCCCGCGGGCACCCCCGCCGCCACCCCGGCCAGCCCCGCCGCCGTCATCCCCAGCCCGACGGAGGTCGCGTCCAGGCCGACGATCCGGGTGAAGTACAGGACGCCGAGGGGGAAGTAGAGTCCGTTGCCGAAGGAGTTGAGAAGCGTCAGCAGCGACGCGCGGCGCAGCACGGGATCGGCGGGCAGCAGACCGGAGGCGCGCGTGACCGGCCCCGCCGTGGGTGTCGTGGTCATGCTGACAGCCAACCGGGGGCAGGAGCCCACGGGCATTGATTTAGCCTGGCACTGAATGATCGAGATCCGCTTCGCCGTCGGCGACCTCGCCACCACCTCCTTCGCGTACTCCCCGCTCCAGGAGGCGGTCTTCTCCCTGCGCTCCCTGCACGACCCCGCCCGCTACCCCCACCACCGCCCCTGGCTGCGGCGCATCCGCCCCCGCCTGGACGCCCTCGACCACGAGCTGCTCACCGCCCTGGTCACGCCCTGGCTGTGGGTCCCGGACTTCCTCACCCCGCGCCCCGACCGCGCCCGCCCCGCCTTCGCCGAGCAACTGGACCGGGTGCGCGCCACCCCGCTCGACGTGGTCGTCGCCGACTTCCGCGCCGCCTACCGGACCGAGAGCGCCCTGCCGCCCGTCGTGGCGCGGGGACTCGCCGACCCCGGCGCGTTCCTCGCGAGGATCGCGGACGGCGTCGACGCCTACTGGCACACCTGTCTGGCCGCGGACTGGTGGCCGCGGGCGCAGAGCATCCTGGAGGCCGACCTCGCCCACCGGGGACGTGTGCTGGCCGAGCAGGGCGCGGGCGCGCTGCTGCCCGGCCTCGACCGACGGCTCACCTGGACCGGCAGCCGCCTGCGGCTGTCCACCCGGGACTTCAACGTGCAGGCCCCCTGGGCCGACGTCAGCATCGCCGGCCGCGGCATGGTGCTGCTGCCGACCCTCTTCGCCCGGGGCGCCCAGCCCCTCATCGACCCCTCACGGCCGCCCGTGCTCATGTATCCGGCGCGCGGCCGGGCCACCCTCTCCGAGACACCGCCGCCGGTCACCGACGACGCCCTCGCCCGACTCCTCGGCCGCCCTCGCGCCCGGCTGCTGCTCCTGCTGGCGGAACCGGCCTCCACCACCGAACTCGCCCACCGTCTGCGCGTCACCCCGGGTGCCGTCAGCCAGCACCTGGCGGTCCTCTACGACGGCGGCCTGCTCACCCGCACCCGCAGCGGCCGGGTGGTCCGGTACGCCCGCACCGCGCTCGGCGACGCGTTGTGCCGATAGCCGGCGGGGGCCGGGCCGGGACGACGGTACCTACGCGCCCACGGCGGCGAGCACCGGTCTCCGCGCCCCGTCGTACCGCTCCAGCAGCACCCGGGCCACCTCCGGCGCCGGGCCGAGGACGTCGGCGAGGACGTCCGCCTCGGCGGCACCGCGGGCGATGCGGTCCGGGAGGAAGCCGGGGGCCAGGACGTACGGGGCGACCGCCACCGTCGCACAGCCCAGCGCGCGCAGCTCGCGCACCACGTCCTGCGTGCGCGCGAACCCCGCGGGAGAACCGGCGGAGGCGAACGCAGGCCGCACGGCGCACCAACCGGTGTGCCGCCACTCCCGCGCGGTATCAGCGATCACTGCGATCGCCTCCGGGTCGGTGGACCCCGCCGAGGCCAGGACGACCCCGGTCGAGGACCTGTCGGCGGGCGTCAGCCCCGCCTCGTACAGTCGGCGTTCCAGGGCCGACAGCAGCAGCGGGGACGGGCCCAGCACCTCCGCCTGACGGATCCGCAGCCGTCGGGGCGCGTTCCGCAGGACCGCCGGGATGTCCGCCTTCGCGTGGAACGCGCGGGTCAGCAGCAGCGGGAGCGCCACGACGTCCCGCACGCCCTCCGCCGCCAGCGACTCCAGCACCCCCTGCACGGAAGGGACGTTGAAGTCCAGGAAGCCCGTCTCCACGCGCAGCCCCGGCCGCAGCGACCGCACCCGCCGGACGAGGGCGTGAACGGTCGCGGCATGCCGCGGGTCACGGCTGCCGTGGGCGATGACGAGGAGGACGGGCTCGCTGTGCACCGGACGTCAGCTCTTCACCAGCAGACCGCGCCCGCGCAGCACACGCCGCTCCAGCGGGCTGAAGATCAGCAGATCGATGGCGATGCCGACGAACAGGATGAGGACGATCGCCTCGAACACCATGGACATGGAGCTGGCGTTGCGGCCGTTCTCCAGCAGCGCGCCCAGACCGATGCCCAGATCGGGCGAGGAGGCGATGATCTCCGCGGCCATCAGCGACCGCCAGGAGAACGCCCAGCCCTGCTTCAGACCCGCCAGGTATCCGGGCAGCGCGGCCGGCAGCACGATGTACCGGGCGCCCTTCAGACCCGTCGCGCCCATCGTGCGGCCCGCCCGCAGGAACAGCGGCGGCACCTGGTCGATGCCGGAGACCAGACCGTTGGCGATGGACGGGACGGCGCCCAGCAGGATCACCGCGTACATCATCGAGTTGTTCAGGCCCAGCCAGATCACCGCCGGCGGCACCCACGCCACCGACGGCAGCGACTGCAGACCGGACAGGATCGGGCCGATCGCCGCCCGCACGAACTTCACCCGGGCCACGATCAGACCCAGCGGGGTGCCGATGGCCAGCGCCATCAGGAAGCCCAGCAGACCGCGCGAGACGCTGGTCCAGATGTACTCGAGGAGCTTGCCCTCCAGCCAGGCCTGCCGGAACTCGTCCCCCACGTCGGACGGCGAGGGCAGCTTGGTCGGGTCGTCGACGACGCCGAAGGAGATCAGCGACTGCCAGACCACCAGGACCACCGCGATCGCCACGATCGGCGGGAAGATCTTCCGGGTGAAGGTCTGCCGGAAGGACGTCCCGGCCGTGACGGTCGTCTCGAGCGCGTCGAGACCGGCCTCGACACCCGCGAGCTCGTTCCTGCCCGACGAAGAGGCGTCCTGCGGCTTCGTGTCAATGCTGGCCATGACGGCGGATCTCCCCACGCAGGACTTCGGTGATCTCCAGGGACAGTTCGGCCACGGGCGCGTCCTCGATCCGACGCGGCTGCGGAATGCCGACCTCCCACTCACGGGCGATCCGGCCCGGCCGCGAGGACAGCAGGACGACGCGCTGCGCGAGCCGCACCGCCTCCCGCACGTTGTGCGTGACGAACAGGACCGACAGGCCGGTCTCCTCCCAGATCCGGGTCAGCTCGTCGTGCAGCACGTCCCGGGTGATGGCGTCGAGCGCCGCGAACGGCTCGTCCATCAGCAGCAGCCGGGCGTCCTGGGCGAGCGCCCGAGCCAGTGCCACACGCTGGCGCATACCGCCGGACAGCTCGTGCACCCGCTTGCCGTACGAGCCCTTCAGCCGTACCAGCTCGAGCAGCTCCTCGGCGCGCCCGCGCCGGTCGTTCTTCGCGACTCCCCCCAGTTTCAGGGCGAGTTCGATGTTCTTGCCCGCGGTCAGCCACGGGAACAGGGCGTGCTCCTGGAACATCAGAGCGGGACGCCCGTCGGTGGTGATGCTGCCCGCGGTGGGGTCGTCGAGCCCCGCCACCAGGTTCAGCAGCGTGGACTTGCCACAGCCCGAGGCCCCCAGGAGGGTGACGAACTCGCCCGGCGCGACATCGAGCGTGATGTCGTCCAGGACGAGCTGCTGCCCGGCGGGCCCGGGGAAGGTCTTCGAGACGTGCTCGATACGGGCGGCGTACTCGGCCGACGCGGTGGCGTCGTCGGCCTTGGCGAGGGCGGTTGCCATGGTCGTCACCTCCTGGGAACTCTCGGACTCGGGCTTACTTGACGCCGAGACCGGCGTCGTCGACGGTGGGTTCGCCCGCGGCCGCGAGCACCTTGTTCAGGAGCGTGAGGTCGTAGATGCCGGCGAGCTCCGGCTGCTTGAGCAGACCCGCCTTGACGGCGTGCCGGGCCTCGGCGTCGAGGGTGGAGGCCAGCGGGTCGTCGGTGAACCGGATGGACTTCCACGCCGGGTCCAGGATGTCCGCGGGCAGCGCCTTGCCGGTTTCCGCCTTCAGCTGCGCGTTGGCGGCCGCCTTCGCCGCGTCCGGGTTGGCGTTGATCCACTTGTTGGTGTCGACCGACGCCTTCAGCACGGCCTCGACGGCCTTCGGGTGCTCCGCGAGGAACTTCTGCGACACGATGATGTTCGTGATCACGAACTTCTTGTCGGGCCACAGGTCCGCCTCGTCCAGCAGCACCTTCGCGCCCTCGGCGACCAGCTTCGACGCGGTCGGCTCCGGCACCCAGGCGCCGTCGATGGAGCCGGACTTGTAGGCGTCCGGGGTCACCTTGTTGTCGGTGCGGACGACGGACACGTCGCCCTTGCCGCTCTCCGCGTCGACCTTCCAGCCCTGCTCGGAGATCCAGTTGAGCAGCGCCACGTCCTGCGTGTTGCCGAGCTGCGGGGTGGCGATCCGCTTGCCCTTGACGTCGGCCACGGTCTTGATCTTGTCCGGGTCGACGACGAACTTCACGCCGCCGGACGCCGAACCGCCGATGATCCGCAGGTTCTTGCCCGCGGACTTCGTGTAGCCGTTGATCGCCGGGGACGGGCCGATCCAGCCGATGTCGATGGACCCCGAGTTCAGCGCCTCGATCTCGGAGGGACCGGCGTTGAAGACCTGGTACGACGCCTCGGTCCCGCCGAGCGCCTTCTGGAAGAAGCCCTTGTTCACGCCGACGAGGGCGGTCCCGTGGGTCAGGTTGCCGAAGTAACCGATCTTGACGGAGTCGAGTCCGTCGATCTTCGCCGCTCCGGCGGCGACCTTCTGCGCGGACGGGGTGTCCTCGGCCTGGGAGCCGTATCCGCAGGCGGCGAGGGTGAGAAGGGGAAGAGCGGCTGCGGCGGCGATGCCGCGGCGAAGAACGGAGCTCTTGGCAGGCACGGGAGGTGTTCCTCTCGTTGGCCCGGCGGTCACGGTCTCTCAGGTCGTGGCCGGGAGTTCGGCAGGGGTCTTCGTCGCTTCCGGGACGTCGGGTGGGGGGTGAGGGCGCGCAGGCAGTGCGCGTACGTCACCGCGCACATCGCGCCACCCCGCCCTGCCCGCTGCCGAGGGCACCGCTGCCGACGCGGCCGCCCTCCTTGGCGAACATGGAGTAGAAGTCGGTGCTGTTCATGCTCAGAAGTCCCACCCGTCGTCCTCGGAGTGGTCCTTGACCGGCTCCGGGGCGGCGAACGACTCGCCGACCATGCCCGCGGTGAGCGTGGTGCCGTCACCCGGGTCGATCAGGATGAACGAGCCCGTGCGGCGCGAGTCGGCGTAGGAGTCGAGGGGGAGCGGCTCCGCGGTGCGGATCTTCACCCGGCCGATGTCGTTGGCGACGAGCCGCCCCGGGTGCGGGTGCAGGGACAGGTCGTCGAGCGTGAGACGGGACGGGATGTCCTTGACGATCGCCTTGACCGTGCGGGTGCCGTGCTTGAGCAGCACCCGGTGCCCGACCGTCAGCGGCTGGTCGGCGACGTGGCACACGGTGGCCTCGACGTCCTGCGTGGTGGCCGGGGCGTCCTTGCTCGGCACGATCAGGTCGCCGCGCGAGACGTCGAGGTCGTCGGCGAGCAGCACGGTCACCGACTGCGTCGTCCACGCCACGTCGACCGGCTCGCCCAGCAGGTCGATCCCGGCGATCGTCGTCGTCCGCCCGGACGGCAGGACGGTGACCGCCTCGCCGACGCGGAAGGTGCCGGCGGCGATCTGGCCCGCGTAGCCGCGGTAGTCGGGGTGCTCGGCGGTCTGCGGGCGGATCACGTACTGCACCGGCAGCCGCGCGTGGCAGTGCGCCAGGTCATGGCTGACCGGGACGGTCTCCAGGTGCTCCAGCACGGTCGGGCCGCCGTACCAGTCCATGGTGGCCGAGGGGTCCACGACGTTGTCCCCGGTGAGCGCCGAGATCGGGATGGCGGTGACGTCGGGGACGCCCAGCTCGGTCGCGTACGCCGTGAACTCCTCGGCGATCGCGGCGAACACGGACTCCCGGTAGTCGACCAGGTCCATCTTGTTCACGGCGAGCACGACGTGCGGCACGCGCAGCAGCGCGGCGATCGCGGCGTGCCGGCGGGTCTGCTCGACGACGCCGTTGCGGGCGTCGACCAGGATCACCGTCAGCTCGGCCGTGGAGGCACCGGTGACCATGTTCCGCGTGTACTGCACGTGTCCCGGGGTGTCGGCCAGGATGAACCGGCGCCGGGGCGTGGCGAAGTAGCGGTAGGCCACGTCGATGGTGATGCCCTGCTCGCGCTCGGCCCGCAGACCGTCCGTGAGCAGCGCGAGGTCCGGGCCCTCCGCGCCCCGGCCGGCCGAGGCGCGCTCCACGGCCTCCAACTGGTCGGTGAGGATCGACTTGGAGTCGTGCAGCAGCCGCCCGACGAGCGTGGACTTGCCGTCGTCGACGGAGCCGGCGGTGGCGAACCGCAGCAGGGTCGTGGCCGAGAGTTCCTCGGTCGTGGTCGTGCTCATGCCTAGAAGTATCCCTCGCGCTTGCGGTCTTCCATCGCGGCCTCGGAGAGCTTGTCGTCGGCGCGCGTGGCGCCGCGCTCGGTCAGCCGGGACGCGGCGATCTCGGCGATGACGGCGTCCAGGGTGGTCGCGTCGGAGTCGACGGCACCGGTGCAGGACATGTCACCGACGGTCCGGTAGCGCACGAGGCGCTTCTCGACGGTCTCGCCGTCCTTGGGCCCGCCCCACTCGCCGGCCGTCAGCCACATCCCGGCCCGCCGGAACACCTCGCGCTCGTGCGCGAAGTAGATCTGCGGCAGCTCGATGCCCTCCCGGGCGATGTACTGCCACACGTCCAGCTCGGTCCAGTTGGACAGCGGGAACACGCGGACGTGCTCACCGGGCGCGTGCCGGCCGTTGTACAGGTTCCACAGCTCGGGGCGCTGGCGGCGCGGGTCCCACTGCGAGAACTCGTCCCGCAGGGAGAACACCCGCTCCTTCGCGCGGGCCTTCTCCTCGTCGCGGCGTCCGCCGCCGAACACGGCGTCGAACCGCTCGCCCTGGATCTTCTCCGTCAGCGGCAGCGTCTGCAGCGGGTTGCGGGTGCCGTCCGGGCGCTCCTTGAGCACACCCCGGTCGATGTAATCCTGCACCGAGGCCACGTGCAGCCGCAGGTTGTGCCGCTCCACCGTACGGTCGCGGTAGTCGATCACCTCGGGGAAGTTGTGCCCGGTGTCCACGTGCAGCAGCGTGAACGGCACCGGCGCCGGCGTGAACGCCTTCAGCGCCAGGTGCAGCATGACGATCGAGTCCTTGCCGCCGGAGAACAGGATCACCGGGTTCTCGAACTCGCCCGCCACCTCGCGGAAGATGTGCACCGCCTCGGACTCGAGCGCGTCCAGGTGGCTCAGGGCGTACGGGGCCGCCGTGCCCTCCTCGGACCTGACGACGGTCGTCACACCAGTCCCCTTTCGCTGAGCAGCGCATGCAGCACCGCCGCGGACTCCTGCACGGTCTGGTTCTGCGACTCGATCCGCAGATCCGGTGACTCGGGCGCCTCGTAGGGGTCGTCGACCCCGGTGAGCCCGGTCAGCTCGCCCGCCGCCTGCTTGGCGTACAGGCCCTTCACGTCCCGCTCGCTGCACACCTCGACCGGGGTGGCCACATGCACCTCCAGGTACGCCGTCCCGTTCGTCTCGTGCCGCTTGCGCACGGCGTCACGGCTGTCGCCGTACGGCGCGATCACCGGCACCAGCGCCTTCACGCCGTTGCGGGCGAGGAGCTCGGCGACGAAGCCGATGCGCTGGACGTTGGTGTGCCGGTCCTCGCGGCTGAAGCCGAGGCCCGCCGAGATGAACTCGCGGATCTCGTCGCCGTCGAGCACCTCGACGAGGTGGCCCTCCTCGCGCAGCCGGCCGGCCAGCTCGTACGCGATGGT
This sequence comes from Streptomyces sp. NPDC030143, assembly GCF_055573695.1. NCBI lineage: Bacteria > Bacillati > Actinomycetota > Actinomycetes > Kitasatosporales > Streptomycetaceae > Streptomyces > Streptomyces sp. NPDC030143. The sequence goes on from NZ_JBVIAY010000002.1 coordinate 186,533, forward strand.
GGTCTTGCCGGCACTCGGCAGACCCGTGAGCCAGACGGTGGCTCCGGTCGTCACGTGGTTCTCCTGCTTCTGTGGGGAGGTGGTCATCCGTGCAGCCCGCACTCGGTCTTCGCGCGGCCGGCCCAGCGGCCGGCGCGCGCGTCCTCGCCCTCCAGGACGCGGCGGGTGCAGGGGGCGCAGCCGACGGAGGCGTAACCGTCCATCAGCAGCGGGTTGGTCAGGACGCCGTGCTCGGCGACGTAGGCGTCCACGTCGTCCTGCGTCCAGCGGGCGATGGGGGAGATCTTGACCTTACGCCGCTTGTCGTCCCAGCCGACGACGGGGGTGTTCGCCCGGGTGGGGGACTCGTCGCGGCGCAGTCCGGTCGCCCACGCCCGGTAGCCCTTCAGACCCTCCTCCAGGGGCTGCACCTTGCGGAGCCTGCAGCACAGGTCGGGGTCGCGGTCGTGCAGCTTCGGCCCGTACCGGGCGTCCTGCTCGGCGACCGTCTGCCGCGGGGTGAGCGTGATGACGTTGACGTCCATCACGGCCTCGACCGCGTCCCGGGTGCCGATGGTCTCCGGGAAGTGGTAGCCGGTGTCGAGGAACACCACGTCCACGCCCTTGAGCACGCGGGACGCCAGATGGGCGACCACCGCGTCCTCCATGGAGGAGGTGACGCAGAACCCCGCGCCGAAGGTGTCGACCGCCCACTGGAGGGTCTCCAGCGCGGAGGAGTCCTCCAGGTCACGGCCCGCCTGCTCGGCGAGTGCCTTCAGTTCCTCGTCCGTACGCTCCTGGGCCGTCGTCATATCAGGTCCCCTCCGTTGTCGGCTCGCTGAACACCCCGGGCGAGCAGCCCGAGGAACTTCAGCTGGAATGCGCGGTTGCACGCCGCGCATTCCCAGGCGCCGTGGCCCTGCTCGTGGGGACGCAGGTCCTCGTCGCCGCAGTAGGGGCAGTAGAAGGGGGCGGCCCGCTCGCTCATGACAGGGCCTCCTCGCCGGCACGGGCCGCCCAGGTGGCGAACCGCTCGCCGTCCTCGCGTTCGGCCTGGAACCGCTTCAGGACCCGCTCGACGTAGTCGGGCAGCTCCGCGGCCGTGACCTTCAGGCCGCGCACCTTGCGGCCGAAGCCGGCGTCCAGTCCGAGCGCGCCGCCCAGGTGCACCTGGTAGCCCTCGACCTGCTCGCCCCGGTCGTCGAGGACCAGCTGGCCCTTGAGACCGATGTCCGCGACCTGGATACGGGCGCAGGCGTTCGGGCAGCCGTTGATGTTGATGGTGATCGGCTCGTCGAAGTCGGGGATGCGGCGCTCGAGTTCGTCGATGAGGGAGATGCCGCGCTGCTTGGTCTCGACGATGGCGAGCTTGCAGTACTCGATGCCGGTGCAGGCCATCGTGCCGCGCCGGAAGGGGGAGGGCTCGGCGGTCAGGTCCAGCGCCTCCAGCGCCTCGACCAGCGACGTGACCTGCGCCTCCTCGACGTCGAGCACGATCATCTTCTGCTCGACGGTGGTGCGGACCCGGCCGGAGCCGTGTGCCTCGGCCAGGTCGGCGATCTTCGACAGGGTGGCGCCGTCGACGCGGCCGACGCGCGGGGCGAAACCGACGTAGAAACGGCCGTCCTTCTGCCGGTGCACGCCGACGTGGTCGCGCCAGCGGGCGACCGGCTGCTCCGGGGCCGGGCCGTCGACCAGCTCGCGCCGCAGGTACTCGTCCTCCAGGACCTTCCGGAACTTCTCCGCGCCCCAGTCGGCGACCAGGAACTTCAGCCGGGCGCGGGTGCGCAGCCGGCGGTAGCCGTAGTCGCGGAAGATCGAGATGACGCCCTCGAAGACCTCGGGGACCTCGTCCAGCGGGACCCAGGCGCCGAGCCGGACGCCGATCTTGGGGTTGGTGGACAGACCGCCGCCGACCCACAGGTCGAAGCCGGGGCCGTGCTCGGGGTGGTTCACGCCGACGAAGGCGACGTCGTTGATCTCGTGCGCCACGTCCAGCAGCGGCGAGCCGGAGATCGCGGACTTGAACTTGCGGGGCAGGTTGGAGAACTCCTTGTTGCCGATGATCCGGCGCTGGATCTCCTCGATGGCGGGGGAGCCGTCGATGATCTCGTCCTCGGCGATGCCGGCCACCGGCGATCCGATGATCACACGGGGCGTGTCGCCGCAGGCCTCGGTGGTGGACAGGCCGACCGCCTCCAGGCGGTTCCAGATCTCGGGCACGTCCTCGATGCGGATCCAGTGGTACTGGACGTTCTGCCGGTCGGTGATGTCCGCGGTGCCGCGGGCGAACTCCTGCGAGATCTCACCGATCACCCGCAGCTGCTGCGTGGTGAGACGGCCGCCGTCGATGCGTACCCGCAGCATGAAGTACTCGTCGTCCAGCTCCTCCGGCTCCAGGACCGCGGTCTTGCCGCCGTCGATCCCGGGCTTGCGCTGGGTGTACAGGCCCCACCAGCGCATCCGGCCGCGCAGGTCGTTGGGGTCGATCGAGTCGAAGCCACGCTTCGCGTAGATCGTCTCAATGCGTGTCCGCACATTGAGACCGTCGTCGTCCTTCTTGAACTGTTCGTTGCCGTTGAGCGGGGTGAAGTGACCCGCGGCCCACTGACCCTCACCGCGGTGACGGCTCACCTTGCGGCGGGGCGCGGAGGCGGCAGGGTTCTGCGGGGTGGCGGCCATGGTGAATACGTCCTTCGGGACAGGCGGAAAGCGTCACTGACCTGCGCGTGTGGGCGCATGGAGGCAGGCGTGCGCGTCCTTGCGCAGGCGGGGAGATCTGGAGCGGGCTGTCGGCGGTGCTGCGGCTCGTCAGCTCGCCGGACAGATGGCGCTGGACATGCGGCCGAGGTCGACGTGCCGCCGACTCACCAAGGCAATCCCAGTTCCAGACATGACGGAAGCGTGGCACGGCGATCTGGACACAGTCCAGCTTCGTCCGCGATGCGGACACCCTTGTCCCGAGATGCGAGACGAGGGTGTTGTCGGTCACATGGTGCGCGAACCCTCTTGTCGGTGCAGGTCAGACCGGCTATGCGCCCGGCCAGGGGCCCGGGGCGGTCACCTTGGGCCTCTCCTCGACCTTGGTGTCGAACAGCTTGAAGCCCCGGCGCTGGTAGTTGTCCATCGCGTGCTCGCCGTCCAGGCTGCATGTGTGCAGCCACACCCGCTTCGTCCGCGCCAGCCCCGGCCAGCGGTCCGCGAGGTCCCAGGCGCGGGCGGTGCCGTGCGACAGCAGATGCCCGCCGATGCGCCGGCCGCGGAAGGCAGGGATCAGCCCGAAGTAGGCGATCTCCACGACGCCGTCGTCCTGCGGCTCGAACTCCACGTACCCCGCCGGGGTGCCCCGGTCGTAGGCGACCCACGTCTCCACGCCCGGCCGGGCCAGGTACTCCCTCCACCGCGCGTACGACCAGCCCAGCCGGTCGATCCAGCGGATGTCCCCGCCGACCGACGCGTACAGGAAGCGGCTGAACTCGGGCGAGGGCACCTCGGAGCGGGCGATGCGGACGTCGCCCTCGGGGGCGGCGGCCGGCAGGAGGTCACTCGGCGCGGTCTGCTCCAGGGACCAGGTGGTCACGGGGATGTTGGTCATGCCCGTCAGGGAATCATCTACTCCGTCGATCTGTCGACGGAGGCCAGCGGCAGCGCGAAGAGCATCCGGCCCGACTGGGTCCACAGCTCGCCGGTCGCCTCCCAGTAGGACAGGGACTCCGTGCGTCCGCTCCAGCAGGCGTGCGCGTCGTCCGCCCCGCACACCGAAGGCCGGGCCCCCTGCGCGTCCTGGCGCCACAGCGTCCCGTGCCCGCTGTGCCGGTCCGCGGCCCGCGTCAGGTACCAGCCGCCCCGGTACGCCAGCACCCCGCGCACCCCGGTCGCCTTCGTCGTGAACGCCTCCGTCGGCGCCACCGGCCCGCTGCCGCCGCCCGCGAGCAGACCGGCCCGGCCGGTGCCGGTGTCGAAGGCGTACCGCCACAGACGGGCGCCGCGCCCGCCGTCGTCGAGGGTCCACTCCGCGGCGACCAGGCTGTCCGGCGCGGTGCTGCGATCGAGGGAGAGGGCGGTGGGACGCGGGCCGTCCGCGCCGTCGGCGAGCCGGTAGGCGGCGACGGCCGGCAGGACGTACCGGTTGCCGTTCGCCGACCAGCCGCCGGGCACCCGGCCGACCGCCTCCCCGGCGACGGTGGCGCGCTGGATCCGGTTCACGTCGTACACGTACAGCGCGGTCCGGTCTCCGTCGCCCGCGGTGACCAGCAGCTTGTCCTGGTACCAGACCATGCCGGAGACGCGGGAGACCAGCCCGCGGTAATCCCGTCCGCCGTCGACCGGGACGGCGAGCAGCGCCCAGGTGTAGGCGGGCCGGCCGGCCTCGCCCGCGTCGACGAAGGCGATCCGGGCGAGGCCCCGGTCGGCGGCCGGGCCGCCGCTGCGGGACCAGGCGGACAGGATCACCCGGTGCCGGCCCCACAGCCCGTCGTCGTCCGCGTCGCCGGAGGTGGTGACCGCGCCTGGCTGCCAGCCCGCGGTGTCGTCGGCGTTCCAGCAGTAGGCGGCGGCGGCCGCGGGGGAGACGGGCAGCGCCGCACGCTCCGTGGCGGAGCAGTCGCTCGCGTCGCGCAGGGTGCGCCCGGCTCCGTCGAGCACCTCGCCGACGCCGACCGGCGCGCCCATCGTGGCCGCGAGCCGGTCCAGGGCGGACTGCGCCACGGGCTCCTCCGTCAGCCGCATCCCGTCCCCGGCGGCGGAGGCGAGCGGCTTCAGCGGCCCGGGGCTGTCCGGGACGGTCGCCTGGGAGGCGCTGATCATGGTGGCGGCGGCGGTGAGCGCGAGGGCCGTTCCGGTCAGGAACCCCCGCAGAGCCCTGCCCCGTCTGCGTCGGCGATGTCGGCCACGTTGCTTCATTCGTCCTCCCGAGGCGGGCCAACTGCGCCTGATGATCCGTACGTTGATCGAGGAGCAGGTGGGGTGACCCGTAGGGGGATGCTACGGCAGTCCACCCCTGTTGCGGACGAAGACCCCGCACTTGGACGGAAGACGCCCCGGCGTAAGGCGATGTGCGGTAGAACTCCCCAGGACCCCTACCGGGCCTGTCGTGCGGAATCCGACGTGCGCGCGGTGGCCACCGCGGGGGCGGTGGAGTGCGGCAGGAGGTCCCTCGGGTCGTCCGGGAGGAGCACCTCCACCTCCGCGGCCTCGCAGAAACGATACGGCCGGTGTTCCAGGAGTCCCCCGAGATACCGCCGCACCCGGGACATCTCAGCCCGTACCGTCACCGTCCGCGCCGGATCACCGAACACGTCCTCCGCGAGCCCCGCCGCGCTGCGACCACCCCGCCGCACCGCCAGCAGATACAGCAACTCCGCGTGCCGCGGACTCAGTTCGTGCGACCACGTGCCCGCCGCCCCGACGACCGTCACCGACCAGCGGCGCGGCCGGGCCAGATCCAGCACGATCCGCGTCGCACCGGACGGCAGCGGCTCCACGGCCCCGTCGACGGACCGCAGCAACCAGCCACCGGCCAGCGGCTCCAACGAGCACAGCCCGAACCCCGGCATCCACCGACGCCCCGGCGCGGGCGACTTGGGCAGCGCGATCCGGTTCGCGTACGGCATCCCACTCACCGCCGCCGTCCACCCGTCCCCGTCCACCACCGCCGCCCGGCCGCCCAGCCGGGCCAGCACCGGCGCCGCCACCGCCCGCAGCCGCTCCAGCGACCCCAGGTGCATCTCCCGCAGCCGCGCCTCCGCCAGCTTCGCCACCGAGTCGACCCAGGCGAGGGTCGCCGGGTGCATCGTCTCCAGCGGCCCGCTCACGTCCACCACACCCAGCAGCCGCCCGTTGCGCGGATCGGTGATCGGGGCGCCCGCACACGTCCAGGCCGCGTGCGAGCGCACGAAATGCTCCGCGGCGAACACCTGCACCGGCCGGCGCACCACCGCCGGGGTGCCCACCCCGTTGGTACCGACGACGTCCTCCCGCCAGTCCGCGCCCAGTTCGAAACCCAGCCCGTCGGCCTTGCGCAGCACCGGCGAACAGCCCTCCCGCCACAGCACCCGGCCCTCCTCGTCGGCGACCACCATGATGTGGTGGGCGACGTCCGCGACCGACAGCAGCCCCTCGCGCAGCACCGGCAGCACGTCCCGCAGCGGCGACTCCTCCCGCCGCCGCCGCACCTCCTCCTCCGGCAGCACGCCCGCCCGGAAGTCGTGCTCCGGATCGACCCCGCTGCGCAGCATCCGCTCCCACGACTGCTCGATCACCGGCCGCGGCGCCACCCGCGCCCGCCGGCCCGCGAGCCGGGCCTCACGCACCTCGCTGAGCACCCGCGCCGCCCGCGCGGCGTCGACAGCCGCCAGCCGCTCCACGTTCATCGGCGACTTCGCCACAGGGGCCTCCCGGTGAGCACACAGGCAAAGGACCGGATGTCAAGTGGCTGCGCCGACTGTTTCCGGTCTTACTGGAGGTCCCCATCTTGCCGTCCGACCGTGACGGAGGGACACAGTCCGGTCACCCGGACCCACCACGTTGCAACCCCTTGCAACCCTGGTCAACATCCACGGCCTGTCCGAGACTTGTGGCACGCCGTCCCGAGCGGCGTTTCCTGGCCTCGCAGGGCCAACCCCGCGGGGGTGGTGCCGTGTCGGCGCAGCACCACCCCCGCACCTGTTCCCGCAGGTCAGGCCAGGGGACGGGCCCGCTCGACCAGCGTCCCCAGGGCCAGGGTGTGCGGCAGCGTCCCGAAGGCCGCGCCACTGTCGCCGCCCAGCCGCGACGCACAGAACGCGTCCGCCACCTCCGGCGGCGCGAACCGCACGAGCAGTGCACCCTGGAGCACCAGTGCGAACCGCTCCGCCAGCCGCCGCGCCCGGGCCTCGGCACCGTCCAGGTCGGCCAGGTCGGTCAACAGGTCCTTGATCGCCGCGTCCAGCCGGTGATCGGCACCCCGCGCCCGCCCCACCTCCCGCAGATAGGCGTCCAGCGCCTGCGGCTCCCTCCGCAACGCCCTCAGCACATCCAGCGCCTGGACGTTTCCCGCGCCCTCCCACACCGAGTTCAGCGGCGACTCGCGCACCAGCCGGGGCATCCCCGACTCCTCCACGTACCCGTTGCCGCCCAGGCACTCCGCCGCCTCCACCGTCACCGGCGCACAGCGCTTGGTCACCCAGTACTTCGCGGCCGGCACCGCGATCCGCAGCAGCGCCCGCTCCTGCTCGCCGCCGTCGTCGTAGGCCGCCGCGAGCCGCAGTCCCAGCGTCGTCGCCGCCTCCGACTCCAGCGCCAGATCGGCCAGGACATTGCGCATCAACGGCTTGTCGAGGAGCTTCCCGCCGAACGCCTCCCGGTGGGCGCAGTGGTGAACCGCCTGCGCGACGGCCGCCCGCATCAGCCCCGCCGACCCCAGCACACAGTCAAGCCGGGTCGCCGCGACCATGCCGATGATGGTGCGCACCCCGCGCCCCTCCTCCCCGACCCGGCGCGCCCACGTCCCGTCGAACTCCACCTCGGCCGAGGCGTTCGACCGGTTGCCCAGTTTGTCCTTCAGCCGCTGGAGCCGGAAGACGTTGCGCGTGCCGTCCTCCAGCACCCGCGGCACCAGGAAGCAGGTCGGCCCCTCCCCGGTGCGCGCCAGCACCAGGAAGCCGTCCGACATCGGCGCCGAGCAGAACCACTTGTGCCCGGTCAGCTCGTACGCCCCGTCCTCGGCGAGCGGCCGCGCCCACGTCGTGTTCGACCGGACGTCGCTGCCGCCCTGCTTCTCCGTCATCGCCATCCCGAACAGCGCCCCCGCCTTCTCCCGGGCGGGCCGCAGCTCCCGTTCGTAGATCGTCGACGTCAGCCGGGGCTCCCACTCGGCCGCCAGCGCCGGATCCGTGCGCAGGGCGGGCACCGCCGCGTGCGTCATCGACAGCGGACAGCAGTTGCCCGCCTCGACCTGCGTCCACACCACGAACCCCGCCGCCCGCCGCACATGCCCGCCCGGCCGCGCCCAGGCCGCCGTCAGGTTGGCCCCCACCCCCTTGCCCAGCAGCCGGTGCCAGGCCGGATGGAAGTCCACCTCGTCGATCCGGTGCCCGTAGCGGTCGTGGGTGCGCAGCCGCGGCGGGTTCTCGTCGGCCTGGATCGCCCACTCCTGGAGCTGCGCCGACCCCGCGGCCCTGCCCAGTGCGGACAGCTCACCGCGCGCCTCGTCGAGCAGTCCCGGATCGAGGTGGCGTTCCACGGCCGCCACGAGCGCCCGGTCCGCGCCGTAGACGTCGTACCCGAGGAGGGGCGGGGGCTGGTTGGTCACGGTGTGCGTGCTGCCTGCCATACCGCGAACGTACCCCCGGGTACCGCGGACATGACCGATCCGGCCGCACGTGGCGCTCACCGAGCGTGCGACGCCGTCCCACCGGAGGTGAGTGCAGCCCCGAACGGCGGATACCTTTAGGGCGTGCAGCCAGCAAGTCAGTCCCCCGAGCACCCCGAGGCCCTCACCGGGCGTCTCCACCGCGCGCGTGCCCTCTACCGGAACGTCTCCAAGCGCAGGACGGCCTGGCTGCTGCTCAAGGACACCGTCAACTCCTGCATCGAGTACCGCATCCTCGGCCTGGCCGCCGAGGCCGCCTTCTTCACCCTGCTGTCCGTGCCGCCGCTGCTGCTCAGCCTCATCGGCCTGCTCGGCTATGTCGACGACTGGACGGGCACCGACACCATCTCCAGCCTGGAGGCCAACCTCCTCGACGCCTCCCGCACCGTCCTGTCCGACAAGGGCGTCGCCCAGATCGCCCAGCCGATCCTGGACGACGTCATGCAGGGCGGCCGCCCCGACGTCATCTCGATAGGTTTCCTGTTCGCCCTGTGGTCCGGCTCGCGCGCGGTGAACGTCTTCATCGACACCATCACCGTCATGTACGGCCTCGACGGCGTCCGGGGCATCGTCAAGACCCGGCTGGTGGCGTTCCTGCTGTTCATCGCGGCGCTGCTGATCGGTTCGGTCGCACTGCCGCTGATGGTGGCCGGGCCGGACGCCGTCGTGCGGATCGTGCCCTGGTCGGCGACCGTCGTGCAGGTCCTGTACTGGCCGGTCGTGATCGTCCTGTCGATCGCCTTCCTCACCACCCTCTACCACGTGTCCGTGCCCGTGCGCTCCCCGTGGATCGAGGACGTGCCCGGCGCGCTCGTCGCCCTCGCGATGTGGGTGCTCGGCAGCTTCCTGCTGCGCATCTACCTCCAGAGCACCATCGAGGGCGCCACCATCTACGGCTCCCTCGCCGCCGCCGTCGCGGTGCTGCTGTGGATCGGCGTGTCCGCGTTCGCCGTCCTCGTCGGCGCCGCCGTGAACGCCGCGATCGACCGGGTCTGGCCGGCCGCCGCGACCGCCGCCGCCCGCGCCGCCAACGAACGGCTGCGCGAGGAGGAAGCCGCCGAGTACGTGGCCCGCATGGCCGCCGCCCGCGTCCACGAGGACCCCGACGACCCCGACATGCCCTCCGAGTTCCCCGAACGCTGGTCGCGGTTCCTCCCCCCGGAGGACGTCACGGGCCGCCTGCGCACCCATGCGAAGGCCTCCCCGAAGGGCGGCGGGCCGGGGGAGGAGCCGTCGGACCCCGAGAAGTAGCGGCGGGCCGGCTCCCACCGGGGGGAGGAGATCTCGGCGGGTGCCCGTCTGGGGGCTCTCGGGTGAAGGGGCCGGCCGAGGCCGGGCCGGTCCGGCGGGCGGCCCGGGACGGAGGACCTCCGGGGCGGAGTGCCTCCGGAGCGGCCGGGCTCGGCCGGGGCCCGGGGTGAAGCCCCTGCGTGGCGACCGGGCGCGGCCGGGGGCATGGGCGAAGCCCCTGCGTGGCGGCCGGGCGTCGGCCCGTGGGCCCTCCGACCGGCCGGAGCGCCTGGGTTGCCGGTCAGACCGTCAGCCCGATGTGCCCGCCGCCGCGGCCTCCTTCGCGAACGCGGCGAAGCCGCGCGGGTCCCGGCCCAGGACCTCCCGCACACCGTCCGTGAGCCGCGCGTCACGGCCTGTTCGAGGAGCTCCTTACGCCGCGTCCGCACCGCGCAGCGCCCCCGCCCACGACTGCTGCTCCCCCCAGGCGAAGCCCGTCCCCCGCGACGCCGCCCGCACGGTGAGCCCGGCCGCCCGCGCGGCGAGCGCCACGCGCCCGCCCGTACGACCGGCCGCGCCGGTCACCACCACCGTCATGTTCCGCGCCGTGTTCGGTGTCATGCCCTCAGTCAACTGCCGCACGCGGCACGGGCCCGTCGCTGAACGGCTCATTCCCTTGAGGGGTCCTTGCACGGTGCCCGCCTGGGCCGCGCGGCCCGGCACCGCACCTCGCCGCGTCGCCGGAAAGCCCTGGTAGCTCCGTTGCAAAGACTCTCCGGCGCCTTGCGGTGCACGGCACCGGACCACGCGGCCTGATCAGGCGCTCACCGTGCAAGGACCCCTCAGCGCGCGTCTACGCTGACGGCATGGACGCTCTCGCAGGCCTGCCGGAGGGCCCACGCGCACGTGGCGCCCTCATGATCCGTGCGTGCTTCGACCCGCCGTGGGCGGTGCGGGTGGAGGACCGCACGCCGCTGACGGTGATGCCGATGGTGCGCGGCGAGGGGTGGGTCGTCCCCGACGAGGGCGAACGGATCCGGCTCGCGGCGGGCGACCTCGCCATCGCCCGCGGCCCCGGCGCCTACACCTGCGCCGACGACCCCGCCACACCCCCGCAGGCCCTGATCCTGCCGGGCGGCCGGTGCGCCTGCCCCGACGGCCGCTCCCTCAACGGCTCCATGGACCCGGGCGTGCGCGCCTGGGGCGACCGCCTCGACGGCTCCACCGTCGTCCTGATCGGGACGTACCTGATGGAGGGCGGGATCAGCGGCCGGCTGCTGGACGCCCTGCCCCCGCTGCTGACGCTCACCGCCGACGTGTGGCAGTGCCCGCTCACCCCGCTGTCCATGGAGGAGGTCGCCCGCGACGAACCCGGCCAGGAGGCCGCCCTGGACCGCCTGCTGGACCTGCTGGTCATCGCCGCCCTGCGGGCCTGGTTCTCCCGCCCCGGCGCCGAGGCCCCCGCCTGGTACCGGGCGCTCGCCGACCTGGTCGTGGGCCGCGTCCTGCGCCTCGTGCAGGACGACCCGGCGCATCCCTGGACCGTGGCCTCCCTCGCCGCCAAGGCGGGCGTCTCCCGGGCCGGCCTCGCCCGCCGCTTCACCGACCTCGTCGGCGAGCCCCCGATGACCTACCTCACCGGCCGGCGCCTCGCCCTCGCCGCCGACCTGCTGCGCACCACCGACGACACCCTCGACGCCATCGCCCGCCAGGTCGGCTGCGGCAGCCCCTTCGCCCCGGCCAACGCCTTCAAACGGGTGTACGGCGTCAGCCCCCAGGAACACCGGACACGGGCGGTGTGACATGTACCGGGAACGGCCCTCCCGACTGGCCGGCGCCGTGGTGTGGACCGCCACCCCCTCGGGCGGCGGCGTACGGCCCGTGCTGCCCGACGGCTGCATGGACCTGCTGTGGAACGAGGGCCGCCTCCTGGTCGCCGGACCCGACACCCACGCCCACCTCCCCGACGGCCGGCCCGCGCCCTGGGCGGGCATCCGCCTCTATCCCGGCACCGCGCCCGCCCTCCTCGGCGTCCCGGCTCACGAACTGCGTGACCGGCGCGTGGAGTTGAGCGACCTGTGGCCGGCCTCGGAGGTGCGGCGGCTGTGCGCCCGCGTCGAGGCCGCGCCCGACCCGGCGGCCGGGCTGGAAGACCTGGCCCTGCACCGGGCGGCCCCACCCGACCCCGCACTGCGCCGACTGGTCGCCGCCCTCGCCGAGGGCCGCCCCGTCGCCACCACCGCCGACGAACTGGGCCTCGGAGCACGCCAGTTGCACCGCCGCTCGCTCACCGCCTTCGGCTACGGCCCCAAGACCCTCGCCCGCATCCTGCGCCTGCGGCGCGCCCTCGCGCTGGCCCGGACGGGCGTCCCGTACGCCGCGACGGCAGCCCGCGCGGGCTATGCCGACCAGGCCCATCTCGCGCGGGAGGTCAGGGACTTCACCGGGCGGACGCTCACCGAACTACTGCGCCAGTGGCGCGTACAGGTCGACCCCGTTGCCGTCCGGGTCGAGCACGACGGCGTACCGCTGCCCCCAGAAGGCGTCCCAGGGCTTGAGCTCGCCCCGGCAGCCGGCGCTGACCAGATCCTCGAACACCGCGTCCACCTCGGCGGGGTTCGCGCAGCGCAGGGCGAGTGAGGACCGGCCGCCGCCGGTGGGCGGCTGCCAGCCCGGGTGGAACGACCGCACGGATTCCTCGGTGTCCAGCAACAGCCGCAACCCGCCCGGGAGTCCGGCCTCGGCGTGCGGCCCCCGCTCCGCTCCCTCGGGGAACGCGAAGCCGAGCCGGCGGTAGAAGACGACGGAGGCGGCCATGTCGGAGACGACCAGACCGATGGCATCGAAACGTGGACTCATGTGGCCACCGTAGGCGGCAGCCGGATGGCCGGTCTTGAAGGAAACGGACACGGAAACGGAAGGAAACGCCGGGAAGGGCAACGCCGGCAGAGGAAACGGTCCCCGGAAGGGAACGCCACGAAAGGGAACGGGAAGGGGAGGGGAGGGGAACGCGCGCGGAAAACCGTTCCCCGGAGGGCGTGGGCCCGTGCCAGGGTGGTCCGATGCGTTCCCCCACCGACCGTGGCCGCCGTGAGCTGCTGCGTCTCCAGACCGACGTGACCTGGGCGCTCTTCGAGTACCACCTGGAGCGGCTGCGCCCGGAGGACTTCCTCTGGGAGCCCGCCACCCGTTGCTGGACCCTCCATCCCGACGGCGCGGGCGGATGGCGGCCCGACTGGGCGGACAACGAACCCGAGCCCGTTCCCGTCCCCACCCTCGGCTGGGTGAGCTGGCACCTCGGCTGGTGGCTCGGCGTCGCCACCGACCACCTGCACGGCCGCACGCCCCGCGAGCGGGCCGACGTCCGCTGGCCCGGGCCGGGGGAGCCGGCCGTCGCCTGGCTGCGCGAGGTGCGCGAGCAGTGGACGGCGGCCGTGGACGTGCTCACCGATGCCGATCTCGACCGACCGGCCGCCTTCCCCTGGCCGCCCGACGCCGGTCGCACCGTCGCCGACCTGCTCGCGTGGGCCAACGCCGAGCTGATGAAGAACGTGGCCGAGATGGGACAGCTGCGGCTGCTGAGGGCAGCCGGACCCCCGCCCGGCGTCAGCTGAAGGTCACCGGCCCGTTCGGCGTGTCCAGCGTGAACGAGAAACCCGCCGGCCCCTTCGCGAGCGGCAGGTCCGTACCGAGGACCGTCAGCACCGGCCGGAGCTCCTCGGGGTCGGGCACGGTCGCCGTCAGCTCCAGCAGAGGCGTCACGGGCAGGCCCGAGGCGGACGGGTGGACCGTACCGCTCCAGTCGATGAGGAAGGGCACCAGGCCGGAGGGGTGAGGGTCGCCGCCGTCGGTCAGCCGCCACTCCAGCAGCGTCCCGTCGGGGCGGCGCCGGCTCATCTCCCGCACGTCGCCGGGGTCGTAGCCGTGGGCCCGGGCGTCCGCCACCACCGCGTCCAGATCGGACCGGCCGATCGCCCAGGTGATGGTCCGCGGCGCGTCCAGGCCGTCGACGCCGAAGGGGCGCGGGCCCGTCGGAGCGGGCTGCTCCGGATCCGGGCCGATGATCTCCAGGTAGGCGCCGCCGCCCAGTCCGACCAGGTGGTTGCGGGTGCCGAGGCCGACATGCACCCCGCCCGGAGCGGGGGCCACTCCCGTGCGCCGGGTGAACTCGGCGACCGTCGCCGCCAGATCGGGCGTCGCCAGGACGAGGTGGTCGAGCCGTGCGGGAATGGTGTTCATCCCGCCAGAGACTACGCGCCTCACCGCCGGAAAGCCGCCGCCTCGCGAACACTTGTGCGGCAGGATGACGGCATGATCCGTGCCCCACGCACCCTGCCTGTGCTGTTGTCTGCCCTCGCGCTCCTCGCCGGATGCGGCACCGAGGAGGCGGGCGCCGACGCCGCCGCCGACCCGGCCGACATCACCTCCCGGGCCCGCGCGGCAGGCATCGCGCCCGAAGCGGTGTACGCCGTCGACGCTCCCGGCTACACCCTCGCCCAGCAGTCGGTCGGCGTGTACGGCGGCGACGGCTTCTCCGCCACCTACGTCTCCCGCGAGAACGGCACCCAACTGCGCCTCACCGTCGACCGGGCGGCGAACACGGCCGACAGGTGCCCGGCCCCGCCGACCGCCGGATCCAGCTCCGGTTCGGGCGCGGCCTCCGGTTCGGGAACCGCCTCCGGTTCAGGAACCGGCTCCGATACGCCCTTCAGTTCGGCAACCGGTTCCGAGACCGCCTCCGGTTCGGCAACCGGTTCCGATACGCCCTTCAGTTCGGCAACCGGTTCCGAGACTGCTTCCGGTTCGGCAACCGGTTCCGTCTCCGGCGCTGACACGGTCTCGAGTTCGGGAACCGGTTCCGCCTCCGGCGCGGACTCCGGTGCTGACACGGCCTCCGGCTTCGCCACCGCCACCGCCACCGCCACGGAGTCCGGCTCCGGCGGTGTCTGCACCCGCGACGGCGACCTCTGGTACCGCGCGACGGGTCAGGACGGCGAGTACAGCGTGCCCGCAGCGGACTTCGTCGTCCAGGTCGGCGGCACGGGCGTCCCCCGCGACGTCCTGCGCGAGGCCGCCCGCACCGTCCACCGCCCCTCCGCGGACGAACTCGACGCCCTCCTGCCCGCCACCGGCGCAGGCGGCGGTCCGGTGCAGCGCGGCGACCTGCCGACCACGGGCGACGGGGCGCCGCTCGACGGTCCCGGCACGGGTGGCTGACCCGGGCCGAGGAGGGACCGGCCCGCCGAAACCTTCGCCCTGATCGGCTCCCTGGGGCGCACGGCGCGGCGCGCATAGGGTCGCCGCCATGACCGCTCGTCTGCTCGTGTACACCCGCACCACCGCCTACCGTCACGACTCGATCCCCGCCGGTGTCGCCGCCCTGCGGACCCTCGGCGACTACGACGTCGACCACACCGAGGACCCCGCCGCGCTGGAACGCGACCTGGACGCGTACGCGGCCGTCCTCTTCCTCTCCACCAGCGGCGAGGTGCTCACCCCGGCCGGCCGGGAACTGCTCGCGGAGTACGTCGAGGCGGGCGGCGGTTTCGTGGGCGTCCACGCGGCGGCCTGCACCGAGTACGACTGGCCGCACTACGGCGACCTGCTCGGCGCCCGCTTCGACCGGCACCCCGAGTACCAGCCCGGCAAGGCCCTCGTCGAGGACCGCGACCACCCGGCCACCCGGCATCTGCCCGCCGTCTGGGAGTTCACCGACGAGTGGTACGACTTCCGGAGCAACCCGCGCGGCACGGTCCGGGTGCTCGCCACCGCCGACGAGTCGTCGTACTCCGGGGGCGGCATGGGCGACGACCACCCCGTCGTCTGGTGTCGCGCCCAGGGCGCCGGACGTGTTTTCTACACCGCACTCGGTCATGACGCCGGCGCCTACGACGACCCCGACTTCCGTGCCCATCTGCGCGGCGGCATCGACTGGGCGGCCGCGACCGCCGCACGGCACCTCCCGGGGGACGCGTGACGTTTCTGCGGTGAAACGCTTGCGCCGACGGAGTGAGTGACCCCCGCGCACCTGAGACGCCCCCGTCCACCGCGACGATCCTCTTGTCCCGTCGAAAAGGCCTGGCAGGAGGAGCCGGACGTTGACTTACGGGACGACACTGCGCGAGCGGATCGCCGCACCGGGCACGACCCCCTGATCGGCGTGTACGACATGTACTCGGCGTCGATCGCGGCACAGCACTACGACGGGCTGTTCGTCTCCGGGTTCGGGTTCGCGGCCTCGTACTACGGCCTGCCGGACATCGGTTTCATCGCCTGGCCGGACATGCTGGCCTTCGCGCAGCGACTGCGGGACGCGTTCCCGGGCCACCGTCTGCTGGTCGACATCGACGACGGCTATGTCGATCCCGAGGTCGCCTGCCATGTGGTGGAGGGACTGGAGCGGGCCGGGGCGTCCGGGGTCATCCTCGAGGACCAGAAACGGCCCCGCAGGTGCGGCCACGCCGACGGCAAGCAGGTGCTGCCGCTGCCCGAGTACCTGGCGAAACTGGAGGCGGTCCTCGCCACCCGCCGCGACCTGCTCGTCGTGGCCCGCACCGACGCCACCGACGAGAGCGACATCCTGCACCGGGCCGAGGCCCTCGCGGCGACCGACGCGGACGTCGTGCTGGTCGACGGGGTGCGCACTGTCGAGTGGATCCGCCGCATCCGCCGCCTGGTCGGCGACAAGCCGCTGCTGTTCAACCAGATCGCCGGCGGCAGGTCGCCGCGCCTGTCCCTGAGCGAGCTCACCGACCTCGGCGTGGACGTCGCCATCTACAGCACCCCCTGCCTGTTCGCCGCCCACGCGGCCATGCACTCCGCCCTCACCGAACTGGCCCGGACGGACGGCCGGCTGCCCGAGGCGGACGACACGACGGGCGTCGGCGTCCGTCCTGCTCGGGATCACGAAAAGTTTCTTGTGGTCAAGGGTGGTGATCGCCCTACGGTTGCTCCCCGTGACCATTGAGATGCCCTACCAGCCACTTCCGATCGACCAGTCGGACGTGCGCTACGTCCACGGACCCGATTCCGCTCCACAGCCGGGCGTGCCCGCCGGTGAGACCGTCGAGTTCGAGTGGAGGAGCAGCGAGGTCTACCCGGGGACCTTCCGGAGGTTCTGGGTGCACGTGCCCGCACAGTACGACCCGGCGGAACCGGCGTCCTTGATTGTGTTCCAGGACGGATGGTGGTACCTGGATCCCGAAGGAGAGGTACGCGGCGCGATCGTCCTGGACAACCTCATTCACCGCGGCGACATCCCCGTCACCATCGGCGTGTTCGTCGATCCCGGCGTCTTCCCCGACGCGGAGAACCCGAAGAACCGCAACAACGAGTACGACGCTTTCGATGACCAGTACGTCACCTTCCTCCTCACCGAGATCATCCCGCAGGTCACAGAGCGCTATGCCATCGCCCGGTCGCCCGAAAGGTGGGGCATCTGCGGCGGGAGCAGTGGCGGCAACTGCGCCTTTACCGCCGCGTGGCTGCGCCCGGACAAGTTCCGCCGCGTCATCGGATACCTGTCCAGCTTCGCGCAGATGCCGGAAGGCAATCCCTACCCAGATCTCATCTCCCACGCCCCCCGCAAGCCGCTGCGCATTTTTATGCAAGGCGGCCATCGCGATCTGCACTGGAATGAGTCACGGTGGAACTGGCTCGCCGAAAACTTGCGTGTGGCAGCCGCTCTCGCTGAAGCGGGTTACGACTTCCGCCTTGTCCTGGGAGACGGCGGACACAGCCCCAACCACGGCGGCGTCCTGCTTCCGGACGCTCTGCGCTGGCTGTGGCGGCCCAACGCGGGTTGATCGAGACGCATCATGCAATCGACGCTGGAGCGGGAGGCGGCCTCGCCGGGGAGGGTTGCACGGGGCGGTCGGGTGAACGAGGGCGCGCGGTCAGGTGGTGAACGTCATCAACTGGTCGCTTCAGCCGGGCAGCTCCAGTCCGCGTGCTTCAGGCGGTGCACGTCAGCCGGAAGTCACGGAAGTCGGCGGTGAACGAGGCGTCGACCAGGTCCCGGGCGTGGACACCGACCAGGGTCCCGGTGAAGCGCAGCCGGCCGCCGTGGTCGTCGGAGAGCCGACCGCAGTCCAACGGCGGCCCGACCGGCGCGCGCACACCGTCCCGGACGTACCAGAACCGCGCCTCCACCCCCTCGACCGTGACCCCCAACGTCAGGGGAACGCCCGCGTCGACCTCCACGACCGCCGCCTCCCGCGCCCCCTTCTCGTCGCGCTCCACGAGGCTGAGCACCGTCCGCCCCTCCCCGCGCCACTGCTGGCCGCGCTGCGCTTCTCCCTCGGGCTCCGCCCAGGTCAGGTCGAGCGAGAGGTACGCCTCCGCGTCGTAGCGCAGGATCAGCCCGGCGGCCTGCGTGAACGTGGACGGCCGTGCCTCCAGCGTCACTTCGGCCGTCGCCCGGTGCTCGGTGAGGCGCTGCGCGAGCAGGCTCTGAGCCCACCGCGACTCCGGCCCGTGCCGGCCCCGCAACCGTATCCAGCCCGGACGGACTCCGGTGTCCGCCCAGGAGGGGTGCGGGGGTTCGCGCAGGGTGCTCCAGGGCCAGGTCAGGGAGGTGGGGCGGGTATCGCCGGTGGGGGAGGGAGAGGTGACGGCGGCGGAGGAACCGGAGGCCTTCGGGGACGTCAGGACCGTCGCTGCCGTCGCTGGTGCTGGTGCTGGTGCTGGTGCTGGTGCTGGTGCCGTCGCCGTTCTCACGTGTGTCGCCGGTACCCTCGGTACCTCCACCTCGACGTCCGGGTGCCAGCCTCCTTGCCGCAGGCGCGGGTTGCCGTCCGCGTCCCAGGTGACCGCCTGGATCGCCGTCTCACGGCCCAGGGTGCACCGGGGGCCGTCCGGGGTGCCGAGCGGGCGGGCGGTGAGGTGGCTGAGGAACCACTCGCCGTCGGGGGTCTCCACCAGCTCGGCGTGCCCCGCCTTCTGCAACGGTCGTGCCGGGTCGTCCCGCGAGGTGAGCAGCGGACGGTCGTCGAGGGTGTAGGGGCCGGTCAGGTGCCGGCTGCGGGCCGTGCGGACACCGTGCTCGAACCCGGTTCCCCCCTCGGCCAGGACGAGGTGGTACCAGCCCGCGCGGCGCAGCACCTTCGGTCCCTCGATGAGCTTGTCGTGCTGGAGGAGGAGGTGTGTGCCGCCGCGCGGGGCGAGCGTGTCGCGGTCCAATTCGCTCAGCACGATCCCCGCGAAACGGCGCCCCTCGGGCCGGTGGTCGTTCTGCAGGTTCAGCAGCCACAACCTGCCGTCCTCGTGGTACAGGGCGGGGTCGAACCCGTGACCGGCGACACGGCGCGGCGCCGTCCAGGGACCAGTGACGTCGTGCGCCGTGCTGACGTAGGTGTCCAGGTCGAAGTACGGCGTGCCGACCGAGCGCACCACCGCGTAGACCACCCAGAAGAGCTCGCCGTCCCAGCTCAGCGACGGCGCCCAGACGCCGCCCGAGTCGGGCACCCCGGCCAGGGAGTCGCCCGGGGCGGCGCCCTGGACGTGGCCCGCGTACTCCCAGTGCGCCAGGTCCCGCGAGCGGTGGATCGGGATCGTCGGGAACCACTCGAAGGAACTGGTCGCGACGTAGTACCAGTCGCGGGCCCGGACCAGGGAGGGATCGGGGGCGAAGCCCCGGATGACGGGATTGCGCACCACGGTCACTTCAGGGCCCCCAGGGTGACGCCCGTCTTCCAGTAACGACGCATCGCGACCATCATGATCGCCATCGGCACGATGGACAGCAGCGCGCCGGTCAGGACGAGGCTCGTGACGTCCACACCGGACTCCAGGCGCTTGCCGGTCCAGTTGTACAGGCCGATGTTGAGCGTCCAGTTCTCCTCGCCGCGCAGCACGGTCAGCGGCAGGAAGAAGGCGTTCCAGGTGTTGACGAAGGCCAGCAGGAACACCGTCGCGCCGCCCGTCGTCATCATCCGCAGCACGATGCTGACGAAGATGCGCAGTTCGCCGGCGCCGTCCAGGCGGGCCGCCTCCAGCAGCTCGAAGGGGATCGTGGACTCGGTGTACACCTTGGCGAGATACACGCTGAACGGGTTGATCAGACAGGGGACCAGCATCGCCCACGGTGTGTCGACCAGGCCGATCTCCGAGAACAGCAGGTACAGCGGGAGCGTCAGCAGGGCGATCGGGATCAGGAACGAGCCGACGACGCACGCGAACACCACACCGCGGCCGGGAAACTCGAACCGTGCCAGGCCGTAGCCCGTGGCCAGGGCGATCAGGGTGCCGCCGAGCGAGCCGACGCCCGCGTACAGCAGGGAGTTGGCCGTCCAGCGCAGGAAGATGCCGTCCTCGTAGGTGAACAGCTGATGCAGGTTGTCCCAGAGGTGCATGCCGGAGAACCACAGGCCGTTGCTCTGGTAGAGCCCGGTGCGGTCCTTGGTGGCGGCGACGATCAGCCACCACACCGGGAACAGACTGTATGCGGTGGCCAGGACGAGGCCGACCAGTACAAAACGCTGCCCGCCACGGGAACGGGAGGCGGGATCCGGGACCGTGCGACGGCGGACCGCGCCGGCCGGGGACATCGCCGTACGGTCTTCGGTGAGCGTCATCCGTTCGCCTCCCTCGAGGTGAGCCGGTAGAAGAGGAAAGAGGCGACGCCGAGGAACAGCGCGAGCAGGACCGACAGGGCGGCGGCGTAGTGGTAGTTGCCGGCGTTGAACGCCTGGTTGTAGATGATCATGATCGGGGTGAAGCTGTCGTTCACCGTCTGCGGGGTGACGTTCCTGAACAGCGCGGGCTCGTTGAAGATCTGCAGCATCTGGATGATTGAGAGCAGTCCGGTCAGGACCAGCGCCCCGCGGACGTAGGGGACCTTGACGCTGCGGGCGATGCGGATCTCGGAGGCGCCGTCCAGGCGCGCGGCCTCGAACAGCTCGCGCGGCACGGCCTGGAGTGCCGAGTAGATGATCACCATGTTGTAGCCGATGCCGTGCCAGGTCAGCAGGTTGCCGATGGACGGCCAGACCATGGAGGGCGCGAAGAAGTTCCAGTGGAACCCGAACACCTCGCCCAGCGGCGTCAACGGGCCCACGTCGGGGCTGTAGACGTTGATCCACACGATCGCGGCCACCACCCCGGGGATCATGTACGGCACCAGCAGCAGGATCCGGAACCTGCTCGCCAGACGTGCGCCGAGCGCG
The DNA here is from genome assembly GCF_055573695.1 of Streptomyces sp. NPDC030143. Taxonomy (NCBI): domain Bacteria; kingdom Bacillati; phylum Actinomycetota; class Actinomycetes; order Kitasatosporales; family Streptomycetaceae; genus Streptomyces; species Streptomyces sp. NPDC030143. The sequence continues at coordinate 207,257 of NZ_JBVIAY010000002.1, forward strand.
TCCAGGAACAGCGCCAGCACCAGGCTGACGATGAGCATGACCGGGATCTGCACACAGGCGAACAGCACCACGCGCAGAATGGACTCGACGAACGCCGCGTCGGTCAAACCCTGCTGGTAGTTGTGCAGACCGGAGAACTCCTCCGTCGCACCGCCCAGGCCGAGACCGGACTGCCGGGTGCGGAACAGGGACTGGTAGACGGCGTAACCGATCGGGACCAGGTACAGGAAGACGAAGCCGAGCTGGAAGGGCACCGTGAAGGCGGCGCCCTTCCAGCGCAGGGAGCCAATCATGATCTGCCTCAGCCCTTGACGCTGATGCCGCGGGACTTCAGGTCGTCGACGGTCCACTTCTGCATGTGCGCGAGCAGGTCGGTCACCTTCTGCTGCTTGCTGACGACCTGGCCCCAGCCGGCCTGGAGCTCGGTGAACATCGCGGTCCAGTTCGGGCCGAAGGTCCAGTCCGTGGTGACGGTCTTCAGGCTGTCCCTGACCACCTGCTGACCCGGCTGGTAGTTCGCGCCGAGCAGCTTGTCGGAGATCGCCTCGCCGATGTACGCGTCGCTGTCGGCCAGCGCCGGCATCACGCCGTTGCCGGTGGTGGGGTTCGCCATCGTCCTGACCGCGTCGGTGTTCGTCGACATCCACAGCGCCGCCTCGGCGGCCTGCTGCTGGTGCTTGCACTGTTCGGGGACGAGGGTCACCCCGCCGCTCTGGTTGGTGCCGGCCGGGGTCTTGGGCGCCTCACCCGCGAACGTCGGCCACGGCGTGAGCGCCCACCGGCCGAAGGACTTGGTGAAGTTCTGCACCATTCCAGCCATCTGCCAGGTGGAGATCTGCCGGGTGGCGGTGCCGCCGTTGTCGTAGTTGCGCTGCACGGCCGCGTAGTCGGCGAAGGACAGCTTGGAGTTGAGGTCGTTGTCGATGATGTCCTGGATCACCTTGGCGGCCTTGAGGGTGCCGGCGTCCTGGAAGTCCACCTTCCAGGCGTTGCCGTCGATGGCGTACCAGTGGGCGCCGGCCTGCATGGCGAGCACCTCCAGCGTGCTGGGGTCCTCACCGGCGTAGTTGGTGATCTTGACGCCGTGCTTCTTCAGCTCCTTGCCCGCTGCGATGAAGTCGTCCCAGGTCGCGGGCGCCTTCAGACCGTACTTCCGGAAAATGTCGGTGCGGTAGATCGTGAAGGCGGGCGCCGAGCTGGTGGGGACGCCGTAGGTTTTGCCCTGCACCTGGCCGGCGGCCCACGAGCCGGCGTTGAACCTGTCCTTGCTGGGGGCCACGTACTTCGAGATGTCGGCCAGCGCGCCCTGTGACACCCAGCTCGTCACGTACTCGGCGGTGTTCTGCACCAGACAGGGCGCGTTGCCGGCCTTGACCGCGTTGGTGAGCTGCTTCTGCATGGTCAGCTGGTCGGTGACCTTGGTGTACTTGAGCTGGACGTCCTTGTGCGAGGCGTTGAACGCCTCGACGACCAGCTCCTGGCCGTTGGCCCAGCCCCAGAAGGGGAGGGTGACCGGGCCGGAGGCGCCCGAGGACGCGTCGTCCCCGGAGCCGGAACCGCCACAGGCGGAGAGCAGACCTGTCAGCGCGATACCCGCCACGGCGGCGCGGGCGAACCTTCTCCGGGGGTTGGTGAAGTTCATCTGACCGTGATCCTTCGGAAAGTAGGCGTCTCGGAAGAAGAGAACGGCGGCTCGGTACTGGCCGGGAACAGCGGCCGGAAGACGTCGGCTGCGACATCGGCTCGCGGTGCGGGGGGTCGGCCGAAGCGGAAAGTATAGAAACCGGTTGCTGTGAAGGTAGGCCGAGGGGTACGGCTATATCAAGAGGTGTGCGCGAAAAAGTTGGAGACGGGCAGGTCAGGGCGCAGGTCAGCGGATGGGTAACCGGTTACGAGAACGATTCGCGCCGCACCGGTCGGCAGGTCGATTCGCAGGCCGATCGCAGGTCGATCGCAGGCCGACGGAGCGCCGTCGGTCCGGCACGCCTCTCGACCGGGCCGCTTGCGGCGGGACGCGTCTCGACCGGGGCGCCCGGCTCACGGCAACCGCACCGCTCGGGCGAGGCGGCTCAGACGCGCCGCCGCGGCGGCGCCACCGAGTCCCGGACGACGACATGAGTGCCCAGCACCAGATGCTCGCCGTCCCCGCCGCCCTTGCGCCGGCCCTCCGAGCCGGCCCCCTGTCGCCGGTCGGCCACCGCGCGCAGGGCGACCCGCCCCATCTCCTCGTACGGCACGTGCACCGTGGTCAGCTGCGGTGTGAGCTGCGAGGCCAGCGGGATGTCGTCGTAGCCGACGATCGACACGTCGTCCGGCACCCTCAGACCCGCCGCCCGCAACGCCTGCAACGCGCCCGCCGCCACCACGTCCGTGCCCGCGAGCACCGCCGTGAAGCCGGGCGTCTCGTGCAGGGCCTGCTCCACCGCGGCGTAGCCGTGCTCGTAGGCGTAGGAGCCGTGCCGCACGAGGCCCCGGTCGAACGGCACCCCGTAGGCCTCGAACGCCCGTCGCGCCCCGTTCAGCCGGCCCTGCGCGGTGGTGAGCTCCCCGTGCCCCGGCAGCACGAGGATGCGGCGGTGCCCGGCCGACAGCAGGTGGCTGGCCATGGCGTAGGCACCGCTCTCGTTGTCGTAGTCGACGGTCGTGGCCGGGACGTCGCCCTCCAGGGGAGGCCTGCCGACCAGGACGAGGTGCGAACCCGCCGCGTCCAGGGACCGCGCGAAGCGCGCCATGCGCAGCTGGTACTCCTCGAAGTCGTAGGCGCCGCCGAGCAGCACGACCGCCGCGACCCCCTGCTGCCGCATCAGGTTGACCAGGGCCAGCTCGCGCTCCGGGTCGTCGCCGGTGGTGCCGACCAGCGACAGCCAGCCGCGCAGCGTGGCCGCGCCCTCGACGCCCTTCGCCACGTGCGCGAACGCCGCGCCGGTGATGTCGTTGATCAGGATCGCCACCGTCGGCGTGCCGCCCCCGGCCAGGGAGCGGGCGTGCGCGTTGGTGACGTAGTCCAGGTCGCGCACCACCTTCATCACCCGGCGCCGCAGCTCATCCGAGACGGGGTAGTTGCCCGACAGCACGCGCGAGACGCTCGCCACCGAGACGCCGGCGCGCTCCGCCACGTCCCGGATGGTCGCCCGGCCGGCGTCGGTCGTCGTCCTGCGCTGGCTCACCCCTGCGGCTCCTTCACCCTCGTACTCCGCTCACCGGGCGGTCCGGAGCCCGGCGCCGCGTCGGTGCAAAAAACCGTATCCCATCGTTCCGCCAGGTGACGGGGCCTGTGGACAACCGCGGGAGGGAGGCGACGGGGGCCCGCATCAGGCCACTCGGGCCAGGTCCGCGTGGCGCACTTGGTGGGCCAGGGGCGCACCGGCGGCCACCCGTTCCAGCTCTTCGACGACGATCCGGCCGAGACGCTCCAGCTCGTTGCCGAGGGAGCCGGCGATGTGCGGGGTGAGGAAGACGTTCGGCAGCCGGTACAGCGGGGAGTCCGCGGGCAGCGGCTCGGGCTCGGTGACGTCCAGGACGGCGTGCAGCCGGCCGGAGACCAGTTCCTCGGTGAGCGCCTCGTGGTCCACCAGGGCACCGCGCGAGGTGTTGATCAGCACGCCGCCGTCCCGGAGGAGGGCGAGCCGGGCGCGGTCGAGCATGTGGTGGGTCTCGGGGATGTCGGGCGCGTGCAGGCTGACGATGTCGCTGTAGCGCAGCAGGTCCTCCAGGGAGAGGAGTCGGGCGCCCAGCCCTGCGGCCTCGGCGGCGTCCACGTAGGGATCGTGCAGCAGGACCTCGAAGTCGTACGGCCGCAGCAGCTCCAGCAGACGGCGGCCCACGCGCGAGGCGCCGATGACGCCCACGCGCCGGCCGAGGTTACCGGTGGCCGCGGTCTCGGCGTGGGTGGGCTGGGCGTGACTGTGGCGGAAACGCTCGCGGTGGGTGAAGGCGTCCTTGCCGGCGAGCAGGATCATCGCCAGCGTGTACTCGGCGACGGGGACGGCGTTGCCGGTGACCGCGCTGGAGACGGCGACCCCGCGGTCCCACACGGCGTCGCCGACCAACGACCGCACGGACCCCGCGGCGTGCAGCACGGTGCGCAGCCGGGGTGCGGCGGCGAGTGCGTCCGCGCCGAGGTGCGGACAGCCCCACCCGGTGATCAGGACGTCGGCGCCGGCCAGCGCGGGCGCGGCGGCCGGGTCGGCGAAGTCCCGTACGACGAGCGCCGGGTCGAGGTCGGCCGTCTGCCGCAGCCGGGCCAGGAGCGGCGCGGGAAACAGCAGGGGCAGGTGCACCGGATCCATGGCGAACACGGCCCTGGGGGGCTGGGCGCTGGGCATGACTCTCCTGAGTGCGTCGGAAACGTTTTCTGAAAGCGCCTTCTACCGTAGGTCTGCCGCGGAGGCCTGGTCAATCGGTCGGCGGGATCACCGGGAAGGGAAGTCCTTCGGCGGAGGAGGGGTGTAAAGGGCCACTTCAGCACGGTGATGGGGCGTGTGGTGGAGGGAGCCGGCCGGCGGTGGACGGCTGCGAAAGGACTTTCCCGGGGGAGGAGTGGAGTGTCCGGTGCGACGGGTGAGTCACAAGCGGTTGCTGAGTGGAGGCCGCCGCGCGCCACTCGGGCGTCCCGGACGGAGCTGATCCGAACCGGCCGACCGCCTTGGTCGCGTGAAGGGCGGCTGGGAGAGCAAAACCACAGGTCAGGCGGCTGAGTGTGGGCGCCGTGGAGGCTTCCGCGAGTGTGTCGGAGCCTCGCCCGGCCTCCGCGCAGAGTTTTCGAAAATGTGCGAAGACCCTTGACGCGCCCCGTCGAGCGCAAGAAGCTCTGCCCACTCGGCCATAGCAACCGGTTGCTATCGGTTATCGCGACGGCGCCCCCAGCGCCCCCCGAACCAGAAGGTGAGACCCCCATGCGCTCTCACGCCGGTGCGCCTCCCAGCCGCCGCCGATTCCTGGGCCGGTCGGCCGGCGCCACCGTCGTCGCCGCCGGACTCACCCACCTGACGGCCACGGTGGCCCGGGCGGACGACGCCACCGACGCGCCGCAGCTCGTGACGTACGACGTGCCGACCGGAGCCCCGGTCAACACCGCCGGCTACACCGTCAAGGTCCGTACCCCCGGCGGCACCTGGCAGAAGCTCGGCGTCTGGCGGCCCACGCTCGCCGAGATCAATCCGACCACGGGCAGCAAGAGGCAGTTCAACTCCTCCCTGGCCTACTTCGACTTCTCCGGGCAGGTCGAGGTCGAGGTGACGTACATCAAGGGCGGGGTGCAGAAGGTCCGGGTGCGTCCGGACTCGTACGGCATCACGCCGGAAGTCCTCGCCGACACCCTCCGGTTCACACTGGACAGACCGCGCAACATCGTCGTCCAGGTCAACGACGACCTCTTCGACTGTCTTCACCTGTTCGCCCGCGAGACAGAGAAGAGCCGCCCGACGGCGGACGACCCCGACGTCCTCTACTTCGGGCCGGGCGTGCACACCACCGCCGACGGCTTCCTGAACGTCCCCTCCGGCAAGAGCGTGTACGTGCACGGCGGTGCCCTGCTCAAGGCGACGGTCGTCTTCAGAGACGTACGGGACGCCCGCCTCACCGGGCGGGGCGTGCTCGCCGGCACGAAGGCGGGCGGTGTCCTCGTCGAGGGGTCGACGGACATCTCCGTCGGCGCCCTCACCATGCTCAACCCGAACGGCTACGCCTGCCAGATCGGCGAGTCCACCGACGTCTCCGTCAAGGGCATGTGCTCCTTCAGCTCCAAGGGCTGGGGCGACGGCATCGACGTCTTCTCCAGCACCGACGTCACCGTCGACGGCGTCTTCATGCGCAACTCCGACGACTGCATCGCCCTCTACACCCACCGCTGGGAGTACCACGGCGACACCAGGAACATCACCGTCCGCAACTCCACCCTCTGGGCGGACGTCGCCCACCCGATCAACATCGGCACCCACGGGAACACCGACGCTCCCGAGGTCCTGGAGAACCTCGTCTTCGAGAACCTCGTCTTCGAGAACCTCGACATCTGCGACCACCGCGAGCCCCAGATGGGCTACCAGGGCTGCATCGCCCTCAACCCCGGCGACAGCAACCTGATCAGCGGAGTCCGGATCGACGCGTACGCGTGGAGGACTTCCGCTGGGGCCAGCTCATCCACATGCGGATCGCGTACAACACGAAGTACAACACCTCGGTCGGCCGAGGCATAGAAAACGTCTACGTCAAGGGCCTCTCCTACACCGGCAAGCCGCTCGACACCTGCATGATGCTCGGCTACGACGCCGACCACGGCATCAAGAACGTCACCTTCGAGAACCTCGTCCTCAACGGTTCGGTGATCGCCGACTCCATGCGGAAGCCGGGCTGGTACCTGACCACCGACTTCGTCCCCATGCACGCCAACGAGCACGTGACCGGCCTGAGGTTCCTCACCACCGCCGAAGCCGCATCGGCCGCCGCGTCATGAGCACCGAACCCATGAGAGCCACATCCATGAGAGCCACACCCATGAGCACGACTGGCGCACCGAGCCGCCGGGGCTTCCTCGGCGGCGCGGCCGCCCTGCTGCTGGTGTCCGGAGCGAGCGGACTGCTCACCCCGGTGCTCTCCCGGGCAGCCGCCCGGGAGAGCACCGGCACACGCGCCTTCACCCACCCCGGACTGCTGCACAGCGCCGACGACCTGGCCCGGATGAAGGCCGCGGTCGCCGCCCGGGAATCCCCGATCCACGACGGCTACCTCGCGCTCGAAGGCCACGTACACCGCGCAGAACACCGGTCAGATCACCTCCTGGGGCCGCGGCCCCGCCAACTTCCAGAACCAGGCCGTCGCCGACTCGGCCGCCGCCTACCAGACCGCGCTGATGTGGTGCATCACGGGCGACCGCGCGTACGCCGACAAGTCCCGGGACATCCTCAACGCCTGGTCGGCGTCCCTCACGGCCGTCACCGGGGCCGACGGGCCGCTCGGCGCCGGGCTCCAGGTCTTCAAGTTCGCCAACGCGGCCGAGCTGCTGCGGCACAGCGGCTACGACGGCTGGGCGAAGGAGGACATCGCGCGCTGCGAGGAATCCTTCCTGCGCGTGTGGTACCCGGCCATCTCCGGCTACATGCTGTACGCCAACGGCAACTGGGACCTCACCTCGGTCCAGTCGATCCTGGCCATCGGCGTCTTCTGCGAGGAGCCCACCCTCTTCGAGGACGCCCTGCGCTTCGCCGCCGCCGGCGCGGGCAACGGCAGCATCCCGCACCGCATCGTCACCGACGCGGGCCAGGGCCAGGAGTCCGGCCGCGACCAGGGCCACGAGCAGCTCGCCGTCGGCCTGCTCGCGGACGCCGCGCAGGTCGCCTGGAACCAGGGCGTCGACCTGTACGGCTTCGACGACAACAGGCTGCTGAAGAACGTCGAGTACGCCGCCCGCTACAACCTCGGCGGCGACGTCCCGTTCGTCCCCGACCTCGACCGCACCGGCAAGTACGTCAAGAAGACCGTCTCGGCCGTCGGCCGCGGCAACCTCCCGCCGATCTACGAGATGGTGTACGCGCACTACGCCGGCGTCCGCGGCCTCGACACCCCCTACACCGAGGCGGCCGTCTTCCGCGGTCCCGGCGCCGCCCGTGTCGTCGAGGGCGGCAACGACGACCTGCCCAGCTGGGGCACACTCACCTTCGCCGACACCAAGGCCCCCGCCCCGGCCGTGCCCACGGCTCCGGCCGGCGTCACGGCGACGGGCGACGACACCTCCGTCACCGTCGCCTGGCTGCCGTCGGCCGGGGCCGAGTCGTACACGGTCCTGCGGGCCGCCAGCCCCGACGGACCGTACGAGGAGATCGCCACCGGTCTCGGCGAGCCGTCGTACACCGACCGCGGCGCCCGCCCGGGCAAACCCTCCTCCTACACGGTCACCGCGACCAACTCGCAGGGCAGCAGCGCCCGTTCACCCTGGGCGGCGGCATTCCCCGGGCTGCCCGGACCCTGGGCGACACGGGACGTCGGCAACGTGCGCATCCCCGGCTCGGCCGTCTTCGACGGCGAACGGTTCGTGCTGGAGGCCTCCGGAACCGCCGACACCCACCGCCTGGCCTACCTGCCCCTTCCCGGCGACGGCACCGTCACCGCGCGGATCGTGTGGCCGCTCAGCTCCCAGTACTCCAAGATCGGCGTCACCGTACGGGCCGGTCTGGAGCAGGACGCGGCACACGCCTCCCTGCTGATCCAGGGACTGCCACTGCACACCTGGAGCGGTGTGTGGACCGTACGCCCCACGGCGGGGGCGGGCATCTCGGCCACCGGCAGCACCCCCGTACCGCCTTCCCAGCAGCAGGCGATCACCACGAACGCCGCGTTCCCCCTCTCCGGCATCGGCACGCTGCCCGAGTCGGCGACCCCCCTCGAGGCCCCCTACGTCGAGGGCGCCGGCGACGGTTACCGCATGCGCATGCCGTACTGGGTGCGGGTGACCCGCCGGGGCGACCGCTGCACCGGCGCCATGTCCCCCGACGGCATACGGTGGACGGAAGTCGGCACGAGCAAGGTCGACGGTATGCGGTACATCGCATACGTCGGCCTGACCCTCACCTCCTGTCTCGGTGTCGACGAGGACTACGCCGAGACCGGCACCGGCGCCTTCGACAACGTCACCGTCACCTCCCGCACCCGCGGCGAGGTCTGGTCCGTGCCGCGCCCGACCCGCACCACCACCGACCTGCGCGCCACCACCGGCGCCGACGCGGTGGAACTGGCCTGGACCGACCCCGACCTCGCCGCCTCCTACACGGTCCTGCGCGCCACCGACGCCGACGGCCCCTACGCGACGATCGCCACGCGTGTCGGCCCGGTCGGCTTCGGCACCCGCATCCGGTACGCGGACGCCACCGGCACGCCCGGCACGACGTACCACTACGCCGTCGCGAAGACCAACCGCGCCGGCCGCGGCCCCCTGTCGGACCCCGTCACCGCGACCGCGCCGACACCGTCGCTCCCCCGGCTCACCTCCTCCACCACGGCGTTCGCCAACCAGGACGTGCCCTTCGCGCACCTCCTGCGCGCCACGCACGAGCCCGCACGGTTCACGGCGCAGGGCCTGCCCGACGGCCTGCGCCTCGACGGACGCACGGGCCTCATCCGCGGAACCCCCACCCGCACCGGCACCTTCACCGTCACCACCACCGCGGGCAACGCGGCGGGTGACACCACGGGCACCCTCACCCTCACGGTCGGCACCGCGCCGCCCGCCCCGTGGACGTACGGCGACCTCGGCGACGTCGTCCTCGACGACCGCGCCCACGGCACCCTCGGCGTGGTCGCCCTCCAGACCCCCGGCAGCACCGCCCACGAGAACGGGACCTTCGTGGTACGGGGCGCCGGGGCCGACCTCAACGTCAACAACCAGGCGATGACGGGCCAGTTCGTACGACGGCCCGTCACCGGCGACTGCGAGGTCACCGCCCGCCTCGTCTCCCGCACCGGAGCCGTCACCGACCGGGTCGGCCTGCTCATGGCCAAGTCCCTGTCGCCGTTCGACCAGGCGGCCGGGACGATCGTCACCGCCGGCACCGGCGCACAGCTCATGCTGCGCACCACCGTCGCCGGAAGGTCCACCTTCACGGGCAGCGCGGCGGTCACCGCCCCCTGCCTGCTGCGGCTGAAGCGCACCGGGACGCACTTCACCGCATCCACCTCGTCCGACGGCGGCGCCACCTGGACCCCCCTCGCCGAGGGAGACATCCCCGGCTTCGGTGACGCCCCCTACCACGTGGGCCTCGTGGTCTGCTCCCGCACCCCCCTGGCCCACAGCACCACCGAGTTCGACGAGGTGAGCATCACACCCGTGTAAGTCTTCTGATCGGAGCACCCCGCATGAGCCGCACGTCCCCCCACACCCAGCACGGGGAGGTGAGCCGCCGCGGTCTGCTGAAGACCGCCGGCGGGCTCACCGCCGCCCTCGCCCTCGGCGCCGCCGCCTCCACCGCCGACGCGGCGCCCGCCTCCTTCACCCACCCCGGAATGCTGCACAACCGGGGCGACATCAACCGCGCCAAGGTCAGGGTCGCCGCGGGTGACGACCCCTGGCTGTCGGGCTGGAAGAGGCTGACCGCCAACTCGCACGCCCAGTCCACCTGGACACCCCACCCCCAGGCCACCGTCGTCCGCGGCGGCACGGGCGATAACTACGGCCTCCTCTACGACGACATCGCCGCCGCCTACCAGAACGCCCTGCGCTGGCAGATCGGCGGCACCGAGGCCCACGCGCGGTGCGCGGCCCGCATCCTCAACGCCTGGTCGTCGACGCTCACCTCGGTCACCGGCAACGCCGACCGCTTCCTGGCCGCCGGCATCTACGGCTGGCAGTTCGCAAACGCCGCCGAACTCATGCGCGGCTACGGCCGGTTCGACCTCGCGGCCTTCCAGAACATGATGGTCAGGGTCTTCTACCCGCTCAACAACCAGTTCCTCACCGGCCACAACGACGCCTGCGTCACCAACTACTGGGCGAACTGGGACCTGTGCAACATGGCCTCGATCCTCGCCATCGGGATCCTCACCGACAACGCCGCCAAGTACGACCAGGCCGTCACCTACTTCAAGTCCGGTGCCGGCAACGGCTCGATCGCCCACGCCGTGCCCTACCCCCACACCGACTCCGCCGGCTACGCGCTCGGCCAGGGGCAGGAGTCCGGCCGCGACCAGGGGCACACCGTCATGGGCATGGGCCAGATGGGCGCGATCTGCGAGATGGCCTGGAACCAGGGAGACGACCTCTACTCCTACGACGGCCGCCGGTTCATGAAAGCCGCCCAGTACGCCGCCAAGTACAACCTCGGCTCCAACGTCCCCTTCACCACCTACACCTGGGGCACCGGCCAGAGCTGCGCCCAGCAGTCGCAGACCGACGTCTCCGCCACCTCCCGCGGCCAGGCCCGCCCGGTGTGGGCGATGCTCCACTACCACTACAACCGACGGCTCGGCCTGGACGACAGGTACATCCCCCGGATGTCCTCCTCCGTCGCCCCCGAGGGAGGAGGGGGTGACTACGGCTCCACCAGCGGCGGCTACGACCAACTGGGATTCGGCACCCTGATGTACGCCACATAGCCCCGCGAGAAGCCTCGTGCACCGGAATACCTCGCGCCCCTGTGGTGCTCTGGGGTTACCGGTGCACGAGCGCGGCGAAGGGCTGGTGGGCAGATGACGGCAGGCCGGACGAACCCCGACACCGGAACCGGCCGCGATCCCGTGGCCCGGACGCCGTACGGGGCCGTGCGCGGCCGGTACGAGCACGGCGTGGCCGTCTTCCGCGGCATCCCCTACGCCGCCCCGCCCTTCGGGCCCCGCCGGTTCGCGCCGCCCGAGCCGCCCGAGCCCTGGGACGGGGTGCGCGACGCGGGCGCCTTCGGGCCGACGGCGCCGAAACCGCCGTACTCCGAGGCCTTCGCCGACTACCTGTCCGACCCGGTCGTGCCGGGCGACGACTGCCTGAACCTCAACGTGTGGACCCCCGACCCCGCCCCGGGCATCCGGCTCCCCGTCCTGGTGTGGCTGCACGGCGGCGCGCTGACCAGGGGATCCTCGGCGGTGCCGGTGTACGACGGACGGCATTTCGCCCGGGACGGGATCGTGTTCGTGTCGATCAACTACCGTCTCGGGGTGGAGGGCTACGGCCTCTTCCCGGACGCCCCCGCCAACCCCGGACTGCGCGACCAGCTCGCCGCGCTGCGCTGGGTGCACGACGCCATCGAGGCCTTCGGCGGTGACCCCGCGCAGGTCACCCTGGCCGGGCAGTCCGCCGGGGCGATCAGCGTCGGCGCCCTGGCGGCCGCCCCGCCGGCCCAGGGCCTGTTCCGGCGGGCCGTCCTGCAGAGCGGGGCGCCGGAGGCCTTCGAACGTGACAAGGTGCGCCGCATGGTCCGCCGCATGGCACACCGGCTGAAGATCCCCGCCACCGCGCAGGCGTTCGCCGCCGTCGACCGCGAGCTGCTGCTGCACACCCAGACCGAGGTGGGCCGGCTCAGCAGCCCCGTCCTGGGCGGGCCGGCCTTCGGCATCGTCATCGACGGCGACCTCGTCCCGCGCGATCCGCTGACGGCCCTCGTCGACGGCGACGCGGCCCCCGGTGCCGACCTGCTCCTCGGCTGGACCAGCGACGAGTACCGGCTGTGGCTGATCCCCGGAGGGCTGCTGGAGCGCGTCGACCGTCTCGGCGCCGTCGCCCTCGCCGGCGCCATGGCCCGCTGCCGCTGCGGTCACGAGGTGCCGCGCGGCTACCGGGTCCTGCATCCCGACGCCGGCACGGCCGAGACCGTCGGCCAGATGGTCACCGACCACCTGCTGCGGCTGCCGCTCCGACGTCTGGCCGACGCCCGCCCCGGCTCGTCGTACGTCTACGAGTTCGCCTGGCCGTCCCTGCGCACCGGACTTGGCGCCTGCCACGCCCTGGAGCTGGGCTTCGTCTTCGACACCGGGGACGTGCCCGAGTCCGCGAAGCTCGCCGGAGCGGGTGCCCCGCAGGAACTCGCGGACGCGATGCACGGGGCGTGGGTGCGGTTCGTCGCGACCGGGGATCCGGGATGGGAGGCCTGGGACACCGCACATCCCGTGCGGGTTTTCGGCGACGGTCGACCGCATACAGTATGCGGTCTGCGGGATGGGGAACTCGCCCTGTGGTCGACCGCGGACGACGCGACGACGACCGTCCCCAACAGAGGGACCGCCCTTCCCGTCACCCCGGACCCGATCATCTCCGGCCGCCCCCTCCGCGCCACCGAACTGCGCTCCGCGGTGCGCCGGCTGCGGCGGGTCGGAGGAGAGCGGCGGCACTGAGAGGATTCCCGCGGGGAGTTCCGGCGGGGGTTCAACGCACCGCCCGCGACCCCCTCCCCACTCCCGCCACCGAGTCCCGCACCACCACATGCGTCCCCAGCAGCAGGTGCTCGCCCCTCGCGTCCGGCGCCCGGCCGAGGACCGTGCGGACGGCGAGGCGGCCCAGCTCCTCGTACGGGACGTGGACGGTGGTCAGGGCCGGGTACAGGTCACGGGCGAAGGGGATGTCGTCGTAGCCGGCCAGCGACACGTCGCCCGGCACGTCCAGGCCCGCCTCGTGCAGCGCGGTCAGGGCGCCGGCGGCGACCATGTCGGTGGCGGCGACCACGGCCGTGAAGTCCAGCCGGTCGTCGAGGGCCCGCCGCATCAGGCGGTGTCCGGAGTCGCGGGTGAAGTCGCCGTGCAGGATCAGCTCCGGATCCGGTGCCAGCCCGCGGGCCCTGAGGGCGCCGGCGTAACCGCGTTCGCGGCCGAGCGCGGTGGTGTGGTCCGGCTTGCCCCCGAGGAACAGCACACGCTGGTGCCCCTGGGCGAGGACGTGCGCGACCAGGGCGTGGGCGCCGCCCTCGTTGTCGTACTCGACGACCGTCACCGGCGCGCCGGGGCCCAGCGGTGGGCGCCCGCACAGCACGAGCCGGGAGCCGGCCGAAGCCAGCGAGTCGGCGATGCGACGGGTGCGCTCGCGGTACTCGGGCGTGTCGGCGGCGCCGCCGACCAGCAGCACGGCGGCGGCCCGCTGGGCGCGCATCATCTCCACGAACTCCAGCTCGTGCCGCACGTCGCCCTCGGTGCTGCACACGAGGCACAGATGCCCGAGCCGGGTCGCCTCGCGCTCGACACCGTGCGCCATGTGGGCGAACGACGGCCCGGTGATGTCCTCCAGCACGAAGGCCAACGTGGGTGTCCCGGCCCCCGCGACCGCCTTCGCCCGGGCGTCGGCCACGTAGTCCAGGTCGCGCACCGCCTGCAACACCCGGGTCCGGGTCTCCCCGCTCACCGGGTACACCCCGCCGAGCACCCTCGACACGGTCGCCGCGGACACCCCCGCGCGGGCCGCCACGTCCCGGATGGTGCTGCGTGCGGCGTCCCCGCTCTTCCTCGTCATCCCCGCCCTCCCCTCGGAAACCCGGCGGCAACCGGTTTCCCCAGCGGAGGCTAGCAGCGCGGGCCGTATGACGCGGGGGCTACCTCCGAGGTTTCCCCTCGACGGGGGACGCGGGGCGGCGAGTCACGCCGACGTCAGCGTCCGTGCGATCGACGCGATCGCCCGCGGCCCCACGCGGCAGCACCCGCCGATCAGACGGGCACCGGACTCCCGCCAGCCCAGGACCTGTTCGGGGGCGAAGGTGGAGCGGCCGCTCCAGGCGCGGGCCTCGGCGTCCCAGGCCTCACCGCTGTTCGGATAGACCACGACGGGCTTGCCCGTCACCCGCGCCGCGATCGCGATCGCGCCGTCGACGTCCTCGGGGGCACAGCAGTTCACGCCGACGGCGATCACCTCGTCCGCGTCCGCGGCGAGGGCGAACGCCTCCTCCAACGGCTGCCCGGCGCGCGTGCGTCCGCCCGCGACGCTGTACGACAGCCAGGCCGGCACCCCGAGCCCGCGCACCGCCCGCAGCAACGCCTCGGCCTCGTCGGCGTCGGGCACGGTCTCCAGCGCCAGCACGTCCGGCCCGGCGGCGGCCAGTACCTCGAGCCGCGGCCGGTGGAAGCGTTCCAGCTCCGCCACCGTGAGCCCGTAACGGCCCCGGTACTCGGAGCCGTCGGCGAGCATCGCGCCGTACGGCCCCACCGACGCCGCCACCCACAGCGGGTGCGCGAGCCCCTTGTCACGGGCCCGGCGGGCCGCCTCGCGGGCGAGCTCCACGCTCAGCGCGAGCAGCCGCACTCCCTCGGCGCGGTCGATGCCGCGCCGGGCGAACCCATCGAAGGTGGCCTGGTAGCTGGAGGTGATCGCCACGTTCGCGCCCGCCTCGAAGTAGGCGAGGTGTGCCTCGGTGACGGCCTCGGGCCGCTCGGCGAGCAGCCGCGCCGACCACAGCTCGTCGCTGAGGTCGTGCCCGGCCGACTCGAGCTGGTTGGACATGCCGCCGTCCAGGACGACGGCCCCCGAGGCGAGCGCCTCGGCGAGCGTGAGGGCGTGCGGGGTAGGGGTGTCGCTGGTCATGACCCGACGCTAGTCGAAGCGGCCGGGGACGGCCCCACCTGTCCGGCCAGTGAACGCGATGCCCGCGATGCGGGACGGCGACCGCGTGACGGTGAGGCGCCGTCGGCCCCCTGCTCCGGAACCGTGAGGTGCCGCCACCGCCCGCACGGCCCGGCACCCCCCCGGCACGATCCGGCTCCCCCGGCGCTGTCCGGGGTCGCCGCATCGGTGGTGGCCTCCGCTGCGGCGGTGACCCGGCCCGGGCCGGCGGCGACCTCGCGCTATGCGGCGTGCCGCCCGCCCCCGCCGCGCCGAATCCTCCGCCGCCGTCGGGTCGCGGGCATGATGAGGCCGACCAGCATGCCGACGGCGAGGACGTAGGGCCACCAGCCGAAGCCGCCGCTGTCCTCCGTTCCGGCGCTGTGGGCGTCCGTCGTCTGCGGGCCCGAGCCGCGCTGGGCGCGCACCGCCGCCTCGCGGCTCGTGGCCGCCCTGAGGACGACGTCGTTGCCGTCGCCACCTCGGTAACTGATCCGGTAAACGGTGTCGGCGAGTTTCACCTCGCCGCCTTCCTCCAGCCCCTCGAAGGTGCCGGTGACGGGCGTGGGCCCGGTGTGGTCGAGCACGGTGATCTCCCGTGCCGGGGCGGTGCCGACCGCGGAGAGGTCGAGGCCGCCGGACAGCCGTACCCTGCCGTCCACCTTCAGGGGGGCTTCCCGCACGACCAGGTCGCCGAGTTCGGACTGGGTGTAGTCGCCGGTGACGGTGAGCCCGCCCGTGACGACACCCTCGTTGAGGACGCCGCCGGTCACCGTGCCCCCGCCGTCGAGCGTGCCGGCCACGCGCAGCGGCGTGCCGCCCGTGTCCAGGCGCGCCCCGGGCGAGGAGATGTGCACGGCGCGGCTGTTGACGAGCGTGGCACCGTCCCGCAGGGCCAGGGTCCCCCGTTGCACGGTCGTTGTCCCGGTGTACGTCACGCCGCTCCCGGTGAGTGTCGTGGTCGCGGCCCCGGACTGCACGAACGAGCCGCTGCCGCCGACCCGGGACAGGGAGATCGCCGTCTTCGTGTTGCGGACGACGAGCGTCCCGTCGTTCACGATGCGCCGCTGCAGCGTGCCGGTGAGCAGGGAGCCGTCGCCGCCCGCCGCGCCCGAGCCCAGACGCAGCACCGCGCCCTTCTCGACGGTGGTCGACCCGTCGTAGTGCTGGGCGGCGGCGAAGGTGACGTCGTTGCCCTCGGTGCCGGCGATGACGATGTCGCCGGCACCGGGTGCGGACAGGGTGTCGTGGAAGCGGCCGCCGCCGATGGGGGCGCCGAGGGTCACCGGGCCGTTGTAGTCGAAGGTGAGCTTCGAACGGGAGCGGGCCGCGAGCAGGTTGATGTACACGGTTTCCGCGGTGCCCGGCATGAAGATCTTGCTCGTGGTGCCGTTGCCCCACCGGACGTCGGCGCCCTTGATGTTGGTGCCGCGCTTGTTGACGTTCTTGCGTGCGGGCGTCCAGTTGAGGGCCGGGTCGCTGAGGGAGGGGTCGGTGTCGCCGCCCCGGTCCGACCAGCTGTACTGACCGGTGAGGACGACCCTGCCCCCGGGCCGGGACTGGACGTTGATGTCACTGCCGTACTCGCGCTGGTAGAAGTCCATGCCGAGGGTGACGGTCTGGCCGAGCGGGGTGTCCACGGTGAAGGTGCCCTGGTTGAGCACCTTGCGCACGCGGGGCAGCGACGTGGCGTATTCGGGCCGTCCGGCGTTCATCTGGGTGCCGTTGTCGATCACGCCGGAGAAGGAGTGGGTGCCCGACAGGTCCCAGGTGCCCCAGAGGAACCTCGGCTGGGTGATCAGTCCCGAGCCGCTGAGGGTGCCGAGGTTGTAGGCGCTGGTCAGGGACAGCCGCAGGGTGCCGTCGACCCGGATGTTGTCCTGGTTGAGCCGGAACGCCGGGGTGCCGTACGGGAAATGGCCGATCAGGCCGGTGGTTCCGCCGTTGCCGTACTGCAGCGTCGCGCCGCGCTCGACGGTGACGGCGGGCGGGTCGGGCCGGGTCACGGTGACGTACGGGTGGTTGCCGCCGAGGATCCGTACGGTCTGCCGTCGCCGTGACTCCGGCAGGGTGAAGTCGCTGTCCCGGGTGAGGACGAGGGTCCCGGTGCCGCGCACGGTGAGTGTGCCGGCGCCGCTGAACACCCCGTCGTACGTGGTCGTCCCGGCCGGCACGGTCACGACCGTGTCGCCGTCGAGTGTGACGTCCCGGTCCGCCAACACGTCGGCGGTCACGTCACGCGGGCCGGCGGCGAACGAGGGCGGGGCACCGAGCAGGAGGGCGGTGACGGCCAGTGCTCCGACGGCCGCCGCGGTCTTTTGGGTATGGCTGCGCACATCATCGGAGACGGATCGCCCACCCGGCGGATAACAGAAATCTCGCGGGCAGCGGGTTTGGTTTTGTCACCTCGGGTTCTTCTCGCGCGACCCGTTGACCTGCCCGTAACACGCGCTTACCTTTTCGGCGTTCGGAATGAAAGATCTTGTGCGAGATGGCGAACGTTTCTGTTCCGTTTTGTGTTCCCCCCACGTGCGGTGCCTGCGCCCAGCACGCGCAGAGCCCGCAGGAAGGCAGACCGCATGAGCCGCGACAACGCCCCGGCCGACCCCACCGGCCGCAGGCTGCTGCTGAAGGGCGCCCTGGCCTCGGGCGCCCTCACCGCGATGCCCACCGCCGTCGCCCACGCGGCGGGCCCGGCGGGCGCTGCGGCGGGCCCCCGCTCGACCGCCCCCTACGTCAACCCGCTCGTCCGCAACCGAGCCGACCCCCACATCCACCGCCACGCCGACGGCTTCTACTACTTCACGGCCACCGCCCCCGAGTACGACCGGGTCATCCTGCGCAGGTCCCGCACCCTGCGGGGGCTCGGGACGGCCGCCGAGTCCGTCATCTGGCGCAAGCACGCAAGCGGTGTCATGGGCGCGCACATCTGGGCGCCCGAGATCCACCACATCGACGGCTCTTGGTACATCTACTTCGCCTCCGCACCCGCCGAGGACATCTGGGCCATCCGGATCTGGGTCCTGGAGAACAGTCACCGCGACCCTTTCCAGGGCACCTGGGTCGAACGGGGGCAGCTGAAGACCGCCTGGGAGACCTTCTCCCTCGACGCCACCACCTTCACCCACCGGGGCACGCGCTACCTCGCCTGGGCGCAGCACGAGCCCGGCATGGACAACAACACCGCCGTCTGGCTGTCCGAGATGGCCGACCCGGTCACCCTGACGGGCCCTCAAGTGCGGCTCACCACACCGGAGTACGACTGGGAGCGCGTCGGCTTCAAAGTCAACGAAGGTCCCTCGGTGATCCGGCGCAACGGCCGACTGTTCATGTCGTACTCGGCCAGCGCCACCGACGCGAACTACTGCATGGGGCTGCTGACGGTCGGCGCGGACGCGGACCTCATGGACCCGGCGAACTGGTCCAAGTCCCCGGTCCCGGTGTTCACCAGCAACGACACCACCCGGCAGTACGGTCCGGGGCACAACAGCTTCACCGTCGCCGAGGACGGCCGCACCGACGTCCTCGTCTACCACGCCCGCCAGTACAAGGAGATCGTCGGCGATCCGCTGAACGACCCCAACCGCCACACCCGTGTCCAGCGCCTGCGCTGGAAGCCCGACGGCACCCCCGACTTCGGCGTCCCCGTCGCCGACACCGTGAAGTGAAGGAAGGTGTGTGAGATGAGACGCGCGTACGCGACCCTGCTCGCCCTCTGCCTGGCGCTGGCCGGCGCCCTCGCCACCGCGGGCCCGGCCCAGGCCGCACCCCAGACGATCACCAACGGCACCCAGTTCACCGACACGTCCGGCAACCCCGTGCACGCGCACGGCGGCGGTGTCCTCAAGGTCGGGAACTACTACTACTGGTTCGGCGAGCACCGCAACGCCGACAACACCTTCCGGTACGTGGACGCCTACCGTTCCACCGACCTGAAGAACTGGGAGTTCCGCAACCACGTTCTGACGCAGGCGAGCGCACCCGAGCTGGCCACCGCCAACATCGAGCGCCCGAAGGTCATGTACAACGCCGCCACCGGCAAGTTCGTGATGTGGATGCACAAGGAGAACGGCGTCGACTACAGCGAGGCGCGGGCCGCCGTCGCGGTCTCCGACACCGTGGACGGCGCCTACACCTGGAAGAGCAGCTTCCGTCCGCTCGGCCAGCACATGTCCCGCGACATCACCGTGTTCTCCGACACCGACGGAACCGGTTACATGATCTCCGCCGCCCGGGACAACTACGACCTGCACATCTATCGGCTCACGGCCGACTACACCGGCGTCGCGAGCCTGGTCGCCGACCCCTGGCACGGCGGGCACCGCGAGGCCCCCGCGCTGTTCAAGCGCAACGGCGTGTACTTCATGCTCACCTCGGGCGCCACGAGCTGGAACCCCAACCAGCAGCAGTACGCGACGGCGACCAGCATCGCCGGCCCGTGGACCGCGATGGCGAACGTCGGCGACTCCACGGCGTACGGCTCGCAGACCGCGTACGTCCTCCCCGTGCAGGGAAGCGGCGGCACCTCGTACCTGTACATGGGCGACCGCTGGGGCAACTCCTTCGGCGGCACCGTCAACGACTCGCGGTACGTGTGGCTGCCGCTGGCGTTCCCGACCTCGACCACGATGTCCATGTCCTGGTCGCCGGAGGTCACCGTCGACACCGCCGCCGGGACCGTCACCGGCACGAGCGCCGCGTACAACACGCTGATCGCCCGGCACAGCGGCCGGTGCGCCGATGTGACGAGCCAGTCGCTGTGGCAGGGTGCCCAGATCAAGCAGTACGACTGCAACGGCGGCACCAACCAGAAGTACTGGTTCAAGTCGGTCGGAAGCGGTTACTACCAGTTGGTGGTCAGGAACAGCTCCCTGTGTGTGCAGGAGAACGCGAACACGGTCACCCAGGAGAACTGCAACGCCTCGGCCACCGCCCAGCAGTGGTCGCTCACCACGACCGGGAGCTACGTCAACGTCAGATCCCGTGCGAGCGGTGAGTGCCTCGACGTGAACGGTGCTTCCACCGCCAACGGTGCCGCCGTCATCACGTACACGTGCAACGGCGGCACCAACCAGCAGTGGACACGAGGCACCTGATGAACGGTCGGCTCGTCAGGGCAGCAGGTCGATCGCGTCGATCGCGGTCCCGGCGCTGAGGAAGCCGGTCGACCCCGACCCGCTCACCACGTCGATCCTCAGCACGTTGTACTGGCTGGTGTCGGTGCGCCAGGCACCGGCCGGCACGCTGTAGGTGAACGTGTGGTTGTTCCCCCGGTAGGAGCCGTCGGTCAACGACCGGGTGTTCGGCTGGGTGGGCGGGGAGGGGACGGCCGAGGTCCAGGTGTCGTCGACGGTGACCTGCGGCCCGCCGTTGGCGTAGGCCGTCGCCACGCCGATGCGCAGGGTGTGCGCGGCGGCTGCCTGCGCCGCGGTCAGCCTGAGAGAGATGAGCAGGCCGCTGTTGACGTCCTTCCAGAGGTGGCAGAGGAAGGCGGAGGCCTCGCCGCCGCTGCCCATCACGGTTGCCGGTCCAGACGGCGGCCCGGACGTCCGACGGATGCGCGTACGTCATCTGGTCGGCGTTCTTGAAACCGCTTGGCGTGCCGGTCCAGTCGTTGATCCGCCAGATCGCGCTCGCCTTGCTCGCGTCGTTGGAGGAGGGGACCGCGAAAGGGCTTTCACGCGCGGGAGGTCGGTAGTCGTGTGAGATGAGCCCAAGGTCTAGAAAGCGCTTGCGGGAGGCGGTACGGTCCAGCCGCCAGGCCCTGATGCCGTGATGGAGGAGCCGTAGTGAGACGTTTCACCACAGCCGTACTGGCGGCGCTGACCTTGACCACCGCCCTGACGGCCGTGCCCGCCGCCCAGGCCCACACCGGCCGCCCGGCGCTCGGTGCCGACCACTGCACGGAGACCGCGTGCCACTTCGACGTCCCGCCCGGCACGTACGACGTGACGGTCCTGCTCGGCGGCGAGGCGGCGTCCAGCACCGCGATCAGTGGTGAGGCCCGGCGCTCGCTGCTCCCGGAGACGGCCGTCCCGGCCGGTGAGCGCGTCGCGCGCAGCTTCACCGTGAACGTCCGCACTCCCGAGGGCGAACCGACCGGCCCCGCGGGGACTCCCGGCCTGGACCTGGCGATCGGCGGCACGACCCCGGCGCTCGACGACATCCGCGTCACCCGCGCGCGCCACGCCCGCCAGATCTTCCTGGTCGGCGACTCCACCGTCTGCGACCAGCCCGGCGACCCCTACTCCGGCTGGGGCCAGCAGCTCCCGCGGTACCTGCGCAAGGGGGTCTCCGTCGCCAACTACGCGGACTCCGGGGAGAGTACGGTCACCTACCTGGGGAACCCGCAGCTGTGGGCCACGGTGCGGCCGCAGATCCGCCGGGGCGACCTGGTGCTGATCCAGCTGGCTCACAACGACAAGACGACCGACGAGGCGACCTACCGGGCGAACCTCGAGGCCCTTGTGGCGGGCGTCCGCGACAAGGGTGGCGAGCCGGTTCTGGTCACCCCGATCGTGCGCCGCTGGTTCAACGCCGACGGCACCCTGAACAACGGCACCGCCCTGCTGGTCAACGGCCTCGGCGTCGACCATCCGGCCGTGATCCGCTCGGTCGCCGCCGCACGGGGCGTCCCGCTGATCGACCTCACCGCGAGGACCAGGGCGCTGGTGGAGTCCCTCGGCGTCGAAGGCTCCAAGGCGCTGTACCTCTACAACGAGAAACGGGACAACACCCACACCTCTGTGCGAGGCGCCACGGAATACGCGCAAGTCGTCCGCGACGAACTCGTCGCCCTGCACCTGGTGCCCAAGGGTGCGGTGCGGGCGGGATGAACCCCTGGGGGCGGCCCGACCGGAACCGGACCGCCTCCAGGTCCTGACCCGGGGCGGCTCGGACGACGGGCCCCGACCTGCTCGGACGGGACCGCGTTCCGCAGGTGGGCGCCGCCCCTCGTGGGCGCGCCTGCCGCTCGTGGTCGTCCCCGTCGCCGCCGGCCGTACCGACCCTCCCTCGCCGCCCGGCCGGCCGGGACCGGGGACGTCTGCCCCCACCGCCCCGGTGAACCCCGCCCGACCCCGTCGCCGCACCCGCTCCGCCCCCGGCCCCACGGAAAGACACCGCCGATGCACCTCCCGCCGCCCGACCGGACCCTCAGCCCGTACACCGGCTACACCCGCGCCCACTGGGAAGCGGCCGCCGACGCCCTGATCGCCGCCGTGGAGCCTTACGCCACCGAGGATCGCGCCCTCTACCACTTCCCCGGCGACCGCACCGGCTCGGCCGGGCGGCTCTCCGACGGCCTGGAGGGATACGCCCGCACCCTGCTGCTCGCCGCCTTCCGGCGCGACGAGACGGCGCTCGGCCGCTACGCCGAGGGCCTCGCGGCCGGCGTCGGGGGGCGCTGGCCGCGCATCGAGGACCGGGGGCAGCCCCTGGTCGAGGCTGCCTCGATCGCGCTCGCCCTGCGGCTGACCCGGCCACTGCTGTGGGACCGGCTCGACGACGGCGTACGGCAGCGGACCGCCGCCTGGCTCGCGGACGCGCTCACGGCGGAACCCTGGCCGTGCAACTGGGAACTGTTCCCGGTGACCGTCGGCAGTTTTCTGTATGCAGTCGACTGTGAATCGGATCTCGCCCACAAGGCCGTCGACCGCGGCCTTGACCGCATCGAGCAGTGGTACCTCGGCGATGGCTGGTACACCGACGGCGCCGTCCACGCCCACGACTACTACAACGGCTGGGCGATGCACCTCTACCCGGTGCTGCACGCCTGGCTCGCCGACGACCCCCGGCTGCTGGACCTGTACGGCGGCCGGCTCTCCCGGCACCTCGTCGACTACGCCCGTCTGTTCGGCGGTGACGGCGCGCCGATGCACCAGGGCCGCTCGCTCACCTACCGCTTCGCCACCACCGCCCCCCTGTGGCTGGGCGCCCTGACCGGCCGCACCCCGCTGTCACCCGGCGAGACGCGTCGCCTCGCCTCCGGTGCGCTGAAGTACTTCCTGGAGCGGGGCGCCGTCGACGAACGCGGTCTGCTGACCCTCGGCTGGCATGGACCCGACCCGTCCGTCCTCCAGGCCTACTCGGGCCCGGCCTCCCCCTACTGGGCGAGCAAGGGCTTCCTCGGGCTGCTGCTCCCTGCGGACCACGAAGTGTGGACGGCACGCGAGGAGCCGGGCCCGACGGAGCGGGCGGACGCGGTGACGCCCGTCCACGCCCCCAACTGGCTTCTGCAGTCGACCCGTTCGGACGGTCTGGTCCGCCTCCACAACCACGGCAGCGAGGACGTCCGCTACGACCCGTACTACACACGGCTGGCGTACTCGACGGTGACGCGGCCGTCGGAGACGTACGACAACAGTGTGTTCGTCGGCGGTGACCCCGGCCGCACCGGGATCGAACCGCTCGGCGCAGGGGACGGCTGGGTGGCGTCGCGGCACACGGCGGGGGCCGACGGGACAGCCCGGGTGACCAGCGTGGTGCTCGCCCACGGGGCGGCCGAGGTGCGGGCCCATCTGGTGACGGGTGCGCCGCCCGGGACGCCGGTGCGGGTGACCGGATGGGCGGCGCGTGGCGGGGCGCGGGCCGACCTGCTGCCCGTCGCCGGACTGACCGGCTCCCTCACGGGCACCACCGCCGACGGCCCCACCCTCTTCGTCGCACTCGCCCGCCTCACCGCCGAACCGGAACCCGTCCCGCTGGAGGAGACCGTTTCCGTGCACGTGGAGTGCGCGGAGTCGGTGGAGTCGGCGGACGACGGGAAGAGCGAGGGTGTGTACGACATGCGCGTCCACTGGAGCGGAGGCCCGGAGGTGCTGGTGCGGCTGGCAGGCACGGCGGCCGACGCCCGGGACGCCGTACGGGTCAGCACAACGGGGTGACCGTGCTACCCCGGCCGACCGCGAGTCGGCCCGCCCGTGCCCCGGCCGACCGTGCTTCGGCCGGCCGAGGGGCGGCATCATCGGGGGCGCACGGATCGGCTTTATCTCCGTTGCCGGGCAGGTGGGCGTGCAGAAGAATCCCTCGCATGACTTCCAGGATCCGTCATGTGACGATCGACAGCGCCGACGCCCACGCCCTCGCGAGCTTCTGGTCCAGGGTTCTCGGCCAGCCCCTCCACGAGGACGACGAACCGGGTGACGAGGAGGCGCTGATCGAGGCGGCGGGGCTGCTCTTCGTCACCGTTCCGGAGAGGAAGACGGTCAAGAACCGCGTCCACCTCGACCTCCAGCCGCAGGACCGCACCCGTGACGAGGAGGTCGACCGGCTGCTCGCCCTCGGCGCCACCCTCGTCGACGACCGCCGCAACCCGGACGGCACCGGGTGGGCGGTGCTCGCGGACCCGGAGGGCAACGAGTTCTGCGTGGAGCGCAGCGCCGAGGAACTGGCGGCGGGCTGAGCCGGGACGCGGGGCCCGCGGACAGGCCGGCCCCGCGTCCCGCCTCAGCGCGCCTGGTCCGCGCGCGGCCAGTGTGTGAGCGCCACGTGCAGGGCGTCGACCGCCTTGTCCCACGACCGCTGTACGTCCCGGGGCGCACCGAAGGCACCTCCGGCCTCCAGGGCGCAGTAGCCGTGGAAGGTGCTGCGCAGGAGGCGGACGGCGTCGGTGAGGTCGGGTTCGTCGAGGCCGTACGCGCGGAGCATGCCGTAGGTGATCTCGGCGGTGCGGCGCAGGGCGGGGGAGTCGGCGACCAGGACCTGGTCGACGGGGATCTGGGTGGCCGCGTACCGTCCCGGATGCTGCAACGCGTAGGCGCGGTAGGCGCCGGCGAAGGCGGCGAGCGCGTCCTGGCCGGCCCGCCCGGCGACGGCGTCGGCGATCCGGTCGATCATCTCGCCCCCGGCGAACAGCGCGAGGCGGGTGCGCAGGTCCCGGAGGTTCCTGACGTGGGAGTACAGGCTCGCGTCCTTGACCCCGAAGCGGCGGGCCAGCGCGGAGACGGTGACGTTCTCGAACCCGACCTCGTCGGCGAGGTCGGCGGCGGCTGCGACCAGGCGGTCGGAGGTGATGCCGGCTCGGGGCATGGGCGCGCCTTGCTTCTGGATCGGGCCTCGGCGGAGGTGGCGGACGTGCGGAACTGCGGGACGGCGGGTTGTGCTGGCGGGTTCCGGGCTGTGGGACGACGGGTTGTGATGGTGGTTCCGGACTGCGGGACGGCGGGTTGTTCTGACGGGGTTTCCGGACTGCTGGGCCGCGGGCTGTGCTGATGGTTCCGGACTGCTGGGCGCGACGGACCCGGGAGGATCTTAAGGGGTGCGGATGCGCGGGTCCCCGCCGTCCGGCGTGCGGCCGCACCCGGGGACCCGCGGCACGGTCGGCTCAGCCGACGGGCGCGTACACCACTCCCAGTTTGTCGATCTCGGTGCCCGACCGGCCCGTGAAGCCGACGATCTGCCAGCCGGACGGGGCCGTGAAGGTGCGTGTGTCCGAGGTCGCCGTGCCGCAGGAGAGGGTGCGGCCCCTGTCCGTGGTGAAGGCCGCGGAGAAGATCCGCGTCCGGCCGTCCTTCCGGCCCTGCGTCAGTTTCACCGAGGTGAGGTGCTCGCCGGGCGCCAGCGTCAGTGACGTCGCCGTGCCGCCCGCGCCTCCGTGGGCGAGGGTCGTGCCGCCGTCGTGGGTCAGGGACACGGCGTCCAGGCGGGACGCGCCGCGCAGGGTCAGCGTGCGCGGGGAGGGGGAGGACGGCAGGTCGTCCGCGTCGTTGAACGCCGTGCCGTGCGGACCGCCGAAGAAGTCGCTCGCCCGCAGGGACGGGTTCAGGGTGTACGAGAAGCCGACCGTGTGCGGGTAGTGGTCGGAGAGGTGCTTGCCGTCGGGGCGCAGGAAGCTCGCCCAGTCGTTGTGGTAGCGGGTGGCGTCGAGGGACACGAGGTCGCCGCCGCGGTAGAGGACCTTGTCGACCACCTCGCAGTCGTCGGTCGGCGCCGCAGCGTCACACACCAGGGCTTCACTGCCCTGCGCCGGTGCCCTACCGCCCTTGACCAGCTTCACCCAGGCGTCGGTGAGGCCGTTCTCGGTCAGGAGCGTGCGGATGTTGTCGCCGGTCCGCGTGTACCGCGTGTTGGTGTCGCCCATGACGATCACCGCGTTGCCCGACGAGTTCGCCTGGATGAAGTCCGACAGCTGCTCGATGTTGGCTCGGCGGGCGGCCAGGGCGGCGTCGGTGGTGTCGGCGTTGGTGTGCACGTTGTACACGTCCACGAAGGCGCCCTCGGCGAGGCGGACCCGGGCCAGGGTGAAGCCCTTCGGGGTCAGGCAGTCCGCGTTGGTGCAGTCGGTCCAGTCGACCCGCTGGAAGTCCTCGAAGGCGTGGTCAGACAGGGTGTTGAGGCCGTCGCCGAAGCCGGCCCCGCCGCTGGTGGCCGTGCGGTGGGGGTGGGTGTCGTGGGCGTAGAGGGCGGCGTGGTAGTTGAAGTCCTCCTGGACGTTCACGATGTCGTACGCGCCCAGGCGCTGTCCGATCAGCGGGGTGTTGGTCTCCGGGTCGCTGTCGCCGAGGCCGAGGGGAAGGCCCGCGATGTTGTAGGTGAGGACGTCGAACGATCCGGTCGTGGCCGCCGCCGCGGGCGTCGAGCCGGTGGTGGCGAGGCCGGTGACGGCCAGGGCGGCGGCCGCCAGGGTGCCGATCAGTCTTCTCATGGTGGGGGAGTCTCCGGTCGCAGGAGGCGCGGGCCCGGGCGCGGGGATGCACGTGCACGGGCCTCGCCGAACATGAACGAGGTTCAGCTTTGGGGGCAACCAGTGTGACGGACAAGCCCACTTGGGGAAACAGTGAGTGCCGATACGTTTCCCTTCGCCGCTTCGCCGCTTCGCCGCTTCGCCGCTTCGCCGCTTCGCCGCTTCGCCGCTTCGCCGCTTGGCCGCTTGGCCGCTTGGCCGCTTGGCCGCCTGGCCGCCTCGCTGTCTGGCCACCTGGCCGCCTCGCCTGCTCGCCGCCCCGATGGTGCGATGCGTGGCCGCGCGGCCGCCCCCGGGGGCTCACCGCTGCCTGCGGCCTCCCCGGCGGGGCCGGTGCAAGGTGTCCAGCGCGCCGATCGCCGCGCGGACGTGCGCCGGGTCCCGGGGACCGCGTCCGCCCGCGCACCACCACACCGGACGGTCGCCCTCCTCATGCACGTGCATCCCCACGCGGTGTTCCGCACACACGGGCCAGACCTGCCACAGGCACTCCGTCACGGTGTCCTGTGCGGCCTCGGCGACGGCGGCGAGGGCGACGGGCAGGGCGGTGCCGGTGCCGTGCGGGAGGTCGGAGCCGTGCCATCGGCCGTCGGGCAGGGCGACGTACACGTGCTCGCGCGTCGGCTCACCCGCCGTGCGGAGATCCGCCGAGCCGAAGCCACCGCCCTCCTGGTCCCGGGGCGGCAGTGCCAGCAGGCGCAGCGGGCCCCGGTCGGGCAGGAGCGCGGCCAGGTCGCGGTTGACCAGGGCAAGCGCCTCGTCCCACACCGGGTGCTCACCGGGCCGGACCTCGCGGGGGCGGAACGTGTCGAAGGGGTCGTGCATGGGCTCATCGTGGACCAGCCTCCGCGCAGGGGCACCCACGTTTCTGAGAGTTGACCCTCACAGTTCGCGGGAGCACACTCTCGCGTCATGGATTCGGGACATCGCTTCGGTGACGTGGAGGTCACCGACCCCAGGACCATGCGCGCCCTGGCGCATCCGGTACGGCTCGCCGTCCTCGAACGGCTCCGGCGGTACGGACCCGCCACTGCCTCCCAGCTCTCCCCGCACGTCGGTGCCACCCCGTCCGTGACCAGCTGGCACCTGCGCCACCTGGCCGGGTTCGGGCTGGTGCGCGACGCCGAGGGCGGCGGGGACCGGCGGGAGCGACGCTGGGAGGCGGTCGCGCGGGGCATCCGCGCCGAAGTGCCGGCCGTCGTCGACGACGGCGGGGGGCGGGCGGCGGTGACGCTGGACACGCGGATCGTCGTGACCGCCGAGGAACTGGCCGGACTCCGGCACGCCGTCGAGGAACTGCTCGCCCCGTACCTGACCCGGGAGGCCGAACGGCGCCCCGAGGGGGCACGCGGGGCGCGAATGGTGCTGTACGCCCTGCCGGAGGGGGTGGCGGAGCCGGAGGGCGCCGCCGAGCCGGACGGTGGGGCGACGCCGGACGGCGTGGCCGAGCCGGAGGGCGCGGAGCCGAGGGGCTTGGTGGAGCCGAACGGCGTGTCGGAGCCGGAGGGTTCGGTGCAGCCGAACGGCGTGGCCGACTGAGCGCCCGCCGGCGGGAGTGGGCGGCGCCTGCGACACCGCCCGTTCCCCCCGGGGGGCGAGTGTTCGGGCCGAGGTCAGCCCCCGCCCCCGGCCGTCACCCCGGCCGCCGCCCCGGCAGTCGCGTCGCCGGCAGCAGGGCCAGTGCCAGCAGGGCGGCGGCGACCAGGTAGGACGTACGGAAGCCGGACGGGTTCGGGCCCGCCGAGCCCAGGACGACCGAGACGAGCGCGGTGCCGACCGACGCGCACACCTGCGAGTTGATGCTCAGCGCGGTGCCCGCCGCGGCCATGCGGTCCCTCGGCAGGTCGCGGCTGGTGGCCGTGGTCGTCGGCATCAGCACCATCCCGGAGCCGATGCCCATCAGCACGGACGCGGCCACCGGCTGCCAGGCGGGTACCTCCGCCACCCCGGTCAGCAGTCCCGTTGCGGCCATGCCGAGCGCACCCACCGCGATGCCGGCCAGGATCAACCGGCGCGGGGACACCCGGTCGACGCGCCGGGCGGCGATCTGCATCGTCGTCCCGACGGCGAGCCCGACGGGTACTCCGAGCAGTCCCGTCGCGGTGGCGCTCCAGCCCCGCGCCTGCTGCCAGTACACCGGGCCGAGCAGCATCGACCCGAAGTAGCCGCAGGTGAACAGGGCGAGCGTGCCGATGCCGACGGCGAACGTCCGGTCGCCCAACAGCCGTAGTTCCAGCAGTGGGTGACGTATCGTCAGCGAACGGCGGACGAATCCGGCGACCAGCGCCGCCCCGGCGAGCGTCGGCAGCAGCACCCCCGGTGTCCCGAACTCGCCGTGTTCACCGCCCCGGGCCAGCCCGTACAGCAGCAGGGCGAGGCCCGGGGACAGCATCAGCAGGCCGGGGACGTCCAGCCTGGGCGGCGGTGTCGTCCCCCGGGGCGCGTCGGGACGAAGCAGCTTCGCGGCGAGCACGAGCGCCACCGCCCCGACGGGCAGGTTGACCAGGAAGATCCACTGCCAGGAGAGGGTGTCGAGCAGCCGTCCGCCGAGGACCGGGCCGGCCACCGGGCCGACCAGGACGGGCAGTCCGAGCAGTGCCATCGTGCGGCCGAACCGGTCCCGGTCGGCGACCGCCATCGTCATGCCCATCCCGACGGGCATCAGCAGCCCGCCGCCGAGTCCCTGCACGACCCGGAACGCGATCAGGCTGGGCGCGTCCCAGGCGCACGCCGCGAGCAGCGAGCCCAGCGTGAACAGCGTCAGTGCCGTCAGATAGGCGCGCTTGGCGCCGATGCGGGCCATCGTCCACGCGGCGGTGGGGACGACGGCGGCGAGTGCCAGCGTGTAGGCGGTGGCCGTCCACTGGATGGTCTCCAGCGGGGCGTCGAACGCCTCGGACAGGTCGCCCAGCGCGATGTTGACGATGGTCATGTCGAGCACCGACATCAGTGAGCCGGTGATCACCACGAGCAGCGTGCGGTTCAGGACGCTCGCGGAGGTGCCGGGCGGGCCGGAGGTGCCGGGCGGGTCCGGCGGTGCCTGAACGTTCCCGTCGGCGGCCCCGGTCGCGGTCATGTCCCCCGCCCCCTCAGCCCTGGTACGGGCGGGCCGTCCGGGCCTCGCGCAACGCCCGCCCCCACCAGGTGAGTTGGCCGAGCATGCCCTTGGCGGCACCCTCGCAGACGGCCGCGTCCCGGGGGGCGCCGTCCTCACCGAGGCCCGACCACGGCCCGTGCAGGCTGACGGCGTCGCGTACGGTCGTGGCGTGCAACTCGGCGAACACCTGCCGCAGTTGCTCCACCGCCCGCGTCCCGCCGGCCAGGCCGCCGTAGGAGACGAAGCCGACCGGCTTGGCGTGCCACTCGGTGTGGTGCCAGTCGAGGAAGTTCTTCAGCGCGGCCGGGAAGCTGTGGTTGTACTCGGGTGTGACCACGACGAACGCGTCGGCGGCGGCCAGTCGCGGGGAGACCTCCGCGAGCGCGGCCGCGGCCCGCGGGTCGGGTGAGCCGCCGAAAGCGGGCATCGCCAGCGGCAGGTCGACGTCGGCGAGGTCGACGACGTCCAGTTCCAGGTCGGTGTGGGCGGCGGCGGTGTCCAGGAACCAGTCGGTGACGGCGCGGCCCTGACGGCCCTCGCGGACACTGCCGACGATCACGGCGACGCGCAGCGGCGCATCGGCTCCGGTCGCGGCTCCGGTCATGGCTGCGGACATGGGGGTCCCCCTCGTTCTCGTTCTTCCTCGGGCCCGCCGGGGGCGGGAGGGCCGCGTTCTGCGGCCTGACGACCCTCAAGGTACAACGGTCGTTGTAGAAAGTACAATGGTCGTTGTAATCGGATGCGGGGCAGCGTGAGGAGACGGGTGTGACCGGCAGCAACGAGGCGTGGATGCAACAGGCGCTGCGCGACTTCCCGCCCCGCAAGGTGGAGAAGCGGGTCGCCATCGCGGGCGCGGCCTGCACGGTCTTCGGGCGGGAGGGTTATGCGCGCGCCTCGGTCGACGCGCTCGCCGCCGAGGCCGGGGTGTCGACGCGCACGCTCTACAACCACTTCCCCGGCGGCAAGGCCCAGCTCTTCAGCACCGTCGTCACCTGGACCTCGGCCGAGGTGAGGGACGCCCAACTGGCGCGCCTGGGGGCGGTGTTGGACCCCGGGCGGCCGCCCCGGCCGGAGGACCTGGAACGCGATCTCGTCGCTCTCGCCCGCAGCTTCGTCGCCCTCATGGCCGACTACCCGAACCACTTCGCGCTGGTCCGCCACATCCACGCCGAGGCCGACCACGTCCCCGCCGAGGTCCTGCGGGCATGGCGGGAGGCGGGGCCGCAGCCGGTCGGCCGGGCCCTCGCCGAGGCACTGGACGGCCTCGGCGCCGCCGGCCTGCTCGACCTGCACGGCGACCCGGCCCTGGCGGCCACGCACTTCGGCGCGCTGGTCTCCGACCTGATCACGCACCGGTCCCACTACGGCGTCCTGCCCCTGCCGAAGGAGCAGGTCGAGCACCTGATCACGGCGGGGGTGGCGACGTTCCTACGGGCCTACCGGAAGGCATGAGGGGCGGAGCGGACGGCGCCTCCCCGATGCGCGGGCCGGGGGTCGCGATCCCGGCCCCCGCCCCCTCGTCCCCGAGCCCCGCCCCCCTCGTCCCCGAGCCCCGCCCGCCGCGTCCCCCCTCACCTGCATGCGGCGGCCGGGAAACGCGGCGAGGCGCAGGCCGCCACCGCGCCCGGGGCCGCCTCCAGCAGCGTCCCGCCGGTGATCACGACGACCGGACACGTGATCCGGCGCCCGCCGTCCGGCCGAGGCCGCTGCGGCCGAGCGCGCCCGCCGTCAGACCCCGCCGCCATCCCCGGGTCGCCGATCGCGCTCGTCGGGAGACAGCCGAGCTGCACCTGCCGGTGCACCGGCATCGGACGACCCGGCAGGAGGCGCCCACATGACCCGGACGGCGTTCACGACGTCAGCCCCTCCCCGGACGAGACGGGGGAGTGGGCGCACGGCCGTGGCCGGCCGGGAGCAGTCCCGGCCGGCCACGGTGGTGCTCAGTGCGGTCGCGCTCAGACACCCTCCGAGAACACGAAGGAGAACTTCGCCGGCGCGACGTTCAGGAAGTACTGCGGCAGCGGACCCGGACCGCACGACTGCGAGCCGATGCCGTGCTGGCCGTGGTCGAGGTTGACCCACACCGTGCCGCCCGGCAGCAGATCGGTGCGGTGCCGCGCCGCGTCCAGCTGCTCGTTCGTCCAGCGCCGGGCGCTGAACCAGAACTGCGGGTCGCCCTCGATCCGCAGCCCGCCGATCTCCGCCCAGCGGACGTCGGCGCGGGCCCCGTTCTCCTGGGGACGGACGTACGGCGTCTGCAGATCGTCGACGGTCGACTGCCACCGGCCGACCGACGACGCCGCCCGGGTGTCCGGATACGCCTCGCCCGGACCGCCACCGAACCAGCGCACCGCGTGCGCCTCGGACAGCCCGAAGCGGATGCCGAGCCGGGGCAGCGGCACCGTCCAGTCACCCTCGGGCGTCACCGACACCGTCAGCTTCAACCGGTCGCCGTCAGACGTCCAGCGGTAGACCGTGGCCAGGCCGACCTCCGCGGCGGCGGGGGCCACCCGGGTGCGTACCGTCAGCGCGTCGTCGCCGACCTCCACCGCATCCAGCCGGTGCTGAACCCGGTGCAGACCGAGCTTGCGCCACAGCTCGCCGTGGCGGATGTCCGACTGCCAGGGCGCGCCCTCGTCGTTGTCGGTGAGCGCGCGCCACACGTCCAGGCGCAGCCCGCTCACGCCCACCGCGCCGATGGCGCGCAGCGCGCCCGTGCGGGCGTCGAAGGAGGCCGGGCCGAGGGTGACGGTCCGCTCGCCGACGGACGGCCGGCCGGTCGCGGCGACGGCCGGCACCGCCCGCGCGGAGACGGGCACCTGACCCCAGGCGACCACATGGTCCCGGGGAGCCCACGCGCTCTCCGCGGCCCGGACTGCCCGGACCGTCCATCCGGTCTCCAGCCCCTCCGGCGCGTCGAGCGGCGGCTCCGGCAGCTTCACGTCCGCCGACGCGCCCGGGGCGAGCGCCGGAACCGCCAGCGGCCCCGACGCCACCGTCTCGCCCTCCACCTGGAACGCCCAGGTGAAGGTCAGCGCCGACAGGTCGGCGAAGTCGTGCCTGTTGGTCACGCGGACGGTGCCGTCCCCGCCGTCGCCGGTGATCGCGACGGGCTCGATCACCTTCTTGAACTCGACGAGCCCGGGGGAGGGGGTGCGGTCCGGCATGAGCAGCCCGTCGCAGACGAAGTTCCCGTCGTGCAGCTCCTCGCCGAAGTCACCGCCGTAGGCGTAGCCGTAGCGGTCGTCCTTGATGCCGTGGTCGATCCACTCCCAGACGAAGCCGCCCTGGAGCCGCTCGTGCGCCTCGAACAGCCGCTGATAGTCGGCGAGCCCGCCCGGGCCGTTGCCCATGGCGTGGGCGTACTCGCAGAGGATGAAGGGGAGCCGGCGCCTGCGGTGGGTGCCGCCGTCGAGTCGGCGGCCGATCCGTTCGACCTCCTCGTGGGAGGCGTACATGCGGGAGTAAAGGTCCGTGTCACGGCAGTCGATGTCGCCCTCGTAGTGCACGAGGCGGGAGCTGTCGCGGGCGTGGATCCACTCGGCCATGGCGGTGAGGCCACGGCCGGTGCCGGCCTCGTTGCCCAGCGACCAGATCACCACCGACGGGTGGTTCTTGTCGCGCTCGACCATGCGGGCGGCGCGGTCCAGCAGGGCCGGCGTCCAGCGGTCGTCGTCGACGGGGTTGTCCCGCCAGCCCTGCTCGACGAAGCCGTGGGTCTCCAGGTCGCACTCGTCGATCACCCACAGCCCGTACTCGTCGCACAGGTCGAGGAAGGCGGGGTGCGGCGGGTAGTGGGAGGTGCGCACGGCGTTGACGTTGTGCCGCTTCATCAGCAGCACGTCCTCGCGCATCGTCTCCAGGTCGAGCGCACGGCCCTTCTCATGGTGCCACTCGTGCCGGTTGACGCCCTTGAAGAGGATCGCCTTCCCGTTGACCTTGAGCAGGCCGTCCTCGAGGGTCACCGTGCGGAAACCGATGCGCAGCGGCACCCGCTCGCCCTCGGTGGTGAGGAACCCGTCGTACAGCGTGGGGGTCTCCGCCGTCCAGGGCAGCACCGCGACCGTCACCGGCTCGCCCGTGGCGACATCGATGTCCAGGTCGGGCACGGTCACCCGTCCGTCGACGTCGGAGTCGACGCGCAGCGTGCCCTCGCCCGTGACGTGGTCGTAGGAGGCGTGCACGAAATGGTCGAGGACGCTGCCCGCCGGGCGGTGCAGCAGTGTCACGTCACGGAAGATGCCGGGCAGCCACCACTGGTCCTGGTCCTCCAGGTAGGAGCCGGCGGACCACTGGTGGACGCGCACCGCCAGGACGTTGCCCGCGGCCTTCAGCAGGTGGCCGACCGCGAACTCGTGCGGCAGCCGAGAGCCCTTG
This sequence comes from Streptomyces sp. NPDC030143, assembly GCF_055573695.1. NCBI lineage: Bacteria > Bacillati > Actinomycetota > Actinomycetes > Kitasatosporales > Streptomycetaceae > Streptomyces > Streptomyces sp. NPDC030143. The sequence continues at coordinate 241,403 of NZ_JBVIAY010000002.1, forward strand.
AACTCGCCGAGTTCCGTGCCGTTCAGCCAGACCCGGGCGCAGGACTCCACGCCGTCGAAGCGGAGCACGGCGCCGCCCTCGGCCGGGGCGGGCCAGTCCTCCGGCAGGTCGAAGAAGCGCAGATGGTCGCCGGTCGGGTTCTCGGTGGGGACGCGGGGCGGGTCGACGGGGAAGGGGTAGAGGTGGTTGGTGTAGACGGGGGAACCGTGCCCCTGGAGCACCCAGTGGCCGGGGACGGTGATCTCCGCCCAGTCCCCGCAGTCGTGGCCGGGCGTGGCGAACGCGTCGTCCCGGGCGTCGGCCGTCGCCGACAGCCGGAAGCGCCACCTGCCGTTCAGCGACAGGGACGGGGCGTCCGAGGACGCGTACCAGGCACGGGGCGCAAGGGCCCCGCGGCCCGGTGAGACGTCCTCGACGTAATCGACGACAGGGGGCGTGGAGGTGGTGTCGGCGGTGCGGAAAGACATCTGTCTCCAGGTCCTGAGAGGAAGGCGTCAGCCCTTGATGCCGGTCTGCGCGATCCCCTGCACCAGCCAGCGCTGGAGGAAGAGGAACACGAACACCAGGGGCAGGATGGAAATGGCGGTCGCCATGAAGATCTGGTGGAACACGACCGTCTGGCCGGTGGTGTAGGAGGAGAGCGCGACCTGGACGGTCCACGCGCTCGGGTCCTGGCCGATGACCAGCGGCCACAGGAAGGCGTTCCACCCCTGGATGAAGGTGATGGTCGCGATCGCGGCGAAGAAGTTCAGCGAGTTCGGCACCACGACACGCCAGTACGCGCCCCAGTACCCCAGTCCGTCCACGCGCGCCGCCTCCTCCAGCTCCTTGGGGAACCCCAGGAAGTACTGCCGGAAGAGGAAACAGGTGAAACCACTGAACAGCCCCGGAATGATCAGACCGCGGTAGGTGTCCACCCACCCCAGGGACGAGACCAGGACGAAACTGGGCACGAAGGTCACGGCGGTCGGGACCATCAGGGTGCCCAGGACGACGTAGAACACCTTGTTGGCGTGCTGGTAGGGGATGCGGGCCAGACCGTAGCCCGCGAGGGAGCACACCAACAGGACGCCGACGGTGTGCAGGACGGCGACGACGGTGGAGTTCCACAGCGACTGGGCGAACGGCACCGACGTGTTGTCGAACAGGTCGCCGACGTTGCCCCACTGAAGGTCCGTCGGGAAGAACTTCCAGTTCTCGCCGGTGATCTCGGCGTCCGTGGAGAGGGCGTTGCGGACGATCAGGTAGAACGGGACCAGGAACAGGAACGCGGCGACACCGGTGGCGATGTAGAGGCCGGTGGAGCTCATCACGCCGCCGCCGCGTCTCACGCGGCGGGGCCCGCGCCGTGACGGCGCGGTCTTGTCCAGGTCGGGCACGGTGGTGGTCACTTGGACTCCTCCCCCCTTCCGAAGCCCATGAGCTTGCCCTGGAACAGGGTCACGAGACAGATCAGCACGGTCAGGATCACCGCGCCCGCGCTGCCGGCGCCGTAGTCCTGGTTCTCGCCCAGGGCGGTGTAGTACAGCTCGACCAGGGGCGGACGGCCCCAGGTCGTCTTGGACAGCAGGTTGTAGAACTCGTCGAACGCCTGGTACGCGGCGATGAGCAGCAGCAGGATCACCGCGGTCGAGGTGGCCCGCAGCTGCGGCAGCGTGATGTTCCGGAAGGTCTGCCAGCCCGGCTTGGCGCCGTCGATGGCGGCGGCCTCGTACAGCTCGCCCGGGATGTTCTGCAAGGCGGCCAGGAAGAGGATCATGTAGAAGCCGGACTGGAGCCACAGTCGCGCGGTGACGATGACCAGCCAGTACCAGGGCGGGCTGGGGTCGGCCAGCCAGGCGATGTTGTCGATCCCGAACCAGCCGAGAACGGTGTTCATGAGACCGAAGCGGACGCCGCTGAAGATGGACATCTTCCACACCAGCGCGGCGGCGACGTAGCTGACCGCGGTCGGCAGGAAGAAGACCGAGCGGAAGAACGCCCGCATGAACCGCAGCCGGTTCACCAGCAGGGCGAGACCCAGCGACAGCGCCCAGGTGGTGGGCACGATGAACGCGGCGAAGACGGTGAAGGTGGCGAGCGAGCCGACGAAGTCGTCGTTCGTCAGCATGTGCGTGTAGTTGCCGAGGCCGATGAACTTCTCGGGTGTGACCGTGAACCGGGCCTCGAAGAAACTGAGGTAGATGCTCCAGCCGATGGGGACGTAGATGAAGAAGAGCAGACCGATCAGGAACGGGCCTGTGAAGAGCCAGAAGTTGAACGTGCCGCTGCCCCGTACACCCCGCCGCGGCCTGGCCGGTGAGGCCTGGGCCGGGGCGGGGCTCGCGAGGTCGAGCTCGGTGGTCGTCGACATGTCGTGGTCCGTCCGCCGGCCTAACCGAACAGCTTCTTGAGCTCGCGGTTGACGGCCTGGTCCGCCTTGTCGAGGGAGGCCTCCGGGTCGCCGCCCTTGCGGACGGAGTTGGCGAAGACGTCCTCCAGGGCGGTGCGCATGGCCTGGGTCCAGCCGATGTTGTCGAAGTGGCCGAACTCGTTGAACAGCTTCACGCCCTCGGCCGCGTTGCCCGACTTGAGCTTGGTGGCGGTCTGCGCGAGCGAGGTGCGCGGCGGGATGTGGAAGCCGTAGGAGGTGGCCCAGTCCTCCTGGTACTGCTTCTGGTCGATCCACAGCCACTTCACGTACTCCTTGGCCGCCTCGACGTTCTTGCCCTTGGCGTTGACGAACATCGACCAGCCGCCGTTGTACACGGACTGCTTGCCGGAGTCGGTGACCTTCGGGAAGGGGAAGACGCCCCAGTCGTCGCCGAGCGCTTCCTGCACCTGCGGCATCGCCCACATGCCGCACCACTGGATGGCGCACAGGCCCTGGTTGAACGAGGAGGGGTCCCAGGACTCGGTCGGGGCGCCGAGGAGGAGGTGGCCGCTGGTGAACAGCGTGCGCATCTTCTTGATGCCCTCGATGACACCGGGCGTGTGGTAGGCGATCTCGTTCTTCTCGTTGAGGTGCTCGGCGCCCGCCGACCAGATCAGGGGGTCGACGGCGTTGTGGAGGTCGTTGCCGAGGTACAGGCCCTTGACCTTGCCGGTGGTGAGCTTGGCGGCGGCCTCGATCAGCTCGTCGAGGGTGGTCGGTATCTTGACGCCTGCCTTGGCCAGCATCGACTTGCGGTAGTAGAAGAACTGCGGGTCGTCGATCATCCGGACGCCGTAGATCTTCCCGTCGACCGTGTGCGACTTGATGTCGGCCGGGTTGAAGTCGTCCTTGACCGGGTCGATGATGTCGGTCAGGTCCGCCACCTGACCGCTCTTGACCATCTGGATCTGCGGGTGGAACTCGAACAGGTCGGGCGCGTTGTCGGTGAGCAGCGTCGCGAAGAGCTTGTTCTCGAAGTCCGCGGCGGTGATCCACTGGGTGGTCACGTTGGCCTTGTCGTAGGCCTTCGCGTACTTCTTGATGGCCTGCTCGGTGCCCTGCTCGCCGTACGCGTGGAAGTACTGGTTCAGCTTGACGCCCGAACTTCCTCCGCCGCTACGGCCGTTGTTGCTGCCGCAGGCGGCCAGGGTGCCGGCGGCGGCCATGCCCGCGGCGGCCCGGAAGAGTGACCGGCGGGACCAGTTGCTGTTGCTCATTGCCGACATGTTGACGTCCTTGTCTCGAGTACGGCTGCGGCTCACACGGCTTCAGCTTCAGTGGCTGGAACGGCGTTGCGGACCGGGACGTTAACCTTCGGCTAAGGCTTCGGCAAGGGGTTGGACGAAGTCTGCGCGAAGCGTTGTGCAACGTTCGGGATACCGGACGTGAGGAGGGGGGAGAGGGCCGGGAGGGGACCCGAGGGCCGGCGGCGGGGCGGTGACGGGTGATCAGCCGGCGGCGGAACGGGGCCTGCCGTGCACGCGTCTGCGCTGCCCCACCGCCTGCAGCGCCCCCTCGAGGGCGAACGTCGCCGCACCGAGGCACACCGGATCGGTGGGGATCGGGGACAGGACGATCCGGGTCGAGGCCAGCGGGCGGGCGAGTGCGTGCCGGGCGACGGCCGCGAGGACCTCGTCCAGCAGGGGCTCGCCGAGCCGGGCGGCGACCCAGCTGCTCAGCACCACGATCTCGGGATTGAGCAGGTTGACCAGGTCGGCGATGCCCGCGGCCAGATAGCGGGCGGTGGCCCGGACCGCCTCCACGGCCACCGGGTCCGCCACGGCGAGGGCGCGGGCCAGGGCGTCGACCGTGGCGGTCTGGTCCTCCGCGTGCAACAGCGGGCTGTCCGCGCTGACTTCGCGCAGGTTCTGCATGATCCCGGGCGCGCCGACGTACGTCTCCACACAGCCGTGGTTGCCGCAGTGGCAGGGCCGTCCGTCCAGTACGAGCGTGGTGTGCCCCCACTCGCCGGCGCTGTTGCTGACCCCGCGGTGCAGCCCACCGCCCAGCACCAGCCCCGCGCCGACGCCGGTGCCGAGGTTGACGACCACCGCGTCCCCGTGCCCGCGCGCCGCCCCGAACCACAGCTCGGCCACCGCGCAGGCGCGCAGCGGGTTGTCCAGGTGCAGCGGGTAGGCGATGTGCTCGGAGAGCAGGTCGAGCAACGGCACGTCGTGCCAGTCCCAGTTGGGCGCGTACTCGGCGATGCCGGTGTCCCGGTCGACCTGCCCCGGCACGCTCACCCCGACACCGAGCACCCGGGCCGCCTCGACGCCGGCCTGGGCGACCACCGAGCCGGCGGCCGCCGCGACATGGCTGACGACCTGCTCCGGGCGGCTCTCGGCGGGGCGCATGTCCTCCTCGGCGCGGGCCAGCACGTTCAGCGCCAGGTCGAACAGCTCGACGTGGACGTACGTCTCCGCGATGTCCACGCCGATCAACGCGCCCCCCGACGCGTTGACGGCGACCAGGCCCCGGGGGCGGCCGCCCGCCGAGTCCTCGAACCCGACCTCGGTGATCATGTGCAGGTCGAGCAGCTCGCCGACGAGCGTGGCGACGGTGGCGAGGCTGAGGCCGGTGGCGGCGGCCAGCTCCTGCCGCGAGGTGGGGGAGCGGGCGATGATCTGGCGCAGCACCTCGTAGCGGTTCGCGGTGCGGATGTCGCGTGACGTGCGCTTCACCGTCTGGAGCCCCCCATCCCTTTCCGTACCGGGCAGACCGGGACTGGCGCACCGGCGCGGCGTCAGGCTATGGCGTGCGGAAGAGTTCGACAAGGGGTTAGGAAAGGGGGTTTATAAAGTCGCCCACACCCGGTCGGACCCGGCCGGGATCAGTCACCGAACAGGTCCCGCACGAACGCGTTCGTGAACGTCCCGGACGGGTCCACGTCCCGCGCCAGCGATCGCAGGTCGCCGAGACGCGGATAGCGCCCGCGGAGCGCGGCGGCCGGGACGGTGAAGACCTTCCCCCAGTGCGGCCGCGGCGCGAACGGCTCCAGTACGGCCTCCAGCTCCCGTACCACGGGCAGCACGGCCGCCGCGTCCGCGACCCACGTGAAATGCAGTGCGACGGAGTCCCGGCCGTGCGCCGGGCTCAGCCACTGCTCGTCGGCGGCGACGGTCCGCACCTCGCAGGTCTGCAGGACACCGGCGACCGCATCCCGTATCCCGTCGATCGCATACAGCGCCTCGACGGCGTGCTCACGCCCGAGCAGGTACTCGCTCTGCAACTCGTTCCCGCTGCTCGGGGTGAACTCCGCCCGGAAGTGCGGCAACCGCTCGTGCCACGGCCCCGGCACCCCGAACTGCTCCGTGCAGTTCACCGCGGGCATCCCCGGCACCGGGTGCAGCGCCTCGGTGGCCGGCGTGGCCCACGGGACGTCGGGCAGCGGCTGGTCGGTGCGCCGTTTCAGCCACACCTGCCGGAAGCCGGGCGCCCGCCAGTCGGTGAACAGGCTGACGCTGTACGCCGCTCCCGCGACCGTCTCGAAGTCCAGTCCGTCCAGGGGGAGTTCGGTGAAGACGTGCTGCTCGACGTCGTAGGCGGGCTCCAGGTCCAGGGTGAGCGAGGTGACGACTCCCAGCGCGCCGAGCGAGGTGACGGCCCCGCCGAACCGCGTGTCCCCGCGCCCGATGGTGACGGTCGACCCGTCGGCGACGACGATCTCGACCTCCCGTACGGGAGCGGCGAGCGGCCCGTTGCCCACCCCCGACCCGTGCGTCCCCGTCGCCACCGAACCGGCCACCGAGATGTGCGGCAGCGACGCCATGTTCGGCAGGGCGAGCCCGTGCGCGTGGACCCGTCGGGCCAGCTCGGCGTACCGCACCCCGCCGCCCACCCGCACCGTGCGCGCCGCCGCGTCGACGTCGATCCCCGCTGGCAGGGCGGCCAGCGACAACAGCACCCCCTCGGGGCCCGGCTCGGCCACGCGGTTGAAGGAGTGCCCGCTGCCCAGCACCCGCACCCGCGCGCTGCGCGCCACGAGCGCGCGCAGCGCGTCGAGCGAGGACGGCCGGTGCACCTCCTTCGCAGCGAAGGTGATGTTGCCCGCCCAGTTCGTCACGGTCTCCACCATGCGGTCGCCCCTCCCGAGGAGAACGAGAACCCGGAATTCCCTGGTCAAACCTACCGTGCCGACAACACGAGGCCCCCACCCCCGCCTCCTCGTGCGCGGGGGCATACCGTGAGGAGTCGTACGCGTGAGCCGGGAGGAGCAAGGGATGGGCAGCCGTACCGCGCTGGTCGAGGATCTGATGGAGCGGTTTCCGCACGTGCCGCGGGAGGCCGTCTTCAAGGAGGACCTGCTGCGCGGGGGTGTGGCCTTCGACCCGTCCGCGCTCAGCGACAACGAGGGCGGCGAGGTGAAGCCGAAGTCGTACTTCATCTTCTCCTTCGACCACGGCACCCTCCCCGAGCTGGGCGAGGCCGCGCTCAGGCGTCCGCCGGAGGAGATCATCCTCACCGGCGGGCCGTACGACCTGCGGCGCACGGTCGTGTCGGTCCGGGTGAACCCCTCCTCGCCGTACCGGGTGGCGGCCGACGACGAGGGGCTCCTCGGGCTCTACCTCGACGGCGCGCGCGTCGCCGACGTCGGGGTGCCGCCCATGCCCGAGTACTACCGGCACAAGCTCTCCAACGGGAAGTCCGTCATGGAGGTGGCCCCGACCATCCAGTGGGGCTACCTGATCTACCTGACCGTCTTCCGGGTGTGCCAGTACTTCGGGGCCAAGGAGGAGTGCCAGTACTGCGACATCAACCACAACTGGCGGCAGCACAAGGCCGCCGGCCGGCCGTACACCGGCGTCAAGGACGTCGAGGAGGTCCTCGAGGCCCTGGAGATCATCGACCGGTACGACACCCAGAAGGCGTCCACCGCCTACACCCTCACCGGCGGCGCCGTCACCAGGACGGTCGCGGGGCGTGACGAGGCCGACTTCTACGGCCACTACGCCAAGGCGATCGAGGAGCGCTTCCCGGGCCGCTGGATCGGCAAGGTCGTCGCCCAGGCCCTGCCGCGCGACGACGTGCAGCGCTTCAAGGACTACGGCGTGCAGATCTACCACCCCAACTACGAGGTGTGGGACCGCCGGCTGTTCGAGCTGTACTGCCCGGGCAAGGAGCGCTACGTCGGCCGTGACGAGTGGCACCGGCGCATCCTGGACTCGGCGGAGGTCTTCGGCGCGCGCAACGTGATCCCGAACTTCGTCGCGGGCGTGGAGATGGCCGAGCCGTTCGGCTTCACCACGGTCGACGAGGCGATCGCCTCCACCACCGAGGGCCTGCGCTTCTTCATGTCGCACGGCATCACCCCGCGCTTCACCACCTGGTGTCCGGAGCCGACGACCCCGCTCGGCAAGGCCAACCCGCAGGGCGCGCCGCTGGAGTACCACATCCGGCTGCTGGAGGCCTACCGGGCCACGATGGACGAGTTCGGCCTCTCCTCGCCCCCCGGCTACGGTCCGCCCGGCCCCGGCCGGGCCGTCTTCTCCGTCAGCTCCTTCATGGACAGCCTCCCGGCGCAGGAGGCGTCCGCCGTTCGATAACGCTTTGATGACGACATTCAGCAGGGCGGCACGGCATTGAGTCGCCGGGCGGGCCGCGTCCGTACGGCTGGGGGTGAAGACCTCGGCCGACAGGGGCGCGGCTGCTCTGTCCTGACATCTGAACAGGGCGCTTGTCAGTTGTGTCGGTGACGTGAAAAGCTCTGGCCCTGCCGCGAGGTTCCCCCCAACTCCATTGCCGTCATGGTGAGTTGACTCGCTTGTGGATGCAGGAGACTCATGCCCGACCTGCCGACCCCGAAGGACGCCGCCGAGGCCGCGCTGTTCTCGGAGTGCTGGGACGCCGTTCTGTCGTACGCCGATCTGTGCACCTCCGGCTCGATGGCGGCCAACCAACTGGCCCGCGAGGCGTTCGCGCTGGGCATACGCGAGGCCCGGGCCGCCGAGGACGGCTCCCGGCGCGGCGCCGGCCGCCGTGCCTCCCGGCTGCCCCGGATCCCCCTGCTGCTGACCGCCGTACGCACCACGGCGGCCGAGTGGGAGGCCCGGGGCCAGGGCCACAAGCTCGACCCCGACCTGCGTCTGTGGCTGAACTCCGACAAGGCCGCACGCTACACCGGACCGCCCCTGCGCCGTCCCATCGCCCTGCGCGGGCTGCGCGACATGCAGGAGCCCGACGCCGCCCTGCTGTGGCTGGCGGAGGTGGAGGCGCTGCCGCTGCGGGCCGTGGCCCGTCGTCAGGGCCTGGACCCGGCCGCGTCGATGGAGGAGCTGAACGAGGTCCGCGGCCTGTTCCGGGACCGCTGCCACCGCAACCACCTCGACACGCCGATCGACGCCGAGTGCCGCAGTTACGTCCGGCTCCTCGACGCCGTCACCCGTTCGCCCGCCGCCGACACCCCCGACGACCTCTCCCGGCACCTCGCCACCTGTGTGGAGTGCGCGGAGGCCGCGGCCTGTCTGCGGCTGCACGGCGGCGGGCTGCCCGCGGCGCTCGCCCAGGGCGTGATCGGCTGGGGCGGCCTGGCCTACCTGGAGCGCCGCCGGCGCGCCGCCGAGGTGCGGCTCGGCGCCGGACGGCCCGACGCGCCGGACGCGGACGGCGAACCGCCGGCCGCCGCCGGCAGGGCGCGGGCCCTGCGCAACGGGCTGCTCGTCGCGGCGGTCCTCGTCTCGGCGCTGGCCCTCGCGGTGTCGCTGATGCCGTTCGGCGACGACGGCACCGACGCCGCCGCGCCCGTCACCCCCGGCGACAGCACTCCGGTGGCCGGTCCCGGCAGCCCGGTCCTGCCGTCCACCGCGCCCGCCACCTCGCCGTCGTCCCCTGCCGACGCCCGCTCCCCGAAGCCGTCCGACAGCGGCACCGCCTCGGCCACGCGGCGCCCCGACCCGGAGCCCCAGGGCACCTCCTCCTCCACCGCCGCCACCGGCGGGAGCGGGACGGCGCCGGCCTGCACGGTCGCCTACGACCTCGTCAACCAGTGGCCGGACGGCTTCCAGGCCACCGTCACCGTCACCACGGCCGCCGCCCTCGACGCCTGGCGCGTGGCCTGGTCCTTCGGCGACGGCCAGAAGGTCGACCAGATGTGGGACGCGAGCGTCGCCCAGAACGGCTCCCGGGTCACCGCCACCGCCGCCGACTACAACCGGTCCGTCCCGGCGAACGGCACCCTCTCCTTCGGCTTCCTCGCCTCCTGGCAGGACAGGAACTCCGCGCCGCAGGGCTTCAGCCTCAACGGCCGGCCCTGCGCGGGCTCCTGAGGGTCCGTGCACCGTGCCCGCCGGGGCCGGGGGGGGGGGGGGGGGGGGGGGGGGGGGGGGGGGGGGGGGGGGGGGGGGAGGGGGGGGGAAAGGGGGGGGGGGAGGAGGGGGGAAGAGGAG
>NZ_JBVIAY010000002.1:251207-705267 GCF_055573695.1 Streptomyces sp. NPDC030143
CGCAGGGGGTCTCCACCCCAAAAGGATGGCCTGTCGAGGTCTCGTGGGGGCCCGGCCACTGTGCCCGCCGGGGCCGCGCGGTCCGGTGCCTGGCGATGCACGGCACCGGACCGCGCGGCCTGACCGGGCGCTCACAGTGCAGCAACCCCTGGGCTGCGGCGCTCCGCCCCCTCACACCGGCACCAGCCCCGGGTTGCCCGCCTCCGTCACGAAGGACGCCGCCGTGGTGACGGGGGCGCCGGATGTCGTCACCGCGGCGACCGTGCGGAAGTCGGCGCGGGCGGCGTCCCGGCCGAGCGCCACGCGGAGGTAGCCGCGGCGGCCGTCGTAGAAGCGCAGGTGCGGGTTGGCCTGCAGGAGCGTGTCCCAGTTCGCGGGTCTGACCGCGCCGTCCCCGCCGCTGGCGACGGAGGTGGCGACGAGTTCGGTGCCCAGGGTCCTCGACGTCGGGTCGCCGAAGTCGGTCTTGATGTCGAAGGCGTAGCCCACGTGCACGTCACCGGTGAGGACGACCAGGTTGCGCACCCCCGCCGCGGCCGCCCCGGCGAGGACGCGGTCGCGGGAGGCGCGGTAGCCGTCCCAGGCGTCCATCGACATCAGCGGCTGTGCCGTGAGGTCCAGCCCGCGCTGGGAGAAGCAGACCTGTTGCGGCAGCACGTTCCACAGCGCCCGGGACGTCCGCCAGCCGTCGACGAGCCACTGCTCCTGGGTGGCACCGATCATGGTGCGCGCCGGATCGTCCGACTCGGGCCCGGGCGGGTGCTTGGTGTCGCCGTACGCCTGGTCCGAGCGGTACTGGCGGGTGTCGAGCACGTCGAACTGGGCGAGGTCGCCCCAGTGCAGCCGCCGGTACAGCGGCAGGTCGGGTCCGACGGGCATCCGGGCGGCCCGCAGCGGCTGGTGTTCCCAGTAAGCCCGGTAGGCGGCGGCGCGGCGCAGCAGGAACTCCTCCGGCGGGCTGCCGTGCTCGTCGACGGCGCCCGCGTAGTTGTTCTCCGTCTCGTGGTCGTCCCAGGCGACGACGAAGGGGTGGGCCGCGTGGGCCGCCCGCAGGTCGGGGTCGCTCTTGTAGAGGGCGTACCGCAGCCGGTACTCCTCCAGCGTGACGGTCTCGCGGTCGAACAGTTCGGGCAGCACCCGGTCGGTGTAGGCGCGGGCCCCGCCGGCGGAGTTCACCGCGTACTCGTACAGGTAGTCCCCGAGGTGGAAGACGACGTCCACGTCTTCCTGGGCGAGATGGCGGTGCGCGGTGAAGTACCCGTCGTGGTACGCCTGGCAGGACACCGCTCCGAAGGCCAGGGCGTCGACGGCGGCGCCGGAGCCGGGCGCGGTGCGGGTGCGGCCCGTCTCGCTGATCCAGCTGCCCGTCCGGAACCGGTAGTGGTAGGTGCGGCCGGGTTCGAGTCCGTCGACCTCGACGTGCACGGTGTGGTTGTACTCGGGGAAGGCGGTCGCGACCCCGCCTCGGACCACCCGCGCGAAGCGCTCGTCCCCGGCCACCTCCCAGACGACGGGCACGGACCGTCCCGCGAGCCCGCCGCCCGGCTCGTACGGGGCGGGCGCGATCCGGGTCCACAGCACCACCGACGTGGGCAGCGGGTCTCCGGAGGCGATGCCCAGGGTGAAGGGGTCCTCGGTGATCCGCGCCGTGTTCGCCTCCCGGGCGGCGGCCACGCCGGTGGCGGGCAGGTGCACGGCGAAGGCCACGGCGGCCACGGCGGCGGTGCGGGTCAGGAACCGGCGGCGTCCGAAGTGCCGTGCCGCGGACCGCAGTTCGGGTCCGTGGTCGGCCGGGCGGTGCAGGAGCGGGGGTCGGTGACGGCCTGTCGGTCGCATGAAGCCTGGCTCCCAGGGCTCGGTGGGGCGTCTGCGGCCCCCACGGGCCGGAGCCTGCGAGCGGCAGGCGACTCGATGCTAAGCAGACATACTTCATATGTCCGGCAGGCGGGACGGGCGTGCCGGACACGCGCCGGACCCGCCGGGCGAAGGTCGCTGATCCTCCGTCGGTCCGACGGAGGACACGCGCCGGGCCACCTGGACGAGGGCCGCTGATCCTCCGTCGGTCCGACGGCCGCGGACCCGCGCCCCGCCCGCCCGGCACCTCACACGCTCAGGTAGAAGCGCACCGCCGTCCCCTGGTCCGAGGTGTGCGTCCGCACCAGGTCGGCCACGTAGTGGACCAGCATCAGGCCCCGGCCGCCGATCTGACCGTTCCTCGGGGGCCTGCGGCCGGCGAGGAGATCGGTGAGCCGGCCCCGGTCGCTGACCTCGCACACGACCTGACCGGCCTCCGCCCAGATCCGCAGGACCCCCTGCCCGCCGCCGTGGACGACGCTGTTGGTGGTCAGTTCGGCGACCGCCAGTTCCGTGTCCTGGAGCCGCTGTCCGCTCAGGCCCAGCCGGCCCGCCTCGCCGACGGCGAAGTGGCGGACGCCGGGGAGGTCGGCGGAGCCGAAGGGGAAGACGGCGGCGTCCGCGGCGGGGACCAGCGTCTCGTTGTAGCGGGCGACGACGGCCTGCCAGTCGTAGGCGTCGCTGGCGCTCTCCAGGCCATCGGAGATGACGGTGGGGTGGGTGACGCGCGCGTCGTTCAGGACGTGCGCGTCCAGGCGGCTCTCGTCGTAGGGACACAGGATCGTCGCGGCGCGGCCAGTGAAGGCGGCGTTGATCAACGCCTCGTGCTGGGCGCACGCCGGGTACTCCACCGGGGTGCGGCCGGCCCAGATCGGCTCGCCGATGATCCGCACCCGGCCCTGCGGGTGGGCGTCGGCGAACGCCCGCAGGACGCGGGGGATGATCCGCCCCGGGTTGCGTCCGACCTCGGTCATGTCGAGGAACAGCACCCGGGCGGCGTCCGCGCCGAGCCCCGACCGGACCAGTTCCAGGTTGGGTCCGGGCACCGCCACGGCCACCGGTTCGTCCGCGGCCAGACCCTCCCGGACGAAGGTCACCGTCCGGTCGGTGTAGTCCTCGGCGGTGCGGTAGAACAGCGCCGGGTGGGCGAACTCCTCGTCGACGGCAACTGAGCTCATCGCGGCGCCACCTCGATCCTGCGCAGACTCGGCCAGAACAGGTCCAGCACCCGGGAGACCTGGGGTGGTGGCTGTTCGACCACGACACGTCCGCCCGGCAGGCCCAGGGCCGTCACCGCGAGGGCGGACACTCCGGCCACGTCGACGAACTGCACCCGCGACAGATCCATGTAGGAGACGTCGGTGTGCAGCCTGGCCAGCTCGGCCAGGGCGCTCTCCCAGGTCGGACGGGTGGTGACGCTGATGTCACCGCTGACGCGTATTCCGGCGCGACCGGACAACGGGCTCACCTCCAACACGGCCCCGCCATGCTCTGAAGCGGGTTCCCCGATGTCGCGTGTGCCATCCACCCTCGATCCCCTCGGCAGTCCGCCGCCCCTTTCTCCGTGCCGCGCGGCCGTCGGCGGAGAGAGGCCGTTCGACCTGGCAGCTTAGCGCGCACCCCGGCACCGGCGGGGACCGCCGTCGGAAGCGGGCGCGGCTCGCCGGCCGATGCCCTCCACCCGGAGTGACCCGCGGCGCCCCCGGCGCGACGATCAGCTGACGGGTTGTCGATAACGTGGGCCCGCCGCCCGCCGCCCGCCGCCCGCCGCCCGCCGCCCGCCGCCCGCCCGGCTCTCCGGCGGCGGACTCCAGCGCGCGGCCCTCGCCCGCGCCCTGCTCGCCCGGCCGAGGGTGCTGGTCTGCGACGAGATCACCTCCGGCCTCGACACGGTCGCCCGACGCGCCCTCTTCGACCTCCTCACCGGCCTGCTCCACGACGGCGGCGACCTGTCCCTCCTCCTCCTCACCCACCACCCGGACACCGCACGCCTGGCCGACCGTGTCGCGGTCGTGGACGAAGGCCGGCCGGTCGCACCGGACGCGGGGGAGAAGGGCCGCGGAAAACCGCTGGCGCCGCCGGCCCGCCCCTCCCTAGGCTGAGCCCGCGACGGCACGCGTCGCACGCAGCGCACGCCGCGCACGACCTGACGAACGGGAGGTGTGACCGATGACCGCCGCCACCAACGGCGCCGTCCACAGCGACGGTGACCGGACGATCGTCCACTCCACCTCCGCGGTGACCGGCTGACCCCTTGAGTTCACGCGCGCCGTGAGCGCGCCGCCGGGACCGCCCCGTGAAGGGTCTGTCTTGAACCTCTCCACCTCCCCGGCCTCCTCCCACCCCCTCGCCGCCTACGGCTGGGACGAGGGATGGGCCGCCGCGTTCGCGCCGTACGCCGAACGAGGACTCCTGCCCGGCCGCGTCGTCCGCGTCGACCGCGGGCAGTGCGACGTCGTCACCGCCGACGGGGTGATGCGCGCCGACACGGCGTTCGTCACCCCGCACGACCCGCTGCGCGTGATCTGCACCGGGGACTGGGCCGCCGTCGACGCCGACGGCACCCCGCGTTACGCCCGGGCCTGCCTGCCGCGCCGCACCGCGTTCGTGCGGTCCACCTCCTCCAAGCGGTCCGAGGGACAGATCCTCGCCGCCAACGTCGACCACGCCGTCGTCGCCCTGTCCCTGGCCGTCGAACTCGACCTCGGACGGGTGGAACGGTTCGTGGCGCTGGCCTGGGAGTCCGGCGCCCAGCCCGTCGTCGTGCTCACCAAGGACGACCTCGTGCCCGACCCGGCCGCGCTGGCGCACCTCGTCGAGGACGTCGAACGCAGCGCGCCCGGCGTCCCCGTGCTCACCGTCAGCGCCCGGCTCCAGCAGGGCGTCGAGGAACTCGCCCTCCAGCTCGGCCGGGGCACCACCGTGCTGCTCGGCGCGTCCGGCGCGGGCAAGTCGACCCTCGCCAACGCCCTCGCCGGGCAGGACGTGATGGATGTCCGCGCCACCCGCGACATGGACGGCAAGGGACGGCACACCACGACCACCCGCAACCTGCTCCCGCTGCCCGGCGGCGGCGTCCTGATCGACACGCCGGGGCTGCGCGGGGTCGGACTGTGGGACGCCGGGGCCGGCGTCGGCCAGGTCTTCGCCGAGATCGAGGAACTCGCCCGCGACTGCCGCTTCCAGGACTGCGCGCACGAGCGCGAGCCGGGCTGCGCGGTGCTGGCCGCCGTCGACGACGGCGACCTGGCGGTCCGGCGGCTGGACAGCTACCGCAAGCTCGTCCGGGAGAACCGGTGGATCGTCGCCAAGTCCGACGCCCGGCTCCGCGCCGACGTCCGCCAGCACTGGAAGCGCAAGCAGGCCGCGGGCCGGGCCGCGGCGCGGGCCAAGCGCGGGGAGTGGTGGTGACCCCCACGAGCTGACACCCCGCCGCCGCGCCCGCTCCACCTCTGTGTCCGAATCCCGCTGGCCGATCCACCGCCGCGGACCAAGACTGGAACGCGTGAGAGACCGGGTGACAGACCCCGTGACGGACGGGGACAGCAGGTACGAGGCGGTCCGCAGCAGGGACGCCCGCTTCGACGGCGCGTTCTTCTTCGCCGTCGAGACGACCGGCATCTACTGCCGGCCCAGCTGCCCCGCCGTGACGCCGAAACGCCGCAACGTGCGGTTCTTCACGACGGCCGCCGCCGCGCAGGGCTCGGGATTCCGGGCCTGCCGGCGGTGCCGCCCGGACGCCACGCCCGG
The DNA here is from genome assembly GCF_055573695.1 of Streptomyces sp. NPDC030143. Taxonomy (NCBI): domain Bacteria; kingdom Bacillati; phylum Actinomycetota; class Actinomycetes; order Kitasatosporales; family Streptomycetaceae; genus Streptomyces; species Streptomyces sp. NPDC030143. The sequence goes on from NZ_JBVIAY010000002.1 coordinate 256,812, forward strand.
CTCGGCCGAGTGGAACGTGCGCGCCGACGTCGTCGGCCGCGCCATGCGCCTCATCGGCGACGGCGTCGTCGACCGCGAGGGCGTCGCCGGACTCGCCGCCCGTCTCGGCTACAGCGCCCGGCAGGTGCAGCGGCAGCTCACCGCCGAACTCGGCGCCGGTCCGGTCGCCCTCGCGCGGGCGCAGCGCGCGCACACCGCGCGGGTGCTGCTCCAGACCACCGGCCTGCCGGTCACCGACATCGCCTTCGCCTCCGGGTTCGCCAGCGTGCGCCAGTTCAACGACACCGTCCGGGCCGTGTACGCGCAGACCCCGACCCAGCTGAGGGCCGCCGCCCCACGGCAGGGACGCACGGCCGCCCCCGGAGCCGGGATCCCGCTGCGGCTCGCCCACCGGGGCCCCTACCACGCCGCCACCGTCTTCGACCTGCTGCAGGACGAGGCGGTCGCCGGAGTGGAGGAGATGGCCGGCCCCCCGGGCGGACGCACCTACCGCCGCACGCTGCGCCTGCCCTACGGCACCGGGATCGTCGCCGTCCGGGAGCGGGCGGGCACCGCGCCTGCCACCGCCGTCCACCCCGGCGGCTGGCTCGACGCCCGCCTCCACCTCACCGACCCCCGTGACCTCACCACCGCCGTCCAGCGGCTGCGCCGGCTGTTCGACCTGGACGCCGACCCCTACGCCGTCGACGAACGGCTCGGCGCCGACCCGCGGCTCGCCCCGCTCGTCGCCGCCCGCCCCGGGCTGCGCGCGCCGGGCGCCGCCGACCCCGACGAGTACGCGGTGCGCGCCCTGGTCGGCCGCGCCGAGGCCGAACAGCTGGTGCGCGCCCACGGCAAGTCCCTCGACGCGCCCTGCGGGGGCCTCACCCACCTCTTCCCCGAACCGGCTGCCCTGGCGGAGACACCGGGCCCCGTGGGGACCCTCGCCGCCGCCCTCGCCGACGGCACCGTGCGCCTCGACCCCGGCGCCGACCGGGACGACGCCCAGGAAGCGCTGCTCGCGCTGCCCGGTCTGGACGGCCCCGCGGTCGCCGCGATCCGGGCCCGCTCCCTCGGCGACCCCGACGTCGCGCCGCCCGACGCGGACGTCCCCGACACCTGGCGGCCCTGGCGGACGTACGCCCTGCACCACCTGCGGGCCGGGCGGCTCACACCGCGGGGCGCGCCGTGAGAGCGGCGTCGGGCAGCGCGAGCAGTTCCACGATCCCGGTCGTGTCCTCGTCCCCGTGCCCGCCGGCCAGCCGGCGCTCCATCAGCGCCATGTACGGCGTCAGCAGCTCCGTACTGACGCCCTGCTCCTCGGCCGTGGCCAGCAGGGTGGCGTTGCCCGCGACCTGCATGGCCAGGTTGGACACCACGCCCCGGCCGTAGTCGCCGCTCTCCAGCTGCGCGGCCGCCTGCAGGGCCATCGGCGCCATCGCGCCGAGCCACGACACCAGCAGCGGCGCGAAGTCGGAGGGCGCGATGTCCTCCCGCCGGATCAGCGCGAAGGCGTGCAGGATGCCCGCGAACATCGAGTTCATCGCGCTCAGCAGCGCCACGTCGTGCAAGGCGGCGAAACCGGCGTCCGCACCCACGTACACGGCCCCGGCGGGCACGGCGAGGGCCTCCCGGTGCTCCTCGAAGAGACCGGCGGAACCGCTGTAGAAGACGTACGCCCCGCTCTCGGGCGCCCCGACCATCGGCGGTACGGCCATGATCCCGCCGTCCAGGAACCGGGCTCCGCGCGCCGTCGCCCAGGCGCCCCGGGCGCGGCCCTGCGCGGGCGTGCCGGTGGTGAGGTTCACCAGGTCGCGGCCGGTGAGGTCGGCCTGTGCGAGGGCCGCGCCGACGGACGCGTCGTCGAGCAGGCAGACGACCACCAGCCGGTTCGCCGCCACCGCGGCCGCCGCGCTCGGGGCGACGACGGCACCCTCCGCGGCGAGGGCCTCGGCACGGGCCGGGGTGCGGTTCCAGACGGTCACGGAATGCCCGGCGGCCAGCCAGGCGCGGGCGAGCGCGGTCCCCATGGCACCGGCGCCGAGCAGAGAGATCGGGGAAAGGGTGTTGTCGGTCATGGCGACTAGGCTCGTGCCCGGCGGCCGGCCTGCTCAAGTACGTACTCCGAAGTGGGCGGTTACCGCCGGGAAAGCATCCAGGCAGGGGGAGGACGGCATGGCGATCGGCCGGCGGCCGGGAGCGTACGTGTGCGGCATCGACGCGGCGATGGACGTCATCGGCGGCAAGTGGAAGGTACTGATCCTCTGGGAGCTGCACGAGGGACCGCGCCGCTTCGGCGCGCTCCGGCGGGGCCTGCCGGGCGTCACGGAGAAGGTCCTCGCCGCCCAGCTGCGCGAGCTGGAGGCCGACGGCATCGTGCACCGCGAGGAGTACGACGAGGTGCCGCCCCGGGTCGTGTACTCGCTCACCCGCCGCGGTGAGTCCCTCAACGAGGCCCTGGGCCCGCTCGGGGCGTGGGGCCGGGAGAACCTCCTGGAAGGTCCCCGCCTCACCCCCACAGCACCGCCCACAGCCACGCCCCCAGGATCAGCAGGCAGGTGAACAGCTCCGCGAGGATGCTGGAGCCGCCCGCGCCCATCACCGTGCGCAGGGACGCGCGGGCCGCGTCGGGGCGGCCCAGCCGGATGCGTTCGGACAGGTAGACGCCGCCGAGGAAGCCGGGGATCGCGCCGACCACCGGCAGCAGGAAGAACCCGAGGAACGCCCCGGCGCCCGCGTACCCCGCCATCCGGCGGGTCGCGCCGCTCACCCGCAGCCGGCGCGGTGGCAGCGCCCAGCGCACCACCTGCGACAGGAACAGCACGACCGTCGCCCCGACGAGCACGGCCCAGGCGACGGGCCGCGGGTCCTTCAACGCCCACCACAGGACGGCCGCCCACACCAGCCAGGAACCCGGCACACCCGGGACCAGCACCCCGCACACACCGAGCAGGATGACCAGACCCACCAGCAGGAGTTCCCACGCTCCCATCTGCCCAGCCTGCCGGACTCCGGGAGAATCCGCAGGTCAAGACCGATGCCCCACGCATGCGGCAGGCCGTCGGCAGCCACCGCGGTCGAACCGGGACCCGCCGCCGACGCGGGTGCCCGCGCCCGCGTCCTCGGCGGTGGTCCCGGGACGCGGTCACCGTTCGCGCGTCACCCATCCCCGCTCGTGCGCGTGCCAGCCCAGTTGGAGCCGCGTCGACGCGCCCGTGAACTCCATCAGCCGCCGCACCCGCCGCTGCACGGTCCGCAGCCCCAGACCGAGCTGCTTGGCGACGCTCGCGTCGGTCAGGCCCGCCGGCAGCAGCGACAGGATCTCCAGATCGGCGACGTCCGGGCCGTCCGGGCCGCCTTCCTCCCGCGCGACGCCGTCCGTGCCCAGCCGCAGCGGCAGGGCCCCCCGCCACACCGACTCGAACAGACCCGACAGCAGCTCCAGCAGCCCGCCGGCGTGCACCACCAGCGCGGCCGGCTCCGCACCGCGGCCGGCCAGCGGCACCAGGGCGAGCGAACGGTCCGCCACGACCAGCTTCGTCGGCACCTCGTCCACCACCCGCACCCGCTCCCCCCGCCCCAGCGCCGCGGACAGCTCCGTGACACCGTGCGGCTGGCCGAGGACCGCCCGCTCCAGCACCACGCGGTAGCGCACCCCGCGGGCCGCCGCCTGCTCCTCGGCGTCGTTCTCCGCGCCGACCACCGCCACCGGCGTGCCGGTCACCAGCGCGCACACCTCCTCGCTCGCGCCCAGCTGGATCTGCAGGAAACGCTGGGCGACCGCGGCGGCACCCGTCACCACCTCCACCAGGTCGTGCACCGACGGCTCGGCCGGCGCCGCCCGGTACTCCTCGGCCAGCAGCACCGCCGCCGGCTCCGCCTGCTCCAGCTCGTGCCGCCGCCGGGTCAGCAGCGCGCCCAGCGCGACGCCCGGCGGCGCCGAGACCCCAGCGTCCGGGCCGCCCCGGGGACTGCGCGGCCAGCCCGTGCCGCTCCAGCCGGCGCAGCGCCCGCTCGGTGTCCTCCTCGCCGAGCGTCAGCCGACGCGCCAGATCGGGCACGTCGGCGGCGCCCACCGTCACCAGCGCCCGGTACGCCGACTCGTGCGTCTCGTCCAGCCCGATCGCCGACAGCATCCGGTGTCGTCCCTCCCCGCGCCCGCCCCTTCGCGGGTGGCGGGAAACAGCCACGGCGCGAACCCGCCACCGCGCATCATCGCCCGCGAGCCGGTCACTCTGCCGAGGTGAGGCCACGCGTCCTCACCGGTGGTGACCCACGAGCGGCCGCGAGCGTCCGTCACAGCGGACGCCCAGATGGGCTGGGCACACTCTGGCCCGCACCCCGGAACGTGGTCCGGGCTCATCGTGCGCAGGGGCGCTTTCAGAGGATATGAGCCCGCGCCACCGAAGTCGCCGGACGGTCCTCCCGTGGGGGGTGGGACCGTCCGGCGGCCTCCCCCTCGCGGGGGGAACCGTCCGCCGATTTTCCCGATGCCCCGTTTTCACACGGCCGGTGCGGTGGACAATCAGGGGCATGAGCCAGCAGGGGGGAACGCCCACCGGTCGCGAGGACGACTGGTGGGGGCAGCTGTACGACGACTCCACCGAGGACACCGGGCCCACGGCCGCCGCCGACTCGCTGGACGACCGCTTCGCCTCGGCGGCGGGAGCGGTGCGCTCGGCGGGCGGAACGGACGACACGATCCCACCGGCACCGGCACCGGCACCGGCACCGGCACCGGCGTCGCCGGCCGGACCGCCACCGTCGGCGGAACCGCCACCGGCGCCGGTCCCGCCCCAGAGATCGGAACCGGCCGGGACACCCGGACGCGCAGAGGCGTCGGGCCGGGAGAGGGATCCGGACGAGCCCGGTGGGCCGGGACGGGCGGCGGCTTCGGACCGGTCCGGTGCGTCGGGCCGGCGGGGGCCTTCGGACACCGGCCCTTCCCGTCGCTCCGGTGCGCCGGACCGGTCCGACCGGCGGGCGCCGGAGACCCCGGTGACCACCAGACCCCCCGGGGCCCCCGAACCGGCACCTCCCACGCCTCCGGCACCGTCTCAGGCACCCCCTGCACCCCCCGCCCCTCCGGCACCTCCCACACCTCAGGCACCCCCCGCATTTCCGGCACCTCCCGCGCCTCCGGCACCGTCAGCACCCCCGGAACCTCCGCCGCCTCCGACCTCCGCACGGCCCCGTGCTCCCTGGGAACCTCCGTCGGACCCGCCCGCCGACCCCACCACGTTTCTTCCGGGCCCCCTGCCTCCCGGGTTCGACGAGCGTCCGCCGCACGGCGCCGCCCCGTCCCCGTCCGCACCCACCGCCTCCGGTCCCGGCTCCGGCCCGGCCGTCGTCCCGCCGGTCCCACAGAGCCCCCCGCCCGCTCCCGGGCGTCGGCCCGCGGCCAAGCCCTACGTCGGTTCCGGCCCGCCCACCTACGACGCCGAGCCCACCGCGCTCCCGGCCGCCGACGCCGACGCCCTCGACGACCTGGTTCCCGACACCGTCCTGGACGGCGCCCGCTACGGTGCCTGCACCCTGAGGGCCGCCTCGGTGCGCGGGGACTCCGCCCGCTACCGGGGCGAGCCGCGCCGCGACTTCCTCCTCACCGCCCGCTTCGGCAGCGGCGAGCAGGCGCTGCTCCTGGTCGCGATGGCGACCGGCGCCCGGGCCACCGCGGGCGCGCACCGGGCGGCCGCCGAGGCGTGCCGGTGGATCGGACGGGCCGTCGGCCGCAGCCACGTCCGCCTCTGCGAGGACATGAGAGGAGCCCGGCGCGGCGACCTGAAGTCCGGCCTGCACCGCCTCACCGACCGCAGTCTCGGCCGGCTCCGCGCCAGCGCCGCCGAACAGGGCCTGGAACCCGGGGAGTACGCGGCGACCCTGCGCTGTCTCCTGCTGCCCGCCGACCCCGCCTGCCGGACCCGGGTCTTCTTCGGCGTCGGCCCCGGCGGACTGTTCCGTCTCCGCGAGGGCGAGTGGCAGGACATCGAGCCCAGGGCCGGTGAGGTCGTCGGCGAGCCGGTCGTCGGGTTCGGCTCACCGCCGTCCGAGACGCCCGAGGGCGACCGGCTCACCATGGATCTGGGCATCCCGACGCCGCCGAACCCCTACGACCCGGACCCCGGGCCGCCCCGCGAACCCTTCCGGTTCCGCGCCTCCGTGGCCCGTCCGGGGGACACGCTCCTGATGTGCACCGGCGGCCTCGCCGACCCGCTGCTCGGCGAACCCGAACTCCGTGCCCACCTCACCGAACGGTGGTCCGGCCCCACGGCTCCCGGTCTGGCCGCCTTCCTCGCCGACACTCAGATCCGGGTCAAGGGATATGCGGACGACCGTACGGCCGCCGCCGTGTGGGAGGCGTGACGCGGGCCGCCGTGGATTCATGGGATCCGGAGGGACCCGATGGATCCACGGAGACCGAAGGGGCATGAGAGCACCATGGCCAAACAGAACGTTGCCGAACAGTTCGTCGACATCCTCGCCCGCGCCGGGGTCGAACGTCTCTACGGGGTCGTGGGCGACAGCCTGAACCCGGTGGTGGACGCCGTCCGCCGCAACCCCGCCATCGACTGGGTGCACGTCCGCCACGAGGAGACCGCCGCCTTCGCCGCCGGTGCCGAAGCGCAGATCACCGGGAAACTCGCGGCGTGCGCCGGTTCCTGCGGGCCGGGCAACCTGCACCTCATCAACGGCCTGTACGACGCCCACCGCTCCATGGCACCCGTCCTCGCCCTCGCCTCCCAGATCCCCTCCAGCGAGATCGGCCTCGGCTACTTCCAGGAGACCCACCCCGACCGGCTGTTCCAGGAGTGCAGTCACTACAGCGAACTCGTCTCCAGCCCCGAGCAGATGCCGAGGCTGCTGCACACCGCCATCCAGAACGCCGTCGGCCGCAGCGGCGTCAGCGTCGTCACGCTCCCCGGTGACATCGCCGGCCGGCCCGCCCCGGAGCGGGCGGCCGGGACGGCCCTCGTCACCTCCCGGCCCACCGTCCGCCCAGGTGACGCGGAGATCGACCGGCTGGCGCGGATGATCGACGAGGCGGACCGGGTCACCCTGTTCTGCGGCAGCGGCACGGCCGGCGCCCACGCCGAGGTCATGGAGTTCGCGGAGAAGGTGAAGTCCCCGGTGGGACACGCCCTGCGCGGCAAGGAGTGGATCCAGTACGACAACAGGTTCGACGTGGGGATGAGCGGTCTCCTCGGCTACGGCGCCGCCTACGAGGCCACCCACGAGTGCGACCTGCTGATCCTGCTCGGCACCGACTTCCCGTACAACGCGTTCCTCCCCGACGACGTGCGGATCGCGCAGATCGACGTCAGGCCCGAACACCTCGGCCGGCGCTCGAAGCTGGACCTGGCCGTGTGGGGGGACGTGCGCGAGACCCTGCGCTGTCTTCTCCCGCGGGTGCGGGAGAAGACGGACCGGCGCTTCCTCGACAAGATGCTGAAGAAGCACGCCGACGCGCTGGAGGGCGTCGTCAAGGCGTACACGCGGAAGGTGGACAAGCACGTCCCCATCCACCCCGAGTACGTCGCCTCCGTGCTCGACGAACTCGCCGACGAGGACGCGGTGTTCACCGTCGACACCGGCATGTGCAACGTCTGGGCGGCGCGTTACCTCTCGCCCAACGGCCGCCGCCGCATCATCGGTTCCTTCTCACACGGCTCGATGGCGAACGCGCTGCCCATGGCGATCGGCGCCCAGTTCACCGACCGTGAGCGGCAGGTCGTGTCGATGTCGGGGGACGGCGGGTTCTCCATGCTGATGGGCGACTTCCTCACCCTCGTCCAGTACGACCTGCCCGTGAAGGTCGTCCTCTTCAACAACTCCTCGCTCGGCATGGTCGAGCTGGAGATGCTCGTCGCGGGCCTGCCCTCGCACGGCACGGCGAACAAGAACCCCGACTTCGCCGCCGTCGCCCGCGCCTGCGGGGCCCACGGGGTGCGCGTGGAGAACCCCAAGGACCTTCCCGGGGCCCTGAAGGCCGCCTTCAAGCACAAGGGTCCGGCCCTCGTCGACGTCGTCACCGATCCCAACGCGCTGTCCATCCCGCCGAAGATCAGCGCCGACATGGTGACCGGGTTCGCGCTGTCGGCGTCGAAGATCGTGCTGGACGGCGGCGTCGGACGCATGCTCCAGATGGCCCGCTCCAACCTGCGCAACGTGCCGCGGCCTTGAGGGGTCCTTGCCCCATGCCCGCCTGGGCCGCGCGGCCCGGTACCGGACTGTTCGCAGCTCCCAGCCGCCGCGGATGCCTGAGGGGGTCCTTGCCCCATGCCCGCCTGGGCCGCGCGGCCCGGTACCGCACCTCGCCGCGTTGCCGGAAAGCCCTGGTAGCGGAGTTACCAGGCTTTCCGGCGCCTTGCGATGCACGGCACCGGACGACGCGGCCTGATCAGGCGCTCACAGTGCGCGGACCCCTGAGTCAGTCGGTCACGGGGACCCACCGGCGTTGCCCGCCGTCCGAGTCGTACGCGTAGCGGGGCAGGCCCTTGATGCCGCTGGTGCGGAACGGGCGGCCGTGGTCGTCGATGCGGACCGTGCCCGTGCGGCCCTGGGAGGACCAGTCGAGTTCGAGGTACCAGGAGCAGGCGCAGCTCTCGGTCCGAGCGGTGACCAGCAGCACCTCCGGGTCGGTGGCCGACACGCTGTAGGGCATGCGGACCGCCGGGATCGGGGTGCCCGTGTCGTTGCCGTCCACCGAGCGGGCGATCGGGCGGTCCCTGTCCAGGTCGACGGCGAAGTGGCGGGGGCTGATCGCGCCGCCGCAGCCCTGGTCCATCGCGTAGACGCTGCCCGTGGCGGGAGCGGTCCGGCCGACGACCCGCACCCGAAGACCCGTCAGGACGACGGCCGCGGAGCCGCGGCCCTGCACCGAGATCTCCACGTTGGTCTTCCGCCCGTGCACCGCGCCCTGGGTGGCCGCCCAGGGGCCGGCGTCCTGCGGCACCGGGGGCGGCGGCACCTGCGCCGGCGGCTTGCGGACGACGTAGTCGTGACTGCACCCGAACTCCCACACCTGCGCGTCGGCGGTCCAGGTGAGCGGCACGGCGGGGGCCGCGCCGTCCGTCCCGGCGGTGCCCGGGGCGGCGGACGACGGCTTCCCCGGTCTCCCCGGCCTCCCCGCGGTGGGGGAGGGCGAGTCGCCGCCGGGCCGGGCGGAGGGGGAGGCGGACGGCGACACGGAGGCCGTGGGGGCGGGTGACCGGTGCGGCGCCGCCGGGGCCGTCGTCCGGGCCGAGGCCGAGGAGCCGTCCGCCGCGGGAGGCCCAGGGTCGTCGGCGGGCAGCGCGGACAGCGTGCCCAGCGTGGCCAGGAGCACACAGGTCAGAGCGGCGAGCAGAGCCGTGCGGCGGCGCCGGTGCCAGGGGCGGGCCGGGGGAGCGGGGGCGTCCACCGGCCCCGGCCTCCCACCGGCCACCTCCGGCAGCATCCGCCCCGATCCCCTCCCGGCCCGCTCCACCGGCCCGTGTCCCGGCCCGTCCTGACGTCCGTCCGCCGGCCCGTCCTGGTGTCCGTCGGTCGGTTCGTCCTGGTGTCCGTCGGTCGGTTCGTCCTGGTGTCCGTCGGTCGGTTCGTCTGCCGGTCCCTCCTGGTGTCCGTCCCGCGGGCCGTCGGTCGGTTCGGGTGCGGGTCCCTCCTGGTGTCCGTCCCGCGAGCCGTCCGCGGATCCGGGTGCGGGTCCCTCCGGCGGTCCGTCCGGCGGCTGTGCCGTGCGCGGACGTTGCCGTGCCGCCACCGCCAGGAGCCAGCGCCGGTGCAGTTCGAGCCGCTCCTGCGGCGAGGCCCCGCAGAACTCGGCGAGCCGCTCCACGGGCGCGAAGTCCTGCGGTACGGCGTCCCCGGCGCAATAGCGGTGCAGCGTGGAGGTGTTCATGCCGAGTCGGCGCGCCAGGGAGCCGTAGCTCCGCTCGGTGCGCGCCTTCAGCTCCGTCAGCAGGGCCCCGAACTGCGCGACCTCGTCCGGTGTTGTCGACACCGTTCTCCTCGTCCGTCCCGACCCGCATCCCAGGCACTCACATATCTGCACGTCAGAAGGGATGGGATGGTTCCATGCCCGCCGAACGGGCGTCATGGCTTGCCCCCGGCCGGGGTGCCCGCCGATGCTCTTGGTGTCGCCGCGGGGCGGTGCCGGGCCGACCACCCGCCACCCCGCGACGCCCACCGATCCCTGCCTTCACTCACTCACTCACTCACGGGGGGACACCCATGTCCAAGCACATCCGAGCGCTCACCGCGCTCACCGCACTCGCCTCCGCCGGCCTCGCCCTCGGCACCGTCCTCACCGCACCGGCGGGCGCCGCTCCCGCGCCGAGGCAGCCCGCGTTCCTCTCCGCGAAGGAGCTTCCGCCGCACCCCTCGTCGACGTGGACGGCCGGGCCGGTCCGGGACGGCGTCCCGGAGTCGCTGCTGAACTGCGTCACGGACGCGCTGCCGGGCTACGACTCCCGTTATCGCGAGTTCCGCACCGACCTCGACGCCGGCGCCGAGCAGGTCACGTTCGTCGTCGGCAGCACCGCCAAGGCCAAGGCCCTGGCCGGACGCCTGAACGAGGAGATGCGCACCTGCGCCGCCGAGATCGAGCAGGCCGACCCGGAGACGGACGCGGCCGTACGGGACTACGGCGCCCTCGCGGTCGAGGAGGGCGCCCACGTGTACGGCCTGCACACCGAGACCTCGTGGGGCGCCACCGACATCCACCTCTTCTCGGTCGGCCGGGACGGCCGGACCGTGACCCTCGTCCAGTGGGGCCAGATGGGCGACTTCGCGGACGCCCCGGTGCAGGCCTTCAGGAAGACGACCACCACGGCCGTCACCAAGCTCTACTGACCGCACGGCCACCGCAGGGAAAGAAGGGGCCGCCGCCCTCCCGCCACGGGGGTCGGGAGGGCGGCGGCCCCGCACCATCCCCCGGCCACCGGCAACCTCGCCGGGCCGGCGGCTTCTTTTCGGCCAACTTCCCCGGCGCCCCGGCGTCGGGCACCACGCGCCCCACCCCTTCCTCGTATACGGCCGGGTCGGCAGACACGCCTCGGTGAAGCGGCGCACCCGCTCCGGACGGACGCACCGGCTCACCACTCCTCGCCGGGGCGGCACCCGCGCGCCGCCTCGCGCGCGGGTGCACGCCGGTCGGCGGCCTGCCCGCGCCGCCGACCGGTGAACGGCTGACCCATGCTCGGGGACCGGCGGCCACCAGGGGTTTCCGCCGACGGGGCCGGCCCGGGCAGGGACCGCGACACCCGCTCACCGGTGCTCGGCCCGCCCGACGCCCGGCCGGTGCGACACCCGTCGGGACCGGCGGAAGCGGTCCGCGGACTTGGCCGAACATCCGGTCGTTGATGATTCGACATGACTGGTCCCGTGTCGATCGGGCAAGCATCCCCGTGAACGTGTTCGAGCAGGAGGGAAACCGACATCGGCACGCGGGCGGGGGTCATGAAGAGGCAGGCACGAGGCAGCGGTTCCACGGTGATCGCGGCCACCTCGAAGAACACGGGGACAGCACGGGACAAGACCGACGGCGACGACGAGCGGGCCCGGGCGGCCCAGTTGCGGCGCAGACTGGGGAGCGCGGACCTGCGGGCCGTCCCCGAGACCCGCCGGGCACTGCGCGAACTGCTGCGGCACTGGGGGGAACCGGGACAGTCGGAGACGGCGGAACTGCTCACCAGCGAGCTCGTCACCAACGCGCTCGTCCACACCGACCACGACGCGGTGGTCACGGCGACCGTTTCGGCGGAGGGGCTGCGGGTGGAGGTGCGGGACTTCGTGGCCCGTGGTCCGCGACCACGCCCGCGGCACACCGAGGGCACGAACGGCCGGGGCCTGGTCCTGGTGGAGTCCCTCGCCGACGCGTGGGGGGTGCGGGCGCACGGCGTCGGCAAGGTGGTGTGGTTCGAGCTGGACGCCGAAGCGGCGTGACCACGACGACGTGAACCACGGGAAGGGGCCGCGACCTCGCCGGTCGCGGCCCCTTCCCGTGGTGCTCCCGCCCGGCCGTCAGCCGAACTGCTGCTCCAGGTCCTTGAGCTTGCGCTCCAGGGAGTCCAGGCGCGGCAGGGCCATGGTGTCGTCCTCGGCGGTGAGGTCGACGGTGATCGGGTCAGAACTCTGGCGAACGGGCTGCAGGGAGGGCCGCGTACGCACGGGCAGCTGCTCCGGCGAGCTCGCTATGGCAGGCTCCGCGGAGACTCGTTCGCCGGCCCGCTCGAGCGTGGCCTGCGTCTCCATCTGACGGCCGCCGCGGCCCGGGAAACCCCGGTGCCCCCGGCTGATCGCCTTCAGCTGGGCCCGCTCCACGCGCTGCTGCTCGCGGCGGCGCATCCGGGTCTGCTCCTTCTGGCGCTTGTCCTCGCGGACCTCCTCGACGGCCTCGTCCAGGCTGCGCACACCCTCCAGCAGCATCAGCGACCACGCCTTGTAGGTCTCGCGGGGGGCACGCAGCCAGCGCACGACGCGGATCTGCGGCAGCGGCCGCGGCACGAGGCCCTGCTCGCGCAGCGCGGCGCGGCGGGTCTGCTTCAGTGCGCGGTCGAAGAGGACGGCCGCCGAGAGCGACATGCCCGCGAAGAAGTGGGGGGCGCCGTCGTGGCCGAGGCCCCGGGGGGCGTGGACCCAGTTGAACCAGGCAGCGGCGCCCGCGAACGTCCACACGAGTATCCGGGAGCCGAGTGCGGCGTCACCGTGGCTGGCCTCGCGCACCGCGAGGACCGAGCAGAACATCGCGGCACCGTCCAGGCCGAACGGCACCAGGTACTCCCAGCCGCCGGACAGATTCAGGTTCTGCCGGCCGAAGCCGACCAGTCCGTGGAAGGAGAGCGCGGCGGCGACCGCCGCGCAGCAGAACAACAGCACGTAGGAGGCGGTACCGTACAGGGCCTCCTTGCGCCTGCGGCGCTCCTCGCTGCGTTCCCACGAGTCGTCCGCGCTCGCGTTCTCCCCGGAGGAGCGCTTTCCGCGCGCGAGCACCGCCACCGCCGCCAGCATGCCCAGGAGCAGTACGGCGCCCGGAAGCAGCCAGTTCAGCGATATGTCGGTCAGTCTCATCTGGGGTCCCTTGCATTGGGATAGGGCGTAACGCCCGCCATAGTGGCCCAATCCCACCGGCCCTCAGGGGGTTTCGGGGCAAGAGGCCGCCAAGGAGGTGCAAGGGAATGCCCAAGGCGACGTTCTGCTCGAACTGCCGCTTGAGGGGCGGGAGTTGAGTTCGAACAAGACTACCCGTACGGGTGGTTCCACGGAAAGTTCCTGCGTCCGGTGAGGACGTTGTGAAGTCCCTGCGGGCCCGCGGGGGTGTCCCGTTCGGGTGATCTTACGGGACGCGGTCGGCCGTCCGGACCTGAGGGTGCCTCAACCGGCGGCTGCCGCCGTGAGTTTGGCGACGCGGTCCGCGTCGCAGGTGCGCGGGCAGGTGGCGCAGGTGTCCTCGGGGCGCACCGTGTAGAACATGCAGCAGCTCGCCCGGTCCCGGGTGGGCAGCGGCGTACCGTCCGGTCCGGTCAGCTCACGGAAGGCGGCCGAGCCGACGTATGGCCGGGTCGCGCCCGGCAGCAGCAGCTCCAGCTCGCGCCGGGCCCGCCGCTGCTCGCCGTCGCCCAGCAGGTGGGCGACGTACCACAGGCCCTCCACGATCTCGTCCGTCACCATGCCCCACAGGGCGCGTCCGCGGCGCCGCGTGCGGGGTGCGAAACCGGCGAGCAGCGGCTCGTGGTGCTCGGCGACGGCGGTCCGCACCTGCGCCCGCAGCGCCTCCTCGTCCGCGACCACCCGGGCGCCGGGCAGTGTCGCCGCCGGATCGCCGGGCAGGCAGGCGAAGGAGGCGGGCGCGCGCACGGCCATGCGCATCCCGGAGCCGGTGCGGTCGTACGAGACATGCGTCACGGGGAAGCGGGGGACCCGGCGCCGCAGGAACCACGGGACGGTGATCAGCAGGCAGGCCGGCCAGGAATACCGGTGCAGGCCGAAACTCGCGACGACGTCGGGGCGGGCCCGGCTTCCGTAGTCCCGCACCACCTGGTCGTCGTCCCAGGCCAGGAAGGCATCCAGGGCGGTGCCGCCCGCCGCGAGGTCGGCCGCGGCGACCCAGCCCTCGCCCGTCGGCGCGGGTTCCCCGTCCTCCAGCTCGGTGACGGCGAAGCCCGGATAGACCTCGGTCAGACGGGCGTAGGCCTCCGCTGTCACCGACAGGGCGATGGGCATGCGGACCCCCGATCCGTGCATCGTGTCAAGTAAGCCTAACCTTACTGGCCGGGATCGGGATGTGAATTGGCGGCCCGGTGCGCCTAAGGTGCTTGACGGACGAGTAACAACCCGCCGTAATGACCCCAAGTACCGAAACGTCCCCAGGAGGATCCCGTGGAGCAGAGCGCGCAGGGCTTTGCCGGCACGGGGATCCCCGAGGGGCACGCGGCGGCTCCGCCGCGGGTGCCCGTGCAGCCGCGGGCGGCGGACGTGGACCGTGCGCGCGGGGCGGCCCGGGGCGAGCACACCCACAGCGAGACGCCGCTGCCGCGGACGCGGCCCGTCGTCCAGCGGGCGTCCGTGCGCGGGCAGATCCTCGACGCCCTGCGCACCGCGCTCGTCTCCGGGGACCTGGAGCCGGGCGAGGTGTACTCGGCGCCGGCCCTCGGCGAGCGGTTCGGGGTGTCCGCCACGCCGGTGCGCGAGGCGATGCAGCAGCTCGCGCTGGAAGGGGCCGTCGAGGTGGTGCCCAACCGGGGCTTCCGGGTGATCGTGCGGGGCACGCGCGAACGGGCCGAGCTGGCCGAGGTGCGGGCGCTGATCGAGGTGCCGGTGATGCTGCGGCTGGCCCGGACCGTCCCCGCCGAGCGGTGGGCGCACCTGCGCCCCCTCGCCGAGGCGACGGCCCGCGCCGCGAGGTCCGGCTGCCGGGCGACCTACGCCGAGTCCGACCGCGCCTTCCACCGGGCGGTGCTGGCGCTGGCCGGCAACGAGCAACTGGTCGGCATCGCCGAGGACCTGCACCGGCGCGCCCAGTGGCCCCTGGTCGACGGTCCGGTCGGCCGGGACCGGGCGGACCTCGTCGCCGACGCCGCGGAGCACATGGCCCTGCTGGAGGCGCTGACCGCGGGCGACCTGGACACGGTGCGCACCCTGGTCCAGGAACACGTCACAGGCGCGGGCTGACCCCGGCCCACCTCCGGCACGACGGACGCCCGTAGCCAGGAACACCGGAACACCGGAACTCCTCAGCACCGGAACGAACTCCGAACATCGGAACTCGTCAAGACCGGAGCTCCGGAACACCGGGGAAGAACCCCGCCCCCCGCCCCGACGCAGCCCGCCCGCGCTCCGGGCCTCCCCGCGCCGTGCCCCGAGCTCCACCGCCCGCCCGGTGACCCGGGGCGCCGCCTCCCGTGCCGTGGGGGTGTTCCCGTCGGCCTTCCGGTTCGGGCGGTGCCGCCTGACCGTCCTCGGCCGGTCGCCGGCCGGGACGTGGCCCCGGGGTGTCGCCTCTCGTGCCGTGACGGGGTGTCGTCGGCCACCGGGCCGTGGGGGTGTCGCCTCCCGTGCCGTGACGGGGTGCCGTCGGCCACCGGGCCGTGGGCGTGGCGCTCGCGGCCGGGGCGGCGCGCCCGCTCCGGTGCCAGGGCGAGCGCCACGGGCGCGGGCCCCCGCCCCCTACGCCGTGGCCGCCGGTGGGGTGAGGTGGTGGGCCAGCCAGGTGGGGACCCCTCCCAGGAGGCGGAACAGGCGGCGGGCCTCCTCGCGCAGTCGGGAGGCCTCGGGCTCGACCTCGGCGTCCGCGAGGGAGACCAGGGCCGGGGCCGTGCCGACGAGGTAGCCCAACTCCTCCCGGATGCGCAGGGATTCGGCGAAGCCGTGGCGGGCCTCGGCGAGTTCGCCGTCACGCAGGGCGAGTCCCGCGAGGTGGCGCCAGGTGAAAGACAGCAGCAGGGCGTCGGAGTGGGCGGCGGCGGCCGTGTGGGCGCGCCGGTAGGCGGCACGCGCGGCCTGCGGGGAGCGCGCGATGTTCTCGGCGAGCAGCCCCCGGCGGAAGTCCAGCAGGGCCCGCCCCGCCGCGTCCGGCGGGATCAGCGCGGCCGCCCGGCCGAGCGCGGCCCGCGCCTCGTCGACCCGGTCGCGCACCCCGTGCAGGGTCGCCGCGTACGCCAGGTGCCCGCGTTCACAAGCGGCCGCGCCGCGCTCCTCGTCGGTGTGCGCCAGCGCCTCCGCCGTGCGCAGCGCGTCCTCCGCCTCCTGCCAGCCCTGTTCGGTGTACAGGCACCGCTCGACCAGCAGCGAGGCCCGCTGGATGGAGCCCGCCGCGGTGCCGGGCGGGAGGAGGGCCGCGGCGTCCGCCCAGCAGGCGCGCGAGCGCAGCCGCCACACCGCGGTCTGGAGGGGATCGTCACCGGCGGTCGTTCCGTTACCAGACATGGCGGGATACGCCACTTGCCCTCCCCGAGCACGCCATCGAGCTTTGGTTGGTGGCGGCATCTCAGCACGAAGTCAGGCGCCGGGCCAAGGGGGCGGGTGAAGGATTTCACAAAGTCGTGGGAAGCGGGGGTCCCCAAGGTTTCAGCTCATCCGCAGCGCCAGGAAGAAGTCCAGCTTGTCCTCCAGCCGCGACAGGTCACGACTCGTCAACTGCTCGATCCTGCCCACCCGGTAGCGCAGTGTGTTGACGTGGAGGTGCAGCCGGGACGCGCACCGCGTCCACGAGCCGTCGCAGTCGAGGAACGCCTCCAGGGTCGGGATCAGTTCGGCGCGGTGCCGGCGGTCGTAGTCACGCAGCGGGTCCAGCAGCCGGGCGGTGAAGGCCCGGCGGACGTCGTCGGGCACGAACGGCAGCAGCAGGACGTGCGAGGCCAGCTCCTGGTGCCCCGCCGCGCACACCCGGCCGGGCCGGGCGGCGGCGACCCTTCGCGCGTGCCGTGCCTCCTCCAGCGCCCCGCGCAGCCCCTCCGCGGAGTGCACGGCCGCGCTCACGCCCAGCGTGACCCGGCCGTCGCCGTCGAGCCCCGCCGACAGCGGGTCCCGCACGGAGGCGAGGAGGGCGTCGGCGAGGACGCCGGACTCGGTGCCGTCGTGCTCGACGGAGACCGCCGGCAGCGGGACCAGCGCGACGGCCTCGTCGCCGGTGTGGGCGACGGCGATGCGGTCGGAGGGCTCGGGCCCGGTGGCGTGCGGGTCGACCAGGATCTCCTCCAGCAGCGACTGGGCGACGGGGCCGGTCTCGAGTCCGTCCGCGGGACGGCCGCCCTCGCCGCCCTCGGCGGTCGGTCCCGCCTCGTCCCACTCGACGCGCGCCACGACCACCTGCCAGTGCGGGGCGGCGCCGAGCCCGGGCAGCAGTACCGGCGCCGCCACCCGCAGCCGGGCCGCGATCTCGGCGGGTGCCGCGCCGCCCTGCACCAGCTCCAGCACCTC
Source organism: Streptomyces sp. NPDC030143 (assembly GCF_055573695.1). Classification (NCBI taxonomy): domain Bacteria; kingdom Bacillati; phylum Actinomycetota; class Actinomycetes; order Kitasatosporales; family Streptomycetaceae; genus Streptomyces; species Streptomyces sp. NPDC030143. The sequence continues at coordinate 274,188 of NZ_JBVIAY010000002.1, forward strand.
CTGCGCGAGCCGCCTGCGCACCGTGCGCGCCGCGTCCCGGCGGTCGCGTTCGACCGCGATGAGCTGGGTGACGCCCTGGAGCAGGTCCAGGCGCTCCTCCGCCCAGTCCCCGGCGTCCGCCTCGACGGCCAGCAGCCAGTCCGACAGCACCGTCTCGCGCGCGTCGCGCCCGCCCTGCGGGGCGCGGCCGCTGCTGCGGATCGGGAAGAGCGAGTACGTGGTCGGCCCGAGCAGGACGCGGTGCGGGCCGCGGCGACCGGTGCGGACGGCCACCAGGTGCTCGGCGGCGAGCCGCGCGCACACGTCCGCCGCGAGGCCCGCACCCGCCCCCTTCGGGCCCGCGATGAGCCGCCCGGTGGGGGAGAGCACCCAGGCCCGCAGGTCCAGGTCCGAGCCGAGCAGGTCCAGCACCACGTCCGGGCCGCCGCCCGCCGGGCCCGAGGTCATCATCCGGCGGTGCCGGTCGACGACGGCCGCGAGATCCCCGGCCCGCTCGCCGGAGACCTGCCGCACGACGTGCTCGGTGATCGTCGCGAACGCCACCGACTCGTGCACCGCGAACAGCGGCAGCCGGTGCCGGGCGCAGGCCACGACCAGGTCGTCCGGCACGTCCCCCAGCTCGGCCTCCCCGGCCGCGAGCGCGGCCACCCCGGCCTGCACCAGGATCCGCACGAACGGCTCGGAGTCCGCGGCGTCCCGCCGCCAGGCCAGACCCGTCAGCACCAGCTCGCCGCCGGAGAGGTAGCGGCTGGGATCGCGCAGGTCGGTCGTCATGACGCCGCGGACGCCGCGGTCCAGTTCGTCCTCGCCGCCGAGCAGCCGCAGGCCCAGCGCGTCGGTGTCCAGCAGTGCGCGCAGCCGCATTCTCGTCGCCGCCGTTCCTTGTCTAGAAATCTACGATGGAGCGTGAGGGCCCGCCGGGTTGGAGGAGGCCCTGCCGACGGGCTCGGGGGCCCCAGTGAGCCGCATTCTCCGGTTGCCGGGTCGTTTCCCACGTTTCCACAGGAAAGCGAGGAGGTTACCGGGCACCTCCGTTCATACGAATCTACAAGATGCCCTCCACGACCAGCCAACTCCTTCATGGTTTCGGTGACTGACCCGGGTGGAGCAAGGCGCTGTGTACTGACCTCACTCCACGTGAACAGCACATGAACGAGCCGAACCCGCCGCACCCGATTCCGGCTCGATCCGAACGACTCACGAGACGAAGAAGAAGAGAGCCGGTCATGGACTTCCTTCGCCCCGCCAGCTGGGAGGAGGCGCTCGCCGCGAAGGCCGAGCACCCCACCGCTGTGCCGATTGCGGGTGGCACCGACGTGATGGTCGAGATCAACTTCGACCACCGCAGGCCCCGGTACCTCCTGGACCTGAACCGCGTCGGTGACCTCCACGAGTGGGAGGTCGGCGAGGACAGCGTGCGGCTCGGCGCCTCCGTCCCCTACACGCAGATCATGGAAAACCTGCGGACCGAGCTGCCGGGCCTGGCCCTCGCCTCCCACACGGTGGCCTCCCCGCAGATCCGCAACCGCGGCGGCGTCGGCGGCAACCTCGGCACCGCCTCCCCGGCCGGCGACGCCCACCCCGCGCTGCTCGCGGCCGGCGCCGAGGTCGAGGTCGAGTCGGTGCGCGGCTCGCGCCGCATCCCCATCGACGCGTTCTACCGGGGCGTCAAGCGCAACGCGCTCGAGCCCGACGAGCTGATCCGGGCCGTGCACGTCAGGAAGGCCGACGGCCCGCAGCAGTTCTCCAAGGTCGGCACCCGCAACGCCATGGTCATCGCCGTGTGCGCCTTCGGCCTCGCGCTGCACCCCTCCTCGCGCACGGTCCGCACCGGCATCGGCTCCGCCGCCCCCACCCCGGTGCGGGCGAAGACGGCCGAGGAGTTCCTGAACGCGGCACTCGACGAGGGCGGCTTCTGGGACAACGGAAAGATCATCACCCCGTCGGTCGCCAAGCGGTTCGCCGACCTGTGCGCCGCCGCCTGCAACCCGATCGACGACGTCCGGGGCACCGCGAGCTACCGCCGTCACGCGGTCGGCGTCATGGCCCGCCGCACGCTGACCTGGACCTGGGAGTCGTACCGCGGCGCCCACCGCACCTCGGAGGGAGCTGCGTGATGCGCGTCAACTTCACCGTCAACGGTCGTCCCCAGGAGGCCGACGACGTCTGGGAGGGCGAGTCCCTGCTGTACGTGCTGCGCGAGCGGCTCGGCCTGCCGGGCTCCAAGAACGCCTGCGAGCAGGGCGAGTGCGGCTCCTGCACCGTCCGCCTCGACGGCGTGCCCGTGTGCTCCTGCCTGGTCGCCGCCGGCCAGGTCGAGGGCCGGGACGTCGTCACCGTCGAAGGGCTCGCGGACCTCGCAGCCCAGCGGTCCTGCGGGACCGGCGCCTGCGGGGGCGCCTCGCCCGGCGAGGCCGGGGGAACCGACTCGCGGACCGGCGAGGGCACCGGGCTCGCCCCGATCCAGCAGGCGTTCATCGACGCCGGCGCCGTCCAGTGCGGCTTCTGCACCCCAGGCCTGCTCGTCGCCGCCGACGAGATGCTGGAGCGCAACCCGAACCCCTCCGACGCGGACATCCGCGAGGCGCTCTCGGGGAACCTGTGCCGCTGCACCGGCTACGAGAAGATCATGGACGCGGTCCGCCTGGCGGCCGCCCGGCAGCAGGAGGCGGTCTGATGCCGACCAACGGCGCTCCCACGAAGATCACCCAGAGGTCGCAGACCAGGGGCGGCGTCGGCGAGTCCACGCTCCGCCCGGACGGCACCCTCAAGGTCACCGGCGAGTTCGCCTACTCCTCGGACCTGTGGCACGAGGACATGCTCTGGGGCCAGATCCTGCGCTCCCCGGTCGCGCACGCCGAGATCGTCTCGATCGACACCGGCGAGGCCCTCGCCACCCCCGGCGTCCACGCCGTCCTGACGTACGACGACCTGCCGACCGACGTGAAGCACTACGGCCTGGAGATCCGGGACACCCCCGTCCTGGCCCACGGCAAGGTGCGCCACCACGGCGAACCCGTCGCGATCGTCGCCGCCGACCACCCGGAGACCGCGCGCCGGGCCGCCGCCAAGATCAGGGTCGAGTACCGCGAGCTGCCGGTCGTCACCGACGAGGCCTCCGCGACCGCGCCCGACGCGATCCTCGTCCACGACCACCGCGACGACCACCACAGCGGTCACGTCCCGCACCCCAACATCGTCCACCGCCAGCCCATCGTCCGCGGCGACGCGGCGGCGGCCGCGCGGCGGGCCGACGTCGTCGTCACCGGCGAGTACCACTTCGGCATGCAGGACCAGGCCTTCCTCGGCCCCGAGTCGGGGCTCGCCGTGCCCGAGGAGGACGGCGGCGTCCACCTCTACATCGCCACCCAGTGGCTGCACAGCGACCTGCGGCAGATCGCCCCCGTCCTCGGCCTGCCCGAGGAGAAGGTGCGGATGACGCTGGCCGGCGTGGGCGGCGCGTTCGGCGGCCGCGAGGACCTGTCGATGCAGATCCACGCCTGTCTGCTGGCCCTGCGCACCGGCAAGCCCGTCAAGATCGTCTACAACCGCTTCGAGTCCTTCTTCGGCCACGTCCACCGCCACCCGGCCAAGCTGTACTACGAGCACGGCGCCACCCGTGACGGCAAGCTGACCCACGTCAAGTGCCGCATCGTGCTCGACGGCGGCGCGTACGCGTCCGCCTCCCCGGCCGTCGTCGGCAACGCCTCCTCGCTCGGCATCGGCCCGTACGTCGTCGACGACGTCGACATCGAGGCGATCGCCCTCTACACCAACAACCCGCCCTGCGGCGCGATGCGCGGCTTCGGCGCCGTCCAGGCGTGCTTCGCCTACGAGGCGCAGATGGACAAGGTGGCGAAGGAACTCGGCATGGACCCGGTGGAGTTCCGGCAGCTCAACGCCATGGAACAGGGCACGATCATGCCGACCGGACAGCCGGTGGACTCGCCCGCCCCCGTCGCCGAACTGCTGCGCCGCGTCAAGGCGATGCCGCTGCCGCCGGAGCGCCAGTGGGAGAGCAGCGAGGGCGCGGACGTACGGCAGCTGCCCGGCGGTCTGTCCAACACCACCCACGGCGAAGGCGTCGTCCGCGGGGTCGGCTACGCGGTCGGCATCAAGAACGTCGGCTTCTCCGAGGGCTTCGACGACTACTCGACGGCGCGGGTGCGCATGGAGGTCGTCGGCGGCGAACCGGTGGCGACCGTGCACACCGCGATGGCGGAGGTCGGCCAGGGCGGCGTCACCGTCCACGCGCAGATCGCCCGTACCGAGCTGGGCGTCACCCAGGTGACGATCCGTCCGGCCGACACCCGGGTGGGCAGCGCCGGTTCGACGTCGGCCTCGCGGCAGACGTACGTCACCGGCGGCGCCGTGAAGAACGCCTGCGAGCGCGTCCGCGAGAAGGTCCTGGAGATGGGCCGGCGCAAGCTCGGCACCTACCACCCGGCCTGGGCCACCGCCGAGCTGCTGCTGGAGGGCGGCAAGGTCGTCACCGACGGCGGCGAGGTGCTCGCCGACTTGGTGGACGTCCTCGGCGACGAGGCCGTCGAGGTCGAGGAGGAGTGGCGGCACCGGCCGACCGAACCCTTCGACCTGCGCACCGGCCAGGGCAACGGACACGTCCAGTACTCCTTCGCCGCCCACCGCGCGGTCGTCGAGGTCGACACCGAGCTCGGTCTGGTCAAGGTCGTCGAGCTGGCCTGCGCCCAGGACGTCGGCAAGGCGCTCAACCCGCTGTCCGTCGTCGGCCAGATCCAGGGCGGCACGACACAGGGCCTGGGCGTGGCCGTCATGGAGGAGATCGTCGTCGACCCGAAGACGGCGAAGGTGCGCAACCCCTCCTTCACCGACTACCTCATCCCCACCATCCTCGACACGCCGACCATCCCGGTCGACGTCCTCGAACTCGCCGACGACCACGCCCCGTACGGTCTGCGCGGCGTCGGCGAGGCCCCGACCCTGTCCTCGACCCCGGCCGTGCTCGCGGCGATCCGCGACGCGACGGGGCTGCAGCTCGACAGGACACCGGTCCGTCCCGAGCACCTGACCGGCACGCACCTCTCCGAGCACTGAGCGGAGAGGCATCCACCGGGGGGATCACCCCCCGTGCCCCCCTTGTCCGTCTCGGGCCGTCCCCCGGGTCGTGCACATCCCAACCCCCTCTGAAACTTGGGAGACGGCACCATGGCCCAGCAGTCACTGGAGCCCAGGACCACCGCCGAGGACGCGGGCGCAGGCACCCGCGTCCCGGCCGGCAGGTCCTGGCTCGACCGGTACTTCCACATATCCCGCCGGGGATCCACGGTCGCGCGTGAAGTGCGCGGCGGCGTCACCACCTTCATGGCGATGGCGTACATCCTCCTGCTCAACCCGCTGATCCTGTCGGGCAGGGACGCGGCCGGGGACACCCTCGGCCGGCAGGCGCTGATCACCGCGACCGCCTTCGCCGCGGCGCTCACCACACTCCTGATGGGCTTCGTCGGCAGGGTGCCGCTCGCGCTCGCCGCCGGCCTGTCCGTCTCCGGCGTCCTGGCCTCCCAGGTCGCCCCGCAGATGACCTGGCCGCAGGCGATGGGCATGTGCGTGATGTACGGCGTGGTCATCATGCTGCTGGTCGTCACCGGCCTGCGCGAGATGATCATGAACGCGATCCCGCTCGCGCTCAAGCACGCGATCACCATGGGAATCGGCCTGTTCGTCGCCCTGATCGGCTTCGTCAAGGCCGGTTTCGTGCACCAGGGGAGGGCGACCCCCGTCTCCCTCGGGCCGACGGGCGAGCTGGCGGGCTGGCCGGTGCTGCTGTTCGCCCTCACCCTCCTCGCGATCTTCATGCTCCAGGCGCGCGGCGTCCCCGGGGCGATCCTGATCGGCATCGTCGGCGGCACCGTCCTCGCGGTGCTCCTCAATGCGCTGGACGTCATCGACCCCGAGCAGTGGGCGAGCGGCGCCCCCGAACTGCACGGCGGCGCCGTGTCGATGCCCGACTTCTCGCTCTTCGGGCACGTCGCGTTCGGCGGCTGGGGCGAGGTCGGCGCGATGACCGTCGGCATGATCGTCTTCACGCTCGTGCTCGCCGGGTTCTTCGACGCGATGGCCACCATCATCGGTGTCGGCACCGAGGCGAAGCTCACCGACGGCGAGGGCCGTATGCCAGGCCTGTCCAGGGCGCTGTTCGTCGACGGCGCCGGCGGGGCGATCGGCGGAGTCGCCGGCGCGTCCGGCCAGACGGTGTTCGTCGAGTCGGCGACCGGCGTCGGCGAGGGAGCCCGCACGGGCCTGTCGTCGGTGGTCACCGGCCTGTTCTTCGCGGCCTGCCTGTTCCTCACCCCGCTGACCGCGATCGTCCCCGGCGAGGTCGCCGCCGCGGCCCTGGTGGTCATCGGCGCCATGATGATGATGAACGCCCGGCACGTCGACTGGGCCGACCGCGCCACCGCGATCCCCGTCTTCCTGACCGTGGTGATCATGCCCTTCACCTACTCGATCACCGCGGGTGTCGCGGCCGGCGTCATCAGCCACGCCGCCGTCAAGGCCGCCCAGGGCAGGGCGCGGCAGATCGGCGCCTTCATGTGGGGCCTGACCGCGATCTTCCTCGTGTACTTCGCCCTCGACCCGATCGAGAGCTGGCTGGGCGTCCACTAGCCCCGCCGCGGCCACCCTCCGCACGACCGCAGACAAGGAGACCGAGACATGCTGGACATCGCCGAGGAGCTGAACCGGTGGGTCGGGCAGGGCCGTGACTTCGCCGTCGCCACCGTGGTGGCCGTCGGCGGCAGCGCGCCCCGCCGGCCGGGCGCCGCCCTCGCGGTGGACGCCGACGGCACGGCGATCGGCTCGGTCTCCGGCGGCTGTGTGGAGGGCGCGGTGTACGAGCTGTGCCGACAGGCCCTGGAGGACGGGGAGTCGGTCCACGAACGCTTCGGCTACAGCGACGACGACGCCTTCGCCGTCGGCCTGACCTGCGGCGGTGTCATCGACGTCCTCGTGGTGCCGGTACGGGCGGGCGACCCGGCCCGCCCGGTCGTCGCGGCCGCGCTGGCCACCGCCGCGGGCGGCGGGGCGGTGGCGCTCGCCCGGATCGTGCGGGGCCCCGCCGACCTCCTCGGCCGCGCCCTCCTCGTCCGCCCCGACGGCACCCACGAGGGCGGCTTCGGCGACCGTCCCGCACTGGACCGCACGATCGCCGCCGAGGCCGGCGCCCTCCTCGACGCCGGCCGCACCGCCACCCTGGAGATCGGCGAGCAGGGCTCCCGCTGCGGCGCCCCGCTCACCGTCCTCGTCGAGGCCTCCGTACCCCCGCCCCGGATGATCGTCTTCGGCGCGATCGACTTCGCGTCGGCGCTGGTGCGGGTCGGCAAGTTCCTCGGCCACCACGTGACGGTCTGCGACGCGCGCCCCGTCTTCGCGACGCGGGCCCGCTTCCCCGAGGCCGACGAGATCGTCGTCGACTGGCCGCACCGGTACCTCGAGCGCACCGAGGTGGACGCCAGGACCGTGCTGTGCGTCCTCACCCACGACGCCAAGTTCGACGTCCCCCTGCTCCGGCTCGCCCTGCGCCTTCCGGTCGCCTACGTCGGCGCCATGGGCTCCCGCCGCACCCACCTCGACCGCGCCGAGCGCCTGCGCGAGGTCGGCGTCACCGAGCTGGAGCTGGCGCGGCTGCGCTCACCCATCGGCCTCGACCTGGGCGCCCGGACGCCCGAGGAGACCGCGCTGTCGATCGCCGCGGAGATCGTCGCGAACCGGCGCGGGGGCAGCGGGGTGTCGCTGACCGGCGCCCGCACGCCCATCCATCACGACGGGACGTCGGCGCCGGCCCGGCGCATCGGGTCGGTCGCCTGAACCACGGCCGTGAGCCGGCGCACCGGCGGCTGGTCCGGCCAGACGAAGGCGTAGTGCGGGTCGTCCGCCTCGCTCAGCCGGACGAAGCGCAGCAGCTCGCGCACGATGCCCGCGGTGCCCATGGCCCACCCGGGGCGCGGCTCCAGGGCGCTCGGGGTGGCCCGGTGCTCGACGTTCGACCAGCGGGCGCCGGCGGCGTCCCGGGTCGCCCTGTCCACGAGGTCCGCGACCAGCACCCGGGCGAAGTCCGGGGTGTCCCCCCGCTCCGCCACCCGGTCGCAGGCCAGCGCCAGCACGCCCGCGGTGCCGCAGCAGCGGCCGTTGTTGTCCCAGAAGCCGGGGCGCAGCCGACGCGGCAGCCCCGAGCGGGTCACCGTGTGCCAGCAGCGGTCGACGAGGGCCGCCCACGCGGGCTCGGCCAGGACGTCCCGCAGCAGCCGGAACACCTGGGCGTCGCCCGCCGGGCCGTGGCACCAGCCGTAGCTGTACCGCTCGATCAGGTCGGGCCGGTACTGCGGGTCGGAGTGCGGCACCAGAAATCCCCGCGGACCCGCCTCGTCGCGGGACACCACGTGCGCGGCACCGGCCCGCGCCAGCTCCACCAGGTCCGCGCGGCCGGTGGCGGCGCCGACGGCGGCCAGCGCGTACACGATGCCGAGGGTGCCGTGCGAGACGTGGTGCAGCCGCGCGTCGGTGCCCGGCCGGTGCGCCCACTGCACCCCCGCCGGCGTCTCCTCCGCCGTCCGCGCGTACGGCTCCACCGCCAGGACGGCGAGTTCCGTGTCACCGGCGGCCAGCGCACCCAGGCCGATGCCCGCGTTGCCGCCCATCAGCTCGAACAGCTCGCCCCAGCGGGTCCCGTCGAAGCCGGCCCGCACCCGCTCCAGCGCCCGGTCGGCGGCGGCGCCGGCCGCGCCGTCGCCCAGCTCGCGGTGGACGGCCCGCAGCGCCAGCGCCATGCCCGTGCGCCCGAAGTACAGCGAGTCGTCCCGGCACTCCTCGACGGCCGGTACCAGCGCGCGCGCCGCCCGCAGCGCGCAGTCGCCGTAGGCGTCGTCCCCGAAGTGCCGGCGCGCCTCCAGCAGGACCGGGACGATCCCGGCGGTGCCGTCGTAGAGCGCCGGCCGCACGGCCCCGTCCGAGGGCGTGGACGGCCATCCGAGCCCCCCGCCCCCGGTGTCCCGCGCCACCCCCCGCAGCCACCGCAGCCCCTCCACCGCCAGCGCCTCGACCTCACCCACCGCCGTCATGGCTCCACCCTGACAGGTGCCGGGGGGCGTGCCCAGGGGGCGCGGGGTCCGGGCGGGCGCGGGCGGTGCCGACGGGGCCACGGCCCCGTCCGGCTCAGGGGCGGCGCAGCAGGCGGTTGGCGGCCCGGCCGAACATCCTGTGGGCGGCGAGCCGCAGGAGAGGGTCGAGGGCGGACGGCAGCGGGCGTACGCGCAGCTCCTCGCGCCAGACGACGCGGGCGCGGCCGCCCGGGCCGGGGCGCACCTCGATCTCGGCCCAGCCGAGGACCGTCCGGCCGCGCTTCTCCAGCCGGCACAGGCCCGGCTCGTCCTCGCCGGGCGGGCACCAGAGGGTGACCTCCATGCGGTCGTCGAGGGCGAGCGGGCCGACGCCGGAGCGGGCCACGAACACCGTGCCCTCGCGTGTGGGCCCCGGGGTGAGCACGGTGACCCGGGTCAGCGGGACGACGTCGCCGTGGCGGGGCCACTCGGTGAGCCGGCGCCAGGCTTCGTCGAGGGAGAGCGGGGCCGTGCGTTCGAACTGGAAGGTGACCACACCGTGATCGTAAGGAGTCCCGGCGTCCCGGCGGCACGTTCCCCGGCGGCTCACACGGTTGGCCCAGTCCCGGGAGGGCGCGCGAGCGTACGGGAAACGTTTCTCCGTCCGCCGGGCCCTCACCTCAGCGGTAGACCTTCCCCGGCTCGGCCCGGCCGGGCGCGAGGAGCTGAGGCACGGTGACGAAGACGAACCCCCGTTCCTTCAGCGCGTCGATGATGCCCGGCACGGCGGGGACGGTCCCCCGGTAGATGTCGTGCAGCAGGATGATCCCGTCCCGGTCGGCCTGCTCGAGGACGCGTCGCCGGATGAGCGCGGAATCCTCCGTCGTGTAGTCCTTCGCGGTCACCGTCCACAGCACCTCGGCGAGTCCGAGCTCGCGGCAGATCGCGTGGACGGTGTCGTCGGTGCGGCCCTGCGGCGGGCGCATCAGGGTGGGGCGGCGGCCGGTGAGGCGCTCTATCTCGTCGTTGGGGCGCTCCAGTTCCTCGCGTATCTCCCCGGGGTCCAGCTCGGTGAGGATCCTGTGGTCCCAGGTGTGGCTTGCCACCTCGTGACCCTCGTCGGCCATGCGTCTGACCAGGTGCGGGTACGTGTCGATGTGCCGCTCGCCGAGCAGGAAGAACGTCGCCGGCACCTGTTTGTCCTTCAGGATGTCGAGCAGGCGGGCTGAGTGTTCGCTCGGGCCGGCGTCGAAGGTGAGCGCGATGCACTTCGCCTCACGGCAGTCGACGGTCCCGAAGCGGGCCTGGGCGGTCGCGCCGGGCCGGGCGCGGGCGTTGCTGGGAGCGGTGGTGTCGAGGCCGGCGCAGCCGCTCAGGGCCGATGCCAGACAGGCGGCGGCCAGCGTGGTGGCGGCGGCGCGGAACGGGGTCCCCGTTTTCTTCGTCTTTTTGGTCGGAGAAGGCATGCCGGGACTATACACAGTGTGTATATACGGGGCGTACAGCCTCTGACCTGCCCGGACGTGCTCCGCGTTTGAGGCGGCTGTCATCTGGCACCCGAAAGGTACCGGATGCCGCCCACCCGTCGCCCGGGCGGAGGAAGGCGCACGCATGACCGCCTCGACCGCGTACACCGTCGTGATCCCCACCCTCGTGCGGGAGGGTCTCGCCGACTGCCTCGCCGCGCTCGCCGCCGCGAAGGGACCGAAACCGGCCGGCATCGTCCTCGTCGACGACCGGCCCGACCCCGAACCGGGCGCGCTGCGGCATCCGTTGAGCGTGCTCGGCGACCTCCGCGCCCGCACCCGGATCCGGTACGGAGACGGCCGTGGCCCCGCCGCAGCCCGCAACACCGGCCTGCGCGCGGTCGGTTCGCCCTGGGCGGTGCTCCTCGACGAGGACGTGCAGGTGGGGCCGCACTGGGGCGAGCAGCTCGCCGAGGACCTCGCGGACGCCACCCCCGACACGGCCGGCGTCCAGGGCGTGCTGGCCGTCCCCCTCCCCGGCCGGCGCCGCCCCACCGACTGGGAGCGCGCCACCGCCTGCCTCGCGCGGGCCCGCTGGATCACCGCCGACATGGCCTACCGCACCGAGGCGCTCGCCCGGGTCGGCGGCTTCGACGAACGCTTCCGGCACCCGGCTCGCGAGGACACCGACCTCGCCCTGCGGCTGCTGGACGACGGGTGGCGCATCCGCCAGGGACGGCGCACCAGCCGCCGTCCGGTCCGGCCCGCCGACCGCTGGGCCTCCGTGCGCGCCCAGCGCGGCCATGCCGACGACGCCCTGATGCGTCGGCTGCACGGGCCCGGCTGGCGGCACCGGGCGTTCACCCCGCGCGAGCGGATCCGTTCGCACACCGCGACCACCGCGGCGGGCCTCGCCGCGGGCGCCCTCGCCGTCACCGGCCGCCCCCGGGCCGCCACGGCCGCCGCGCTCGGCTGGGCGCTGGGCACCGGCGAGTACGCCTGGACCCGCATCGCCCCCGGCCCTCGCACCCGCGACGAGGTCACCACCCTCCTCGCCACGAGCCTGCTCATCCCTCCGACGGCGACCTGGCACCACCTGACCGGCACCTGGCGCCACCGCCACAGCGAGCCGTGGCAGGATCCGGGCCCCGCGTGAACCGGGCCCGCCCGCCGACCGGCTCCCCCGGGAGGCGGGCGCGAGCGTCGGCGCGCCGGCCGGATCGGCGCGGACGCGGGGTGGGGCGGGTCACCGGGGCGGGGAGGGGAGGCGGGACGCCCTCTGGGGGACGCCGGTCCCGGCCGTGCCCCGATGCCGGGGTGTCCGGGCCGCCGCCCTGTCGGGAGGGCGTGGCACGCCACAGGGCCGCCCGCGACGGGCGGCCCCGGCGGTGGGGCAGACGGGGCGGGCCCCGGGCAGGGGCGTGGTCGGGCCGGTCGGTCGGTGGTCGTCGCGGGAGACGTCCGGCGGTACAGCCGGCGCAGCGCCCCGTACGCCGACAGCGGCCACACCGCGGCGGAAGGCCCGGATCACGGCCGGTTGCGAGGTGACGACGCCGGTCACCAGGAGGCCGGCGGAGACGCTGAGCAGCAGGGCGACCGTCCACGCCCGGGGTGTCCAGGAGAGCACGCGGGAGAGGCGCGGGAGGCGGCGCAGGGTGCGCAGCCGCCGGTCGAGGCGGCGGTCGCGGCGCCGCAGCGCACGCTCCATCTCCGCCAGGACGCGCCGCTCGTCGTCGGAGAGCCGCTCTGTCGCCACTGTCCCTCCTCACCGGGCCGACACACCTCTTTCCGGTGCCCGGCCGGACGGCGCCCTGACAGACGGAACACCCGGCCGACGGCAGCGCCGTCGGCCGGGTGTTGCACCACCGGATCCCGCGGGTCAGCGAGGGCGGGGCGGGCGCCGCCTCACTGGGCGTAGAACGTCGCGTCCGCCCGGTCCGTGGCCGTGCTCAACGCCTGGACGTACAGCAGGTAGTCGTAGTGCCGGACGTAGCGGCCGGGGAGGCTGTACGACTCGAAGGAGACGCCCGCCGGGTCGGCGACGCCGGCCCGCCGGGTGAAGCTGGCGTCGGACGCGAACTGCGCCGTGCCGTCGTTCTTCTCCACCCACACCTCGGCGTTCTTGTTCCGCAGGTAGTAGCCGGGGAAGTTGGTCGACTCCAGCGAGACCGTGCCGCTGCCGGCCAGGCCGGTGACGACCCGGAACTGCGAGTCGGCGAGCGGGCTCACGTTCGCCTCGATGCGGGCCCGGTACTCCCAGTGCCGGACGAAGCGGTCGGCGAAGTTGTACGAGGAGAACCGCTGCGGGGTCACCCCGTCGGCGACGGGGATGCCGAAGTCGGGGGTGCCGTCCGCCTTCCAGTACAGCTTCTGCACGCGGGTGCGGCGGTTGGGGTCGTTCAGCGGGTCACCGGTGATGTTCTTGTAGTTGCGGTCGTGGTAGACGAGGATGTCGGACTTGCCGTCCTCGGAGACGGTGAAGGAGTTGTGGCCCGGACCGTACTGCGAGGTCGCGTCGTTGGACTTGAACACCGGCTGCGAGCTCTTCGCCCAGGAGGCCGGCGCGGTGAGGTCGGCCGAGGCCGACGCGGTCAGCAGGCCCAGGCAGTAGTTGGCGTCGGTCGCGCTCGCCGAGTAGCTCATGAAGACCTTGTTGCCGTGCTGGATGACCGCCGGCCCCTCGTTCACCTTGAAGCCGATCGTCTCCCAGGACAGCGTCGGCTGGGAGATCTCCGCCGGGGTGCCGGTGATCGTCCAGGGGTTGGCCATCTTCGCGATGAACAGGCTGGTGTTGTTGTTCTCGGCCGGGTTGCGCTGGGCCCAGGCGAGGTAGCGCACACCGTTCACGACGAACGTGGTGGCGTCCAGGGAGAAGGACTCCCAGGTGGTCTTGATCTGGCCCTTCTCGGTCCAGGTCGCGGTGAGCGGGTTGCTGCCCGTGCCCTCCAGGACGTACATCCGGATCGCCCAGATGTCGTTGGTGGCGCCGGCCGCGAAGTACACGTACCACTTGCCGTCGATGAAGTGGATCTCCGGGGCCCAGATGTGGGCGCCCATGATCCCGCTGGCGTGCTTGGTCCAGATGGTGACCTCCGGGGCGGTGGAGAGGCCCTGGATGGTCGTCGCCCGGCGCAGCACGATTCGGTCGTACTCGGGGACGGTCGCGGTGAAGTAGTAGTAGCCGTCGGTGTGCTTGAAGATGTGCGGGTCGGCCCGCTTCTCGACGAGGGGGTTGGTGTACGTCACGGCGGGGGAGGCGGGCACGGCCGCCTGCGCGGCGGGACCGGGCCCCACGAGCGTGGCCACGAGGGCCACGAGCACGGCCGTCAGCAGCCGCACTGCATTGCGTCTCACAGGAGTTCTCCAGATCGGGTGGGGGCGGTCAGGTGGTGGGTACGAGGCGCCACTGCTGGCAGGGGTTGTTCAGCCAGGTCCACTGCCGCACGTCGGTGCCGTTCGCCGTGCCGCAGTTGGCGACGTCGGCGACCTTGCCGCTGTTCTCGTTCACGAGCCGGACGTAGTCGCCGGTCGCGGTGAACACCGGGCGGAAGCGCTGGCACCGGTTGTTCAGCCACGACCACTGGCGCAGGTCGGCGCCGTCGGCGGTGGAGCAGCCGGCGGTGTCCAGCACTCCGCCGGTCGCCACGTTGACCAGCCGGCTGGTGTCGTCGCCGAGGTCCTCGATGCGCCACTTCTGGTTGGTCCCGCCGGTGCAGGTCCACTGGAGGACGTTGGTGCCGTTGGCGCTCGAGCCGCCGGCCAGGTCCAGGCACTTGCCGCTGTTGCGGTTGACGAGGGTGTACGACGTCGGGGTCGCCGCCGTCTCCCCGGACGGCCCGGGAAGGGTCGTGCCGAGGGCGACGGGGGTGCCGAAGTCCGGGGTGCCGTCGGCGTTCCAGGTGAACTTCTGGGCCCTCGTCGTGCGGCCGTTGCCGCAGCCGCCGTTGGAGGCGGAGTTGGCGTGGTAGACGATCCAGTTCTCGGTGCCGTCGGGTGAGGTGAAGAAGCCGTTGTGGCCGGGGCCGTAGACGCCGGCGGCGTCGTTGCGCTGGAAGACGGGGGTGGGCTTCTTCGTCCAGGAGGCGGGGCTGAGCGGGTCGGGACCGGTCAGCTCGAGCAGGCCCAGTTTGTAGTCGGCCGTCTGGCAAAAGCTCGCCGAGAAGGTGAGGAAGGTACGGCCGTCGCGGTAGAGCGGCTCGGGGCCCTCGTTCACCGGTGAGCCCGAGGTCTCCCAGCTCAGCGCGGGGCTGGAGATGACCGTGAAGGTGCTGCTCGCGAGGGTGTACGGGTTGCTAAGCGGCGCGATGACCAGGCTCTGCGTGCTGCCGTTCACGAAGCCGCTGCCGACCAGGTAGAGCCTGTTGTCGTGCCGGAGCACGCTCGCGTCGATCAGCCAGCCGCCCGGGGTGAGGTTGGAGCCGGTCAGCGAGCCCTTGTAGGTGTACGGGCCCATCGGGTCGGTGCCGGCGCTCTCCAGCACATGGGTGCGCTGGGAGTCGCAGCAGGCGACCCCGCTCTGCCCGGCCGAGTAGTAGAGGTACCAGTGACCGTCGAAGAGGTGCAACTCCGGCGCCCAGATGTTGGTGTTCCGGGTGGAGGTGGTGTCCGACCACACCTGCACGGTCGCCGCGGTGGCGAGCCCCGCCAGGGTCGGTGCCTTGCGTATGCCGAGGACACCGGTGAACGTCGTCGTCACGAGGTAGTAGTCGCCGTCGTGATACTCGAGCCACGGGTCGGCGCCCTTGGTCGATTTCAGCGGGTTGGTGTACGGGCGGCCCTCCGCCGCGGCCGCCGGCTGGGTCGCCCCGACCAGGGCGACGAGGAGCGTGAGCACGATCACCTGCAGGGATCCGCGGCGCGCGGCGCGCACGCCGGGGGGCTTGCGAAACACCCGACGCATACAGGACCGTCCCTTGTCCCATCGCGTTCGTTATTTCGAACGCAGTTCGTGACTTCGGCCAGAAGATAGGCCCGGGCCATCTCCCCGTCAATGGTTTCGACAAACGGTTCCTTCCCGGAGTCACCAGGTCGGGTGCCCCGTACGGGTGCCGCATGCCGCTGTAGGGGTGGAGTCGTAACCCGTGTGAACGCCCCGGATGGTGCGCCGGGCGGAACTGACTGACGGTGGATCACGTCAGGGCCGGGTCAGTCAGCTGGCGAGATGTCAGCTGCCCGGCTGCGACGGAAGGATTCCCAGATGCGTTCTGCACGCGTGCTGCTCGCCACCGCGACGGCCACGGCCGCCCTCGCGATCGCCGGGCCGGCCTACGCCGTCACGATGGCCGACTCGGACCACGACGACTCTTCGTACAGCACGGAGCACAAGGACTCCTCCGCCGGCGAGGAGCACGAGGACTCCACCAAGCACGAGGACTCCACCAAGCACGAGGACTGGACCAAGGACGAGGACTCCGCCAAGGACGAGGACTCCGCCAAGGACGAGGACTCCTCCAAGAAGGAGCACGAGGACTCTTCCTACAGCAAGGAGCACGGCAAGCACGGCAAGCACGACAAGCCGCACGGCGGGGTGCACACGGGCGGCGGAGCGCTGGCCCTGCTGAACCAGGACGACTGGGCCACGGCCAAGGACCCGAAGTACGACCCGGAGACCTACAAGGACAAGGGCGGCGAGGACTCCTCCGGCGGCAAGAGCGACAAGGAGTGGAGCGGCGGCAAGGACAAGGAGGAGTCCTGGAGCGGCAAGCACGACAAGGACTCCTCGTGGAAGGACGAGCACGACAAGCCGCACGGCGGGGTGCACACCGGTGGCGGCGCGCTCGCCTCGCCGGGTGCCTCCGCGAGCGGCCTGGCCGCGCTGGCCGTGGCGGGCGCCGGGCTCTACACGCTGCGGCGCAAGAAGGCCGCCGGGAACGCGGCGTGAGCCGTGCCTGACGACATAGCGGTCGGGGCCGCCGCCGTATGTGTGCGCGCATCGCGGCGGCCCGGCTGACTGTTCGGCCCCGATGTGTCCGCTGCGTGTCCGCTGCCGTGCCCGAGTGAGGTGGTCTTCGATGGCAGCCAGCCCTCCTACTCCTCCCGAACCCTGTCCACCGCCGTCGAGGCGGAGAGCCCGCCGGGCCGCGACGGTGTTCTGGGGCGTGGTTGCCCTGGTCCTGACGGTGAACCTGTTCGTCGACAGGCCCGAGGACGCGCCCCGCGCCGCTCTGACGCCGCACGCCCCGCCGGCTCCGGTCTCCGCACCGGCCTCGCTCTCCCCGTCGGCCGCGTCGGCCTCGCCGCGTCCGGAGGGCAGGCATCTGCCGCGCTCCAGGCCGGTGCGTCTGCTCATTCCCGAGATCTCCGTCGACGCCCCCTTCACCGACCTCGGCATCAGCCGCTCGGGTCAGCTCGAACCGCCTCCGGCACACGACGTCAACCTGGTGGGCTGGTACGCCAAGGGCGCGTCCCCGGGCGAGCCGGGTACGTCGATCATCGCCGGGCACGTGGACACGGCGACGTCCCCGGCGGTCTTCGTCGACCTGGGCGAGCTGGAGAAGGGGGACCGCTTCCAGGTGCTGCGGGCCGACGGACGCAAGGCGTCCTTCGTGGTGGACGGCGTGGAGACCTTCGACAAGGCCGACTTCCCCAGTGAGCGCGTCTACGGGGACACCCCCCAGGCCCAGGTCCGGCTCATCACCTGCGCCGGCGACTACGACCGCAAGGCCAGGGACTACACGGCGAACCTGGTGGTCTTCGCCCACCTGGTCTGAAGGGCCGGGGCCGACGGCGGGGCGGACCGGTCGAGGGCGTCGTCCCCGCCGCTCGGGGCCGTGGCCCCGGCACGTGGGAGGAGGGGACGGTGCCGGGCGTCCCCTCCCGGCACCGTCCCGGGGCCGTGCGCCGCTCAGGCACGGCCCGTCGGTGAGGCGGGGGGGGGGGGGGGGGGGGGGGGGGGGGGGGGGGGGGGGGGGGGGGGGTGTCCACCCCCCCCGCCCACAGGAAGGACACAAAAGGACTCCCCCCACCCCCCGGGGGTCTTCTACTGAGAAGATGTGGTTTTGGGGGGAGGGGGGGGGGGGGTGGGCGGCCGCGGTACCGGGGCCGCCCCGCCGTGCCTCGAAAGGGGACGCCGCGAGCCGGGCTCCCCTTTCTGCAAGGACCTCTCAGGGGTCCTTGCACTATGAGCGCCTGATCAGGCCGCGCGGCCCAGGCGGGCACAGTGCAAGGACCCCTCAGTGGGCTTCCGCGTGCTTCCTCTCCGCCTCGGCCGGCTCCGGACCGGCGTCGCGGACGGTGGCCCTGCGGCCGGGCAGGACGGCCAGGACGATCACGGCGCCGGCGGCCATGATGAGGCCGCCGACCAGGCTGGTGTGGGCGACGCCGTGGGCGAAGGACTCGTTGACCGCGTCCACCAGGGCCTGCGCCTGCCGCGGTCCGGCGTTCGGCGTCCCGGCGACCTGTTCGGCGACCGCGAGACCGGCGCCCACCGATTCCTTCGCGGCGTCCAGGGCGTCGTGCGGGAGCGCGGTGCCCACCAGGTCGGTCAGCCTGTCCTGGTAGGCGGTCCCCAGCAGCGAGCCCAGGACGGCGATGCCGAGGGAGCCGCCCAGCTCCAGCGAGGTGTCGTTGGCGCCGCCGCCGACACCCAGTTCGGACTCGGGGAAGGTGCCCATGATCGTGTCGGTCGCGGGGGAGACGCTGAGTCCGATCGCGAAGCCGAGCAGCAGCAGCGAGGGCAGGAAGTCGGTGTACGTCGAGCCCGCGTCGATCCGGGTGAGCAGGAAGACGCCGACGGTGCCGATGACCATGCCGGGCACGATCATGGCCTTCACGCCGAGTTTCGGCGTCAGCCTGCCGGTGACGGCGGCGCCGACGAACACCGCGCCGGCCAGCGGCAGCAGGCGGACGCCGGTCTCCAGGGCGTCGAAGCCGAGGACGAACTGCAGGAACTGGGTGGAGTAGTAGATCGAGCCGAAGGCGCCGAAGAAGAAGAACAGCACGGCGATCATGGAGCCGCTGAAGGGCCGCAGCGCGAACGTGCGGACGTCCAGCATCGGGTGCGGGTGCCTCAGCTCCCACAGGGCGAAGGCGAGGAAGCCCACGGCGGCGACCACGGCCGCGACGGTCGGGCCGGTGCCCCAGCCGAAGTGCGGGCCCTCGATCAGCGCGTAGACGAGGGAGCCGACCGAGACGATCGACAGCAGTCCGCCGACGTAGTCGATCCGCCCCATGCCCTGCGCCTTGGACGGCGGCACCAGGACGAGGGCGCCGACGACCGCGACCACGGCGATGGGCACGTTGATCAGGAAGGTCGAGCCCCAGGCGTGGTCCTCCAGCAGCCAGCCGGCGACCAGCGGGCCGACGGCTATGGCCAGACCGGAGGTGGCGGTCCAGGCGGTGATGGCCCGGGCCCGCTCGCTCCGGGGGAAGGTCGCCACCAGCAGCGACAGCGTGGCCGGCATGACGACGGCCGCGCCGACACCCATGATCGCCCGTGCGGCGATGACCAGGTCGGTCTCGTGGACCAGGCTGCCCATGACCGAGCCGCCGGCGAAGATCAGCAGACCGGTGACCAGGGCGCCGCGGCGGCTGTACTTGTCGCCCACCGCGCCGAGGACGAGCATCAGCGCGGCGTAGGGGACGGTGTAGCCGTCGACGACCCACTGGAGGTCGCTGCTGCTGAGCGACAGGGCGGCGGTCATGTCGGGGGCGGCGACGATCAGGGACGTGTTGGCCATGACCACGATCAGCAGACTCAGGCACAGCACGACCAGCGCCCACCGGCGCCGGGGATAGGGGCCGGTCATCTTCTCGACCGGTGTGTTCGCAAAGAGCGGCATCGGAAACTCCCGGAGCGTTTAATTGCCCATCGATGTGCAGAGTAGTTACCTGCTCGAGCGTGTGCAAATTTTCCTGCTCGTCGATGTGCAAGTAACGCGGTGGGGTCTTTCCAAACCGCGAGGGAGGGATGGGTGGGGGAGACGGGCCGCGGCCGGGGCGCCCTCAGCGCACGCGCAGCACGTCCAGGGCGGTCAGCGCCACATGGAGTTCGGTGCGCCGCTCGCCGGATTCGAGGTCGCAGTCGAGCAGCCGCTCGATGGCGCGCAGCCGCTGGTAGACGGTCTCGCGGGAGAGACCGCCGCGGCGGGCGGCCGTGGTCTTGTTGCCGGCCGCGTCGAGGTAGTGGCGCAGGGTCGGCAGCAGTTCGGTGCCGTGCCGCGCGTCGTGGTCGATGAGCCGGCCGAGCTGGCGTTCGGCGTGGTCCTGGATCCGGGGGTCCTCCCGCAGCGCGTACAGCAGGCGCCGCAGACCGATGTCGGTCGGCTCGTGGAAGGACCGGTCCTCGGGCAGGGGCTGGCCGGGCGGGGTGGCCTCGGCGACCCGGGCCGCGGCCCGGAAGGAGCGGGCGGTGCCGGAGAGCTCCGCCACCTCGGGGCCGACGCTGACGACCGCTCCCGGTGCGAGACCGAGGGCGGTGCGGGCCAGGCGTTCGACGACGGGGCGCCAGGGCCGGGAGGGGCGCAGGGCGAGCAGGACCCCGAGTCGTCCGGGGTCGAGGCCGCCGACGAGCGCGGCGATCCCCGCCGTCCGCAGCTCCCGCGCCAGCCGGGCCTCCGCCTCCGCGCCCTCGGCGGCCTCCCGGCCCTGCGGCACGGCCGGGGCGAACCCCGCCGGGAGATCCACGAGGACCGCGAGGAAGCGGCTGTCGTCCGTCGGCAGACCCAACGCGGCACAGCGGACGCGGGCGTCCTCGGCGGAGAGATGGCGCTGTCCGGCCAGGTCCCGCAGGACGCTGCGGTGCGCGGTGCGCTCCCACGGCGTCGGATGGATGAGGCGGGCGACGGTCAGGGCCATCGCCGTGCGCTCCAGCACGGTGACGTGCTCCGGTCCGAACCCGGCGGCACCCTCGCCGCCGGCCGGCAGCATCACCACCCGCCCCCAGCGCTCGCCCTGGTACTCCACGGGCGAGGTGAGCCACCCCTCCCGCCCGCGCACGCCCGCAAGGTCCCCGGACGGGGTCGCGCGGGAGCGCTGTTCCCAGTCGGTGAGCGCCTCCTCCACGGTGGCGCCGGACGGTTCGCAGACCAGCGCCTGGTGCACGAGGTTCTCCAGCACGACCGTGCGGCCGCTCATCTCCGCCGCCGCCCGCACCACGTCCTGCGCGCCCGCGCCGCGCAGCGTCAGCGCGGTGAACGCCTCGTGGATGCGCTGCGTGCGGCGCATAGCGTCGGCCTGGCTGCCCAGGACGAGGGCGTGGACGACCTGGGTGACCTCCAGGAAGTTGACGTCCCCGGCGAGCGTCACCAGCGGCAGACCGCGCGTGTGGCAGGCCTGCACCAGCGCGTCCGGTGGGCGGTGGTAGCGCCGGACGAGTTCGATCACCAGGGCCGCCGCCCCGACGTCGGCGAGTTCGTCGACGTACCGGCGCACCCCGGCCGCGTCCTCCGGCAGCGGCATGCCGGTGGTCAGGACGAGCTCACCGCCCTTGAGGAAGGAGGCGGGGTCCGTCAGCTCGGTGATGTGGACCCAGCGCACCGGACGGTCCAGACCGGCGGCACCGGTGACGACCCGCGGCCGTCCGGCGGCCAGCACGGGAAGGGCCAGGGCGTCGGCGACGGTGAGCGCGGCGCCGTCCGCGGCCGTGGGGTGGATGTCGTTCACGGTGTCTCCCTGGGTCCCCCTGCGCGCGGAGCGCGGGAGTCAGGGGGCGTGCCCGGTCACTGTGACAAGCGGCGCTGACCTGCGCAAGTGCGGTCACCCTGACACAACGTCCGAACACCGTGCCCCCACCGGACACATCAGGCGTTGTCGCCCTCCCCGCCGAGGGAGAGCCTCTAAGAGCTCCGCACGGAGCTCCAAGACCTCCGCACGGAAGGGGCGTCGCGAGCCGGGCTCCCCTTCTGTCGGGCTCCGAAGCCGGAGCACCTCACCCCACCCACGGCCGGGAGACGAACATGACCGCACTGTCGCCGCACCTTCGCCAGGCCACGCCCGTGGTGGCGGTCAGGGGCGAGGGCGTCCACCTCTACGGTGAGGACGGCCGCCGCTACCTCGACTTCACCGCCGGCATCGGCGTCACCAGCACCGGCCACTGCCACCCGAAGGTCGTGGCCGCCGCCCGGGAGCAGGTGGGCACCCTCATCCACGGCCAGTACACGACCGTCATGCACCAGCCGCTGCGGCGCCTGGTCGAGAAGCTCGGCGAGGTGCTGCCGGCCGGCCTGGACAGCCTGTTCTTCACCAACTCCGGCAGCGAGGCCGTCGAGGCCGCCCTGCGGCTGGCCCGCCAGGCCACCGGCCGGCCGAACGTCATCGTCTGCCACGGCGGCTTCCACGGCCGTACCGTCGCCGCCGCCTCCATGACGACCTCCGGCACCCGCTTCCGCTCCGGGTTCTCCCCGCTGATGGGCGGCGTGGTCGTCACCCCGTTCCCCTCCGCCTACCGCTACGGCTGGGACGAGGACACCGCCACCCGCTTCGCCCTGCGGGAGCTGGACTACACGCTCCAGACCATCTCCTCGCCCGCCGACACGGCCGCGATCGTCGTCGAACCGGTGCTCGGCGAGGGCGGTTACGTGCCCGTCACCCGCGCCTTCCTCGAGGGCCTGCGCGAGCGCGCCGACCGCCACGGCTTCCTGCTGGTGCTCGACGAGGTGCAGACCGGCGTCGGCCGCACCGGCCGCTTCTGGGGCCACGACCACTTCGGCGTCACCCCCGACGTCCTCGTCACCGCCAAGGGGCTCGCGAGCGGTTTCCCGCTGTCGGGCATCGCGGCCTCCGAGGAGCTGATGAGCAAGGCGTGGCCCGGTTCGCAGGGCGGCACGTACGGCGCGAACGCCGTCGCCTGCGCCGCGGCCTGCGCCACCCTGGACGTCGTCCGCGACGAGAAGCTCGTCGAGAACGCGGAGGCGATGGGCGAGCGGCTCCGCCGGGGCCTGGAGGCGGTCGCCGACCGCACGCCCGCGATCGGCGACGTACGCGGCCTCGGACTGATGCTGGCCACCGAGTTCGTCACCGAGGACGGCAGCCCCGACCCCGACACCGCCGCCCGCGTGCAGCGCGCCGCCGTCGACGAGGGCCTGCTCCTGCTGCTGTGCGGCGCCTGGAACCAGGTCGTGCGGATGATCCCGGCCCTCGTCGTCGACGAGGCCGCGGTGGACGAGGGCCTCCGGGCCTGGGCCGCCGCCGTGGAGGCCGGCACCTCGGGGGCGCCGCGGCGTTGACGGACTCCCTCGGGGCCCGTCCCGTGCGCTGCGCGTGAACGAAGGGCCGGGAGGCGGGCGCGGCGGGGCCGAACACCGGGCGTGTCCCCGCCCCGGCCGCATCCCGGTTCCCCGCGGTCGCCGGGGGACCGGCCCGGCCGACGGGGCTGACGGCGGCCGTTCGGCGGGACCGCGCTGTCCGGTCCGGGCCGTGGGGCTGCCGGGCCGGGGCCGACGCGTCCGCGGAGTCGGCACCTCGCAAGACCCTCCAGACCTACGACGACGGCCGGGTCGACCGCTGGATCGAGCTGGAGGACGAGGCGGGCGGCGACGGCCACGGTCACGGCCACCCGGCGCCCCGCCTCGCGCTGAAGGCCGCCGCCCCCGGCGCGGTGACCGTCGCGCCCGCCCCCACCCGGGCGCCCGCCGCGGCCTCCCCCTCGCCCGGCACCGCCTCCGCCGCCACGCCGGTGACGACGCCGTCGCCGTCGACGGCCGAGGGGGACGGCGACGACGGCCTGCCCGTCGCCGTCCCCCTCGGCATCGGGGCCGCCGTCCTCACACTCGGCGTCGGTGCCCTGTGGTTCCTCCGCCGCAGGCCCGGGCCGGGCCGCCGTCCGTCAGGCCAGTGACACCTCCACCGGCAGCTTCTTGGTGCCGTTGACGAAGTTGGAGCGCACCCGCGGGACCTCGCCGGCCAGGCGGATGCCGGCGAGGCGGGGGATCAGCTCCTCGCACATGACGCGGCTCTTGCTGCCGGCTGCACGGTCGTCCTCAAGCCGTCCGAGAACTCCCCGCTGTCCGCCCTGCTGCTCGGCCGGATCGCCACCGAGGCGGGACTGCCGCCCGGCGTCCTCAACGTCATCACCGGCGACGGCCCGACCGCCGGCCGCGCCCTCGGCCTGCACCCCGACGTCGACGTCCTGGCCTTCACCGGCTCCACCGCCGTGGGCCGCCACTTCCTGCGCTACGCCGCCGACTCCAACCTCAAGCGCGTCTGGCTGGAGCTGGGCGGCAAGTCACCCAACATCGTCCTGCCCGACGCCCCCGACCTGGAGCAGGCCGCCGCCACCGCCGCGTGGGGCATCTTCTTCAACCAGGGCGAGATGTGCACCGCCCCTCCCGCCTGCTGGTGCACTCCTCCATCGCCGAACAGGTCACCGACGCCGTCGTCCGACGGGCACGGGAACTGAAGGTCGGTGACCCGCTCGACCCGGCGACCGAGATGGGCGCCCTGGTCTCGGCAGCCCACACGGAGCGCGTCCTGGACCACATCGCCACCGGCCGGGCGGAGGGGGCCCGACTGCGCACCGGCGGCGAGCGCACGCTGACCGCCACCGGCGGCAGCTTCCTCCGGCCCACCGTCTTCGACCGCGTCGACGCGGGCATGCGGCTGGCCCGGGAGGAGATCTTCGGCCCCGTGCTGTCGGTGCTGGCCTTCGACGACCTCGACGAGGCCGTGAGGCTGGCCAACGCCACCGAGTACGGTCTCGCCGCCGGCCTGTGGACCTCCGACCTCACCACCGCCCACCAGGTCTCCCGCGCGCTGAAGGCCGGCACGGTCTGGGTCAACTGCTACGAGGAAGGCGACCTGACCGTGCCCTTCGGCGGGATGAAGCAGTCCGGCAACGGCCGCGACAAGTCCGCCCACGCCCTGGAGAAGTACACCGAGCTCAAGACCACGTGGATCCAGCTGTGACCACCCGCCCGCTGATAGCCGTCCCGGCCCGCTTCTCCGCCACCACCTCCGCGCTGCGCTATGCCGCCGAGGTCAACGCCCGCGCCCTGATCGAGGCCGTGTGGCGGGCAGGCGGCGAACCGGTGAGCATCCACCCCGCCGATCCGGCCGGCACGGACGTCGCCGCCCGCCTCGCCCGCTTCGACGGCGTCCTGCTGCCCGGCGGCGGAGACCTCGCCCCGCACCGCTACGGCGCCACCGACACCCACGACACCGTCTACGACGTGAACGACGTGCAGGACGCCTTCGACCTCGAAGTCGCCCGCACGGCCCTGGAGTCGGGGATCCCGATGCTGGCGATCTGCCGCGGCCTCCAGGTCGTCAACACCGCCCTCGGCGGCACGCTGCACCAGGACATGGGCGGCCCCGGACGCGACCACCGCCATCTGCGGCACCCGGTCGCCCTCGAACCCGGCTCGGCCCTGGCCCGGATCACCGGGGCCGACAAGCTCGACGCGTCCTGCTACCACCACCAGCACATCGACCGGCTCGGCACGGGCCTGACCGTCACCGCCCGCGCCGCCGACGGCACTGTCGAAGCCGTGGACCGCGCGGGCCACCGCGACGGCCGGTTCCTCGCCGTGCAGTGGCACCCGGAGGACACCGCCCACGAGGATCCGGCCCAGCAGGCCCTGTTCGACGCGCTGGTGCGCGCCGCCGGATGACCGATCAGCTCCGGGCGCGGCGTCCGCTGCGGCGCCGGACCGGCGTCCCCCCTTCGCGCAGGCCGCACCGGCGGTCCCCGCCGTGGTCCTCCGCCCCGGAGGACCACCCGGGTCCCCCCAGCACGACGAACGCCCTCCACGTCGGGCCGGACCCGCGCGGCACGGCGCGGCCCAGGCCGGGCACAGTGCAAGCACCCCCTTTTCCACGGAGCCGCGTCCACGGGCCGCGTAGCGTGCCCCCATGTCGAAGACGACCTCCACGGCGTCCCCCGTGCTCTCCCCGCGCGCCCTCAACCGCGCGACCCTCGACCGGCAGCTCCTGCTGCGCCGGTCCCCACTGTCCGCGAAGGCCGCCGTCGAGCACCTCCTCGGCCTCCAGGCGCAGAACGTCACCCCGCCGTACCAGGCCCTCGCCGCCCGCCTCGAGGGCTTCGCGCCCGAGCAGCTGTCGGCGCTGATGGCCGAGCGCGAGGCCGTCCGGATCGTCTCGATGCGCTCGACCATCCACACGCACACCGCCGACGACTGCCTCACCCTGCGGCCGCTGGTCCAGCCGGCCCGCGAGCGCGAGCTGAAGGCCTTCCGCAAGGGCCTCACCGGTGTCGACCTCGACCGGCTCGCCGTCCTCGCCCGCGACCTCGTCGAGGACGAGCCCCGCACCATGGGTCAACTGCGCGAGGCGCTCGCCGCCGAGTGGCCCGACGCCGATCCGCAGGCACTCGGCGTGGCCGCCCGCTGCCGGCTGCCCCTCGTGCAGGTCACCCCGCGCGGCCTGTGGGGCCGCAGCGGACAGGTGGCGCTCACCACCGCGGAGCACTGGCTGGGCCGCCCCGCCGAACCCGCCCCGCGACCCGAGGAGGTGGTGGTGCGCTACCTCGCCGCCTTCGGCCCCGCCTCGGTGAAGGACATGCAGACCTGGGCGGGCCTGACCCGGCTGCGCGAGGCCTTCGAACGCCTCCGCCCGACCCTGCTCACCTTCCGGGACGACAGCGGCGTCGAGCTGTTCGACCTTCCCGACGCCCCGCGCCCCGACCCCGACACCCCGGCCCCGCCGCGGTTCCTGCCCGAGTTCGACAACCTGCTCCTCTCCCACGCCGACCGCACCCGCGTCGTCCCGCCCGCCTACCGGGGCCGCACCTGGCAGGGCAACCAGGCCCACCGCACCTTCCTCGTCGACGGCTTCCTCGCCGGCGTGTGGAGGCCGGAGGGCGCCACACTGGTCGTCGAGCCCTTCGGCACGCTGACGGGGCGGCAGCGACGGGACGTCCTCGCCGAGGGCGAACGCACCCTCGCGACCCTGTACCCGGGCACGCCGTACGACATCCGGTTCGGGACCGTCGTCCGGACGTGAAGGAGCCCCTCGGGGACGCCGAGGGGCGGTGGATAGGGGGCGTTGCGGGCCGCTCGTGGAGGCCCGCAACGCCCCCCGGTCTGTCACCTGAGGGGTACTCAGGGTTGCCTGGGGGTCAGGAGTTGACCTGCGCGGCCACCAGGCTGGAGAACGTCGCCAGTCGGGTGTAGATGCCGGGGTAGGCGGCATCCGCGCAGCCCTCCCCCCAGGAAGTGATCCCTGCCAGGACGCCCCCGATGAGCAGGGGACCGCCGCTGTCGCCCTGGCAGGTGTCTGTGCCGCCGGAGGTGTATCCGGCGCAAACCATGTCGGTCCTGACGAAGTCCGAACCGTAGGCGCTCGCACACGTGGAGTCGGACGTGATCGGCACGGTCGCCGTGCGCAGCTGGTTGGAGGCGCTGCCACCCGAGGAGGTGTCGCCCCAGCCGATGATGCGGGCCGTGGTGCCGGCCGCGTACACGCTCGTCTGCGAGGAGGAGACATACGACGCCGGGGTGTACGGCATCGACGTCGACAGCGTCAGCACGGCCACGTCGTCGCCCTTGGTGACGTTCGTGTAGCTCGGGTGGATCCAGATCTTGCTGACCCGGCTGACCGTGCCGTTGGTGCCGTTGCGGTAGGTGCGGCCGCCGACCACCCGCACGCTGCTCGTGGTCTCGCCGACCATGCAGTGCGCGGCGGTGACGACCTTGGTGGGCGAGACCAGGGTGCCGCCGCAGAACTGGTCCTGCGCGGCGTCCGTGATCTGCATCATGAACGGGTACGCGGTCGTGGTGGTCGTCGTGCCGCCGACGATCGGCTGCGGGGCGGCGATCGCGGACGGCGCGCCGAGCAGCGCGGTCGCCGCCGCCGCGGCGGTCGCCGCGACGACGGCGGCGGTCTTCTTGGCGCGGTTGAACCCGAACATGCATCTCCTCGGTGGGGGTTGCCGGTGGGGGGTCGCACGGGCGTGGGGGGTGTACGAGGGCCGCGGGACCGACCCCCGTGTGCCCGGCGAGCGGCACGTCCCTTACGCTAGGCGGTTGAGCACCGGCCTCCCAATGAGGGAACCCCCTAAGGGAGTTGGGGAGGGAAAACCCTCGGTGGCTCCTCGGCAAACCCGCGCGGGCGGTGAAACCCGTGCAGGCAGTCAACCCGAGGAACCCTCACTTCGCGTGGCGCCCCGCCGCCAGCCGGACGATGTCCACCCGCGAGCGGATCCCCAGCTTGCGGTAGACGCGGGTCAGGGTCGCCTCGACCGTCTTGACGCTGATGAACAGACGCGCGGCGATCTCCCGGTTGGTGGCGCCCTCCATGACCAGCGCGGCCACCTGACGCTCCATCGAGGCCAGACCCTCCAGCGCGTCGGACGCCGGAGCGGGCGCGGGCGCGACCGCCGGCTCCACCGGGCCCTCGGCCGCCTCCGCGGCCGCCACGTCGACCTGCCGCAGCCACGGCAGCGCCCGGCACCGCCGGAACAGCCGCGCCGCCTCGTCGTACGACGTCGGGCCCGGCCGCCGGGTGCGCAGCCGCGCCAGCTCGAACGCCGCCCGCGCCTCCTCCAGGCCGTACCCCAGCTTGCCCAGCCGGTCCTGAACGGACGTCAGCCGGGCCAGCGCCTCCTCCAGATCCCCCCGCGCCGCCCGCACCAGGGCCTCCGCCCGGTCCAGCACCGCCAGCACGCTCTCCCGGCCCAGCCGCAGCGCGTGCTCGCGCGTGACGTCGATGACGTCCTGCGCCTCGCCCGGCTCGCCGACGCGGACCAGCGCCTCGGCGAGGTCGCCCTGCCAGCGGCCGCGCGCCGGGTCGGTGATGCCGAGGCCCAGCTCCAGCTCCCGCACCCGGCGCAGCGAGGCGACCGCGCCCGCCGCGTCCCCGGCCACCAACTGGGCGTAGCCCAGGGAGGCCAGGGCCCGCGACAGGTACATCTGGTCGCCGTCCTCCTCCGCCCGGTCCACGGCCTCCCGGGCCAGCGCCAGCGCGCGGTCGACGTCGCCGCCGGAGGCCTCCGCGAGGGAGGTGAGCATGGCCGACGCGCCCAGACCGATGCCGGAGTCGCGGGCCAGCCGCAGGCTCTCGCGGGCCAGGTCCAGGGCCCGCCCGCAGTGTCCCGAGCGCAGTTCGATGTCGGCGAGGAACCGCTGGAAGTGCACCTCGCTCTCGACCATCCCGCGCCGGCGCACCTCGCGCAGCAGCGCGGTGATGGTCGAGCGGGCCTCGGGCAGCTGGTCGCTCATCAGCAGCCAGCGGAAGCGGGCCATGCCGGCGCCGTTGTGATGGCACGCCACATACGGGTCCTGAGGCTCCTTCAGCGCCCGCTTGATGGTGGCGGGCGCGTCCGGATGGCCCATGAGGATCTCGGTCGAGGCCTGGAAGGACAGCGCCATCAGCTCGGTGCGCCGGTCGGCGCCGCGCGCGGCCAGCTCCGCGGCGTGCGCGGCCTGCCGGCGGGCTTCGGCGAAGTCGCCCTGGACGACCAGCCCGCGCCAGGCGAGCTGGTAGTGCACCTGGGCCAGCAGCCCGGGGTCGTCACCGGCGTCGGCGAGCACCTGCGGGTAGACGGCGTCGACGTCGCCCAGGGACTGCCCGGCCGCCTCGATCACCACCATCCAGGCCCGCACCCGCTCGGCGGGCGCGCTGGCCCGGGTCAGCACCTCGCGGGCGATGTCCCGGGCGAGGTCCACCTCGCCGGCCGTGATCGCGTCCTCCGCCGCCTGCAGCCGCCGTTCGTCCGGTGCCGGACCGCCGTCGGCCGGGGTGTGCCGGGCCGCGAGCAGACCGAGCGCGGCGGCCACCGAGGGCGCGCCGCGGTCCCGGGCCAGCGCGGCGGCCTCGGCGAGCCGCGCGGCCACCTCCGGGTCCGTCCCGCTGGTCGACAGGGCCAGGTGCCGGGCCCGCTCGATGGGGTCGGAGGCCGCCAGGGAGAGCGCGGCGTGCGCGGCCCGGCGCTCCTGCGCGGGGGCCTCCGCGTACAGCGCGGCCGAGATCAGCGGATGCGCGAACCGCACGGCCGGCCCCTCGGGTTCCGTCGCCAGCAGCCCGAGCGCCGCGGCCTGGGCGGTCTCCGCCTCGGCGTTCTCCCGGCCGGCCGCGTGCAGCAGCGCCAGCGTGGGGCGGGCGCCCGCGCTGGCCACGAGCAGGGTGCGGCGGGCCTCTCCGGAGAGCATGTCCAGCCGGCTGAGCACCAGGGCGCGCAGCGAGGTGGGCACCGGCAGCGGCTCGCCGGGGCGGGGCGGGGTCGGGTTCTCGCCCAGGGCGCGGCCGAGCTCCAGGGCGAACAGGGGGTTGCCGCCGCTGGTGCGGTGGATCTCCCGGACGGTCGAGCGGGGCAGGTCGGTGTAGCCGCGGTGGTCGAGCAGGGCGGAGACGTGGGCGCGGGAGAGGGGGTTGAGCCGGACGGGGAGCGTGTCGGGCGGGGACGCGCGTAGATGGCGGTCGTACTCCTGTCCCTCGGTGCGCACCGCGCAGAGCATCTGGACGGGGGTGTCGCCCAGGCGGCGGGCGGCGAAGCCGAGGAGTTCGGCGCTGGCGGAGTCCAGCCACTGGAGGTCGTCGGCGACGAGCAGGACGGGGCCGGCCGCGGCCAGCGCGCGCAGTGCCGACAGCACGGCCAGACGCAGGGCGAGGCCGTCGCGTTGCAGGGTCGATTCGCCCCGGCCGGTGAGGGCCGACTCCAGGGCGGTGCGCTGGGCGGAGGGCAGCTTGTCCGAAATCCCGTCGAGGACCAGACCGAACAGGTCCGCCAGCGCCAGGAAGGGGAGATGGGATTCGGACTCGGTCGCCGAGCAGCGCAGGACGGTGCGGGCCGCGTCGCCGTAATCCGCGGCCAATGCCCGCAACACGGTGGACTTTCCTATTCCGGCCGGGCCGTGGAGCAGCACACTGCCGCCGCGGCCGAGCTGGTCGCGGGCGGCCGTGAACAGCTCGTCCCGGCCGATGACCAGGTCGGAGCGGCACCTGGCAGACTCCTTGAAGTCCCGTCGCACGGTCACCGCTCCCCTCCGTGTGTCGTGTCCGGGCCAAATTCTAGGCAACGTCTCATTGAAATTCGGAGGGACGGCGTGGTGAGGGATATAACAGCCGCAGGCATAGGGAAATTCATCAGGGCGACGACTGAATGAGGGGTCGTCGTGACGCGCTCCTCCTGGCCGGATCCGACCGCCGGGCCGTGAGCCGGGACGGCTACGGCAGCAACCCCGCTCTCCGCGCCGCGACCACCGCCTCTCCCCGGGTGTGGGCGCCCAGTTTGCGCATCGCCGACCGCAGGTAGCCCTTGACGGTCTCCGGACGCAGCCCCAGCCGCTCCGCGGCCGTCGCGTTCGTCGCCCCCGCCGCCACACACGTCAGGACGTCCACCTCCCGCGGGGCCAGCACGACCTCCGGCACCGGCGCCCCCGACGTCAGCAGTCCGCACGCCGCGAGGAGTTCGGCGCGCAGGGTCGCGTCGGCGATGCGCGGGGCCAGCGCGCGCAGCGCCGCGTGCGCCTCGCGGACCTGCTCCCAGCCGGCGGGCGGGCCGGCCGCAGCGGCCGGCGCCGGGGAGGCCGCGCCGAGCAGTTCGCGTGCCTCGTCCCCGACGACCAGCGCCTGCTCCACGTCCCGCGCCACCTCCACGGCCGCGTTGAGCGTGCGGTCGCCCAGCGGCTGGGCCGTGCGCAGGGCGCCGTACAGGACACCGCGCACCCGGCGTCGTACGACCACCGGGATCGCGAGGACCGAGCGCAGGCCCTCCTGCGCGACCGCCGTGTCGTACTCGTGGCTGATCTGCCGGGAGAGCGAGTAGTCGGTCACGGCGCACGGGCGGGCCTGGGCCACCACCTTGCCGCCGAGGCCGTACCCGGAGGTCACCGCGAGCCCGCGCAGCGCGAGGGTGGACGCGCCGCTCAGTTCGCTGATCCGCATCCGCCGCCGCCCCGGATCCACCAGGCCGCCGAAGGCGACCGGCAGCCCCGTCGCCCGCCGCAGCCGCGCCAGCGCGCCGCGGATCTCCGCCGCTCCGGCCGCCTCCGTCGTCACCCGCCCGCCCTTCCTCGCGCCCGCACACCACGGGTGCCCCCCGTTCGGGGGTAGTGAGACCCGCATCACGGATTACACGATGGCAGAGAGCCGCCCGGCAATGGTCCGGCACCGAACGGGAGCGAGCCGACACCGGCGAAGACGCCCCGCGGGCGACGACCAGACGAAAGCGAGGACACGGATGACGACGGCGACGGAACAGTTCCGCAGGGCACGGGACTTCCTGCTGGAACACCGCGAGGACTACGCCGGCGCCTACGACGGTTTCGAGTGGCCCCGGCCCCGGCACTTCAACTGGGCCCTCGACTGGTTCGACGTCATCGCGCAGGGCAACGACCGCACCGCCCTGCACATCGTCGAGGAGGACGGCTCCGAGGTCCGGCTCTCCTTCGCCGACCTGTCCGAGCGCTCCGACCGGGCCGCCAACCTGCTGCGCGAGCGCGGTGTGGCGGCCGAGGACCGGATCCTCGTCATGCTCGGCAACCAGGCCGAGCTGTGGGAGGTCGCCCTCGCCGCCATGAAGCTGCGGGCCGTCGTCATCCCGTCGACCCCGCTGCTCGGCCCCGCCGACCTGCGCGACCGGGTCGAGCGCGGCCGGGTCCGGCACGTCGTGGCGCGCGCGGCGGACGCCGGGAAGTTCGACGAGGTGCCCGGCGACTACACCCGTACGGCCGTCGGCGGGGTGCCGCAGGGCTGGCAGCCGTACGAGGACGCCCGGGCCGCCTCCGCCGAGTTCCTGCCCGACGGGCCGACCCTCGCCGACGACCCGCTGATGCTGTACTTCACCTCCGGGACGACGGCCCGCCCCAAGCTCGTCGAGCACACGCACACGTCCTACCCGATCGGGCACCTGGCCACGATGTACTGGATCGGCCTGCTCCCCGGTGACGTGCACCTCAACATCTCCTCGCCGGGCTGGGCCAAGCACGCCTGGTCCAACCTCTTCGCGCCGTGGAACGCCGAGGCGACCGTCTTCCTGCACAACTACACCCGGTTCGACCCGGCCCGGCTGATGGCGGAGATGGAGCGGGCGGGCGTGACCACGTTCTGTGCCCCGCCGACCGTGTGGCGCATGCTCGTCCAGGCCGACCTGACCCGGTTGCGGACCCCGCCCCGCGAGGCCGTGGCCGCCGGCGAGCCGCTCAACCCCGAGGTCATCGAACAGGTGCGGCAGGCCTGGGGGGTGACCGTCCGGGACGGCTTCGGCCAGACGGAGACGGCCGTGCAGATCGCCAACAGCCCCGGGCAGCGGCTCAAGAGCGGCTCCATGGGGCGGCCCGGCCCCGGGTACCGCGTGGAACTGCTCGACCCGGTGTCCGGCGCGCCGGGCGCCACGGAGGGCGAGATCGCGCTCGACCTGTCGACGCGGCCGGTCGGCCTGATGACCGGCTACCACGGAGACGCCGACCGCACGGCGGAGGCGATGGCCGGCGGCTACTACCGCACCGGCGACATCGGCGAGCGCGACGAGAACGGCTACATCACCTACATCGGGCGCAGCGACGACGTCTTCAAGGCCTCCGACTACAAGATCAGCCCCTTCGAGCTGGAGAGCGCGCTGCTGGAGCACGAGGCGGTCGCCGAGGCGGCCGTCGTCCCCGCCCCGGACGAGCTGCGGCTGGCCGTGCCCAAGGCGTACGTCGTCCTCGCCGAGGGCTGGGAGCCCGGGCCCCACACCGCGAAGGTGCTGTTCGAGCACGCGCGCGAGGTCCTGGCGCCGTACAAGCGGATCCGGCGGCTGGAGTTCGCGCCGCTGCCCAAGACCGTCTCCGGCAAGATCCGCCGGATCGAACTGCGCGAGGCGACGGCCGCCGGCTCGGCCGACGAGTACCGCGAGGAGGACTTCCGGTGACGGCACTGTCCTACACCCACGGGACGAGCGACACCGTCCTGCTCGGGGACACGATCGGGGCGAACCTGGACCGGGCGGTCGCGGCCTGGCCGGACCGCGAGGCGCTGGTCGACGTGGCCTCGGGGCGGCGCTGGACCTACGCCCGGTTCGCCGTTGACGTCGACGCGTTGGCGTACGCGCTGCTGGCGAGCGGCGTCGCCAAGGGCGACCGGGTGGGCATCTGGGCGGTCAACTGCCCCGAATGGGTCCTCGTCCAGTACGCCACCGCCCGTATCGGCGCGGTCATGGTGAACATCAACCCGGCCTACCGCACGCACGAGGCCGAGTACGTCCTCGACCAGGCCGGCGTCCGCCTGCTCTTCGCCTCCCTCCGTCACAGGACGAGCGACTACCGGGCGATGGTCGAGCAGGTGCGGGGCAGGTGCCCGCAGTTGAGGGAGACCGTGTTCATCGGGGACCCGAGCTGGGAGGCGCTCCTCGCGCGGGGAACGCCCGTCGCGTTCGAGGAGCTGTCCTGCGACGACCCGATCAACATCCAGTACACGTCGGGCACGACGGGCTTCCCCAAGGGCGCCACCCTCTCCCACCACAACATCCTCAACAACGGGTTCTTCGTGGGCGAGATGATCGCCTACACCGAGCAGGACCGGGTGTGCGTTCCCGTGCCCTTCTACCACTGCTTCGGCATGGTCATGGGCAATCTGGCCGCGACGTCCCACGGCGCCTGCATCGTGATCCCGGCCCCCTCCTTCGATGCGAAGGCCACGCTGGAGGCCGTGCAGCGGGAGCGCTGCACCTCCCTGTACGGCGTCCCGACGATGTTCATCGCGGAGCTGAACCTCCCCGGCTTCGCGTCGTACGACCTCTCCTCCCTGCGCACCGGCATCATGGCGGGCTCGCCCTGCCCGGTGGAGGTGATGAAACGCGTCGTCGCCGAGATGCACATGGCGGAGGTCTCCATCTGCTACGGCATGACCGAGACCTCCCCGGTGTCGCTGCAGACGAGGCGGGACGACGACCTGGAGCACCGCACGGCCACGGTCGGGCGCGTGCTGCCGCACATCGAGGTCAAGGTCGTCGACCCGGCCACCGGCGTGACGGTGGAGCGCGGCCGGGCGGGCGAGCTGTGCACCCGCGGCTACGGCGTCATGCTCGGCTACTGGAACGAGCCCGGGAAGACCGCCGAGGCCGTCGACGCCGGCCGCTGGATGCACACCGGGGACCTGGCGGTGATGCGGGACGACGGCTACGTGGAGATCGTCGGCCGCATCAAGGACATGATCATCCGGGGTGGCGAGAACATCTACCCGCGCGAGATCGAGGAGTTCCTGCACGGCCACCCGGGCGTCAGGGACGTCCAGGCCGTCGGCGTCCCCCACGAGACGTACGGCGAGGAGGTCCTGGCCTGCGTCATCCCCCACGACCCGGCCGCCCCGCCCACCCTGGAGGACGTCCGCTCCTACTGCGAGGGCAGGCTGGCGCACTACAAGATCCCGAGCCGGCTCCAGGTGCTGGAGACCTTCCCGATGACGGTGTCCGGGAAGGTGCGGAAGGTGGAGCTGCGCGAGCGGTACGGCGTGTGACGCCCGACGGGCGCGCCCCTGAGGGGTCCTTGCACGATGAGCGCCTGGGCCGCGCGGCCTGGTACCGCACCTCTCCGGCGGCTTGCGATGCACGGCACCGGACCACGCGGCCTGATCAGGCGCTCATCGTGCGAGGACCCCTCAAAGGCCGGCGGCGAGTTCGTCGGCCGGCGGGTTGACCGGCTGGGGCGTGCCCGTCGGCTCCAGGACGAACAGGGGCACTCCGAGGGAGTCGGCACGGGCTCGGGCCTCGGCGGTGTAGCCGGCCAGGGAGAAGTAGACGCACTCCGCCGACTCCGTCATGGCGGTCAGCCACAGGCACTCCACGTCCCGCAGCGACGCCGGCCGCGCGCCGGGATCGACCTGGACCAGCAGGCCGCGTGCGGCGAGTCCGATCCCGGAGGTCGGCCGCCGGTCGGCCCGCCGGACGCCCCGGTGCCCGAGCCGGTGGAGACAGAGCACGGTGACGGTCACCGCGTCCAGCGCGGTGCGGATCGGCACGGGGCCCTGGGGCGGACGCGGGAAGCGGGCGGGCCGCGGCTCCGCGTCCGGCGTGCCCTCCGGCCGTGCGCCGGGCCCGCCGGGCTCCGACCCCGTCCGCAGCGGGATCCGCAGCACCGTGCCGCAGGGGCAGCCCAGTTCGGGCCGGGGCCACTGGGTGCGCAGGCCGCAGGACGGACAGGACAGGGTGATCCACTCCTCCTCCCACGACCGGTGCGCGACAACCGTCGGCGTCCGCGCGGGATCGATCGGCAGCGGGACGGGCGTGCCGCACGCGCAGGCGTAGGACGGCGTGGTGTACCGGCGCTCCTGGCGGCAGGCCGGGCAGCGCACCGGCACGCTCTCGGGCATGGGCCCATCGTCCTCCACGAACGCCGTTCTGTCCGTCCCTTGACGGCCTTCCCCCACCACCCTAGATTGATTCCAGATAGTAGAAATTGTTTTCCGCAATGTGGAATCAGTGGAACCACTGGAATCGGCGAATCAGCGGAATCAAGAAGCAGAAACGGCACGTGCTCACCGCGGGGCGCGACGGGAGAGCCCATCCGACAGTCGGAGCAGGAGTACTCGATGGCTCGTATGACCGCTGCCCGCGCGGCAGTCGAAATCCTCAAGCGTGAGGGCGTCACCGCCGCGTTCGGTGTCCCCGGCGCGGCGATCAACCCCTTCTACGCGGCGCTCAAGGCGTCCGGGGGCGTCACGCACACCCTCGCCCGCCATGTCGAGGGCGCCTCGCACATGGCCGAGGGCTACACCCGCGCCCACCCCGGCAACATCGGCGTCTGCGTCGGCACGTCCGGTCCGGCCGGCACCGACATGATCACCGGGCTGTACTCCGCCATCGGCGACTCGATCCCGATCCTGTGCATCACGGGCCAGGCCCCCACGGCGGTGATCCACAAGGAGGACTTCCAGGCCGTCGACATCGCCGCCATCGCCAAGCCGGTCACCAAGATGGCCGTGACCGTCCTGGAGGCCGCGCAGGTCCCCGGCGTGTTCCAGCAGGCCTTCCACCTCATGCGCTCCGGCCGGCCCGGCCCGGTCCTCGTCGACCTGCCGATCGACGTCCAGCTCACCGAGATCGAGTTCGACCCGGAGACCTACCGGCCGCTCGCGGTGTACAGGCCGGCCGCCGACCGGGCCCAGATCCAGAAGGCGCTCGCGATGCTCAACGCGTCCGAACGCCCGCTGATCGTGGCCGGCGGCGGGGTCGTCAACGCCGACGCCTCCGACCTGCTCGTCGAGTTCGCCGAGCTGACCGGCACCCCGGTCGTGCCGACCCTCATGGGCTGGGGCACCCTGCCCGACGACCACGAGCTGAACGCCGGCATGGTCGGTCTGCAGACCTCGCACCGCTACGGCAACGCGACCTTCCTGGAGTCCGACTTCGTCCTCGGCATCGGCAACCGCTGGGCCAACCGCCACACCGGTCGGCTCGACGTCTACACCGCCGGGCGGACGTTCGTCCACGTCGACGTCGAGCCCACCCAGATCGGCAGGATCTTCGCCCCCGACTACGGCATCGCCTCCGACGCCAAGGCCGCGCTGGAGCTGTTCGTCGAGGTGGCGCGGGAGCTGCAGGCCGAGGGCGGGCTGCCCGACCGCTCCACGTGGGCGGCCGCCGCGCAGGAGCGCAAGGCCCGCCTCCAGCGCCGTACACACTTCGACGACGTGCCGATCAAGCCGCAGCGCGTCTACGAGGAGATGAACAAGGCCTTCGGCCCGGAAACCCGGTACGTCACCACCATCGGCCTCTCCCAGATCGCCGGCGCGCAGATGCTGCACGTGTACCGCCCCCGCCACTGGATCAACTGCGGCCAGGCGGGCCCCCTCGGCTGGACGGTCCCGGCGGCGCTCGGCGTGGCCATCGCCGACCCCCAGGCACAGGTGGTGGCCCTCTCCGGCGACTACGACTTCCAGTTCATGATCGAGGAGCTGGCGGTCGGCGCGCAGCACAAGATCCCGTACGTCCACGTCCTGGTCAACAACTCCTACCTCGGCCTGATCCGGCAGGCGCAGCGGGCGTTCGACATCGACTTCCAGGTCAAGCTGGAGTTCGAGAACATCAACTCGCCCGAGCTCGGCGTCTACGGCGTCGACCACGTCAAGGTCGCCGAGGGCCTCGGCTGCAAGGCGATCCGGGTGACCGACCCGGGCGAGCTGGGCGCCGCCTTCGAGCGGGCGAAGAAGCTCGCGGCCGAGTACCGGGTGCCGGTCGTCGTCGAGGCGATCCTGGAGCGCGTCACCGACATCTCCATGTCGACGACCAACAACATCGCCGAGGTCGTGGAGTTCGAGGAGACCGCGACCGAGCCGGGGCACGCGCCGACGGCGCTCAGGACACTGAAGGTCTGACACACCATGCACGGCGGCGGGCGGCCCGTCGGGGGTCTGCTGCACCGTGCAGGGCAGCGGGGGCGGCCAGTCCAAGGGGCCGACGCACCGCACGGGCAGCAGGGGCGGGTTCGGCCACCGGACGGGCCGCCCCCGCGCACGTTCAGTCCCCGCCGCCCGCCGCCCGCCGCCCCCGTGTAGGTTCCGTCCCCGCCGCGCGCACGTTCAGTCCCGCCGCCTGCGGTCGAGCCGCAGGAGTGCGCCGGGCCGCCGTCGTCTTCGCCGTGGAAGCGGTGGCTGACCAGGGCCGCCGCCCCCGTCGGGGAGCGGATGGCGAAACCCCGGTCCGCGACCTCGGCCCGGCCGAGCAGACCGGCCCGCGGGGCTAAAGCGCGGCACCGGCGCGTGGACGGCCGCCTCGCCGTGCAGTGCGACGGCGGACAGCCTGCCGAGGTCCGTGAGGCCCGCCGGCCGGCGGGCAGGGGAGGTGAGCGCCGCAGGACGCGCGCTTGGCGGCGGGCGGCGCGGGGCGGTCCTAACAGCGGGCAGTGCAGCAGACCGGCCCGCGCCCCGGGGATGCGCACCAGCGCCACGGCAACCCCCGGAGCGGAGCCCGCCACCCCCGTGCCGGCGGGCCCCGCGTGACCGGATCGTGCCCACCGGCAGGGGGTGCCGAAGCCTGCCGAACCATGTTCAGAGGTTGATTTGAGGTTGACGTACCCGGCCTACGACTCCTGTGGTGAGTGGTGCTCCGACAGCCCCGGCCAGTCCTCCGGGCCACCGCCGTGCCACTCGATGAGATCGCTCTCCGCGAGGTCGGTCACATACAGATCGGCCAGCCGGAGGATCTCGCTCACGTCGTCGGCGTGCGAGGCGATCCCCAGCGTCTCGTCACCCGCGGTGACCCGGCGGGAACCGTCGAGCGCCGGCGGGTGGACCACGATGTGCGGGTGCTGCGTCGGATTGCCCATGCCCTCAGGCTCCTGCGGGCCCGGCGGATCCGCACCCCGGCGCGCACCGTGCGCGGGGGTGGCCGTCCGACGGCGCGAGGCCGGGCGCGACGGGACGTTCGCGCCGCCGGACGGGGCTGGAGGGGAACGGGACGGAGACCGCGGCGGGTCGCGACGGAACCGGAGCCCTTCCCTCTGGTCGAGAAGGGGGACCGGATCCTTCACCACCGCACTGGCTCGCACGCCGCCGCGGTCCTCGCCCCGCCCGCCGCCCCGTGCGATCACCCCCTCAGGGGTCCTTGCACTGTGCGGACCCCTCACCGGGTCGCGTGGGGACGGCGGGTCGCGCGCCCGGAGTCAGGACCTCCCGTCCGGCTCCGGGCGCGGGCTTCGCGTCGGTCCGCGCCCGGGGCGGGGACCGTTCGGAATCCGGGCCGCGGCGGCGCCTGGGCGCGACCGGACAGAAGTCGGCGCCGCCGCGGCCCGGGGTCTCAGGGGTCCTTGCACGGTGCCCGCCCGGGCCGCGCGGCCCGGCACCGCACCTCGCCGCGTTGCCGGAGAGCCCTGGCAGC
The DNA here is from genome assembly GCF_055573695.1 of Streptomyces sp. NPDC030143. Lineage (NCBI taxonomy): Bacteria > Bacillati > Actinomycetota > Actinomycetes > Kitasatosporales > Streptomycetaceae > Streptomyces > Streptomyces sp. NPDC030143. The sequence continues at coordinate 313,409 of NZ_JBVIAY010000002.1, forward strand.
TCCGCTGCGAGGACTCTCCGGCGCCGTGCGATGCTCGGCACCGGATCAGGGGCCTGATCAGGCACTCACCGCGCAAGGACCCCTCAGAGGCGGGCGCCGGACAGCCGCTCGACGGCCCGCAGCAGCGCCGAGTGGTCTAGGCCGCCGTCGCCCTGCGCGCGCAGGCTCGCGACGAGCTGCGCGACCACGGCGCCGACCGGCAGCGCCGCGCCCACGGTGCGGGCGGCGTCCGTGACGATGCCCATGTCCTTGTGGTGCAGGTCGATGCGGAACCCCGGCTTGAAGTCCCGGTTCAGGAAGTTGTCCTTCTTGCGCGTCAGCACGGTCGAACCGGCCAGCCCGCCGCCCAGCACGTCCAGCGCCGCCTTCAGGTCGACGCCCGACTTCTCCAGGAAGACGACGGCCTCGGCGCACGCCTCGATGTTGACGGCGACGATCAGCTGGTTGGCGGCCTTCACGGTCTGGCCCGAGCCGTGCGGACCGCACAGCACGACGGTCCGGCCCAGCGCCTCGAAGATCGGCTCGGCCGCGTCGAAGTCGGCCTGCTCACCGCCGACCATGATCGACAGCACGGCCTCGACGGCGCCCGCCTCGCCACCGGACACCGGCGCGTCCAGCACCCGGATGCCCTTGTCCCGCGCCGCCTTCGCCAGGTCGACCGAGGTCTGCGGGGTGATCGAGGACATGTCGATGAGCAGGGCGCCCGTGCGCGCGTGCTCCAGGATGCCGTCGGGGCCGTAGGCGATCGCCTCGACCTGCGGGGATGCGGGCACCATCGTGATGATCACGTCGGCGTCCCGCACGGCCTCGGCGACCGAGTCCGCCGCGGTGCCGCCGGCGGCGGCCAGCCGGTCCAGCTTGTCCCGCTCCAGCGTGAAGCCGGTGACGTCGTAACCGGCCTTGATCAGGTTCTCGGACATGGGGGAGCCCATGATGCCGAGGCCGATCCAGGCGATCTTGGGGAGGGTGGTGGTCACAGCGGGTGCCTCTCGGTACGGGGGGTCAGGGGCGCAGCCAGTCGAAGGCCTCGGCGCTCAGGCGGTCGCCCGGCTTGTACTCCAGGCCGACCCAGCCGTCGTAACCGGCCTCGCGCAGCTGGTCGAGGAGGTCCTCAAGCGGAAGCGAGCCGGTGCCGGGCGCGCCCCGCCCGGGGTTGTCGGCGATCTGCACATGGCCGGTCCTCGCGGCGTACCGCTCGATCACCGACGGCAGGTCCTCGCCGTTCATGGACAGGTGGTAGAGGTCCATCAGGAAGCGGGCATTGCCGAGGCCCGTCGCCTCGTTGACCTTGTCGACGATGCCCACCGCGGCCGGTGCGCTCACCAGCGGGCAGCGCGGCGACTCCTGCGCGTTCAGCGCCTCGATCAGCAGGGTCGCACCGATGCCGTCGGCCGCCCGGGCGGCGAGCACCAGGTTCTCCAGTGCCAGCGCGTCCTGCTCGGCCGGGTCCACGCCGTCGACGCGGTTGCCGTACAGCGCGTTGAGCGCCGTGCAGCCGACCGACCGCGCGAAGTCCGCGGCCACGCCGACGTTGGCGCGGAACCGCTCCGACTCCTCGCCCGGCACCGACAGGGCGCCGCGGTCGGGGCCCGGGAGCTGCCCGGCGTAGAAGTTCAGGCCCGTCAGCCGTACGTCCGCGTCCTCGAGCGCCTTCCTCAGGGCGTCGAGCTCGGACCGCTCGGGGACGGGGGAGTCGATCCAGGGCCACCACAGCTCGACCGCGCCGAAGCCGGCCGCGGCGGCGGCCGCGGGGCGCTCCAGGAGCGGGAGTTCCGTGAAGAGGATCGACAGGTTGACGTTGAAGCGCTGGTCTGCGAATCCCATCGGGCACCGCGCCCCCTTCCCTCTTGCCTTCCGGATTGTGGAAGTTAGTTTCTGTCTATTGGAAGAGTGCCGTCGGGTGTCGGGGCTTGTCAAGGGCGGGGGCGCCGGAGCCGCCGGTCCGTTAGGGTCGGGGCCCCGGACGTCGACGGCGTCCGGGGCCCATGCGCACGCCGGAGAGATGTGGGGCACGATGCGACTGCGAGTTGAGTTCACCACCGAGCCCTTCGATCTCGACGAGGCGCCCGCACACGCTCTGGTCGCCCGCGAGGTCGTCCAGGCCGCCGACCTGGACGCCGTCGATGTCGGGCCCTTCGGGAACACCGCGGAGGGCGGCGCCGACGCCGTCCTCGACGCCGTCGACGCCCTGCTGCGCCAGACGCTCCAGGCCGGCGCCACCCGGATCTCGCTCCAGGTCAACGTCCTCGGGCAGGGCGAGTGACCGCGGCCGGGCAGGAGCCCTTCATCGCCGCGGTGAAGCCGCTGGTGGACGCCATGGGTGGCGAGATGGTCCCGCCGGACGAGGCCGGCCCCGACGACGTCGTGCTGTCCTGGGCGGGCGCCGAGGTCGTCGCCGTGCGGCTGCCGCAGCTCGCCGACTCCCTCGATCACATCCTGGCCGCCATGGAGCGCCGCAGGGGCAGACCGCTCGCCGACCTCGACCGCAAGGCCAAACAGGAGGTCGTGCGGACACTGGAGGCGCGGGGTGCCTTCTCCGTGCGGCACGGCGTGGAGACCGTGGCGAGCGCCCTCGGGGTGAGCCGCTTCACGGTCTACAACTACCTCAACCGCGAGAAGGAGGGCTGAGGCGGGGCCTTCCGTCGCCCGCGCGGCGGTTCGCCCCCTGGGTGGGGTGGGGTCCGTCCCCTCGGCGGGGCAGGGTTCTCGCGCCCCGGCGGGGCCGGGTCCGTCCCCCAAATTTTCAACAAAGTGTTGACGTCATGTCGTGCGGGGGCGTTAGCTGGCCGCAGCCCGTTCAGCACGACGGCCGTACGCGGCCACGGAGGCTTCCGTGACGTCGACTTCCACGCCCCCGGGCCTCGCCCGGATCAACGACCTTCAGGAGCAGGCCGCCCACGCCGTACTCCACGAGGCGTGCGCCTCCACGGCGTGGGTGCGGCGGCTGCTCGCCGCCCGCCCGTACGCCACCGCCGAGGACCTCTACGCCGCCAGCGACGCCGCCACGGCCGAGCTGACCGCGGACGACCTGGCGGAGGCGATGGCCGGGCACCCGCCGATCGGCCGCCCCCGGCCCGGCGACCCCACCTCCGCCCGGGAGCAGCGCGGCATGGCCGGCGCCTCCGAGGAACTGAAGGCGGAGATGCTCGAACTGAACCTCGCCTACCAGGACAGGTTCGGCCACGTCTTCCTGATCTGCGCCACCGGCCGCACCGCCGAGGAGATGCGCGACGCGGTCAGGGAACGGATCGGCAACACGCCGGAGCGGGAGCGGGAGATCGTCCGCACCGAGCTGGGCAGGATCAACCGCATCCGGCTCGCCCGGCTCGTCGAGGACGACTGAAGAGGACGCCTGACCCATGAACACCAGCACCACCGCCTCCGTGTCCACGCACATCCTGGACACCAGCCGCGGCCGTCCCGCCGAGGGCGTCGCCGTCCACCTCCGCGCCCGCTCCGGGCGGGAGGCGGCCTGGCGGGCGCTCGGCGGCTCCGTGACCGACGCGGACGGCCGGTGCAAGGACCTCCCGGCCCTGCCGGAGGGGACCACCCACGTACGGCTCGACTTCGCCGTCGAGGCGTACTTCGAGAACAACGCCGACAAGCAAGCCGATGCGCAGCAGGACGCCCCCGCGAATCGGGACAGCGGTGCCGGCGGAGTGTTCTTCCCGGAGGTGGCGATCACGTTCGCCGTCGTGCCGGGCGAGCATTACCACGTACCGCTGCTGCTCAACCCGTTCGGCTACTCCGTTTACCGAGGGAGCTAGCTAGAGATGCCCACCCTTCTGGGACAGAACCAGTACGGCAAGGCCGAGAACCGAGTCGTCAAGATCACGCGGGACGGCGCCACCCACCACATCAAGGACCTGAACGTCTCCGTGTCGCTGAGCGGCGACATGGACGAGGTCCACTACTCCGGCTCCAACGCCCACGTCCTGCCGACCGACACCACCAAGAACACGGTGTTCGCGTTCGCCAAGGAGTACGGCATCGAGTCCGCCGAGCAGTTCGGCATCCACCTCGCGCGCCACTTCGTGACCAGCCAGGAGCCGATCCACCGCGCCCGCATCCGCATCGAGGAGTACGCCTGGGAGCGGATCGGGACCTCCGGCGCCGACTCGCGGCCCGTCGGCGACGACGAGGTCGGGCACTCCTTCGTCCGCAAGGGCCAGGAGACCCGACTGACCCAGATCACCTACGACGGCAGCGCGTGGGAGGTCGTCTCCGGCCTGAAGGACCTCGTCGTGATGAACTCGACCGACTCCGAGTTCCGGGGCTACGTCAAGGACAAGTACACGACCCTGCCCGAGGCCTACGACCGCATCCTCGCCACCCAGGTGTCCGGCCGCTGGCGGTTCGGCTGGTCCGACGACGAGCAGGAGACGCCGGACTGGGAGAGGTCGTACGAGCAGACGAGGAAGCACATGCTCCAGGCCTTCGCCGAGACCTACTCGCTCTCGCTCCAGCAGACGCTGTACCAGATGGGCGCGCGGATCATCGACCACCGGAGCGAGATCGACGAGGTCCGCTTCTCCCTCCCGAACAAGCACCACTTCCTGGTGGACCTGGAGCCGTTCGGGCTGACGAACGACAACGAGGTGTACATCGCCGCCGACCGCCCCTACGGCCTGATCGAGGCCACGATCCTGCGGGACGGCTGCGAGGCGAGGATCCCGGTGGACCTCACCAACCTGTGAGCCCTGCCGTGCCCTCTCCCCGCAACGAACAAGGAAGAACCATGGCAGCAGCCCAGCGCATCGTCATCGAGAACTGTGCCGTCGCGACCGTCGACGCCCACGACACCGAGTACGCCGACGGGCACGTCGTCCTCGCCGGCAACCGCATCGAGTCGCTCGGCGCGGGCCGTGCCCCCGAGGGCCTGGAGAACGTCGTACGCCGCATCGACGCCACCGGCCACCTCGTCACCCCGGGGCTGGTCAACACCCACCACCACTTCTACCAGTGGATCACCCGCGGCCTGGCCACGGACCACAACCTCTTCGACTGGCTCGTCGCGCTGTACCCGACCTGGGCGCGCATCGACGAGCCGATGGTCCGCGCGGCCGCGCAGGGCTCGCTCGCGATGATGGCCCGCGGCGGAGTCACCACCGCCATGGACCACCACTACGTGTTCCCCCGCGGTTCCGGCGACCTGTCCGGCGCCATCATCGGCGCCGCCCGCGACATGGGCGTCCGCTTCACCCTCGCCCGCGGCTCCATGGACCGCAGCGAGAAGGACGGCGGCCTGCCCCCGGACTTCGCCGTCGAGACCCTCGAGGGCGCGCTGGCCGCCACCGAGGAGACCGTCCGTCGGCACCACGACGCCTCCTCCGACGCGATGACCCAGGTCGCCGTCGCCCCCTGCTCGCCCTTCTCCGTCTCCACCGAACTGCTCAGGCAGGGCGCCGAACTGGCCCGCCGCCTCGGCGTGAGGCTGCACACCCACGGCTCGGAGACGGTCGAGGAGGAGAAGTTCTGCCACGAGCTGTTCGGCATGGGCCCGACCGACTACTTCCAGTCCACCGGCTGGCTCGGCGAGGACGTGTGGATGGCGCACTGCGTCCACATGAACGACTCCGACATCCAGGCCTTCGCCCGGACGAGGACCGGTGTCGCCCACTGCCCCTCGTCCAACGCCCGGCTCGCGGCCGGCATCGCCCGCGTCCCCGACATGCTCGCGGCCGGCGTCCCCGTCGGCCTCGGCGTCGACGGCACCGCGTCCAACGAGTCGGGCGAACTGCACACCGAGTTGCGCAACGCGCTGCTCATCAACCGCCTCGGCAGCCACCGCGAGGCCGCCCTGAACGCCCGTCAGGCACTGCGCCTGGGCACCTACGGCGGCGCCCAGGTCCTCGGCCGCGCCGGGGACGTCGGCTCCCTGGAGCCGGGCAAGCTCGCCGACCTCGTGCTGTGGAGGCTGGACACCCTCGCCCACGCCTCCATCGCCGACCCGGTCACCGCGCTGGTCTTCGGCGCGGCGGCCCCGGTCACGGCCTCCTTCGTGAACGGCCGCCAGATCGTCGAGGACGGACGGCTGCTGACCGCCGACGAGGACGCGATCGCCCGTTCCACGCGGGACGAGGCGCAGCGGCTCGCCCGCGTCGCCGCACAGGGCTGACCCCCCGGACTCCGGTCGAGGGGGACGGCCCTCGACCGGAAGCCGTGCCCGGGGCGCGTGGAGCGCGCCCCGGGCACGGCCCCCACCCCGTCCCTCACTTCCGGTCCCGGCCTCCTCCCACCCCGTTCAGCGCAGCCGGGCCGGCCGGCACGGCGTGGCCGGCGGTATCCGGCCCGCGAAGAACGCCCGGGGCGGCACACCCATCAGGGTGCGGAAGTCGGCCGTCATGTGCGACTGGTCGTAGTAGCCGGTGGCGGCGGCGAGATCGGCCCACGGGGCGGTGGCCGCGTGGGCCAGCAGGTGCCGTACGCGGTGGATGCGGGCGTAGTGCTTGGGGGAGACGCCGACGCCGTCGGCGAAGAGGTTGCGCAAGTGGCGCTCGCTGACGGCGAGTTGCCGGGCGACGTCCCGCACGGGGGCCGGGGCGCGGTCGCGGCGGGTGGACAGCGCGTCCACCGCATCCCGCAACAGCCGGTCGCGGGAGCGGACGGCGGGGGCCGGGAGCACGTCCGCCAGGCGGTCCACCCAACCCTCCCGCTCGCCTTCCGCCCGCGCGAGTGCGCGCGCCAGCCGCCGGGCCGTCGCGGACGGCAGGTCCGACAGCGGCACGACCCGGCCTACGAGGTCCACCGCCGGTACGCCCAACAGCGGGCGCGCCGCCCCCGGTCCGAGGCGCAGCCGCACGCACGACACCGCCCGGCCGTCCGCGTCCGCGTGGTACGCGGCCCGGGTGCGCGGCCCGACGACCACCGTCTCGCGCCGCCCGTCGTCCTCGACCCGCACCACCACCTGCGTCGCGCTGTCCGGAACGTGGGTGAAGGCGTCCCGCACCGGCCCCGTGACCCGTACCGAGGCGATCTCGGAGATCCACGGGCGCAGCGCGTCGGCAAGCGGAAGGCGGTCTTCGGCGAGGGCGTCGGTCACCCCACCACCGTAAGCGCGGCACGCGCCCGGCGGGCCGGCCGGAGCGTGCCGGAATTTCCTAGAGCCGCGGCGGGACCGGCCGCGACCGTGAGGGGCATGATCCTTGTGACCGGTGCCACGGGCACCATCGGCAGTGAACTCGTACGGCGGTTGGCGGCGCGCGGCGAGAAGGTGCGCGCCCTGGTCCGCGACCCGGCCGCGGCGACCGTGCCCCCGGGTGCGGAGGTGACGCGGGGGGACTACCGCGACCCCGGCTCCCTGGAGGCGGCGACGGCCGGGGTGACGGCCGCCTTCCTGGTCGGCGTGCCCGGGCCGGACGCGGAGTACGACCGGGTGCTGGTCGACGCGGCCCGGGCAGCGGGCGTGCGCCGCCTGGTGAAACTCTCGGCGATCGCGACGGGCGACCCGGACGTGGGACCCTCCGGCACCTGGCACCTCGCCGGCGAGCGGGCCGTGCGGGAGAGCGGCGCCGAGTGGGCGGTCCTGCGCCCCTCCTCCTTCGCCTCCAACACGCTGGCCTGGGCGCGGGCGATCGGGGCGGGCGAGCCGGTGCCGAACATGACCGGCGACGGCCGGCAGGGCGTGATCGACCCGCGGGACGTGTCCGAGGCGGCGGCGCGGGTGCTCCTCGACGGGCGGCTCACGGGACGGACGTACACCCTGACCGGGCCGGAGACGATCGGGGTGCCCGGGCAGGCCGCCGTCCTCGCCGAGCTGCTGGGCCGTCCGGTGGCCACCCGCGACCTCTCGCCGCACGAGACGCGTGAGCACCTGCGTGCCTGGGGGCTCTCACCCGCGCAGGCGGAGGGCGTCCTGGGCGGCAACGCCTTCGTGCGCGCGGGCCGCAACGCCGTCGTCACTGAGGACGTCCCGCGGCTGCTGGGCCGCCCGGCGCGGACGTACCGGGAGTGGGCACGCGACCACCGGGGCGCGTTCGGGACGGGGTGACCCGGTCGGCCGCGGCGGCAGACCCCGGCGCCGCCGACCGCCGTGCGGCGACCGCCGTGCGGCGGGCCTTCGTGCGGCAGGCTTCCGGGGGGCGGGCTTCCGTGCGGCGGACCTGCGATGCGGCCGGTCGGCCGGCGTCCGGTACCGGCCGGAGACCGTCCGCCTGGCGGGAGCCGGGGACAAGTGGACCGGGACCCGGGTGACCGGGTGGCTCCGGCGGGAGTCTCCGGGCCGCACCCCCGCCGGCCGGTGGCGCGAGGGACGCGGGGTCCGGTTCGGCGGTCCCGGTCAGAGGCCGAACAGGCTCGGATCGGCCGCCAGTTCCTTGAAGCGGTCCCGCGGGTCGGCCACCATCCGCCGCTCCTTGAGGTCCAGCAGCCCGCCGACGGCCGTCAGCTCGGCCGCGACCGTGCCGTCCGCCTTGCGGATGGTCTGCTCGATGCGGAACGTCTTGCCGTCGCCCCACTCGAAGGCGCACGTCACGTCGACCTCGTCACCGGCGACGAGCTCGCGCCGGTAGCGGATGGTCGTCTCCAGCGCGACGGGTCCGACACCCCGGCCGATCAGCCCGGCCTGGGTGATGCCCGCCGCCTGGAGCAGCGACCAGCGTGCGTGTTCCGCGTAGTTGATGTAGACGGCCTGGTTGAGGTGGCCCTGTACGTCGGTCTCGTAGCCGCGGACGGTGACCCGGACGGAGAACGGCTCGCTCACTGCTTCCCCTGCTCGTCGACGAGAAATCGATGTCTGTCCGGCGATCTTGGCATGCCCCTCACACCCGGCGAGGGGAAGCCAGCAGATAGCGCGCCCGGGTCCGGGGGTCGGTGTGCTCGCCGACCTGCCAGCCCGCCTTCTCCAGTGTCGCAGCGCAGGCCGTGAGCGTCCCGTCGTCCGGTCCGCGCACCGCGACGGCCTCCGGCTGCGGGGTCGCCCGCACCCGGTAGCCGTCCTCGCCGCCGGGTCCGGCGGGGCGGTGTCCGGCCGCCTCCAGCGCGAGCGCGGCGGCCTGGACGAGATGCGTGCGCTCCCAGCCGCACGGCCGGCCGGTCGCCCCGTCGGGGTTGGTCATCCGGCGCAACTCCAGCAGCCCCTGCCAGGCACTGTGCACCTCACGCGGGCGCGACGGCCGGGTGTCCGGCCGCTCCTCGCCGCCGACCCGCGCGGCGAACACCCCGGTGTCCGGCTCCGGCGGCGGCGCGGGCGCGGACCGGGGCTCGGGTTCGGGCACCGCCTCCCTCACCCGGTGGCCGGCCGGTGTCAGGAAGTGGTCGTGCGGCGGACGCGGGTGGCGGAAGGCCAGCCCCCGCCCGACGAGCGCCGCGAGCTGTGCCGGCGTGCCCCGCAGCCGCCCGGTGACCGGGTCGGCGGCGTCGATCACCCGCCGCTGAGCGGCGGTCGGCGGTCGCGTCACGGCATGTCCCCTTCCCTTGAGAGCTCCGAACAAAAAGGGAGCCCGGCTCGCGACGCCTGGCACGCACGCTCGCCGCGTTGCCGAGAGCCCCTGGCAGCTCCGCTAGGAGGAGCTTCCGGCGCCTTGCGATCGCACGCACCGGACGCCGCGAGCTGAACGGCCTCCCCTCTTGTTCGGAGCCCTGACTCCTGCCCGCAGCCTACGACCCGGCACCGACAACGCCGCCCGCGTCCCGGACCGGGGCCGCCCGGCACCACGTCCCCGCCGGTTCGGCCGTCGGGCATCCGGCCGGATGCCCGACGGCCGGCGATCAGGCCGTCCGCGCGCCACCGCGCCCGAGCCGGCGTGCCGGCGCCGTCCACGGGATCGCTCGGCGCAGGCCCTGCCGGTGCCGGGCTGGGCGGCCGTCCCGGCCAGGTGCTCGTTCCGGGGCAGGACCCCTTGGGCCGGCACAGCCCGGCCGGTGCTACTGCCGGTACCCGCTGAGGAACCGCCCGATCCGTCCGATCGCCGCCTCCAGGTCCTCCGCGTGCGGCAGGGTGAGGATGCGGAAGTGGTCGGGGGTGGGCCAGTTGAAGCCGGTGCCCTGGACGACCTGGATCTTCTCCCGCAGCAGCAGGTCCAGGACGAACTTCTCGTCGTCGTGGATGCGGTGCACCGCGGGGTCGAGCCGCGGGAAGGCGTACAGCGCGCCCTTGGGCTTCACACAGGACACACCCGGGATCTCGTTGAGCCTCTCGAAGACGACGTCCCGCTGCTCGCGCAGCCGGCCGCCCGGCGCGGTCAGCTCGTGGATGGACTGGCGGCCGCCGAGCGCGGCCTGGATGGCGTACTGGGCGGGCGCGTTGGCGCACAGGCGCATGGAGGCCAGCATGGTGAGGCCCTCCAGGTAGTCCCTGGCGTGCTGCCGGGGGCCGGTGACCACCAGCCAGCCCGAGCGGAAGCCGGCCACCCGGTAGGTCTTGGACAGACCGCAGAAGGTCAGCACCACCAGGTCGGGGGCGAGGGCGGCGGCCGAGTGGTGGACGGCGTCGTCGTAGAGGATCTGGTCGTAGATCTCGTCGGCGAAGACCATCAGACCGTGCCGGCGGGCCAGGTCGAGGATGCCCTCGAGGATCTCCTTCGGGTAGACGGCCCCGGTGGGGTTGTTCGGGTTGATGATCACGACGGCCTTGGTCCGGTCGGTGATCTTCGAGGCCATGTCGTCCAGGTCCGGGTACCAGTCGGCCTGTTCGTCGCACAGGTAGTGGACCGCCTTGCCGCCCGCGAGGGTCGTGACCGCCGTCCACAGCGGGAAGTCGGGGGCCGGGATCAGGATCTCGTCGCCGTCCTCGACCAGGGCCTGTACGGCCATGGAGACCAGCTCCGAGACGCCGTTGCCGAGGAAGACGTCGTCGACGTCGACCTCCAGGCCCCGGGTCTGGTAGCGCTGGGCGACCGCCCGGCGGGCGGAGAGCACGCCCCGCGAGTCCGTGTAGCCGTGCGCCCGCGGCAGCATCCGGATCATGTCCTGGAGGATCTCCTCCGGCGCCTCGAAACCGAACAGCGCGGGATTGCCGGTGTTCAGGCGCAGGACGCTGTGGCCCGCCTCCTCCAGTGCGTTGGCGTGCTCGATCACCGGGCCGCGGATCTCGTAGCAGACCTCGCTGAGCTTGTTCGACTGCCGGAACTCCATGCGCGCTCGCCCCTCCGGTATCTGGTGTTGCTTGGTTTTACCAAGTTCCAGCTTGGAAAGTCCAACGACATGTCTAGACTGCGTCGCATGCCACCTCGCCGAAGCTACGACCAGTACTGTTCCGCCGCCCGCGCGCTCGACGTCGTCGGCGACCGCTGGACCCTGCTGATCGTCCGGGAGCTGCTCGCCGGCCCGCGCCGCTACACCGACCTGCACGCCGACCTGCCGGGCGTGAGCACGGACGTACTCGCCTCGCGGCTGAAGGACATGGAACGCGACGGGCTCGCCCGGCGCCGGCGCCTCGCCCCGCCCGGTGCGGCCTACGTGTACGAACTCACCGACCGGGGCCGGGAGTTGATGCCCGTGCTCCAGGCGCTGGGGGAGTGGGGACAGGCCGAGCTGGGGGAGCGGCGGCCCACCGACGCCGTCCGGGCGCACTGGTTCGCGCTGCCGTTGCTGCGCGCGCTGGAGGGGGAGGGCGGGCTCGTCGAAGTCCAACTGGAGGAAGGGAACTTCCATGTGTACGCCGGTGCCGCCGAGGGACCCGTGTACGGCGACGGGCCCGCGCCCGCGGAACCCGACGCCCGGCTCGTCCTGGACACCGGCACCTGCGCGGCTCTGGCGCGCGGGGCGCTGACCCTGCCGGACGCGGTCCGCGCGGGCCGGGTCGAGGTGGGCGGCGAGGGTGCCCTGGCCAAGGCGCTCCGGGAGGCGTGAGACGGCAGAAGGCCCGCTCGGGGCGGGCCTTCTGATCGAACGTCAGGTACTCCTCACGCGGCCGGCGGGACCCGCGTGGGCCGTCCCGAACCGCGGGTCAGCGTGTATCCGCCGATCCCGGCGAGCGCGGCCAGCACCGCGCCGACCGCCGTCCACACCCAGCGGTCGGACCACCAGCCGGACGCCCAGCCGTCCTCGGGCTCGATGCTCGACAGGACGGCGGAGTCCTCCTGCTTCTGAGCCGCCGGGGTGACGGCGACACCCGGCACCAGCGGCTCGGCCAGCCGGCCGTCCACCGCCGCCGAGCCGCCGATGTCCTTGGAGTCCACCCGCAGTTCGGCGTCGACCGGCAGACCGAGGTCGGCCGTCTTCAGGCCGAGGGCGGTCAGCCGGACGTAGTAGGTGCCCGGCAGCGGGTCGTTCGCCCACGGTTCCGCCCAGGCGCGGACCGTGCGCAGGACACAGGCCAGTTCCAGGGAGGCGGTGCCCGGGGCGGCGGTGCGCGTCTGGGCGCCGTACTGGCAGGCCTGGCGGCGGCGCAGGCCGTCGTAGACGTCCACCTGCCAGGTCTGGCCGGTGTGTGCCTGCGGCAGCTTCACCGTCGCCCGGACGGTGGGCCGTTGTTCCGCGTCGGCCGGGAACGACCAGTACAGGTAGTCACCGCTGGAGGCGCTCGCGGTGGCCGTCTGCCCCTGCTCGACCTCCGTCGCCGTACGGAACGACGTGCCCGCCGAGCGGGGCGCGGAAGCGTCCCCGGACGGGCTCGGCGACGGCGTGGAGTCGGCCGCGGCGGGAGCGGCCGCCAGGCCCAGCGCCAGCAGGGCAGTGCTCATCACACGTGTGATCCGCATCAGTTGGTCCTCCAGACCGCGACACGCCAGCGCGACAGCCAGCCCCAGACCAGACCCGCGAGGAAGCCGACGAGCACCAGGACGCCCAGCAGCCACCAGCCGCGGCCGAGGCCGAAGGAGGCCACGTCGCTCGCCTGCGAGGGGCTGTCGACCACGTCCACGGTCAGCTCCAGCGGCATACCGGGCGTGGTCTTCACCCCGGAGGCGGCGGAGAAGGAGTTGGTCACCTGCAGGCACACCGTCTCGGCCGGTGCCCCGTCCTCGTCGCTCTCCGCCTTCGGGTAGCGCAGACCGGTGGAGACGACGTCGGTGCGGCCGCGGCCCGCGGCCTCGCCGCGCACGATCTCCCGGCCGTGCACGGTGACCGCCCGCAGCAGCACCCCGTGGTCGGGGTTCATCGCGCGGTCCGCCGACACGCTCACCGAGGCGCGCAGCTCCTGGCCCGGGTCGACGTCGACCCGGTACCAGCGCTGCTGGCCGAACTCCTCGCGGTCGGTGTACAGGCCCGACTTCAGCGTCGGCGCCTCGGCGCACGAGTCGGCGCCCCGCGTGGCGACCGGCGTCACCACCGGGTCGGCCGCGCGGTCCACCAACTGGTTCACCTTGTCGGCGAGTTCGTCGGTGTGCTCGACCGAGGTGTAGGTGCCGCCGGTCGCCTCGGCGATGCAGCTGAGCTGCTGCCGCATCTTGACGTTGGGCACCAGGCCGAGGGTGTCGATGGTCAGGCCGATGCCCTTGGCGGCGATCTCGCGGGCCACCTCGCACGGGTCGAGCGGCGCGCAGGTGTCCTCGCCGTCACTGATCAGCACGATGCGCTTGGAGCCGGTGCCGCCGTCGAGGTCGCCGGCCGCCTTCAGCAGGGCGGGCCCGATCGGCGTCCAGCCGGTGGGGGACAGCGTCGCGACGGCCGCCTTCGCCTCGGTACGGTCCAGAGGGCCGACCGGGTAGAGCTGCGCGGTGTCCTTGCAGCCGGTGTTGCGGTCGTCGCCCGGGTAGTTGGCGCCGAGGGTGCGGATGCCGAGCCGGACCTCCTCGGGGGTGGCGTCCAGCACCTCGTTGAACGCCTGCTTGGCCGCGGCCATCCGCGTCCCGCCGTCGATGTCCTTCGTGCGCATCGAACCGCTGACGTCGAGGACCAGGTTCACCTTCGGCGCGCTGGCTGTGGTCTCGTCGGCGACCGCACCGGACGGGAACGCGATCCCGGCCGTGAGCGCGGCGAGCAGGGCGCAGACGCCCGCCGCCAGCCGTTGTGTTCTGATCATCGGCGGATCCTATTGATCCGAGGTCTCCCGCCACAAAACGGGGTCAGTCCTCCCCGGCCACCAGCGGATTGGGCAGCTCCGCCCACTGGTCCCCGGCGCTCCCCGGCGACAGCCGCATCAGTGTCAACGCCTTCGCGGGCAGCGGCTGCGCGCGCAGCGCCGCCAGGTCCGGAGTGTCCGGCACCCGCGGCACCGCCCCCGCCAGCGCCGCCCGCAGGGCCCGCCGGCTCCCGGTCGCCCCGGCCAGCGCACCGCCCACCAGCGAACCGAACAGCTTGCGCCGCAGCGCCGTCACGTCGTCCGTGAGGATCCGCGAGGGCAGCTCCGGCACCGGCAGGCCGTGCCGGGCCAGCCGGGCCGGGCTGACCCGGACGTCGGCGAGGTCGCGGTAGACCAGCCGCAGCGGCGCGCCCGACGCCGACAGCACGACCAGCAGGTTCTGCCCGTGCGCCTCCAGCGCCACCCCCAGCTCCAGCAGCCGCAGCCCCACCGTGAGCGCGAGCCGCGCGAACCGCGCCGACCAGGCGGCGGACGCGGTCAGGCCGGTGGCCGGCAGGGCGGCCACCGGTACGACGTGCTCGCCCGGCCCCCCGTACACCGCCGGCGACTCACGCAACACGGCCGCCAGGTCGGGGGAGTCGGCGGTGACCGCGCCCAGTGTGCGGGTCATGTGCAGCAGACCGTCCGTGTGGGCCGTGAGGGTCTGCGCGAACGCCGACAGGGCCGCCGAGGAGGCGACCGAGCCGACCGAGATGTCGCGCACCGACGACGTCAGCCGGGCGCTCAGCGCGGTCTTGACGTGCCGCCCGTCCGGCAGCGCCAGCGTCCGCAGCGACATCAGCGGATGCGCGTCCACGCCCCGCTCGCACCCCCGCTTCAGCACGTGCGCCGCCTGCCACGGGTGCACCGGGATCAGCAGCCGTCCCGCGTCCCGCAGCTCCCCGGGCCACTCGCCCGAGACCAGGCACTCGCCGGCCGGCACCGGCAGCAGCCCCAGCCGCACCGCGGCCGGCCGGTGCTCCGGCCCGTACGCCAGCTGCTCGGCGACCGAGAACCCGGGCCGGGAACGGCAGTTGGGGTGGTACGGATGCCCGTCGACCACCCGCTGCTCCCACTCCCAGTCGTGCTCCGGCCACCCCTGTGCCCGCCCCTGCCCCTGCCCGGCCCGTGACAGCGCCAACGACGCCGTGCTGTGCCCGACTTCGGCCGCGAGACCCGCGCCGTGCGGCACCGCCAGGTCCGTCAGCAGCCGCGCGGGATCGTCGTACGCCACCCGGTCCAGACGGACGGAGGCCACGTACGCGGACGTCGCGTAGGGGTCCGGGTGCGGGCCGTGCAGCCGACGCCCGTCCGACAGACGCAGCGTGAGCCCCTCGCGGCCCCGCTCGCGGGACGCGATCCACGGCAGCGGCTCATGGGTGAGAGCGCGCCACAGCCGCGTCAGCACGGCCGCGCGGGCGCCGGGCAGCTCGGCGGCGTAGCGCGGCCCGAGCGCGGGACGCACGACGGCGAGGTCGGCGGCCACCTCGGCCTCTGCGGAGGGGGGACGGTGCACGGGCGGGCTCCTCGGGTACGAGTAGGACGTCGGGGCGGGCCGTGACGCCAGCGATACTGATCGTCTCCGCCCGGAAGAAACCGTAGGGAACGAGTACGCGTGGATCTCATCCCCCCACCCGCCGACGGCACCCGTGCCGCCGGCACCGACGACGTCGACCGCCTGGCCGACGCCCACGCGGCCGCGCCGCTGCTGAACTGCCTCCTGCGGGAGGTCGCCGAACCCCTTCCTCCCGGGCAGGACGGCCGCGCCGTGTACCGGCTGCCCGCCGGCGGCCGTCTGCTGCGGGTGCGCGGCACCCGGCGGCCCGCCGAACCCGAGGTGCGCGCGGACGGCGCCTGGCACCGCCTCGACCACGCCGCACTCGTGGCACTCGTCGCCGGGGAGCTGCACCGCCTCACCGGCCTGTCCCCGCACGGGCAGCCCGCCGAGATGCTCGACAGCAGGGACGCGGTCGCCGCCCTGCTCACCGCACGCGCGCGGGCCACCCCGCCCGCCGACCCCTACCTGCTCTCCGAGCAGTCCCTGATCACCGGCCACCCCCACCACCCGGCCCCCAAGGCGCGCGGCGGCGGCCCGGTCGCCGACTGGCTGCCGTACGCCCCCGAGGCGCACGCCCGCTTCCCGCTGGTGCTGCTCGGCCTGCGCGAGGACCGGGTGGTCGAGGAGGGCGACACCTCGGCGCTGGACGCCCTCGGCGAGGCCCCGCCCGGCTACCGGCTGCTGCCCGCACACCCCTGGCAGCTCGACCTGGTCGGCCTCGACCGGGCGTTCGCCGACGGCACCCTGATCCGGCTGGGCACGACCGGCTTCGACACCTGGCCGACCGCAGCGATCCGCACCGTGTACGCACCAGGACGGGACCTGTTCCTGAAGTTCAGCCTCGACGTCCGCATCACCAACGACATCCGCCGGCTGTGGCGCCACGACCTGCTCAGACTCCGCCGCACCGACGCGGCGGCCGCCCGCGCGTTCGCCGCCGGGGACACGGGCGCCGCCTGGCTGAGCGACCGCGGCTACCGCACCGCCGACTTCGCCTTCGAGGAACTCGCCGTCCTGGTCCGCGACGGCCTGCGCGACCACGTCCGCCCCGGCAGCACGCCACTGCTCGCCGCCGGCCTCGTGGAGGGCTTCACGGGCAGCCCGCTCCACACCACGACCGACCCCGCCACCTGGTGGCGGGCGTACCTGCGGGCCGTCGTGCCGCCCGCCCTCGCCGCCTTCGCCGACCACGGCGTCGTCCTGGAGGCGCACCTGCAGAACACGCTGGTCGCCGTCGACGCCGACGGCACGCCCGCCCAGGCGCTGTACCGGGACGCCGAGGGCGTCAAGCTGCTGCCGGAGGTGTCCCGGGCCGCCGGCTGGGAACGCCTCGTCTACTGCCTGGTCGTCAACCACCTGTGCGAGATCGCGGCCGCCCTCGCCGAGCGGCACCCCGGTTTCGACCCCTGGCCGGCCGCCCGCCGGGAGTTCGCCCGGAACGCCCTGCCCGAGGCGGCGGCACTGCTCACGGCACCGGTCCTGCCCGGCAAGACCAACCTCCTGCTGCGCTGGACGGGCGCCGACGGCGCCGACGCCCGCTACCTGCCCCTGCCCAACCCCCTGGCCACGGCATAGGGCCCGGCCGCCAGGCCTCGCGGAGCAGGGGGGAGGCGTTCGGACGGGCCACCGCCCGCCCCGGCCGGCGGGCACCGGGAGGGGAGGCGTCGGACGGGCCCCGGGGCCGCCCCGGCGGCCGGCCGCCGCACGCCGGCCGGCCTGACGCGAGGGGCCCCGGGGCGTCATGAACTTCGCCTACGGCTGGGCGTTCTCCCAGCCGGTCCGCAAGGTCTACTACAACCTCACCGTCACCGGCCTGTCCGTGGCCGCAGCCCTGGTCGTCGGCACCGTCGAACTGCTCGGCCCGGTCGCCGACCGGGCCCGTCTGCACGGCCCGTTCTGGGACTGGATCGGCGGCCTCGACCTCAACGCCGTCGGCTACGTGATCGTGGGACTGTTCTTCGCCACCGGGGCGGTGGCGCCGCTGGTGTGGAAGGTCGGACGGATCGAGGAGAAGTGGACCGCGCTCCCCGCCCGCGCGACACGGCCCGCCGGTCCGGGAACCAGAACTGATCACACCCCGCCTCTATTGCTGCTAGCGTGCAGTTGCACATGGGTGGCAATAAGGCGGAGGGCGTTGGACATGGCGGTTTACACGCTCCCGGAGCTCCCGTACGACTACGCGGCCCTCGCGCCGGTCATCAGCCCGGAAATCATCGAACTGCACCACGACAAGCACCACGCGGCCTACGTCAAGGGCGCCAACGACACGCTGGAGCAGCTCGCCGAGGCACGGGACAAGGAGGCGTGGGGGTCGATCAACGGCCTGGAGAAGAACCTGGCCTTCCACCTCTCCGGACACGTCCTGTACTCGATCTACTGGCACAACATGACCGGTGACGGCGGCGGCGAGCCGCTGGAGGAGGACGGTGCCGGCGAGCTGGCGGACGCCATCGCCGAGTCCTTCGGCTCGTTCGCCCGTTTCAAGGCCCAGCTGTCCAAGGCGTCCGCGACCACGCAGGGCTCCGGCTGGGACGTCGCCCGCCGCCACACCGCAGCCAAGGAGCGCGGCGACAGCCTGCTGCTCGCCCCCTGACGACGTGGCCGCGTCGTCCCGGACGTCCTGCTCGTGATCGTCTTCTCAACCGTCACCGGGCAGGCGGCAGGACGAAGGGCTCCCGCGAGGACGTGACTCGCGGGAGCCCTTCGGCGGGGTGAGGGGGTGTCACACGGTGGCCGGGGCGGCCGGCAGCACGTGGTCGCCGACCGTGTCGGTGCTCAGACACAGGGAGCAGACGACGGCGTCGTGCGTCGGGCAGGCGGCCACGTCCGGACGCTCGAACCGCTGCCGGCACACATGGCACTCGTACGTCACGGCACTGGGGTTGCCGTCCTCGTCCACAAGCGGCTCGGCGATGCCGTCGTCGGTGCGCCGCAGGTAGTACCTGCCGCGGGTGACGACGGCCGTCAGTGGCGTGAGGACGAAGGCGATGACGGCGGCGGCGACGGGGGAGTACGGCTGCAGTGTGTCGCCGAAGACGTGGAAGTACAGGGCGATGGACAGCCCCGAGGCGGCGACGAAGGCGACGACACCGACCGGGTTGACGGCGTAGAGCATGCCGCGACGGAACTCCGGGGCGTGCGGGGACAGCTTCAGCAGGTACTTGTTGACGCCGATGTCGGTGGCGACGGTGACCACCCAGGCGATCGCGCAGTTCGCGTAGAAGCCGAGGATGCCGTTGAGGAAGCTGAACATGTCGGCCTCCATCAGCGCGAGCGCGAAACCGAGGTTGACCACCACGAAGACCATCCGGCCCGGATAGCGCCCGGTGACGCGGGTGAAGGAGTTGGTCCACGCGAGGGAGCCGGAGTACGCGTTCGTCACGTTGATCTTGATCTGGCTGATCACCACCAGGACCACGGCCAGCGGGACGACGAGCCAGGACGGCATCATGGCGTCGAAGGCGCCCTTGAACTGCTGGATCGGCTCGGGCGCCGCGGCCGGACCCACCTCGGCGAGGATGTACACCGCGAGGAACACGCCGATGGCCTGCTTCAGCGCGCCCAGCACCACCCAGCCGGGGCCGGCCATCACCACGGCCGTCCACCAGGCCCGCCGGTTGGACTCGGTCTTCGGCGGCATGAACCGCAGGTAGTCGATCTGCTCGCCGATCTGCGCGATCAGCGACAGGCACACACCCGCGCCCAGCAGCACGGAGGCGGTGTCGATGCCGCCCTCGTGATCGGTGCCGGCGTAGGCGAGGAAGCGGTCGACCGTGCCCGGGTCGGTGGAGACCAGGTAGACCAGCGGGCCGACCATCAGCAGCAGCCAGATCGGCGTCGTCCACACCTGGAGCCTGCTCAGCGCCTTCATGCCGTAGATGACCAGCGGGATCACCATGAGGGTCGAGACCAGGTAGCCCAGCCACAGCGGCAGTCCGAGCCCCAGCTCCAGGCCCTGGGCCATGATCGAGCCTTCGAGGGCGAAGAAGATGAAGGTGAAGCTGGCGAAGATGACGCTGGTGAGGACCGAGCCGAAGTAGCCGAAGCCGGAGCCGCGCGTGATCAGGTCCAGGTCGATGTTGTAGCGGGCCCCGTAGTAGGCCAGCGGGAAGCCGGTGACGAAGATGACGACGGCCGCGACGAGGATCGCGAGCAGCGCGTTGCCGGTGCCGTGCGCCAGGCCGATGCCGGCGCCGATGGAGAAGTCGGCCATGTAGGCGATGCCGCCGAGGGCGGTCGTCGCCACCACCATCGGGGACCAGCGCCGGTAACTGCGCGGCGCGAAGCGCAGGGTGTAGTCCTCCAGGGTCTCCCTGACGGCCTGGTCGGCACCGGGCGCCGCCGTCGGTGCGCGGTCCGGTCCGGTGACTTCTGCCAGTCGTGGCTCGCTGCTCATGCCACGCCTCCTTGCTGCGAGGGGGGACTTGCCGGGGGGCGGCTCACTGACGGGGGACGCTAGGAGGCCGTCGTTACCCGCGCACACCTCGTGCATGAAGGACGTGTTTCGGCAGACTCC
Source organism: Streptomyces sp. NPDC030143 (assembly GCF_055573695.1). Lineage (NCBI taxonomy): Bacteria > Bacillati > Actinomycetota > Actinomycetes > Kitasatosporales > Streptomycetaceae > Streptomyces > Streptomyces sp. NPDC030143. The sequence continues at coordinate 333,425 of NZ_JBVIAY010000002.1, forward strand.
GGGGCCCGGGGACGCCCGGGGGCCGTACGGGCCGGGGAACGGCCGGCCGGGTCACCGCGGCCCGCTGCGGCTTCGCCCCGGGCGCAGGCGACCCCCCGTCAGGCCCGGACCGGTGCTGGGCGTCCTGTCCGGTCAGGCCGACGACGGCCAAGGCCAGGAAGGCGGTGACCGCCCCGAGCCAGCGACAGAGGAGGCGAGGTGCGCGGTGAGCGCGGTCTCTTCCTGTTGGAGCTCTGAGCGGGTTGCGCCTTCCGTCCCGGCGCGTCGGACCACCCGCGGACGCGCGGGCCGCCGACCGCTTCGCGTGCGTCCCGGGCGCATCCCGACCGCATCCCGGCCGGTCCCGACCGCATCCCGGCGCACACGCGGCGAGGTGCCCGGCACGGGATCCGCGGTGCGACGCACCGGTGCCCCACCTCGTGGGCGGGGCACCGGTGGACCGGCGTGCGCGCCCGGCTACGTGAAGGACCGCAGGCGCAGGCTGTTCGTCACGACGAACACGGACGAGAACGCCATCGCCGCGCCCGCGATCATCGGGTTGAGCAGGCCCGCCGCGGCCAGCGGCAGCGCCGCGACGTTGTAGCCGAAGGCCCAGAAGAGGTTGCCCCTGATGGTGGCGAGGGTCCTGCGGGACAGGCGGATCGCGTCCGCCGCCACCCGCAGGTCACCGCGGACGAGGGTCAGGTCGCCGGCCTCGATGGCCGCGTCGGTGCCGGTGCCCATGGCCAGGCCCAGGTCTGCGGCGGCCAGGGCCGCCGCGTCGTTGACGCCGTCGCCGACCATGGCGACCGTACGGCCCTCGGCCTGCAGTCGCCGGACGACGTCCACCTTGTCCTGCGGCAGGACGTCAGCGATGACCTCCTCGATGCCGACGGCCCGTGCCACCGACTCGGCGACGAGCCGGTTGTCGCCGGTCAGCAGCACCGGCTTCAGACCCAGTCGGCGCAGCTCGGCGACCGCCTCGGCGCTGGTGTCCTTGATCGCGTCGGCGACGGTCAGGACGCCGCGGGCCTCGCCGTCCCAGGCGACGGCGACCGCCGTACGCCCCTCTGCCTCCGCCGCGGCCTTGGCCTCGGCGAGCTCACGGGGCAGCTCGATGGCCCACTCGGCCAGGAGCTGCTCGCGTCCGACGACGACGGCATGCCCGTCGACCACGCCCTGGACGCCGAGGCCGACGACGTTCTCGAAGTTCTCCGGCACCGGCAGACTGCCGACCCGCTCGATCGCCCCGGCGGCGACGGCCCGGGCGACCGGGTGCTCGGAGGCGTGCTCCAACGAGCCCGCCAGCCGCAGCAGTTCGCCCTCGTCGCCGCCACGGGCGTACACGTCCCGGAGGGTCATCCGCCCCGTGGTGACCGTTCCGGTCTTGTCCAGGACGACCGTGTCGACGCGGCGCGTGGACTCCAGCACCTCCGGGCCCTTGATGAGGATGCCGAGCTGCGCGCCGCGGCCGGTTCCGACCATCAGCGCGGTCGGAGTGGCCAGACCCAGGGCGCAGGGGCAGGCGATGATCAGTACGGCGACGGCGGCCGTGAACGCCGCGGTGGCGTCGCCGGTGGCGCCGAACCAGCCGCCGAGGGTGGCGACGGCGACGAGGAGGACGGCCGGGACGAACACGGCGGAGATCCGGTCGGCGAGGCGCTGCACCTGCGCCTTGCCGTTCTGGGCGTCCTCGACCAGCTCGGCCATGCGGGCGAGCTGGGTGTCGGCGCCGACGCGGGTCGCCTCGACGACGATCCGGCCGCCGGCGTTGACCGTGGCGCCGGTGACGGTGTCCGCGACGGTCACGTCCACGGGCACCGATTCGCCGGTCAGCAGGGAGGCGTCCACCGCGCTGGTGCCCTCGACCACGGTGCCGTCGGTGGCGATCTTCTCGCCGGGGCGTACGACGAACCGGTCGCCCACGGCCAACTGCGCGACGGGGATGCGTACTTCCGTTCCGCCCCGCAGTACGGCGACGTCCTTCGCGCCCAGCTCCAGCAGCGCCCGCAGCGCCGCGCCCGCCTTGCGCTTGGACCTCGCCTCCAGGTAGCGCCCGGCGAGGATGAACGCGGTCACACCGGCGGCGGCCTCGAGGTAGATGGCGGAGGAGCCGTCGGCGCGCGAGACGGTGAACTCGAAACCGTGCCGCATGCCGGGCATTCCGGCGTGGCCGAGGAACAGCGCCCACAGCGACCAGCCGAGCGCGGCGAGCGTGCCGATGGACACGAGCGTGTCCATGGTGGCGGCACCGTGCCGGGCGTTGGTGAGGGCGGCCTTGTGGAAGGGGAAGGCACCCCACACGACGACGGGGGCCGCCAGGGTCAGCGACAGCCACTGCCAGTTGTCGAACTGCAGGGCCGGGACCATCGCCATCAGCACCACGGGCACGGACAGGGTCAGCGACACCCACAGCCGCTGCCGCAGGGAGAGCAGTTCGCCGTCCGGGCCGGCGGGTGACTCCGCGGTTTCCTCCTCGGTCACCGGAGGTGCCGGCTCCTCGGCCGTGTAGCCGGTCTTCTCGACGGTGGCGATGAGGTCGGCGACCTCGGTGCCCTGCGGATAGAAGACCTTCGCCTTCTCGGTGGCGAAGTTGACGGTCGCCGTGACCCCGTCCATCCGGTTGAGCTTCTTCTCGATGCGGGCGGCGCACGAGGCGCACGTCATGCCGCCGATGGAGAGCTCGACCCGGGAGGCGGAGGGCGGCGCGGGGACCGTGCCGGGAGTGGTCTTCTCGGGAGCCGTACTGGTCATGCGTGTCTCCTGGGAGAGGCCGGGAGGCGCGGCGTCCGTATCAGCGGAGCGGCGCCTCCCGGCGCGGGAGGATGCGTGGTGCGTGCCGGGGGGGAGGAGGCCCCGACGGGGCCGTCAGGCCCGCCCGACGAGCTCGTAGCCGGCCTCGTCGACGGCGGCGCGGACGGCCTCCTCGTCGAGCGGGGCGGCGGAGGTGACGGTGACCTCGCCGGTCCCGGCGACGGCGCGGACGTCGGTGACACCGTCGAGGAGGGAGATCTCCTTCGAGACCGCGCCCTCGCAGTGGCCGCAGGTCATGCCGGAGACCTCGTAGACGGTGGTGACGCCGACGCCCTGGACGTCGGTCGCGGCGCCCGAGCCGCAGGAGCCGCCGGAGGAGCAGCAGGAGCCGGAGTCGGTCTGGGTGGTCATGGGTCGCTCCCTCGGGGTGCGGTTGCAGGGGTTCGCCCGGGAGGGCGTCGCTTCCGGCCCTCCCGACACCGCCGACTATATACCCCCTGGGGGTATATCTGCATCTCGTGTTGCTCTGCCTGCGTCGGTTGAGCGGGCGAGTTGCGCCGGATCGATCCGCCGGCCGAGCCGCGCGGCCCGAGGCGACACTGTTACCCCCAGGGGGTATACTCCGAGGTGAACGTTACCGGGCGACGGGGAGACGGGCCGAGTGGGGACGCGCATGAGGCGACACCGCGGGTCGGCGTCGACCGGGGCGGTGGGCGGCGGCCCGGCGCTCGGCGTGCTGGTGGCCCTCTGGGCCGCGTTCGCCGTCCTCGTTCACCATGACGTCAGCGCGGTGACCGCTCTCCGCGACGTCCCCCGCGCCCCCACGGCCGCGACTGCCGAGCGGGAAGCCGACCGTCACCCCGCGTCCGCGCCGCACGCCACGGGGCACGAGCCGTCGGCCCACGGGGAGGCGCCGGCCGGACACGCCGGCGACGCCATGGACTGCTCGCACAGCTTCGTCCAGCACTGCGGCGCCGCACTCACCGAGCAGGTCAAGCCCTCCCCGCCGAGAGCGGTGTCGCGCGCGAGCGTCTCCCCGGCCCCCGCACCCTCGGCCGGCCCGGCGTGTGCCCGCTCCGCCGAACGCGCGCCGCCCGACCTGTCCGTCCTCTCTCACCTGCGCATATAGGCGCGGCCCTCCCGGCACCGCCGGGACCCGGTCACAGCCATGGGCGTCGCCTCCCGGGTGACGCCGCGCACAGAGAAGAGGACCCCGTACCGTGAACAGCATCAACCGTCGCTCCCTCCTGCTCGCGGGCCTCGGCGTCGCCGGCGCCGGCGCGCTCGCCGCCTGCGGCAGCGGTTCGTCGTCCACACCGACCCTGATGAGCCCCTCCGGATCGGCCGTCGCCCGTACCGAGAACAGGCGCCGCGGCACCGGCGTCGAGCGCAGGGTCGCCCTGACCGCGGCCCCCGTCACCCTCGACCTCGGCGGTGTCAGGGCCGCCACCTGGGCCTACGGCGGGCAGGCCCCCGGCAAGGAGATTCGGATCTCCGCGGGGGACACCCTCGTCGCCGAACTCTCCAACCGGCTCCCCGACGGGACCCCTACCTCCGTCCACTGGCACGGACTGGCCCTGCGCTCCGACATGGACGGCGTACCGATGGTCACCCAGGGGGACGTCCGCGCCGGCGGCACGTTCACCTACCGCTTCATCGCCGCCGACCCCGGCACCTACTGGTTCCACCCGCACTCCGGCGTCCAGCTCGACCGAGGCCTGTACGCCCCGCTGATCGTCGAGGACCCCGAGGAGCCGCTCTCCTACGACGACGAATGGGTGATCGTCCTCGACGACTGGCTCGACGGCGTCACCGGCACCCCCGACGAGGTTCTCGCCGAACTGCGGCGGGGCATGGGCGACATGGGCGGTCACGGCTCGTCGGGCTCCGGCGGCTCCGGTCATGACATGTCCGGCCACGGCATGGACGACATGGGCGCGGACGGGACGAGCTCCGCACCGTCCGTGTCCCCCTCCGGCGATGGCGCCGGCGGGTCGCGGTTCATGCTCATGGGCGCCACCAGCGACCTGCTCGGCGGTGACGCGGGCGACGTGGAGTACCCCTACCACCTCGTCAACGGCAAGGTCCCGGCCGACCCGGACGTCTACCCGGGCAAGCCGGGCCGGCGCGTGCGGCTGCGTTTCGTCAACGCGGGCGGCGACACCGCCTACCGGGTGGCGCTCGGCGGTCACCGGATGACCGTGACCCACACCGACGGCTACCCCGTCGAGCACCGGCAGACCGACGCCCTGCTGATCGGCATGGGGGAGCGCTACGACGCCCTGGTGACGCTCGGCGACGGTGTCTTCCCACTCGTCGCGCTCGCCGAGGGCAAGAACGCGACGGGCCTGGCCCTGGTCCGCACGGGATCCGGCGGCGCGCCGTCCGCGACCGTCCGCCCCCGGGAACTGGACGGCACGGTCCTCACCGCCTCCGCCCTGGAGGCGGCCGACGCGGTGCGCCTGCCCGCGAAGGCGGCGGACGTCGTCCACCGCGTCGAACTGACCGGCGGCATGGAGAAGTACGACTGGGCGATCAACGGCCGTCCGTTCGACATGCGAAACCCGGACGCCCGTCCCTTCCTGGTCGAGGAGGGGCAGCGCGTCCGGCTGGACTTCGTCAACACGACCGAGATGTGGCACCCGATGCACCTGCACGGACACACCTTCCAGCTCGGCGGCGCCGGTGCCCGCAAGGACACCACCCTCGTGCTGCCGAACAAGACGGTGTCCGTCGTGTTCGACGCCGACAACCCGGGTCAGTGGATGCTGCACTGCCACAACGTCTACCACGGTGAGGTGGGCATGATGGCCCTCGTCGCCTACCGGGCGTGACGGCTGACAGGTGAGGCGGGCGTGCTCCGGTCCCCGGCCGGAGCACGCGGCCCTTCCCCGTCCGCCGAAACGCGCCCGGTTCGTCAGTGGTAGGCGTGGACTACGGCGTGGCCCTTGCCACGCCCGATCATCCACTTGTTGACCGGCGTGGTGATCAGGAAGGCGACCCCGAACCCGCCCAGCAGGGCCGACCAGAACAGACCGTCGGACAGGTGGGCGTCCATCGCCCCGGGCGTCAGGGCGATGATGGCGTTGTCGACGAGCTCCATCACGGCGATGGAGACGGTGTCGGCGGCCAGCGCCACCTTGATCGCGGACTTGAGGGACAGGCCGGCCCGGACCACCGCGAACAGGGTGAACGAGTAGCCGAAGAGGAACGCCAGCGCGATCGCCAAAACCATGGTGGGCACGTTGCCCCACAGCAGCGCGGTGCCGATCACCATGCCGAGGATCTCGCCGATGGCGCACCCCGTCAGGCAGTGCAGCGTCGCCTTCACCGCCGTGGCCCAGGAGGCACCCGCGTGGGCGTGGTCGGCCGTGTGGCCCTCGTGGCCGTGGCCTCCGTACGTGACGTCGTCGTGCGGAGTGTCGATGTGGTGCGAGCTGTGGTCCATGACCTTCATCCCCATTCCCGTCCGGTGGCCCGTTCCAGGGACTGCACACTCCCAACCGTATACCCCCTGGGGGTATTCCCCCGGTGTCTTCCCGTCTCCGGCGAGGGCGCCCACGTTCCGCCGCCCCTTCCAGGCTGACGGACTCCTCGCCGGCTGTCACGCTCGGTTACCGTGCTCACCTCCTGCCCGAGGCCGGACGTACCAGGCGCGCCGCCATCGACGGGCTGCTCGGGATCCGCCGCACCGCGGACCTCGCGAAGGGGCGCGGCTGTGTGCGTGGCGGGAGACGGGTCGAGCGGGTGATCGGGGCCCTGGGCGCCCCGGACGCGGTGACGGATCGCCGCCGGACCGCAGGCCCGCCGCGGTGTCTGGTCCGTGCGACGGGCCCGGACCTCGCGGACTGGCGGCGTATCGGCACCGCTCTGGGGCGGGCGGCCCGCTGTCACGCTTGATTACTATGCTCAATGCATGCCGGACCAGCAGAGAGCGCACCGCTACTGACGGACTGCTCGGAGGGGGAACGAGGAGGTCGGAAACTCCTCACATGCTTCCCAGGGCTGATCGGAGAGGTTCGCCTGGATGACAGAGCGTAGGAGCTGGCTGTGGAACGCAAGGTGAACGAGCCGTGGGGCCTTGGAACATGTTGAGGGAGGTCACAGCGACCCGCTACGTCGCACCCTTGCGCTCCGGAGGCTCCGTCCCGGCTGTCGTCGAGGCCGACGACCTCGGCACCTACGTCGTGAAGTTCACCGGCTCCGCGCAGGGCCGCAAGGCCCTGGTCGCCGAAGTGATCGTGGGCGAACTGGCGCGGGCCCTCGGGCTGCGCTTCCCCGAGTTGGTCCTGGTGCGCTTCGACCCGGCGATCGCCGACGACGAGCCCCACCAGGAGGTGCGGGACCTCCACGGTGCGAGCGCCGGCGTCAATCTCGGCATGGACTACCTGCCGGGGGCGCGTGACTTCACCCCGGAGGTCGCCGGGGCCCTCCGGGTGGACCCGCTGGAGGCGGGCCGGATCGTCTGGCTGGACGCGCTGACCGCGAACGTCGACCGTACGGTCCACAGCTCGAACCTGATGGTGTGGCCGACGTTCGGCACGGCACCCCCGCGCCTGTGGCTGATCGACCACGGAGCGGCCCTGGTCTTCCACCACCGCTGGGACGGCTCGGACCCCGAGAAGGCGTACGATTTCCGCCACCACGCCCTGGGCCGCTACGCCCCGGACGTGCGCGCGGCGGACGCGGAGCTGGCGCCACGGGTGACCGGGGACCTGCTGCGGCAGATCGTGGCGCGGGTCCCGGACGCCTGGCTGACCGACTTCGCCTCCCCCGGCGAGGCCCGTGAGGCCTACGTGACGTACCTCTCCGCACGCGTGCGCGCCTCGAGCCGGTGGCTGCCCACGGACTTCCCGAGCCGGGAGGAACTCGCCGCGGAGGAGACCCTGCGCGCGGCGAGGAACCAGCAGGGACGCCCCGCGTGGCTCAAGCAGGTCCCCGACCTGCACGGACAGCCCGCGGCCCGACAGGATTGGTCGGTGCACCTCGGATGAGCGGCCGTGTCGAGATCGAGTACTGCACCCAGTGCCGTTGGCTGCCGCGCGCGGCGTGGCTGGCCCAGGAACTGCTCACGACGTTCGAGTCGGAGGTGACGGAACTGGCGCTGAAGCCCGGCAAGGGAGGCGTCTTCGTGGTCCGCGTGGGCGACGAGGTGGTCTGGGACCGCCGCGCGCACGGCTTTCCGGAACCGACGGCCGTCAAGCGGGCCGTGCGCGACCGAGTGGCCCCGGGGAAGTCCCTGGGCCACTCGGACCGACCGGCTTCCTGAGGGCTCAGCCCCGGAGCCGCTCGTACGCAGGCAACGTCAGGAAGTCCGCGTAGTCCTCGTCGAGCGCGACCTCCAGCAGCAGGTCGTGGGCCTGCTGCCAGTGACCGGCCGCGAAGGCCTCCTCGCCGATCTCGGCGCGGACGGCCGCCAGTTCCTCCGCGGCGATCCTGCGGGCCAGTTCGGGGGTGGCCTTGTCGCCGTTCTCGAACTCGACGCCCGCGTTGATCCACTGCCAGATCTGGGAGCGGGAGATCTCGGCGGTGGCCGCGTCCTCCATGAGGTTGAAGATGGCCACCGCGCCGAGGCCGCGCAGCCAGGCCTCGATGTAACGGATGCCGACCTGGACGGCGTTGACCAGGCCCGCGTACGTCGGCCTGGCGTCCAGGGAGTCGATCGCGATCAGGTCGGCCGCCTCGACGTGGACGTCCTCGCGCAGGCGGTCCTTCTGGTGGGGCCGGTCGCCGAGGACCCGGTCGAAGGACTCCATGGCGATCGGGACCAGGTCGGGGTGGGCCACCCAGGAGCCGTCGAAGCCGTCGCCGGCCTCGCGGTCCTTGTCGGCGCGGACCTTCTCGAAGGCGACCTTGTTGACCTCGGCGTCCCGGCGGGAGGGGATGAAGGCCGCCATGCCGCCGATGGCGTGCGCGCCGCGCTTGTGACAGGTGCGCACCAGCAGTTCGGTGTAGGCGCGCATGAACGGGGCGGTCATCGTGACCGCGTTGCGGTCCGGGAGGACGAACCGGGCGCCGCCGTCACGGAAGTTCTTGACGATGGAGAACAGGTAGTCCCAGCGGCCGGCGTTCAGACCAGAGGCGTGCTCGCGCAGTTCGTAGAGGATTTCCTCCATCTCGTACGCGGCCGTGATGGTCTCGATCAGGACGGTGGCGCGCACGGTGCCCTGCGGGATGCCGATGTGCTCCTGTGCGAAGACGAACACGTCGTTCCAGAGGCGGGCCTCCAGGTGCGACTCCGTCTTGGGCAGATAGAAGTACGGGCCCTTGCCGAGGTCGAGCAGGCGCCGGGCGTTGTGGAAGAAGTACAGGCCGAAGTCGACGAGGGCGCCGGGCACCGGCCGGCCGTCGGCCTGGAGGTGACGCTCGTCCAGGTGCCAGCCGCGCGGGCGCATCACGACGGTGGCGAGCTCGTCGTCGGGGCGCAGGGCGTACGACTTGCCGGACCCCGGATCGGTGAAGTCGATGTTCCGGGTGTACGCGTCGATCAGGTTGAGCTGGCCGAGGACGACGTTCTCCCAGGTCGGCGCGGAGGCGTCCTCGAAGTCGGCGAGCCACACCCGAGCGCCCGAGTTCAGGGCGTTGATGGTCATCTTGCGGTCGGTGGGACCGGTGATCTCGACACGGCGGTCGTCGAGGGCCGCAGGGGCCGGGGCGACCTTCCAGGAGTCGTCCGCGCGGATCGCGGCGGTCTCCGGGAGGAAGTCCAGGGTGCAGGTGCGGGCGATCTCGGCGCGGCGCTCGGCGCGGCGGGCGAGGAGTTCGTCACGGCGCGGCGTGAACCGGCGGTGCAGCTCGGCCACGAACGCGAGGGCCGCTTCGGTGAGGACCTCCTCCTGCCGGGGCAGGGGCTCGGCGTCGACGATGGCCAGCGGGGACGGCGCTGGTGCGGACATGAGCTGTCACTTCCTTCAGCGAGCGTGGCACCGGGTGCCAGGAGACCGGGTACGGCGGGGAGCACTCCGAGAGCGGGGGAGTGCGGGCAGTGCTTCTGATGAGTGGATACTAGTTTCCTCATCGTGGAAGTTCAATGGTTTGTTGATGTCGAGATACTCCGGATCGAGGCAAGGTGGCTCCCCGTGCCACCGCGGTCACTCGAGGTGGACCAGGTCCGCCTGTGTGTCGATGTCGTACGGTCGGGCCACGTCCCCGCACTCGACGAGCGTGATCGCCTCCTCGCGCTCCTTCAGATAGGCGCGTGCCCCCCGGTCGCCGGTCGCAGTCGCGGCGACGGCGGCCCAGTGCGCGGCGCCGAACAGCACCGGATGCCCGCGCACGCCGTCGTAGGCGGCCGACACCAGCGACGACTCGTCCGTGTACGCCGCGCGCACCCGCCGGGCCGCCTCCGCCCCGATGCCCGGCTGGTCCACCAGCGACACCAGCGCCGCCCGCGCCCCCGATCCCGCCAGCGAGTCCAGCCCGGCCCGCAGCGAGCCGCCCATGCCCTGCTCCCACCGCGGATTCACCACCAGGACGCACCCGTCGAGCCGCGCCCGCTCGCGCACGGCGTCGGCGGCGGCCCCGAGGACCACGTGGACCCGTGTGCAGCCGGCCTCGCGCAGCACCCGCACCGCGTGCTCCACCAGCGGCCGCCCGCGGTGCGTCAACAGGGCCTTCGGGCGGCCGCCGAGGCGCCTCCCGCCGCCGGCGGCGAGGAGCAGCCCGGCGACCTGGTCTTCCGTGTGCGTCATGGGTTCTGCATACCTGACGCTGCGGTGGCCGCGCGGTTCCGCAGGGCTGAATTTCGGTCCCCACGGTGGCGGAGCCGGTCGGGAAGACGTTTTACTGACCCGCGTCCCCCGGCGCCGACCAGCGTCACGGGGACGTCCGGGGGAGGACGAGACGTAGGTGCGCACCGAGACGTGCGCGGGGGGAGAGCTGTGTTGCGGAGCTTGGGGCAGAGGCCGGTGACCGGCAGCGACGACGATCCGAGGGTGGTGGAACTGCGGGCGGCGGTCTCCCGGCTGCGCCGTGAACTGGCAGCGCACCCGGCCGAGTTCAAGGACCGGGTCATAGCCGAGGACGAACTCGCCGCCCTCGCCGCGATGGCGGGCCACGGTGTCCCCGAGATCCCCCGCCTGCGCCGCTCCCTGCTGCTGATCGCGGGTGCGATCGGCTCGGTGAGCGCCCTGGCCCGGGGGCTGTCGGAGGTCCGGGACGCGGTCGAACTCTTCGGGCAGGCCCCCCGGGGGTGAGCCGGCCTGCCGGCCCCGGGGCAGGGGCGCCGGGCGCCGTCCCGCGGGGGCCGGACGCTGCCGGGCGCGGCGTCGGGCCGGCGCCGCACCCTTCGTTCAGCCGCGCCGAGAGGTGAGGCGGCTGTCCGTGCCGTGAGGGCGGGTCGGTCGTGCGGTGGTTGCGGCTCGGGTCGTGCGGTGAGACGGCTGTCCCGTGTGGTGAGGCGGGTACGGGGCGGCGGCTGTCCCGTGCCGTGCGGCGGCTGTCCCGTGCCGTGCGGCGGCTGTCCCGTGGTGTCAGGCCGCCGGGCCGCCCGTGGTCGTCAAGGCGACCGACAACTCGGCCGCCACCTGCTGGAGCACCGGGACGATCCGCTCCGTCGCGGTCTCCGTGACGCGGCCGGCCGGGCCGGAGATCGAGATGGCCGCCGCCGTGGGGGAGTCGGGGACCGGGACGGCCAGGCAGCGGACGCCGATCTCCTGCTCGTTGTCGTCGACCGCGTACCCCCGGCTGCGCACGTCCTGGAGGGCGGCCAGGAAGCCGTCCGGAGTGGTGATCGTCTTGTCCGTCGCGGCCGGCATACCGGTGCGCCGGAGCAGGGCGCGCACCTCGTCGTCCGGGAAGTCCGCGAGCAGCGCCTTGCCGACGCCCGTGGAGTGCGGCAGGACGCGCCGGCCGACCTCGGTGAACATGCGCATCGAGTGCTTGGACGGCACCTGCGCCACGTACACGATCTCGTCACCGTCGAGCAGCGCCATGTTCGCCGTCTCCCCGGTCTCCTCCACCAGCCGCGCCAGGTAGGGGCGGGCCCAGGTGCCCAGCAGCCGGGAAGCGGACTCGCCGAGGCGGATCAGGCGGGGGCCGAGCGCGTAGCGGCGGTTGGGCTGCTGGCGGACGTATCCGCAGACCACCAGCGTGCGCATGAGGCGGTGGATGGTGGGCAGCGGCAGCCCGCTGCTCGCGGACAGTTCGCTCAGGCCGACCTCGCCGCCCGCATCCGCCATCCGCTCGAGCAGGTCGAAGGCGCGCTCGAGGGACTGGACCCCTCCGCCGGCGGACCTGGCGGAGTCGGTGGTGCTGGCGCTGGACGTCGGCACGGCGCGTTCCTTTCGAAACAGGCGGGAAGAGCTGAAGCCTACCCGGCGGTCGGTTGACTCCCCGCTTGTGCGTAGCTACGTTCTGCCTGTCGGAATCGTAATTCCGTTTTGTGGAAACATCCAGAGCGGGGCCGACGGGTGCATCGTGGAGAAGTGTGCCCTTGACGCCGTGCGGGTGTGAGTGAAGACTCCTTCAACAGATCGTTGAATTCCGTTCGCGGAGACCATGGGGAGTCGATCCCGTTCTCGCGGAAGTCAACAGCGACAGAGAGGGGCCCGGGTGTCCGACGCCGAACTGGTGCTGCGCTCGACGCGCGTCATCACCCCCGACGGGACGCGCGCCGCCTCGGTCGCCGTCGCGGCGGGCAGGATCACGGCCGTCCTGCCGTACGACGCCCCCGTCCCCGGCGGCGCCCGCCTGGAGGACGTCGGCGACCACGTCGTGCTGCCCGGCCTGGTCGACACGCACGTGCACGTCAACGACCCCGGCCGCACCCACTGGGAGGGCTTCTGGACCGCCACGCGCGCGGCGGCGGCCGGCGGCATCACCACCCTCGTCGACATGCCCCTGAACTCCCTTCCGCCGACGACCACCGTCGACCACCTGCGCGTCAAACGAGAGGTCGCCGCCGACAAGGCGCACATCGACGTGGGCTTCTGGGGTGGAGCCCTGCCCGACAACGTCAAGGACCTGCGTCCGCTGCACGAGGCCGGCGTCTTCGGCTTCAAGGCATTCCTCTCCCCGTCCGGCGTCGACGAGTTCCCGCACCTGGACCAGGAGCGACTGGCCCGGTCCCTCGCCGAGATCGCCGGGTTCGACGGCCTGCTGATCGTGCACGCCGAGGACCCGCACCACCTCGACGCCGCCCCGCAGCAGGGCGGCCCCCGGTACGCCGACTTCCTCGCCAGCCGCCCCCGCGACGCCGAGGACACCGCCGTCGCAAGCCTGATCGCGCAGGCGAAACGTCTCCACGCGCGCGTGCACGTCCTGCACCTGTCCTCGTCCGACGCCCTGCCGCTCATCGCCGCCGCCAAGGCCGAGGGCGTGCGCGTCACCGTCGAGACCTGCCCGCACTACCTGACCCTCACCGCCGAGGAAGTCCCGGACGGCGCCAGCGAGTTCAAGTGCTGCCCGCCCATCCGCGAGGCCGCCAACCAGGACCTGCTCTGGCAGGCGCTGGCCGACGGCACCATCGACTGCGTGGTCACCGACCACTCCCCGTCCACGGCCGACCTCAAGACCGACGACTTCGCCACGGCCTGGGGCGGCATCTCCGGCCTCCAGCTCAGCCTGCCGGCCGTGTGGACCGCGGCACGCGCGCGGGGGCACGGCCTGGAGGACGTGGTCCGCTGGATGTCCACGCGCACCGCGCGGCTCGTCGGCCTCGACGACCGCAAAGGCGCCATCGCGGCGGGCCGCGACGCCGACTTCGCCGTCCTCGCGCCCGACGAGACGTTCACCGTCGACCCCGCCGCGCTGCACCACCGCAACCAGGTCACCGCCTACGCGGGCCGCACCCTGTACGGCGTCGTGAAGTCCACCTGGCTGCGCGGCGAACGCATCGTCGCCGACGGCCGGTTCACCGCACCGAAGGGCCGCCTGCTGACGCGGGACCACTGAGCCGCCCTCCCTCGCCCGCACCGGCCGACCCCGAAAGGACGATCTGATCATCGTGACGGCGATACCCAGCTTCACCGGCGACGCGAACCCCTACGGCGGCGGCGACCCCTACGCGGACTACCGCACCGCCGACTTCCCCTTCACCCGGTTCGCGAACCTCGCCGACCGGCAGCTCGGCGCCGGTGTGATCGCCGCCAACGACGAGTTCTTCGCCCAGCGGGAGAATCTGCTGGTGCCCGGGCCCGCCGAGTTCGACCCGGAGCACTTCGGTCACAAGGGCAAGGTCATGGACGGCTGGGAGACCCGCCGCCGGCGCGGCGCCTCGGCCGACCACCCCTGGCCGACCGCGGACGACCACGACTGGGCGCTGGTCCGCCTCGGCGCGCCGGGCGTGATCCGCGGCATCGTCGTCGACACGGCCCACTTCCGCGGCAACTACCCGCAGGCGGTGTCGGTCGAGGCCACCTCGGTGACCGGCTCCCCCTCCCCGCGGGAACTGCTCGGCGACGACGTGAAGTGGACGACCCTCGTCCCGCGCACCCCGGTCGGCGGCCACGCGGCGAACGGGTTCGCCGTCTCCGCCGAGCAGCGCTTCACGCACCTGCGCCTCAAGCAGCACCCCGACGGCGGCATCGCCCGCCTGCGCGTGTACGGCGAGGTCGTCCCCGACCCCGTCTGGCTGGACGTCCTCGGCACCTTCGACGTCGTCGCCCTGGAGAACGGCGGCCAGGTCGAGGACGCCTCCGACCGCTTCTACTCCCCGGCCGACAACACCATCCAGCCCGGCCGCTCCCGCAAGATGGACGACGGCTGGGAGACCCGCCGCCGCCGCGACCGGGGCCACGACTGGATCCGCTACCGCCTGGTCGCCCAGTCCCGCGTCCGCGCCCTGGAGATCGACACGGCCTACCTGAAGGGCAACAGCGCCGGCTGGGCGTCGGTGTCGGTGCGCGACGGCGAGGACGGCGACTGGAGGGAGATCCTCCCGCGTACCCGCCTCCAGCCCGACACCAACCACCGTTTCGTCCTGCCGGCGACCGCCGTGGGCACCCACGCGCGCGTGGACATCTATCCGGACGGCGGCATCTCCCGGCTGCGCCTGTTCGGCTCCCTCACCGAGGAGGGCGCGACCCGCCTGTCGGCCAGACACCAGGAGCTGGGCGGCTGACCGGAGCCCCCGGGCGGAGGCACGAGGGTCGGCCCGTCGGGTGCTCGACGACGACGCCCGTCCAGGTCCGCGGCGGTGGCGGCGGTGGCGTGGACGGGGCCGGGCGGGGGCGGTGCACGCGGCGCAGCCCCGCGCCGACGGCGGGCCCCGCGGTCACCGGTAGCCGGCGAGCGGCAGGCCCGCGACCGCCGCGACGGTCGCGAGCCGGCCGCCTCACGCCGCGTGTCCCCCGTCCACCGAGAACTCCGCGCCCGTGACGTAGGCGGCACCCGCCAGGTACGCGACCGTGGACGCCACCTCGTCCGCCGTGCCGAAGCGGCCCAGCGCGGTCATTGCGGCCTGACCCGCGGCATACGGCCCGTCCGCCGGATTCATGTCGGTGTCGGTCGGCCCCGGATGGACGATGTTGGCCGTGATGCCCCGCGGCCCCAGCTCCCTGGCCAGCGCCTTCGTCAGACCCACCAGCGCCGCCTTGCTCATCGCGTAGAGCGTCCCGCCCGGCCCCGGCACCCGCCGGGTCATGCACGACCCGACGGTGACGATGCTGCCGCCGGCCCCCATCCGGCCGGCGGCGGCCTGCGAGGCGAGGAAGACGCCCCGTACGTTCACCGCGAGCACCCGGTCCACCTCGGTCAGCGGCAGGTCCCCGAGCGGCCCGAGCACCCCTACCCCGACGTTGTTGACCAGCACGTCGAGCCCGCCCAACGCCTCCGCAGCGGCCCCCACGGCGTCCGCCGCCTCCCGCGCGTCCGCCGAGTCCGCGCGCAGGGCGACCGCCCGCCGCCCGAGGGCCTCGACGGCCCGCACCACGTCCACTGCTGCCTCCGCGCCGTTCACGTAGGTCAGGGCCACGTCGGCGCCCTCCCGGGCCAGCCGCAGCGCCGTCGCCGCACCGATGCCGCGGCTGCCGCCGGTCACCAGGGCCGCCTTGCCGTCCAGTCTGCCGTTCGCGATTCCGTTCGAGTTCGTCATGCCCCCATCCCAGCCGTCCGCGCCCGCCGGCACCGGCGGCGAACGGACATCGATCCCGGCCGGCCGGAACTCTCCGCCTCACCTCCCTCGTTCTTCCCGTGTGACTCTTCGGCAGGACATCGTCGGCACCGCCATGCAGATGGCGGTCGTCACCCTCGGACCCGGCCAGACCGTGTACTGCGAGGCGGGCAAGTTCCTGTTCAAGACGGCCGACGTGACCATGGAGACCCGTCTGTCGGGCCCGTCGGACAGTGGCGGCCGGGCCCCGGGCGGCGGCACGGCGGGCGCCATGGGCGGCATGCTGCGCCAGGCCACGGGCACCGCGATGCAGGTCGGCCGGCGTGCCCTCGCCGGCGAGTCACCGGCGTTCCAGTACTTCACCGCGCAGGGCACCGACGGCACCGTCGGCTTCGCCGGCGTGCTCCCCGGTGAGATGCGCGCCCTGGAACTGGACGGCACGCGCGCGTGGTTCGCGGAGAAGGACGCCTTCGTGGCCGCCGAGTCCACCGTCGAGTTCGACGTCGCCTTCCAGGGCGGCCGCACCGGCACGAAGGGCGGCGAGGGCTTCGTCCTGGAGAAGTTCACCGGTCACGGCACGGTGATCATCGCCGGTGCCGGCAACTTCATCGACCTGAACCCGGCCGATCTCGGCGGCCGCGTCGAGGTCGACACCGGCTGCCTGGTCGCCTTCGAGGAGGGCGTCCGGTACGGCGTCCAGCGCGTCGGCGGCCTCAACCGCCAGGGCCTGATGAACGCCGTCCGCGGCGGCGAGGGCCTCTCCCTGGCCGTCCTGGAGGGCGACGGCCGGGTGATCCTCCAGTCCCTCACCCTCGCGGGCCTCGCCGACGCGCTGAGGAAGGCCCAGGGCGGCGACAGACAGGGGCCGACCGGCGGACTGTTCTCCACCGGCGCGGGATGAACCGATGACTTCCGGGACCGGTCCGGGTCCGCACTGACGACAGTGGACCCACCGAGCACCGACAAGGAGGCACCGGCATGGGAAAGCTCGTGCTCACCAGCTTCGTCACCCTCGACGGCGTGTACCAGGCTCCCGGCGGCCCCCGCGAGGACACCCGCGACGGCTTCACCCAGGGCGGCTGGACCGTCCCGTACTGGGACGACGACTTCGGCCGGTTCGTCACCGAGGTCTTCGACCGCGTCGGCGCCTTCCTCCTCGGCCGCCGTACCTACGAGATCTTCGCCGCCTACTGGCCGTCGATGACCGACCCGACGGACCCCGTCGCCACCCGGCTGAACTCCCTGCCCAAGCACGTCGCCACGTCCACGCCCCTCGCCGACCCCGTCTGGCCGGGCGCCACCGCGCTCCACGGCGACCTCGCCGAGGAGGTCACCGCCCTCAAGGAGGACACCGACGGCGAACTCCAGGTCCACGGCAGCGGCGCCCTGGCGCGCGGCCTCCTCGCGCAGGACCTGGTCGACACCGTGCACCTGCTGACCTTCCCGGTGGTGCTGGGCGCCGGACGCCGTCTCTTCGCCGACGGCGCCCCGCCCACCGCGTTCCGCCACACCGGCGGCCGGATCACCGCGGCGGGCGTCTCCGTCCAGTCGTACGACCTGGCGGGCCGCCCCCGCTACGGCACCTACGAATCCCCGGGCACCGGCGCGTGACGTCCCCGCGCGCGGCGGCGCACCGCGCCGAGGACGGGCGTGCCCGGTGGCCGCCGACGACGTGCGGGGCGCGTGCCCCGCCGCACTCACCGGAGAACGGCGCCACCGGCCTGCCAGCCGGCCCCGCGCTCAGGGGTCCTCGCACTGTGCCCGCCCGGGCCGCGCGGCCCGGCACACCTCGCCGCGTTGCCGGAAAGCCCTGGTAGCTCCGCCACAAGGACTCCCCGGCGCCTTGCGCGGCACGACACCGGACCACGCGGCCCGATCAGGCGCTCACAGTGCAAGGACCCCTCAGCCGGAGCTCCGGCTCGACGCGGCGGCGAACAGGGCGAACGCGACCACCACCAGCGCGGCGCTCGCGTACAGCTCGTAGCCGTCGAGGAGGCCGAACCGCTGCACGAGCCCCCAGTCCCAGTCGGTGAACTCGTGCACCAGCCCGGCCACGCCCTGCACCAGGGCGAGGAAACCGAGTGCCTCCAGCAGTTGCTTCATGGCCCCCACCCTCGCCCCGCGGACCCCCCGCCCGCATCGGCCGCCGGGCGGCGCGCCCGCGACGCACGGCCCTCGTCGGCCGGCTCCCGCGCGCCGAAAGTCGCGGGCGCGGCGACTTCGGTAGGCGGTTCTCCCGCTTTCGTCGACGATCCCGCCGCAAGAGAGGGTGAGGCGTATCCGCACTGCGTAGATTTGTCGACCATGAGGGCTCACGACCGGACCGGGCACACGGACCCGGCCTTCCCGGAACGCCGGTGGCTGCTGCCGTCCGCCGTGGCCGCCGAACCGGACCCGGACGCCGGACGCCACGGACGCCCGCCCCGGCGGACCGTGCGCGACTGGGTCGTCGACTTCACCTGCTTCCTCGTGGCCGTCGCCATCGGCCTGATGGTGGCCGACACCCTCCCCGAGCAGGACGACCTCCCGCACGCCCTCCTCGTGACCGACCAGCTGACGGGCGCGCTCTCCTGCGCCGCGGTCTGGCTGCGCCGCCGCTGGCCCGTCGGCCTCGCCGTCGCGACGATCCCCCTCGGCTTCCTGTCCACCACCTCGGCCGGCGCCGCCGCGGTCGCCCTCCTCACCCTCACCGTGCACCGCCCCTTCCGGTACGTCGCCTGGGTCGGCGGCGTCCAGGTCGCCCTCATCCCGGTGCTGGTCTGGGCGCGCCCGGACCCGGAGCTGGAGTGGGGACCGGCCGTGGTGTGGACCGTGCTGCTCACCCTCACGATCATCGGCTGGGGCATGTTCGTCCGCTCCAAGCGACAGCTGATGCTCAGCCTGCGCGACCGCGCCCGGCGCGCCGAGACGGAGGCGCGACTGCGCGCCGAACAGGCACAGCGGCTGGCCCGCGAGGCCATCGCCCGCGAGATGCACGACGTGCTCGCCCACCGGCTGACCCTGCTCAGCGTGCACGCGGGCGCGCTGGAGTTCCGGCCGGACGCGCCCCGCGCGCAGATCGCGCGGGCGGCCGGCGTCATCCGGGAGAGCGCCCACGAGGCCCTCCAGGACCTGCGCGAGATCATCGGCGTGCTGAGGGCCGGCGAACCCGACGACACCGGTCGCCCGCAGCCGACGCTGGCCGCCCTGGACACCCTGGTCGCCGAGTCCCGTGCGGCCGGCATGAAGGTCACCCTCGACCAGCGCGTCACCGACCCCGTCGCCGTGCCCGCCTCCGTCGGCCGCACCGCCTACCGCGTCGCCCAGGAGTGCCTCACCAACGCCCGCAAGCACGCCCCCGGCGCGGAGGTCGCGGTCGGCGTCACCGGCGGGCCCGGGGAGGGCCTCACCGTGGCCGTCCGCAACCCCGCCCCCGAGGGCGACGTACCGCCCGTTCCCGGCTCCGGCCAGGGCCTGATCGGCCTGACCGAACGCGCCGTCCTGACCGGCGGCCGACTGGAGCACGGTCCGCGCGCGGACGGGGGGTTCGAGGTGCGGGCGTGGCTGCCGTGGCCCGCGGCCTGAGAGCTCCGGACGAAAGGGGAGGCCGATCAGGTCGCGGCGTCCGGTGCGTGCGATCGCAACGCGCTGGAAGCTCCTCGTAGCGGAGCTACCAGGGGTTTTCGGCAACGCGGCGAGCGTGCGTGCCAGTCGGCGCGAGCCGGCCTCCCCTCTTGTTCGGAGCTCTGAACCGGCCGTCCGGGCCGTCGACCGCCCAACTCCCCGTCCACGACCGTGATTACGTAGGGGCCATGACTGCGATCAGACTCCTCCTCGTCGACGACGATCCCCTGGTGCGCGCCGGTCTGTCCTTCATGATGGGCGGCGCCGACGACATCGAGATCGTCGGCGAGGCGGGCGACGGCGACGAGGCCGAGGCGCTCGTCGACCGCACCCGCCCGGACGTCGTCCTCATGGACCTCCGGATGCCGTCGGTGGACGGCCTGACCGCCACCCGCAGGCTGCGGGCCCGCGAGGACGCCCCGCAGGTCGTGGTCCTCACCACCTTCCACGCCGACGAACAGGTGCTGCGGGCCCTGCGCGCGGGCGCCGCCGGGTTCGTCCTGAAGGACACCCCGCCCGCCGAGATCGTCGACGCCGTGCGCCGGGTCGCGGCCGGCGACCCCGTGCTGTCCCCCACCGTCACCCGCCAGCTGATGGACCACGCGGCCGGCGCCTCCGCCGACACCCGGCGCGCCCGTGCGCGCGAGCGGATCGCGGCCCTCGGCGCACGCGAACGCGAGGTCGCCGTAGCGGTCGGCCGGGGCCTGTCCAACGCCGAGATCGCCGCCGGGCTGTTCATGAGCGTCGCCACGGTCAAGGCCCACGTCTCCCGCGTCCTGGCCAAGCTCGGCCTCAACAACCGGGTGCAGATCGCCCTGTTGGCGTACGACGCGGGGCTGCTGGAGGAAACCGCGGACAGCGGGGACGAGGCGGACGGCGGGGACGAGGCGGACGGCGGGCACTAGAGGGCCGGCCCGTTCGTTGGGGCGGGTGACGGGAGGGGGGAGCGTCATGGGCGAGAAGATCGACCTGGGGGAGTTCGGGGAGGGGTTCCGCAGGGACCCGCACCCGGTGTACGCGCGGCTGCGCGAGCGCGGCCCGGTCCACAAGGTACGGCTGCCGGGGGCCGACGCGGACCACGAGGCGTGGCTCGTCGTCGGGTACCTGGAGGCGCGCGCGGCGCTCGCCGACGCGCGGCTGGCCAAGGACGGCCGCCGGATCGGCATCACCTTCGACGACGAGGAACTGATCGGCAAGTACCTGCTGATCACCGACCCGCCGCAGCACACGCGGCTGCGCGCGCTGGTCTCCCGCGCCTTCACCGCGCGCCGGGTGGAGGGGCTGCGGCCCAGGATCCAGCAGATCACCGACGACCTGCTCGACGTGATGCTGCCGCACGGCCGCGCCGACCTCGTCGAGTCGCTCGCCTACCCGCTGCCCCTCACCGTCATCTGCGAACTGCTCGGCGTCCCCGAGATGGACCGCACCGAGTTCCGCAAGCTCTCCACCGAGACGGTCGCGCCGACCAGCCGGGAGAGCGCCCACGACGCCTTCGTGCGGCTCGCCGGGTACCTCGCCGAGCTGATCGAGGACAAGCGGAGCTCCGGTCCCGGCGACGACCTGTTGAGCGACCTGATCCGGACGACCGCCGAGGACGGCGACCGGCTCTCGCCGGGCGAACTGCGCGGCATGGCGTTCCTGCTCCTCATCGCCGGTCACGAGACGACGGTCAACCTCATCACCAACGCCGTCCACGCCCTGCTCACCCACCCCGACCAACTCGCCGCCCTGCGCGCCGACATGACGCTGCTGGACGGCGCCGTCGAGGAGGCCCTGCGCTACGAGGGCCCGGTCGAGAGCGCCACGTTCCGCTTCGCGGCCGAGCCGCTGGAGATCGGCGGTACACCCATCGGGCGGGGCGAGCAGGTGGTCATCGGCCTCACCGCCGCCGACCGCGACGGGGCCCGCCATCCCGACCCCGACCGCTTCGACATCCGCCGCGACACCCGCGGCCACCTCGCCTTCGGCCACGGCATCCACTACTGCCTGGGCGCCCCTCTGGCCCGCCTGGAGGCCCGCACGGCCCTGCGCTCCCTGCTCGACCGCGCCCCCCGCCTCGCCCTGGCCGGCCCACCAGGCGACTGGCTGCCGGGCATGCTGATACGGGGGATGCGGAGCCTGCCGGTGCGCTGGTAGGACCCGCGCACCGGCAGGCCGCTGCCACCTGTCCTGGTGGGACACGTCCGACCGGCGTCGGCGGCCTGGGTCGCCTGTGCCGGTGGGGCCCGTCCGCCGACTGTCGGCGGTCCGGATGACTTGGGCCGGTGGGGCCTGTCCGTCGGGCGTGGCCCGGGTCAACCGTGGCCGGGGGCGGTGTCCTGGCGTCCCGGCGGATCCGGCACGTCGGACCCGTGCGGGTGCCCCCGCACGGCCCGCGAGCCGGGCCGGTCGGAGGGTGCGGTTCCCGTGGGCCAGGGCTGGGCCGTCGTTTCGCGGGCGACCGGGGGCTGCGCCGGGGCCTCGGGGAGACCGGGCCATGGCTGGGTCGGGGTGTCGGCGTGGCTGGGTGGCCATGGCTGGGTCGGGGTGTCGGGGTGGCTGGGCGGCCATGGCTGGGCTGCGGCATCGAGATGGTCGGGCGGCCACGGCTGGGACGCCGGAGCTCCAAGGTGCTCCGGCAGCCCGGATCCTCCTGGCGACCCGTAAGGAGCTGTCTCCGCCGGGGCTGTGCCTGCCGGTGCGCCGGCCCAGGTACCGGGAACGCTTTCCGGGCCAGGGTCTCCCGCGACCGGGCCTGCTGGTCCCGGGTCTCCCTGGGCCGGGCCTGCTGCACCCGGGCTTCCCAGGGCTGGGCCCGCGACCGGGCCTGCTGCACCCGGGCTTCCCAGGGCTGGGCCCGCGACCGGGCCTGCTGAACCCGGGCTTCCCAGGGCCGGGCCCGCGACCGGGCCCGCTGAACCCGGGCCTCCCGGCCCTCCCAGGCCCGAGCCGGCGGGCCCCGAGCCGCCGGAACTCGAGGCATCAGGGCCCGAGCCTTCGTCGGCCGGACCCGGGTTCACCGGGCCCGAGCCGGCGGAGCCCGAGCTCTCGAGGGCCGGACCCAGGTTCACCGGGCCCGAGTCGCCGGGGCCCGAGTCGCCGGGGCCCGAGCCGCCGGGACCGGTGTTCCCTCCGGGGATCTCCGCCAGTGACACCGCCCGGCGTTCGCGGCGGGAACGCTCGCAGGCCTCGGCGACGCGGAGGGCCTGGAGGACCTCGCGGCCGTCGCAGGGATTGGGGCGGCCACCGCGGATGACGTCGACGAAGGCGTTGAGTTCCGCCTCGTAGGCGGGGCCGAAACGCTCCAGGAAGCCGGTCCAGGGCTTGTCCGCGGCCGGGGGCCCCGTGGGCTCGGTGGAGGCGATCGGCGTGCGGTCGTCGAGCCCGACGACGACCTGGTCCAGCTCGCCGGCCAGCTCCATACGGACGTCGTAACCCGCGCCGTTCAGCCGCGTCGCCGTCGCCGTGGCGAGCGTGCCGTCGTCGAGGGTGAGGACCGCGGCCGCGGTGTCGACGTCGCCCGCCGCCCGGAACATCGCGGGCCCGGCGTCCGACCCGGCGGCGTACACGTCGACGATCTCCCGCCCGGTCACCCAGCGCAGCACGTCGAAATCGTGGATCAGCGCGTCCCGGAACAGCCCCCCGGACACCGGCAGCCACGCGGCGGGCGGCGGCGACTGGTCGGACGTCACCGCCCGCACGGTGTGCAGCCGGCCGAGCCGGCCCGAGCGCACCGCCTCCCGCGCCCCGGTGTACCCCGCGTCGAAGCGGCGCTGGAACCCCATCTGCAGGACCGTCCCCGCCGCCTCGACCTCGGCGATCGCCTGTAAGGTCCCCGCCAGGTCCAGCGCGATGGGCTTCTCGCAGAAGACCGGCAGCCCGGAGCGCGCTGCCCGACCGATCAGTTCGGCGTGGGCCGAGGTGGAGGCCGTGATGACCACGGCGTCCACTCCCCAGCGGAAGATCTCGTCCACCCCGGGAGCGGCCGTCTCACCCAGGCGCAGCGCCAGCTCCTGCGCCCGCGCGGGCTCCGCGTCCGTGAGGATCAGGGATCCGACCTCGCGGTGACGGCTCAGTGTGTTCGCATGAATGGTGCCGATGCGGCCCGTCCCGATGACCCCGATGCGCATGGAATCACCGTGGCGTCGTGGCCCTCGCCCTGTCAATCCGTATGTCCGGACAATCGGACTGCACAACTTCCCGTCAATCGACCGCGCGGCTACGCTCGGGCGCGTGCCGAAACCTGAAGTGGACCCGACCGTGCAGCTGGACCTCCGTGTGGACAGGAGTTCTCCGGTGCCGTTGTACTTCCAGCTGTCCCAGCAGCTGGAAGCCGCGATCGAGCACGGGTCCCTCACCCCGGGCAGCCTGCTGGGCAACGAGATCGAGCTCGCGGCCCGGCTCGGCCTTTCCCGCCCGACCGTGCGCCAGGCCATCCAGTCCCTGGTCGACAAGGGTTTGCTGGTGCGCCGCCGGGGTGTCGGCACCCAGGTCGTGCACAGTCAGGTCAAGCGCCCGCTGGAGCTCAGCAGCCTCTACGACGACCTGGAGGCCGCCGGCCAGCGCCCAGCGACGACGGTCCTGGTCAACACGGTCGTCCCCGCCACCGCAGAGGTGGCCGCCGCGCTCGGTGTCGCCGAGGGCGGCGAGGTGCACCGGGTGGAGCGGCTGCGGCTGGCGCACGGGGAGCCGATGGCCTACCTGTGCAACCACCTGCCGTCCGGACTGCTCGACCTCGACACCGCCCAGCTCCAGGCCACCGGCCTCTACCGGCTGATGCGGGCCGCCGGGATCACCCTGCACAGCGCCCGCCAGTCGATCGGCGCCCGCGCCGCCACCGAGGCCGAGGCCGAACGGCTGGCCGAGGAGGAGGGCGCCCCGCTGCTCACCATGCAGCGCACCACCTTCGACGACACCGGCCGCGCCGTCGAGTTCGGCGACCACATCTACCGGCCGACCCGCTACTCCTTCGAGTTCCAGCTGCTCGTACGGCCCTGAGCCCGCCCGGTACGCCGCCACGCGTACGGAGCGCCATGTCCGCGCAGGCGACGGCTTCCTGCGCGCGGGCGGCCTCAGCACCGTCTTGCGGGTCTGCACCGGCACGACGGCGGCCTGCTGCGCCCGGACGGCGAGGAGACGGCGCCGTCCTCGCCGCGCGAGGCGCTTGACCGCGGCATCGCCACCGTCCACCAGGACCTGGCCGTCGTCCCCCTCATGCCGGTCTGGCGCAACTTCTGCCTCGGCTCGCAGCCCCGCAAGGGCGTCGGCCCCTTCAAGCGCCTGGACGTCGACCACATGCGCCGCACCACCCGCACCGCGCTGCTGCGCACGGGCATCGACCTGCGCGACGTCGACCAGCCCATCGGCACCCTCTCGGGCGGCGAACGCCAGTGCGTCGCGATCGTCCGCGCGGTGCACTTCGGCGCCAGGGTCCTCGTCCTGGACGAACCGGCGGCGGCTCTGGGGGTGAAGCAGTCGGGCCTGGTCCTGAAGTACGTGGCGGCAGCCCGGGACCAGGGTCTCGGTGTTGTGTTGATCACCCACAGCCCGCACCACGCCCATCTCGTCGGAGACAGGTTCGTGCTCCTGAAGAGGGGCGCGATGGCCGGCAGCCACACCCGGGACTCCCTCACCGCGGAGGAGCTGACACGTCAGAGGGCGGGCGGGAACGAGCTCGAGGACCTCCGACACGAACTGGAACGCGCCGTAGGAGTACGAGGGGGGCGCGCGGCCGGATCCCGCGCACCCCCGGACGGCGCCCGTCCGGGCACCGCGCCGCGGCCTCCCCGTTCGGCACCGCGGGTACCCGTGCGGCAGAATCGGCCGCGATGAGCACCTACCGCGACCTCACCGCCCCCATCGGCTCCCGCAGAGCCACCGTGCTGCGCACGGTGGGCACCCGGGAGCGGCGCTCGCACCTGACCGCGCCCCGGGTGCCGACGGTCGGCATCGACATCGGCGGCACCAAGGTGATGGCGGGCGTCGTCGACGCCGACGGCAACATCCTGGAGAAGGTCCGCACGGAGACCCCGGACAAGTCCAAGAGCCCGAAGGTCGTCGAGGACACGATCGTCGAACTGGTCCTGGACCTGTCCGACCGGCACGACGTACACGCGGTCGGCATCGGCGCGGCCGGCTGGGTCGACGCCGACCGCAACCGCGTCCTGTTCGCCCCCCACCTGTCCTGGCGCAACGAGCCGCTGCGCGACCGCATCGCCGGCCGCCTCGCGGTGCCCGTCCTCGTCGACAACGACGCCAACACCGCCGCCTGGGCGGAGTGGCGCTTCGGCGCGGGCCGCGGCGAGGACCACCTGGTCATGATCACGCTGGGCACCGGCATCGGCGGCGCGATCCTCGAGGACGGCCAGGTCAAGCGCGGCAAGTACGGCGTCGCCGGGGAGTTCGGGCACATGCAGGTCGTGCCCGGCGGCCACCGCTGCCCGTGCGGCAACCGCGGTTGCTGGGAGCAGTACAGCTCCGGAAACGCCCTGGTCAGGGAGGCCAAGGAGCTCGCCGCCGCCGACTCGCCGGTGGCGTACGGGATCATCGAGCACGTCAAGGGGCAGATCGGCGACATCAGCGGCCCCATGATCACCGAGCTGGCCCGCGAGGGCGACGCGATGTGCATCGAGCTGCTCCAGGACATCGGCCAGTGGCTCGGCGTCGGCATCGCCAACCTCGCCGCCGCCCTCGACCCGTCCTGCTTCGTCATCGGCGGCGGCGTCTCGGCCGCCGACGACCTGCTCATCGGCCCCGCGCGCGACGCCTTCAAACGCCACCTCACCGGCCGCGGCTACCGCCCCGAGGCCCGTATCGTGCGCGCCCAGCTCGGCCCCGAGGCCGGCATGGTCGGCGCCGCCGACCTCGCCCGCCTGGTCGCCCGCCGCTTCCGGCGCGCCAAGCGCCGACGCGTCGAGCGCTACGAGCGCTACGAGCGGTTCGCGGAGGCCGCCCGGCGGGCCCGGGACACGGCATGACGTCCGCCCTGCCCCACCAGGCCGACCCGACGCAGGACCCGGCCGGCCCGCAGGAGACCCGGGGGCACGTGATCCGCCGCCGGGCGCTCACCCTGCTGATCATCGTGCTGCTCATCGGCGTGCCGGCCGGCTACCTGGTGATCTCCGCCAACCAGAGCCGCGACAGCGGCAAGGACAAGGAGGCGAAGTACTCGGCCACCGGCCTGACCAAGGGCTGGCCGTCGAAGGTGCAGCGCCGCCTCTACCAGGTGCCGGTCCCTTACCCCTCCGTCAACGTCGCCTACTACGAGACCAACAACTGGAGGACCAGCCGCCTCTACGTGCAGTTCCAGACCACACAGGCCGGCCTGGACGCCTTCCTCACGGAACTCGGCCTCGGCCGGTCCGCCCTCGAGAAGGACAACCTCGCGATCGGCGAGCGCGACCGGAACGTCACCGGCTGGAAGTTCTCCGGCCCGGGCTCCCGCCCCGGGGACTACTTCGGCTTCGTCCGCGAGGAGAAGAAGCCGAGGCCGACCCTGGACGTCGTGGTGAACACCTTCAACCCCTCCCACCCCCTGGTGTACGTCGTCTCCCGCACGGTTCCCTGAGCCGCCCGGCACGTCGCCCGGACGGCCGCCGGAGCCGATTGTCAGACCCCGCCCGTAGAGTCGAAGACGGATGATCCGGCACACGGGCGGGAGGTGGACACCATGAGCGACACGGCCACGGCAGCGGCCGCCGGACACCCGGCACAGCCGCTCGGCGCGCGCCTGGCCGCCGTCTTCCTGCCCGCCCCCCTCCCGCGCGAGGGCCGGATCGCCCTCTGGGACCCGGACGACGGCCCACTGCCCTCCGCCCCGGACGCCGACCGCACCGAGCTGACCGTCGTACGCCGCCACGGAACCTCCGTCCGCCGACGGCAGGCCGCCGCGCTGTCCCTGCCGCTCGACGCGGCGCTCCCGCTGCTGGTGGGCGCCCGCCGTGACCCCACCGCCCACCCCGCGACCGCCTGCTGGAGCGCCGCCGCACAGCACGCGCTGCGGCTCGTCGCCCGCGGCCGCCTGCTGCCCGGCCTGACCCCCACCGGGCATGACGCCTGGCGGGCCGGCCCCCTCGACCCGGAGGACGTGGCCCACCTGCGCGCGGTCGCCGCGGCCCTCCCGTACGAGGGCCACGCCGTGCCGCTGCCCGGCCCCGGCCCGCTCCGGCTGCCCCGACCCGAAGCCCTCGTGCGCTCCTTCCTGGACGCCGTCGCGGACACCCTGCCCCGCACCCCGGCCGCGCCCCACGCGTGCGGGAAACCCTTCGCCGACCGCCGGCCCCAGCGGCTGCCCGCCGCCGCACACGACTGGGCCGCCGAGGTCGCCGCCGGAATGGACGCCGGCGTGCGCGTCTCGCTCCGCCTCGACCTGTCGGCGTACGACCTGTTCGACGCCGCCGAGGGGGCGCCCCGCGCGGGCACCGCGATCGTCCAGGTGCACAGCCTCGCCGACCCCACACTGGTGACCGACGCGGCGGACCTGTGGGCGGGCCGGGCGGACTCCGCCTTCGGCCCTCGCGCAACGGTGGACGCGGCCCTCGCCGTGCGGCGGGCCGCCCGTGTCTGGCCGCCGCTCGCCCGGCTCGCCGACCAGGACGCACCCGACGTGCTCCCTCTGTCCGAGGACGAGCTGAGCGACCTGCTCGGCGTGGCCGCGACCCGGCTCGCGGCGGCCGGCGTCGCCGTGCACTGGCCGCGGGACCTCGCCCAGGACCTCGCCGCCGCCGCGGTCGTCCGGCCCGCGCCCGGTTCGGCGACCGACGGCACCGGCTTCTTCGAGAGCGGGGAACTCCTCCGGTTCCGCTGGCAGCTGGCGCTCGGCGGCGATCCGCTCACCGAGGCCGAGATGGACGCCCTCGCCGAGGCCCACCGACCGGTCGTCCGCCTGCGGGACCGGTGGGTGCTGGTCGACCCGGCGCTCGTCCGCAAGGCGCGCAAGCGCGAACTCGGGCTGCTGGACCCGGTCGACGCCCTGTCCGTCGCCCTCACCGGCACCGCAGAGGTCGACGGCGAGACCGTCGAGGCGGTCCCCGTCGGCGCCCTCGCCGCCCTGCGCGACCGCCTCACCACCGGCGTGCACCCCGCCGACCCGCCCGCCGGCCTGCACGCCACGCTCCGCGACTACCAGCTCCGCGGCCTCGCCTGGCTCGACCTCATGACCTCCCTCGGCCTCGGCGGCTGCCTCGCCGACGACATGGGCCTCGGCAAGACGATCACCGTCATCGCCCTGCACCTGAAGCGGGCCCGCACCGAACCGACCCTCGTGGTCTGCCCCGCCTCCCTCCTCGGCAACTGGCAGCGCGAGATCACCCGCTTCGCCCCCGGCGTCACCGTCCGCCGCTTCCACGGCCCCGACCGCACCCTGGAGGGCCTGACCGGCGGCTTCGTCCTCACCACCTACGGCACCATGCGCTCGGCTGCCCCGACACTCGCCGACCAGCCGTGGGGCATGATCGTCGCCGACGAGGCACAGCACGTGAAGAACCCCTACTCGGCGACCGCCAAGGCCCTGCGCACCCTCCCGTCCCCCGCCCGGGTGGCCCTCACCGGCACCCCTGTCGAGAACAACCTCTCCGAGCTGTGGGCACTGCTGGACTGGACGACCCCCGGCCTCCTCGGCCCCCTGAAGTCCTTCCGCGCCCGCCACGCCCGCGCCGTGGAGACGGGCGAGGACGCGGAGGCGGTGGAGCGCCTCGCCCGCCTGGTCCGGCCGTTCCTGCTGCGCCGCAAGAAGTCCGACCCGGGCATCGTCCCCGAGCTGCCGCCCAAGACCGAGACCGACCACCCGGTCCCGCTCACCCGCGAACAGGCAGCGCTGTACGAGGCGGTGGTGCGCGAGTCGATGCTCGCCATCGAGACGGCGCAGGGCATCGCCCGCCGCGGCCTGGTCCTCAAACTCCTCGGCGCGCTCAAGCAGATCTGCGACCACCCGGCGCTGTACCTCAAGGAGGACACCCCCGCCACCGGTGACGCCCTCGCCGCCCGCTCCGGCAAACTCGCCCTGCTGGACGAGCTGTTGGACACCCTGCTCGCCGAGGACGGCTCGGCGCTCGTCTTCACCCAGTACGTCGGCATGGCCCGCCTCATCACCGCCCACCTCGCCGGCCGCGCGGTTCCCGTGGACCTCCTCCACGGCGGAACCCCGGTACCGGAACGCGAGCGCATGGTGGACCGCTTCCAGAGCGGCGGGACCCCGGTCCTGGTGCTCTCCCTGAAGGCGGCCGGCACCGGCCTGAACCTCACCCGCGCGGGCCATGTCGTCCACTTCGACCGCTGGTGGAACCCGGCCGTGGAGGAACAGGCCACCGACCGCGCCTACCGCATCGGCCAGACCCAGCCCGTCCAGGTCCACCGCCTCATCACCGAGGGCACGGTCGAGGACCGCATCGCCGAGATGCTGGAATCCAAGCGCGCCCTCGCCGACGCGATCCTCGGCTCCGGCGAGTCCGCCCTCACCGAATTGACGGACCGTGAACTGTCCGACCTGGTCCGCCTGCGGAGGGAGGCGTGATGCCCGGCGCCGACGAGCCCCGCGACACCCCCCGCCCCGCGGACGCGGCCCGCCGGGCGCTCCGCGAGGCGCGGGAGGCGCGGGAGACCCGGGGCCGCGAGGGGGAGCGCGCGGTCGAGCACCCGCCGGGGACAGGGCAGGGGGAGGCCGCAGAGCGGGTGTCGGGCGCGGGCCGGGCGCCCGGAGCGGGGCGGTTGCCGGACGCGGGTCAGGTGTCCGGCGGGGGAGAGGCGTCCGGCGGGGGGCAGGCGTCGGGTGGGGGCGAAGTGTCTGGTGGGGGAGGGGCGTCCGGTGGGGGCCGGACGTCGGGTGGAGGGCAAGTGTCTGGTGGTGGGGGGCCGGTGTCTGGTGCGGGCGGCGCCGAAGCCGAGGGCCCCGGGTCGGCCACGGGCCCCGGCCCGGCGGTACCTTCTGCCTCGGCGCCCTCGACCGACCCGGCAGTCGGCCCGGCCCCGGCGCCGTCGACCGACCCGGCAGTCGCCCCGGCCCCGGCAACCGGCACCACTCGGCGGCCGCAGGGTTCCGTCGGCTCCCGGCCCGGGGACGCCGCCCGTGAGGCCTTGCGTGCGGCGCGCGCGGAGGCGCGGCAGGGGCCGGCCGACGGCACCGCGCCCAGCACCGCTCGGGCTTCCCGGAGCGCTCGCCCGTCCAGTCCCTCGCGTCCCCTTCGCCCACGTGACCGGGTCGCCGACGAACGGGCACGTGAGGTACGGCAGTTGCTCGCGGGGGCGTTCCGGATGCCGTCGGAGGAGCCGGCCCCGGAGCCCGCCCCGGCCGAGCGGGACACCCCCGCCGGCCCGGCCCACAGCACGTCACCCACCCCCTCCGCCGAAGCTCCCGGCAGGTCGACGCCGTCCTCGTCCGCCGAGCCTCCCCACAGCAGGACGGCCTCTCCGTTCCCCGAGCCGTCGGGCGCCGCCACGGCTTCCCCGCCCTCCGAGCCGTCGCGCGCCGCCACGCCCTCTTCGTCCTCCGGCTCTTCGTCCTCCGGACCGTCGCCCGCCGCCACGCCGTCCTCGCCCACCGAACACCCCCGCGCCACCCCCCGCTCCATGGCCGCCCATGCGCGCGACGGCGACCACCGCCGCACCTTCGCGGCCTTCCCCTCGCGGTCGGCCGGGGACGGGAACGTCCGGTTCGCCGAGACCTGGTGGGGCAGTGCCTGGGTCACCGCGCTGGAGGAAGGCGCGCTGGACGCCGAACGGCTGGCGCGGGGGCGGGGATACGCCGAGCAGGGCAACGTGGACGCCATCACGGTCACCCCCGGTCTCGTCCTGGCGTACGTACAGGGCAGCCGGCCGCGCCCGTACCGGGTGCAGGTGCGGCTGCGCACCCTCGACGACGCCGACTGGGAGCGCTTCCTGGAGGCGGCCGTCGAGCGCCCCGCGCACATCGCGGCGCTGCTCGACAAGGAGATGCCGGAATCCCTCGCCGAGTGCGGTGTGCCCCTGCTGCCCGGCCCCGGGGACCTGGAGCCCCAGTGCAGTTGCCCGGACCGCGGCCACCCCTGCAAACACGCCGCCGCCCTGTGCTACCAGACCGCACGCCTGCTCGACGCGGACCCGTTCGTACTGCTCCTGCTGCGCGGCCGGGGCGAGCGCGAACTGCTCGACGCGCTCTCCCGCCGCAACGTCACCCGTGCGGCCCGCGCCGCCCAGGAGCACGAGCCGGAGCCACTGCCCGGCGTCCGGGCCACCGACGTCCTCGACCCCGGCCGTCGGCTCCCGCCGCTGCCCGCCCCGCTGCCCGTGCCGCCGCACCCCGGGCAGCCCCCCGCCTACCCGTCGGCGCCCGGTGGCCCCGACTCCTTCGCGCTCGACCAGCTCGCCACCGACGCGGCCGCCCGCGCCCACGCCCTCCTCACCACCGGTCGCGACGAGATCGGCGAACTGACCCCGTGGCAGGACGCCGTACGGCTCGCCGCGTCCCGTCCCGGCTCCGGACTCACCGCCGCCACCCGCGCCCTCTACGCCGCGCTCGCCGGAGCCACCGGCCGTACCCCCGCCGAGCTGGCGCGTGCCGTCGCCGCCTGGCGCCAGGGCGGCCCGGACGGACTCGCCGTGCTGGAAGAGCCCTGGGACCCGCCGGCGGGACGTTTCGACCGGGCCCGCCCGCTCCTCCGCGCCGCCGACCTGCCCGCCTTCCGCCCCTGGCGCAACCGCCTCACTCACCCCGCCGGCCATGTACAACTCCGCTTCGGCCGCGACGGGTTGTGGTACCCGTACGAGTCGGAGCCGGGCCGGGACGACTGGTGGCCGCGCGGCACCGCCGACTCCGACCCGGTGGGCGCCCTGACGGGCCTGGGCGGTTCCGACGGCGAGCTCTGACCCGCCGCAGCCGGGGGTGTGTTCGGTGGTCTGCCGCAGGCGGAGTCGGGAGAGGGCGATATCGATCCAGACCACGAGGATGACGGCGCCGACCGTGTTGAGGAGGAAGGGCAGGACGCGATCGCGGGCGATGCGGGCGATGAGTTGGGCATTGTCCGACTTGCTCGCGCAGTTTGTGGCAGTTCGATGTCCGGCCGATGGCGCCGGGAAGATCATTTGATGCCAAACAATGCGTGTCGGGTGTACCGCCCGCAAGAGGGTCACGCGGATTTTGCCCGCACGTGACGGCCGCCGGACCGAGTGGCGTGCGGGATACTTTTGACTGCAAACAACTTGTCGGCGGCCGTGCGTCGCCCGCGACACGAAGGGGGAGCCTGTGCCCGGGCCTCGTCGATCCATCACCGAGACCGAGCAGGCCGTACGACAGCGGCTGGGCGGCCTGACGCTGCAGCGCGAGGCCATGGCCGCCGTGGGCAACATCCACCGGGCCGCCGCGGCCGTCCGCAACCACCTGGAGAACTCGGTCCTGCGTCCGCACGAGCTGACGTGGACCAGCTTCGTCGTGCTGTGGGTGCTGTGGATCTGGGGTGAGGCGGAGACCTGGTCGGTCGCCGAGGAGGCGGGCATCTCCAAGGGGACGCTGACCGGCGTTTCGCGCACCCTCGAGGCGCGCGGCCTCGTGGCCCGCTCCCCCCACCCCGAGGACCGTCGCCGGGTCCTGCTCTCCCTGACCCCCGAGGGGGAGAAGCTCATGGAGGAGTTGTTCCCGGCGTTCAACGCGGAGGAGGCGTTCGTCTCCGCCCCGCTGGGCCCCGAGCAGTGCCTCCAGCTCGCCGACAGCCTGCGCGCCATCGTCGGCCGGCTCGAGGAGCACGGCGAGCAGCGCCGGCGGGAGCTCCTCGCCGGCGAGGAGCTGGCCCCGCGGCGCTCGGGTCGGCGCCCGCGTCCGTAGCCGCGCGGCCGGGGTCCGGCCGTCCGCGTCGCATCCCGCCGGGCGTCCCAGTCGCTGCCGGAGGCGCCGTGTGCGCCGTGCGGCGCCTGGCCCAGGCCGTGGTGACCCTGCGCGAACCGTCCGAGACGAACGGGTTCGTCAACGCCCACCCGATCGCCCACCACCGCTGGCTGCCGTCGATCGAAAAGGGCAAGGGGCTCGCCCCGGACGGGCTGATCGAGACCGGAGCCGCCTCCTTCGAGGGCGGGCAGCCCGGGGTCGGGGACGCCGGTCTGGAGCGCTTACCGGCGACGGCCCGACCACGGGACGCGCGATCGGCCTGCACCCCGGGCACCCGGGTCGCTCGGCAGCGCTGCGCCGACGAGCTCACCGGCGCTCTCGACCAGGACACCGGCACGGAGGTCGTCCGGCTGCTGACCTCCGCGACTGCGGGCGGCCCATGCGAAACTTCCCTAGGGCCCTTCTGATGGATTTCCGCGGCGTCGCGACGCCCGGCACGCACTCTCGCCGCACCGCGCGAAAGCCCAATTAGCGCCGCTACGGGGACTTCCGCGCCGCACGCCGAGAGCACGCACCGGACGCCGCTCCTTCTCCCACGGAGATCCATCAGAAGGGCCCTAGCGGTTCCCGGGAGGGGCGCAGGACCCCCTGCCCGAGCAGCCGACCCGCCGAACGCAGGCACTGCCCGGTGCGGAATACTTTCCCGATGAGTTCACGCACTTCCCCGATCAGCCGACCGGTCACGATACGGAGGGCCGTCGCGCGGGATGCCAAACGGCTCACGCGGCTCGTGCGTGGCTCAGGCGCCTATGAGGGCAAGTACGCAGCCGCAGTCGCCGGCTACCGGGTCGGTCCTGACTACATCGAGGCCCACCGCGTCTTCGTCGCCGTCGGCGCCGACGAGCAGGGAGGCCGGGTCCTCGGGTTCTACTCGCTCGTCGTCGCTCCACCGGAGCTCGACCTGCTGTTCGTCGCCGACGAAGCGCAAGGACGGGGTATCGGGCTCCTGCTCGTCGCGCACATGCAGTCCGAGGCCCGTGCCGCCGGGCTCGACCGTGTCAAGGTCGTGGCGCATCTTCCCGCCGAGGGCTTCTACCACCGCGCCGGTGCAGTACGGACCGGGACCGCGCTCGCGAAGCCGCCCTCCGTGCCGTGGGACCGTCCTGAGTTCGAGTTTCGCATTCCTTCGGAATGACGCGGTGTGCCGGTTCGCGGAGCACCGGCTCCGCCTGCGTGGTGGCAGGCATGCAGGAGCCGCGGGACGCCGCGCGCTCCGTGTGTGCCGTCGTCCAACGCATTGTCCGATGGCCGTCACGTCGTCCTGCCGGAGATTGCCCCGCAGCTCTCGGACGACCTTCGGAGGCGGGGATTCGAGCCCATCGGAGTCGACGTGACCGAACTCCTCGAGGCCGGGGGCAGTGTCAAGTACTGCACTCTTGAGCTGCGCGGAAACTGATGTCCAGGGTCCTTGGATGCCGACTGACACAGCAGCCGGCATCCAGGTGCTCCGCAGAGGCGGGCATCCGTCACGCAGGAGGGCCCAGAGGACGGTGACGCGGCGGCGGGTAACGGAGAGCACCGCCTGGATGTGACCCTTCCCTCGGCGTATGACTCCCGTCCCCGACCCAGATGCCGCGGGACCGCGACCGGAACGGGGACCGTGCTGCCGCGCTGTGGCTCAGGCGTCGATGATGACGGGGATGATGAGGGGCTTGCGGCGGTGCGTGCGGAACGCCCAGTTCGCCACGGCGCGGGCGACGAGCTGTTCGAGTTGGCGGGCGTCCCCGACGCCTTCCTCGGCTGCGGTGGCCAGGGTCTTCTCGATGACGGGGATGACCGGCTCGAAGGTGGTGTCGTCGTGGACGAAACCACGGGCCAGGAAGTCGGGGGCCTCGGTGAGGGCGCCGGTGTCCGCGTCGACGATGGCCACCACCGTGACCACGCCTTCGGCGGCGAGGGTGAGGCGGTCCTTGAGGGACGCTTCGGTCGCGCCGCCGACTTCCATGCCGTCCACGTACACGTTGCCGGCGGGGACCTTGCCGGTGATGGATGCGCGCCCGTCGACCAGGTCGACGACGACGCCGTCCTCGGCGATGACGACCCGGTCGGGGTCGACACCGGTACGGATGGCGAGGTCGCCGTTGGCCCGCAGGTGGCGCCATTCGCCGTGCACAGGCATGACGTTGCGGGGTTTGACGATGTTGTAGCAGTAGACGAGTTCGCCGGCGCTCGCGTGCCCGGAGACGTGCACCTTGGCGTTGCCCTTGTGGACCACGTTGGCACCCCACCGGGTGAGTCCGTTGATCACCCGGTAGATGGCGTTCTCGTTGCCGGGGATGAGGGAACTGGCGAGCAGGACGGTGTCGCCCTTGCCGATGCGGATCATGTGGTCGCGGTTGGCCATCCGTGACAGCGCGGCCATCGGTTCGCCCTGGGAGCCGGTGCACACCAGAGTGATCTTGTGGTCCGGGAGCTTCTCCAGCTCCTTCGTGCTCACCACCAGACCGGACGGGACCTTCAGATAGCCCAGGTCACGGGCGATGCCCATGTTGCGGACCATGGAACGGCCGACGAAGGCGACCTTGCGGCCGTGCTGGTGGGCGGCGTCCAGGACCTGCTGGATGCGGTGCACATGGCTGGCGAAGCTGGAGACGATGACCCGGCGCGGCGCGGTGCGCATCACCTGCTCGATCGCCGGGTTCAGCTCACGCTCGGAGGTGGTGAAGCCGGGCACTTCGGCGTTGGTGGAGTCGGTGAGGAACAGGTCCACGCCCTCCTCACCGAGGCGGGCGAAGGCGCGCAGATCGGTGATGCGGTCGTCGAGAGGGAACTGGTCCATCTTGAAGTCGCCGGTGTGCAGCACCATCCCGGCCCGGGTGCGGATCGCGACCGCGAGGCTGTCGGGGATGGAGTGGTTGACTGCCACGAACTCGCAGTCGAAGGGGCCGAAGCCGCGCCGGTCGCCCTCCCGCACCCGCACCGTGCGCGGCCGGATGCCGTGTTCCTTGAGCTTGGCCTCCAGGAACGCCAGCGTCAGCTTGGAGCCGACGACGGGAATGTCGGACCGTTCGCGCAGCAGGTACGGCACGCCCCCGATGTGGTCCTCGTGGCCGTGGGTGAGTACCACGGCCACGATGTCGTCCAGCCGGTCCCGGATCGAGGTGAAGTCCGGCAGGATCACGTCCACGCCTGGCTGGGTCTCCTCGGGGAACAGCACGCCGCAGTCGACGATGAGCAGCTTGCCCGCGTGCTCGAAGACGGTCATGTTGCGGCCGATCTCACCTAGGC
Source organism: Streptomyces sp. NPDC030143 (assembly GCF_055573695.1). Taxonomy (NCBI): domain Bacteria; kingdom Bacillati; phylum Actinomycetota; class Actinomycetes; order Kitasatosporales; family Streptomycetaceae; genus Streptomyces; species Streptomyces sp. NPDC030143. Next base: position 369,868 of record NZ_JBVIAY010000002.1, read on the forward strand.
CGCCCAGGGCGGTGACTCGCAGCCCTCCCTCGGGAAGGGGCGGGGCGGCTTTCAGCTCGGGGTGCGGATGACTCATACCCTGACGGTACCCGGAGAGCGGGACAGGGTGATCCATAGCCTGTGTGATCTTCTTTTCCGACGGGGCGGGGCACCCGCAGGGGGCGACTCGGCACGATGATCGGATCACGCCGGGGACCGGGGACAGGGAGTGGTGGCAGCGGTACCGCCTTCCGTGGCCGAACCGGCCGCCCGGTCCTGGAGAAGCGCCTGCCGGGTCCGGTCCTCAGGGATCCGGAAGACGCCGAAGCCGAGGATCGGCATCCGCACGCCGTTGCTGAGGGACACATGGGGAATCCGCGCGGTCATGCTCCGGCTTTTCTCCATGTCGCGCACCTGCGCCGGCTGGTCCTGCAGACCCTCGAGGATGCGCAGCACACTCGGCCGTACGGTGGCCTTCTTCGGGCGGCGCCGGACCCGGGCCGCACCGGTGGCCGCACGGGCCAGGGCGTAGAGGTGGCCCCGCTCGGTGTCGTCCAGGCGCAGGGCCTGGGCGGGGGAGTCCAGGTGCGCGAAACTGCTCGATCGGCATCGGCCGAGCCCCACGGGAGATCCAGCCCTTCGTTCCGGGCCGGATACTGGCGTGTTTTCGCTAGCGACTTCCGTCATGCCGTTATAGCGTTGTGATCAGCAGTCGTGGTTCCGAAGTTTCGTTCGCCCGTGATCGCCATCACGGGCGTTCTTGCTGTTCAGCGCCTCTCCGGACCAGGGCGATCACCTCCCGGTCGCGCAGGGTGCGTGCCCGGTTTCCCTCAAAGGAGACAGTCATGGCCAAGGGCACAGTGAAGTGGTTCAACAGCGAGAAGGGCTTCGGCTTCATCGAGCAGGAGGGCGGCGGCCCCGACGTCTTCGCCCACTACTCCAACATCGCCAGCCAGGGCTACCGCGAGCTGCAGGAGGGCCAGAAGGTCGAGTTCGACGTCACGCAGGGCCAGAAGGGCCCGCAGGCGGAGAACATCCGCCCCGCCTGATCGCGCGCCCTGAGTAAGGGGTCCTTGCACTATGAGCGCCTGAACAGCCCGCGCGGCCCAGGCGGGCACAGTGCAAGGCCCCCCACGGGCCCGGCATCCCGGCTTCGGGACGCCGGGCCCGAGGCCGAGGCCGCACCGGAACGCTTTGGTCCGGCCTCGGCGGGAGATCGGCTGCGACGGCAGGCCGAGGACGTCCACGGCCAGGCCGCGCTTGCGGCCCGGCACCCGCTTGGCCGGATCGCGGCCGGTCGTGGAAGCGGGGACCCCGCTCGCCGTGTGGACACACTGGGTGTCCAGCACCACCAGGGTCGGGTCCTCTCATCGCCGGGCGCGTTCACGGACCTGGCAGCGCAGGAGTTCATGGATGACCTGGTCGGTTCCGTCGTCCTGCCAGGCGGCGAAGTAGTAGTACGTCGCGCTCTTCTGCGGCAGATCGTGCGGGAGGTGGGCCCACTGGCAGCCGGTCCGCCCCTGGCGGAGGATCGCGTTCACGAACTCCCGCATGTCGTAGGCGCCCTGATGACCGCTGACCTACCGGTGCCGGCCCTTCCACGCGGTGATCACAGGTTCGATCAACGACCACTGCTCGTCCGATAAGTCGCTGGGATACGGCTTCCGTTCACTCACCCCGCCAACCCCAACCAGTCCCCGCGTCGCGGACCCGCGGATCCCGCTCACACCCCACACCATCAGGCGACCACAAACCGACTCAGAGAATCACGAACCGCTCTCTAAGAGGGTGATTCGCCCCGACCGGGCGTCTCAAGACGGTTGAAGCCAGCGAGGCGGGGCGAGATGGCGAAGGGGAACGATTCGCCGTCGGGGGTCTTGATGGCTGCCACGATGTCCTGGTCCGGTGCACCGAATATCTCGAAGTGCTGCACGGTGCAGTGCTCCATCACCTCGCGGATGTACGGATCCGACAGCCGCCAGTGGGCGCGGATGGCATCGGAGTCGCGGTAGAGCTGGAAACTGTGCGCCAGCATCCGCTCCTCGTCGATGAAGACGTCCACCATGAGCTGGGGGCCGTGCTCTTGAGTGAATGCCACCGCCTGCGCGATGGCGTGCCGGAAGTCGTCGAGGTGGCCGTCGGTGATGCGCATGGTATTGCGGAAGAGAATGGTGCTGCTGTTTGAGGTCTTCATGCGCCGAGTGTTGTACCTGAACCAAAGTTGAGGTCAAGGGTGCGGCTCAGCCGGGGCTGTCGGCGACGATGCTGAGGTTGTTGACGAAGCCGTGACAGGGGCGTGACGGGAATGGCGCCGCAGAACCCCCGCCGGCTCGCCTTCCTTTGGCGGGGCTCCGTGATGTGAGAGGGCATGGTCCGCTGGCTGGCTGGCTGGCTGGCTGGAAGGAAACGGCTGACCCCGGGCGCTCGCCGAAGGCCCGGCCGACGCCGGGACGGCGAAGAACTTGCTGTGCAGGGCCGACGGAACCGGGTAACGTCATGGTCATGTTCTTCCAGACGCCGATTTACGAGTGAGAGCGTGATGGGCCCTTGCTGACGTCCTTCGACGTCGCCGCGCCCGTCCCCCACCGATGAATCCGTAGATCACTTCACATCATTCCGGGAGAACCCGTGAGCAAGAACATCAACAACCCCGTGGGCATGGGCGGCGGCCAGCGCAAGAAGTTGTCCCGCGCCGAACGGCAGAACAACGGTCCGCACCGCAACCTCGACCGCCAGGGTGCCGCCGACCAGAAGGCGGAGCTGGTGCGCAAGATGCGCGAGAAGGCAGGCGCAGCCGAGGGCGCCGGGCAGAGGAGCGACGACACCGCACAGAGCTGACGCACCGCCGCCGCACGGCGGCACCCCATGGGGCAGGGCCCCGGACCGCGACGCGCGGTCCGGGGCCTGCGGCCGTACCGGGCGCGGCCGGTCCCGCTCAGCTCTCGGCCGAGCCCTCGCATCTCAGCCGGCCACCCGGGGCAGCCGCAGATTCAGCAGCTTCGTCACCGCCACCCCCCGAGCTGCACCAGCAGCATCACCACCAGCGCCTTCCCCGTGCCCCTGCCCGGCGGCTCTGCCAGGAAGAGCCCGTGGTGAAGGCGGCCCGAACGATCCCGGAGCCGGTCAGGAGCACTTCGCCGCCGTCCTGACCAACGGCTCCGGCCGCACCTGCACGGTCTACGGCTTCCCCGGCATCGCCTCCGTCGACGGCGCAGGCGAGGCGGTCACGCCGGACCCCGAGCGGGCCGCCGGCCAGGAGGAGCCGACGGTGACGCTGAACTCCGGCGCCGGCACGTGGTCGGCGCTGACGTTCACCGATCCGGCGGCCACCGGCGTGACCACCGTGACCCCGGCGGCGGTCCTCGTCACCCCGCCGGGCGAGACCGCGTCGATCAAGGTGGCGTGGAAGGGCGGCAAGGTCTCCAACACGGGCAAGGCGTCGGTCCCGCAGGTGAGCTCCTTCAGGCCGGGCGACGGCGGCTGACGTTCCCGGAGTCGCCGTCCGCCGCGGACTCGCCCCGCCCGGCCGTCGGCGCGAGCCGCGCGGCCGCGCCCTCCACCAGTTCCAGGTCGGCCTTGGTGTGGCCGATGGCTGCGTCGAGGAGGAGGGACACCAGCGGGTCGCCGGTGTGGGTGCGGCGCAGCCGGGTCAGCCCGGCGAGTTCGGACAGGTAGGTCTGGCGCTGCGCCGCGACGAACGCGTCCAGGGCTTCGGCGCCGAGCGAGGAGGCGCCGAACAGCTTCAGGAACAGCTCGTCGCGGAACCCGCCGGTGCGCACCCATGCACTGGTGGCCCAGCTCCGCACCTCCTGCTGCCCGGCCGGGGTGAGCCGGTAGAGGGTCTTGTCGGGCCGGTCCGGCTGGGCCACCTGCGACCGGGTGACGAATCCGTCGCGGACCAGCCGGTCGAGGATCTGGTACAGGTGGCCGATGTTGAGGCCGCCCCACTGCGGGCCGATGGCCTTCTCGAAGCGGCCCTTGAGCTCGTACCCGTGACTCTCCCCCTCGGTCAGCAGGGCGAGCACGGCGTGGTGCAGCGGCAATTTACACACCTCCTGGATTGTGACAATGTACCGCTGCATTGTCGCAAGGTAGGAGGACGGCAGTGGGTGTGACGTTAAGGGGTGTGACGCGCCGGTATCCGGGGCTGGTCGCCCTGGACGCGGTCGATCTGGAGATCGGCGACGGCGAGGCGGTCGCGGTGACCGGCCCGTCGGGTTCGGGGAAGTCCACCGTGCTGCACCTGGTCGGCGGCATGGACCGGCCCGACGAGGGCTCGATCGAAGTCGACGGCTCAGAGGTGACGGCACGCCGACTGGACGCCCACCGTCGCCGGATCGGGTTCGTCTTCCAGCGTTTCCACCTGCTGCCCGCGCTCACCGTGCTGGACAACGTCCTCGCGCCCGTGCTGCCCCGCCGGGTGGACTTCGACCGACGCGCACGTGCCATGGAACTCCTGGAGGCAGTGGGCCTCGCCGCCCGCGCGGACGCGCTGCCGTCCGAACTCTCCGGCGGCATGCAGCAACGGGTCGCGACAGCAAGGGCGTTGATCAACCGCCCGGGCCTGCTGCTCGCGGACGAGCCGACCGGCAACCTCGACAGCGCGACCGGTCGGGAGATCATCGACCTGCTGCTCTCCCTGCGTGAGCGTTACGGCATGACCCTGCTGCTCACCACCCATGACCCCGAGGTCGCCGTGAGCTGCGACCGGATCGTCCGGCTTCACGACGGTCGGATCGTCGCCGACGAGCGACTCGCCCCCGACGACGACGTGTTCGACCGGCTCGGAGGGCTGCGCCCGTGATCGCCATGATCCTGTCCCAGCTGTGGCGCCGGCGCTCCCGCGCCTTGGCGCTCGCCTCGGGCATCCTGGTCGCCGCCACCAGTTTCACCCTGCTCACCGCGACGGTCACCACCAGTCAGGCCCGCACCACCGGCCTCGTCGAGGACAGCTCCCGCTCCGCCTACGACATCCTGGTCCGTCCGCCGGGCGCCGGCGGCGACGTCGAGAAGGATCAGGGCCTGGTCGAGGCCAACTTCCTGTCCGGCATCTTCGGCGGCATCACCCTCGGCCAGTACGAGCGCATCTCGTCCCTCGCAGGAGTCGAGACCGCCGCACCGGTCGCCAACATCGGTCACCTGATGGTGCAGAGCACGGTCCCCGTGGATGTCTCCGCCTTCCGCGACAGCGATGCGCCCGCCCAACTTCTGCGTCTCACGCCGACGTTGAAGGCCGGGCTGGGCAGCTACCCGATGGCCGACCAGTACGTCTACCTGACCCGGAACCCGATCGTCACGTACAAGACGTGGAACGAGGCCGAGACCATCTGGCCCGACCTCCAGCACGAGATCGCCGGCGACAAGAAGTACGCGGTGTGCTGGTTCTACAACGAGGACAAGAAGGGGGACACATTCGACAGCCTGGGTGAGCGGCTGCCCCAGCCGCTGTTCGTGTGGAACCCCGTCCCGAAGACGGCTTTCACCCCCGACGCCCGTTCTCGGATGACCTGCGTACCGGGCGACGGCAAGGCCACGGCGCAGATCCCGGTCGCCTACCCGGTGCTCCTGTCGGCGATCGACCCGGCCGCCGAGGACCGGCTGGTCGGTCTGGGCGGCGCGGTCACCTCGGGCCGGATGCTCACCGACAAGGACAAGCCCTTCTGGGGACCCGACGCCTTCGACCTGAACCCGGTCAAGTCCGAACGGCAGCACGATTACCAGGTCCCCGTCATCCTCGGCAGTCGAACCCTCACCGCCGGCGCCCTGAAGGCCGCCGTCCAGCGGCTCGACGTCGGCGATCCCGCCGCGCTGCCCGCCAAGCTGGCCGCTCCGCAGGCCCACGACTACGTCAACGGCCTGCGCGGCAGCGCCGTCGGCGAGGTGACCGCCGACCTCGGCGCCGGCTTCCGCACCATCACCGGCGGCGACGACTTCGAGGTACCCCTGTACTGGACCGTCGGTCCCGTCGACTACCGTGCCACCGAGGACGGTCTCACCGCGCGGACCCGCTCCGCCCAGCCGCGCGACCTGTGGCGCACCAACGTCGAGGACGGCCTGGTGCCGAACGTCCCGGAGGAGAACACCGGCACCCAGTTCCGTGAGGTCACCGCCCACGCAGCCACCGACTGCATGGCCTTCAAGACCTGCACGGGCAAGGACTCCGGGCGCGGTCCCACACCGGTCCTGAACATCGTCGGCCGCTACGACACCGACAGGCTGCGCGGCTTCTCCGCTCTCTCCCGGGTTCCCCTGGAGACCTACCGTTCCCCGCAGGTCATCGGCGCGGACTAGGCGTCCCGCGCTGCCCTCGGCAACCAGCCGCTGCGCCCCGACCGCAACCTCGGCGGCTACCTCAGCCCGCCGCCCACCCTGCTCACCACCCTCGACTCGCTCTCCGTCATCACCCACAGCCGCAGAACGCCCACCGCGCAGGAGAAGGCGCCCGTCAGCGCCATCCGCATCCGGGTGGCCGGCGTGACCGGCGTCGACCCCGCCTCCCGCGCCCGCGTCAACTCCGTCGCAGGCCAGATCCGCACCGCCTACCCCGAGCTCCAGGTGGACGTCACCGTCGGCAGCTCGCCCGCCCCGCAGACCGTGGCACTGCCGGGGGGCGTCAAGGTCACCGAATACTGGGTCGCCAAGGGCGTCGCCCTGAGGATCCTGCGGGCCGTGGACACCAAGAGCGCGGTTTTGTTCGGGCTGGTCCTGGTGGTCTGCGGGCTCTTCCTCGCGCAGGCGGCCCTGGCCTCCGTACGCTCGCGCCGCACCGAGATCGGCACCCTGCGCTGCGCCGGCTGGAGCGCGCCGGAGATCCTCCGGCTGATCCTCGGCGAACTCGCGGTGATCGGGTTGGCCGCAGGCACGCTCGGCGCCCTCCTCGCCTACGGCCTGGGCGCCCTCATCGGCCTGCCTACCTCGGTGGCGAAGGCGGCCCTCGTGCTGCCCGTCGCCCTGCTGCTCGCGCTGACCGCGGGCGTGCTGCCCGCCTGGCGGGCGACCCGGGTGCAGCCGCTGGACGCGGTCACACCCCCGGTCAACGGGAGCCGCCGGGCCGTCGCCGTCCGCTCGGTGGTCGGCCTCGCGCTGCGCAACCTGCTGCGCGCCCCCGGCCGGACCGTGCTCGGCGCCGCCGGTCTGGCGCTCGGCGTGGCCGCGTTCACCGTGCTGCTCTCCCTCACCCTCGCCTTCCGCGGCGAGGTGGCCGGCTCGCTGTTGGGCAACGCCGTCGTCGCCCAGGCCCGCACCGCCGACTACCTCAGTGTGGCCTTGTCGCTGGTGCTCGGCGCGGCCGGCGCCGTGGACGTGCTGGTCCTCTCCCAGCGGGAGCGGGCCGCCGACCTCGCCGTACTGAGCGCCACCGGCTGGTCGAGGCGTGAACTCGGCCGTCTCGCCCTGTACGAGGGCGTCGGCCTCGCCCTGCTGGGCGGCCTCACCGGAGCCGTCGCGGGCCTGGCCACCGTCCTGATGATCGGCCAGGGGCTGTGGGACGGACGGCTGTTCACCATGGCCGGTGCAGCGCTTCTGGCGGCCCTGGCCGGGGTCGGCCTGGTCTGCGGTGTGCTCTCCTTCCCGATCCGGGCCATGTCCCGTATCGCCCCGGCCCAGCTGCTGGCGAGGGAGTGAACGCCGGTCGGCAGGGCTTGCGCCACACCCCGGTTCGTGGTCGTAGAAACGCGCGCGAGCGGCGCCGGGGCGGTCAGACGCACGGAGGTAACGGCAGAGCGCGCCGCGGCTCGGGGCGCCGCCGCTGCGAGGACATCAGCACGATGGCCGTCACCGACAGAAGGATCAGTACTGTCGCGTATCCGTGCGGCCACAGTCCCGTCACCCAGGGCCGGCCGGCGAGGGTGGAGAAGCCCTTGGACCTGCGGACCTGCCTGTAGGCGCTGCTGCCCGGTGTCTCCGTCACCAACGTCCAACCGTCCGGGGTGGAACGACCTTCCGGAGCAAAGGACGGTCGCTGAGATGGCGTACTGAACGAAGTTTCCAAGGAGGGCGTGAACACCGTGTCGCCGGGCACAAGGGCTATTGCACCGAGGTCCTGGCATTCGGAGCTGGTCGGGATCTACCCACCAAGGGACGAACTCAGGCCCTTGTGAAGCTCATACGCACACGCGCCTGAGCCGGATTTGACGATGGGGTTTAAAATGATCATTCTTGGGCTTATTCTGCTGATCATCGGCCTGCTTGTCGGCATGGGTCTGCTGACGACGATCGGTGGCATCCTCATTCTGGTTGGCGCCATCCTGTGGATCCTGGGTGCGACCGGTCGCGCGGTCGGTGGACGCAAGCACTTCTTCTAAAGTCAGGGAGCCTCACCAACTCTTTGCGGCGAGTGACGTGTCCATGGCCCCCTCCGCGTCGGAAAGTCCCCGTGAGGAGCTTTCGGACCATTCGAGGCCGGGACGAGGTGAGAGCCCGGCCAGAGAGACAGTTGGGAACCCCGTGGGCGGAGCCATGCGCCGACCGCGCCCTGTCTCGTTGGCGATGAGTTTGCCCTGAGCCGGGCCCTGCCCGCCGGTCGTCGAGCGCAGAGCCTGGCTGCGGGGTGAGGCGGATGCTGTCGCTTCAATACAGGAAGCGACCGGCGTGCTGCATCGGTGCCCAGAGTGCCCACCCGATCAAGCTGAACCCCGTGCAGGAGCGCCTGGGGCGCAGGATGGAACGGGCCCCGGAACACGGTGCGCTCGGGCCCGTCCAGGGGGATGCGGGCGCTTCAGCCGACGGTCACCAGCACACGTCGCACCGTCGGACTGCCTGGCCACTCGGTCGGAGTAGTACTCGAAGATGTCCCGTCGGCATACGCGGGAGTACGAACGGTTCATCAAGCACTCCGAGAGCCTGATCACCCGGGCGGCCATCACCGTCATGACCAGGCGCCTCACCCGCACTGAAGAGATGGGCCCGCTCATCCGGGACTGGGAACGGCAGCCGCTGCGGCATGGCCGTCCCACAGTCTCGCAGCTGCGTTTCCTTGGCGGCAGCGGCTTTTTCCCAGCCGTCGCGCTGCGTGCCGGTCGGCAACTCTTCCTGAGACGTTAAACTCCGGGTAATCAATATCTGTTCCCGAGGGATCAGATTTTGGGGGGCCGTGCGGCGGGAGTTTTTGCCGCGAGGAGCAGCGTGGAATTGTCCAACGCACAAGGGTCGTTCCGGCGTGCTACTGTCGTTCTCAGTTGCAGTTGTGGTTCCCAAAGCTTCAAGTGCCCCCACCAGGCTTCTGCCGGTCGGAGCGCTTTTGTATTTCCGGTCATTTCCGGGCGGGGTAATCATCGCGGCGACACGGCGTCCGCGTGGTGCGGATGCCGATGCACTGCCCCAAAGGAGATATGACATGGCTGCTGGTACCGTGAAGTGGTTCAACGCGGAAAAGGGCTTCGGCTTCATCGAGCAGGACGGTGGCGGCGCCGACGTGTTCGCCCACTACTCGAACATTGCCGCGCAGGGCTTCCGTGAGCTGCTCGAGGGCCAGAAGGTGACCTTCGATATCGCGCAGGGCCAGAAGGGCCCGACGGCCGAGAACATCGTTCCGGCCTGACGCTCACGCACAGACTGCAGCTGGGGCCCGCATCCTTCGGGGTGCGGGCCCCAGCTGCACGCGTATCCCGCAGCGGTTTCACCCGCGGGACGACCCGGAGGAATCCGCAGTACCACCGTAAGCGGTTCCTCCCTCGGGACGCAGGCGCATGAAGCGCTGCACCGCAGCCGACCCCCGGATCGCAAGGTCCCGATCGCGTCACCCATTTCAACAACTGTGCCCACGGACGTTTTCGCCGGCCAGATCTGCTTTCTTTTGCCACCGGTCCATACTTGTAATTCTCCGTGCCGTTCATGGGAATTCCTTGATATGTGCCACATCGAGGAAGGTTCCGCATGAACCGCGCGTACACGAATGACCGCCCCGCCCGCACCCGTGAAGGCCGTGCCGGCGCCGGAAGGGGCGGCAGCGGCTACGGCTCGCAGGCACCGCGCCGTACCGGCGCCCCCGTCCGCTCCGGCGGTTACGGCCGTCGGCCCGCCGCAGCGCAGGGTGAGTTCGCGCTGCCCAGGACGATCACCCCCGCGCTGCCCGCCGTCGAGGGCTTCGCCGATCTCGACATGCCCGAGCAGCTCCTGGCCGAACTCGGACGGCAGGGTGTGACCGTACCGTTCCCGATCCAGGGAGCGACGCTGCCGAACTCCCTTGCGGGCCGTGACGTGCTGGGCCGCGGGCGCACCGGTTCTGGCAAGACCCTGGCCTTCGGCCTCGCCCTGCTCGCCCGCACCGCTGGACAGCGTGCCGAGCCCCGTCAGCCCCTGGGGCTGATCCTCGTACCCACGCGTGAGCTGGCTCAGCAGGTGACCGGCGCGCTGACCCCGTACGCCCGGTCCGTGCGGCTGCGGCTGGCCACGGTGGTGGGCGGCATGTCGATCGGCAGGCAGGCCAGTGCGCTGCGCGGCGGAGCCGAGGTCGTCGTCGCGACCCCGGGGCGGCTCAAGGACCTCATCGACCGTGGCGACTGCCGGCTGAACCACGTGGGCATCACGGTGCTGGACGAGGCAGACCAGATGGCCGACATGGGTTTCATGCCGCAGGTCACCGCGTTGCTCGACCAGGTGCGTCCGGAGGGGCAGCGGATGCTGTTCTCGGCCACCTTGGACCGTAACGTCGACCTGCTGGTGCGCCGCTATCTGACCGACCCCGTCGTGCATTCGGTCGACCCGTCGGCAGGTGCGGTCACGACGATGGAGCACCACGTCCTGCACGTCCACGGCGCCGACAAGCACGCCGCCACGACCGAGATCGCCGCCCGCGACGGCCGCGTGATCATGTTCCTGGACACCAAGCACGCCGTCGACCGGCTGACCCAGGACCTGCTCAACAGCGGGGTACGGGCCGCCGCGCTGCACGGTGGCAAGTCGCAGCCGCAGCGCACCCGCACGCTGGAGCAGTTCAAGACGGGGCACGTCACCGTGCTGGTGGCGACCAACGTCGCGGCGCGCGGCATCCACGTCGACAACCTCGACCTGGTCGTCAACGTCGATCCGCCGACCGACCACAAGGACTACCTCCACCGCGGTGGCCGTACCGCCCGCGCCGGCGAGTCCGGCAGCGTCGTCACCCTGGTCACGCCGAACCAGCGCCGAGGCGTGGTCCGTCTGATGTCGGACGCCGGAATCCGGCCGCAGACCACCCAGGTCCGCTCGGGCGACGAGGCCCTGAGCCGGATCACCGGCGCCCAGGCCCCGTCCGGCATCCCGGTCGTCATCACCGCACCGGTGGTCGAACGCCCCAAGCGCAGCGCCACCTCCCGAGGCCGACGCCGCCCCGCCTCGGCGACTAGGCGCACCCCCGTACGCCAGCCCGGCTTCGGCGCGGCGGCCTAGAACTCTCGGGATCAGGAAGCGCACTCATCTCTGCAGAAGGCACCTTGTGACGCTGGTTCACCGCTGAGACACCTCGCCCCTGGTCGGACCGTTCTTTCCTTCCTCGCCACCTACTGACCCCGCGACAGTGTTCCGGTCCGCCGCTCATCGCCCACGTCGCCGCGCGTTGGACCGCGGCGGACCGGGCGGTCGCCGAGGCATCGCCCCGCGCGTGAAAGTCGAGGCGGAAGACATCAGGCGGATGGTTCGCTGTGGCGCATCACGCGTACGCCGGTGGAGGGGTCAGGGATACGAGGTTGTACTCGCCGTCGTTTGCCCTGAAAGTCGGCATCGCCGCGCTCGCGGCCGGCCTGTGGTCTTCCCTCGCCACCCTGGCCCTGATCGCGCTGCCTTGTACGGTGCTCTGTCCGGCCCAGCGACGGCGCGCCGCGCGAGGCCAGAGGCCGCCACCTCCACGTGGCCGCGGCGAACCGGCCCCGCGGGTACGGGCGGTCAGCCGCAGGTACGAGAAGACCGACTCATTCCCGGTGCGCAGGCTTCGTCAGCTCTGCGTTGAACTGAGCGCCGATCAGGAGGGACAGATTAGAGAGCCACAGCCAGACCAGGAACACCACGACGCCTGCCAGTGAACCGTACAGACGGTCATAGGTGCTGACCAGGGAGGTGTAGATGGCGAATCCGAGTGAGACGGTCAGCAGGAGCGCCACCGCCAGTGTGCCGCCGGGCGCCATCCTCCGGACAGGGCGGGAGGACGCCGGTCCTGACCGGTACAGGACGAGCACCAAGGTGACGGCTACGGCGGCCACGACCGGCCACCGCAGCGTGTCCCAGGTGGCCTGGGGCCCGGTGCCCAGACTCAGAGCCTGACCCAGACGCCGGGCCATGCCGCCGGTGAGCAACAACGCCAGGGTCGACGTCAGAAGCAGGGAGCTCAGGACGAGTGCTGTGGCGATGATGCGCGGAGCGGTACGCCAGACCGGCCGGTCCGCGCTGATCCGATGCATGGAATACAACGCTCGGCGGAAGACGCTCAGATAGCTGCATCCCGACCACAGGGCTCCCGCCCCTCCGGCGAAGATCAGCGTCCATGCCGCCGTCGGCTGGGCGACCATCTGCCGCAGGGTGCTGCGCAGCAGAGCGCGGGACTCGGCCGGGGCCGCCTGCGTCATGCGGTCGATGACCTCCGGCTTGGCCGTGGGCATGGTCAGACCCAGGATCGAGAGGATCACCAGCAGCAACGGGAACAGGGCCAGAACCGCATAGTAGGTCAGCGCAGCGGCCCAGTCCGTGACGTCGTCGTTCCAGACGGCCACCGGCGTCCGGCGCAACGCCACCCACCACCGAGCCGTGTGACCGTCTGCATCATCCATGACGCGGATGCTCTCACTCTTCGTCCTGGGGCCACCATCCAGCACTGGGGGCGGCAGGACCCGGCACGCGTGCCGGGTTACCCGACGTGCTTGGGAAGGCGGGACGGTCACGGGGCCACGGTCCTTGGCACCGCGCGGTGAACAGAGCGTGGAGATTCTCCTGTCCCTGTGCGCGAGGTGTCTCTATGACCGGCGCGGCGCAGCGTTCAGTATTGTTCGGTCTCCACGAAACCCCCGTCCGAGTCGTCGTCCGCACCGAGTGCGGCGGCGGTCGGGTTGAATCCGGGCGGGCTGTCCTTGAGGCCCAGGCCCAGACCGGCCAGCTTCGCCTTGACCTCGTCGATGGACTTCGCACCGAAGTTGCGGATGTCCATGAGGTCGGCCTCGGAGCGCGCGAGGAGCTCGCCGACGGAGTGGACGCCTTCACGCTTGAGGCAGTTGTACGACCGGACGGTGAGCTCGAGCTCCTCGATCGGCAGGGCGAGGTCGGCGGCCAGGGCGGCGTCCGTGGGGGACGGGCCCATGTCGATGCCCTCGGCGTCGATGTTGAGCTCGCGGGCGAGACCGAACAGCTCGACCAGGGTCTTACCGGCGGACGCCATGGCGTCACGCGGGCGCATGGCCTGCTTGGTCTCGACGTCGACGATCAGCTTGTCGAAGTCGGTCCGCTGCTCGACACGCGTGGCCTCGACCTTGTAGGTGACCTTGAGCACCGGCGAGTAGATCGAGTCGACCGGGATGCGCCCGATCTCCTGACCGACCTGCTTGTTCTGCACGGCGGAGACGTAACCGCGGCCACGCTCGACCGTGAGCTCCATCTCCAGCTTGCCCTTGCCGTTCAGCGTGGCGAGGACGAGGTCGGGGTTGTGCACCTCGACACCGGCCGGGGGCGCGATGTCAGCGGCGGTGACCAGCCCCGGACCCTGCTTGCGCAGGTACATCACGACCGGCTCGTCGTGCTCCGAGGAGACGACCAGCTGCTTGATATTGAGGATCAGGTCGGTGACGTCCTCCTTGACGCCCGGCACGGTGGTGAACTCGTGCAGCACGCCGTCGATGCGGATGGACGTGACCGCCGCACCCGGGATCGAGGACAGGAGGGTCCGGCGCAGGGAGTTGCCGAGGGTGTAACCGAAGCCCGGCTCCAGCGGCTCGATCACGAACCGGGAGCGGAACTCGTCGACGACCTCTTCGGTCAAAGACGGACGCTGAGCAATCAGCACGGGGTGTTGCCTCCAGTGGTTTTGGCGCCCGCTCTGTGACGCCGTCGACACACGAAGAGTACGAGCGATACGGATGCAACTCTGGGAAATAGCACCTGGAGTGGTCCATCAGCCACAGTGACGACCACGGCCAAGATCGGCACGGAGACGACGGCCCTCAGGGCCTCAGCGTGTAGCGCGACCCATATCCGCGATGGCACCGTGCATGTCACCAGGGGCGTCGTTCGGCACAGCCACCTGGGTGCATCCCCCCCGCGTGGCGGTGGGGCAGAACCGTCCGAATACACGCCGACCGGAAGATCGGCATCGGCATGCTCATCCGCCCGGCGCTGCGGTGTGCCACGGCGGACTCCAGAGGGCGGTCCGCCAGGAACTCACCCCCGACGCCCGGTACGCCCGTCTTCACCCGCCTGCGCCACGACCCGCGCACCCAGGCGTACTGCGAACGCCGCACCCAGGAGGGCAAGACCCGACGTGAGAGCATCCGATGCCTCGAGCGATATGCCGCCCGAGAGGTCTTCAACCTGGTCAGACCGGTTTCCCGCGCCCCCGCGTTAGAGGGGCGTCCGTGATACGTGAGAGGGTCTGGGGCGTGAGTGAGACACCGTCGAACACCCTGCAATACCGCTTTGACGGGCCAGAAGAGGCTCCCGTCCTGATCCTGGGTCCCTCCCTCGGTACCACCTGGCACATGTGGGACCGGCAGATCCCCGAACTGACGCAGCAGTGGCGAGTCTTCCGCTTCGACCTGCCCGGGCACGGCGGCGCCCCCGCCCACCCGGCGGGCTCGGTCGGCGACCTCACCACCCGGCTGCTCGCCACGCTCGACGCGCTCGGCGTGCAGCGCTTCGGCTACGCCGGCTGCGCACTCGGCGGCGCTGTCGGCGTCGAGCTGGCGCTGCGCCACCCCGAACGCCTCGCCTCCCTCGCGCTGATCGCGGCCTCGCCGCGCTTCGGCACGGCGGACGAGTTCCGTCAGAGAGGCGTGATCGTCCGCACCAACGGTCTCGACCCCATCGCCCGCACCTCGCCCGACCGCTGGTTCACCACCGGCTTCGCCGCCGCCCAGCCCGCGATCACCGAGTGGGCCGTGCAGATGGTGCGCACCACCGACCCCGGCTGTTACATCGCGGCCTGCGAGGCGCTCGCCTCGTTCGACGTGCGCGCCGAACTCGGACGGGTCGGCGTCCCGACGCTGGTCCTCGTCGGTTCCGACGACCAGGTCACCGGGCCCGCCGAGGCCCGCACCCTGGTCGCCGGCATCCCGGACGCCCGCCTCGCCGTCGTGCCCGGCGCCTCCCACCTGGTCCCGGTGGAGCAGCCCGCGGCCGTCACCGACCTGCTGGTGCGACACTTCTCCACCGCCTGGCAGCCCGCCTACGACCACGGCACCGGCCAGACCGTCATGCCCGGCGTGCAGCTCAAGCCGGTCCTCGCCGCGCCCCCGCAGCCCGTGCCGATCGCCGAGATCGCGCCCGCCGCCCCGATGGCCCCGCCGCAGGCGGTGGGGCGCCCCGACCCCTACGACGCCGGCCTGAAGGTGCGCCGCGAGGTCCTCGGCGACGCCCACGTGGACCGGGCGCTGGCCCAGGCCGACGACTTCTCCGGCGACTTCCAGGAGTTCATCACCCGCTACGCCTGGGGCGAGGTCTGGGACCGCCCGGGCCTCGACCGGCGCTCGCGTTCCTGCGTGACGCTCACCGCACTGGTCGCCGGCGGCCACCTCGAGGAGCTGGCCTTCCACGTCCGCGCCGCGCTGCGCAACGGCCTCACCCCGAACGAGATCAAGGAGGTCCTGCTCCAGGCCGCGGTGTACTGCGGCGTACCGGCGGCGAACAGCGCCTTCCGGGTGGCGCAGCAGGTCATCCGCGAGGAGACCACCCCCTCCGTCTGACCCGGGCGCGCGCCCCGGGGCAGGATGGACCCATGACGCCGACGACGCCCATGAAGCTCACGAAGAAGTCGCACGCCTGCGTCCGTCTGGAGAAGGACGGACGCACGCTCGTCCTCGACCCGGGCGGGTTCACCGAGGAGGACGCCGCGATCGGCGCGGACGTCATCCTCGTCACGCACGAGCACCCCGACCACTTCAGCGAGGAGCGGCTGCGGGCGGCCCTGGAGTCCGACCCGGCCGCCGAGATCTGGACCCTGAGGTCGGTCGCGGAGAGGATCTCCGCCGCGTTCCCGGGCCGTGTGCACACCGTCGGCCACGGCGACACCTTCACCGCCGCCGGTTTCGACGTGCAGGTCCACGGCGAGCTGCACGCCGTGATCCACCCGGACCTGCCGCGCATCACCAACGTCGGCTACCTGATCGACGGCGGACGCGTCTTCCACCCCGGCGACGCCCTCACCGTCCCCGACCACCCCGTGCAGACCCTGCTGGCTCCGGTCCAGGCCCCGTGGAGCAAGATCTCCGAGGTCATCGACTACGTGCGCGAGGTGCGGCCGCAGCGCGTCCACGACATCCACGACGCCCTCCTCACCGACCTCGCCCGCCCGATCTACGACACCCACCTGGGCAACCTCGGCGGCGCCGACCACGACCGGCTGGCGCCGGGAGCCTCGAGGCAGGTCTGACGGACCGCGTTGTCAGAGGGTCCGGGTAGGTTGTGGGACATGCGCATCGCGACCTGGAACGTGAACTCGATCACCGCCCGCCTGCCGCGGCTCCTGGCCTGGCTGGAGAGCAGCGGCACCGACGTGCTGTGCCTCCAGGAGGCCAAGGTCGCCGAGGAGCAGTTCCCGCTCGACCAGCTGCGCGAGCTGGGCTACGAGGCGGCGGTCCACGCGACGGGCCGGTGGAACGGCGTGGCGGTGCTCTCCCGGGTCGGCCTGGAGGACGTGGTCAAGGGTCTGCCCGGCGATCCCGGTTACGACGGCGTGCGCGAGCCGCGGGCGATCTCCGCGACCTGCGGCCCGGTCCGCGTCTGGTCGGTGTACGTGCCGAACGGCCGGGAGGTGGACCACCCGCACTACGCCTACAAGCTCCAGTGGTTCGAGGCCCTGAAGGCCGCCGTCGCGGGCGACGCCGGGGGCGGCCGTCCCTTCGCGGTGATGGGCGACTACAACGTGGCGCCGACCGACGACGACGTCTTCGACCCGGCCTTCTTCGAGGGCTCCACCCACGTCACCCCCGCCGAGCGTGCCGCCCTCGCCTCCCTGCGCGAGGCGGGCCTCTCGGACGTCGTCCCGCGCCCCCTGAAGTACGAGCACCCCTTCACGTACTGGGACTACCGCCAGCTCTGCTTCCCCAAGAACCGCGGCATGCGCATCGACCTGGTCTACGGCAACGCGCCGTTCGCCAAGGCGGTGAAGGACGCCTACGTCGACCGTGAGGAACGCAAGGGCAAGGGCGCCTCGGACCACGCGCCGGTCGTCGTCGACCTGGAGGTGTAGCCCGCGGGAGCGGGCGGGCCGCCGCCGGGCCGGGGGCGCGGTGGCGGCGGCCGGAGCAGCGGGCCGCCCGCGCGCCTGTGGTGCGCACGCCGGTGCGAATGTCAGGCTTGGCGTATGAACATCCCCTTTCTGGGCGGCAGGCGCAAGAAGCACGCTGACGCGGCGCTGGTCGCCGACCCCGAGGGGGTCGCCGGACTCCTGTCCGAGTGCGAGCTGCTGCGGTCCCTCGCGGCCGGGGAGGGCGTCCGGCTCGACGACACGGTCGCCTCGTTGGAGGCGCTCGACCAGTTGCTGCCGCGCTGGCGCGACGACGAGGAGGTCCTGCCGTGGCTCGGCAACGACGCGGGCCTCTACCTCGGCACGGTCATCGTGCGCACCGTGCCCGGCGCCGTCTGGCAGGTCTGGCCCGGCGACCGGCCCGTCGTACGGCTGCTGTCCGGCCGCGAGTTCGACGTGGTGAGCGGCGGACAGGAGTGGGCGGCGAACGGGGTCCCCGAGCTGTCCCAGCTGTACGCCGAGGCCGCGGAGAACTGAACCTCCGACCGTGGACGCCGCCTGCACTCCGGCCCCTTGCGCCCCGAGCCCCGCGTAAATACGGCTAATGCCTCCGAGGTGCGTGTCGGGTCCGGGGCGGGGGCCCGGGCGGATAGGTTCTTGCGGCCACCACGGGACAGCTGAGAGTGAGTAGGGCTGCGCATGGCCGTCGATCCGCTGATCGAGCTGCGTGACGTCAACAAGTACTTCGGGGACCTGCATGTCCTGCGTGACATCGACCTCACCGTCGGTAGGGGGGAGGTGGTCGTGGTCATCGGCCCGTCCGGGTCGGGGAAGTCGACGCTCTGCCGGGCGATCAACCGGCTGGAGACCATTCGTTCGGGAACGATCCTGCTGGACGGCAGGCCGCTGCCCGAGGAGGGCAGGGAACTGGCGAGACTGCGCGCCGACGTCGGCATGGTCTTCCAGTCCTTCAACCTGTTCGCGCACAAGACGGTCCTGCAGAACGTCACCCTGGGCCAGATCAAGGTCCGTGGGACCGGCAAGCGCGAGGCCGAGGAGAAGGCCCGCGCCCTGCTCGACCGGGTCGGCGTGGCCGGCCAGGCCGACAAGTACCCGGCGCAGCTCTCCGGCGGCCAGCAGCAGCGCGTGGCCATCGCCCGCGCCCTCGCGATGGAACCCAAGGTGATGCTGTTCGACGAGCCCACCTCGGCCCTCGACCCCGAGATGATCAACGAGGTGCTGGAGGTCATGCGGCAACTCGCCCGCGAGGGCATGACCATGGTGGTCGTCACCCATGAGATGGGCTTCGCGCGTTCGGCGGCCAACCGCGTGGTGTTCATGGCCGACGGCCGTGTCGTCGAGGACCGCAGCCCGGACGAGTTCTTCACCGACCCGCACAGCGACCGGGCCCGGGACTTCCTCTCCAAGATCCTCAAGCATTAGGGGTCCTTGCACGATGAGTGCCCGGCGGACGTCACCCGCCGCGGCACAGGCGTCGGGCGCCGGTCGGGCGGCCGGGGGGACGCACCGCTCGGCGCCCGCGCGGACCTCGACTACGATGTGCCGTTCACCCCGCACAAGCGGGTGTTGGTGCCGACCAGCAGCAGTTCACAGAGCCCTGCCCGCCCGGCCGCGGCCGGAGATCACTGCTCGCGCAGCGGAATCGACACGTATGACGGGTCGTTCGCCGGCGAGGAGAAGGTCAGCCGTGCGCCGGACGGGTTGTGCTCGATGTAGAGCGGGTCGACCGTGTCGACGACCAGGGCGAGCCGGTGCCCGGCCGGGACGTCGTAGGCCGTGGAGAACAACTCCAGGTCCACGCCGAACGGCGTGCCCGGCGTCCGCCCGTGGAAGGTGTACGGCGCGTGGCTGACCAGCTTGCCGAGGCCGAGCGGCCCCACGTCGTAGAGGTGGGCGACGAGCGTGCCGCTCTCCTCGGTCGGCGTGAGCGTGGTGTGCAACCGCGCGGTACCGCGGACGTGTTGGGCCGTGGCGTACTTCCCTGACTGCCAGACGGCGGCCCAGCGGCGGGGGAGCAGCGGGATCGACGCGACGGGCGGCAGGTGGGCCACCTGGTCGAGGATGCTCGACAGGAACACCGTCCCGCCGTTCGCGCCCGAGTCGACGTTCGTGCGGACCGTGGCCGTCCCCGCGAGGTCGATCTTGCGGCTGGTGGCGGCCACCGACTTCCAGTCCGGATAGCCCTCGTAGCCGCCCGTGGAGCGGGACTTGAGCCGGACCGGCTGTTCCCGGTCGATGCCGTTGGCCTCGCCCTTGAGGTAGCGGTCGAACCAGCGCTCGGTGTCGGTCCACACGTCGTTGGGCAGCCCGAACAGGCCGGTGAGTTCGGCGGTGGCGTGGTCACCGGGGCGGAACTCCAGCCGCTTGGGGCCCTTCAGCTTCTCGTAGAAGTCCGCGTACTGGTTCGGCGGGAAGATCGTGTCGCCCCAGGCGTTGGCGAGCAGGACGGCCGGCGCGTTGCGGTTGAGCTGGTCCAGGTACGAGGCGGCCGAACGTTTCCTCCCCCAGTCGAGGAGGTTCTGCTCCGCGGTGAGGTCGGAGGAGTAGAAGTCCTCGAAGACCTGGCGCAGTTCGGGGCCGGGACGGCCGGTGACCGTGCCGGCGGCGTCCAGCAGTCCGGCGGCCTGCACGTGCTGGGTGCGCCCGGAGTAGATCGAGCCGATGAGGTCCGCCCAGCCGCTGAGCGCGGCGACGGCCTTGACGCGCGGGTCGTGGGCGGCGGCGAGCAGGCTGATGCCGGCGCCGTAGGAGACGCCGCCCATGCCGATGTGCGCGGGGTCCGCGGGGGTGTTGGCGAGGGCCCAGTCGACGACCTTGGCGGCGTCGGCCACGTCGGGCGGTCCCGCGACTTCTATCTCGCCGCCCGACTGCCAGAAGCCCCGCACGTTGTAGGTGAGCACGACGTAGCCGGAGTCGGCGAGCTTCCTGGCCTGGGCGAGGTACTCGATCTGCGGCAGTCCCCAGCTCGTGGGGAACACGATGAGCGGGTAGCGGCGCGTGCCGTCGGCGCCCGCGGGGGTGAGGACGTTCGCCTTGAGGACCGTGCCGCCCTCGCCGGCGATGTCGACGAAGCGGATACCGGACGGGGCCGCCTGCGCGGCGGGGGCGAGACCGAGGACGCCACCGGCGACCAGGGTCGCGGAGACGACGCCCACGGCGGTCGTACGCAGGGCCTTGCGGTGGTGGCGCACGGTCACTCCTCACGCGTGTCAGTGCAAAGTGACCAGACGGTAACCGCCTCGCCTTACCCTAGGTAACCCGTCGGTAAGTTACGTGCCAGTAACGATTGTTGTGATGTGAACGAAGTCAGGATGCGCGGTGCGGGGCGCGTGAAGGGTCCGCCTGGGCCGGCAGCGGCGCACGGGCCGCCCGGGTCACGTCGGCGACCAGTTCGACGACGTCCGGGCCGTAGGCCTGCGAGTTGACGACCTTCAGCAGCAGCACGAAGGAGTCGTTGCGGTGCTTGCGGGACAACCGCTCGTGGTGGCGGGCGAGATAGCGGGTGGCGGCCTGGTTGGTGATCGCGCGTTGTCCGCAGAACAGGAACACGGGCCGGCTCAGCCGGGGCTCGCCCGCCGTGAGCCGGGCCAGCAGCACGTACTCGGCGACGCCCGCTTCCATGCGGTAGCGCTCACCGCCGATCTGGAACGCGCCCCGGTCCGGCCCCGGTTCGGGATCGACGTTGACCCGCACGCCGGGCAGCATCGCCGCCATGTGCGCCACCATGCGGCGATTGGACCCCGGGCCGCCCACACAGAACTCGGTGCGCTCACCCACGCCCTGATGGACCGCGTCCTGCGTGACCACGTGGAAGCGGGCGCCGCACTCCTTGATCAGCGCGGACAGCTCCAGCAGCGCGAACACGTCGAAGCGGTGGACCGAGGGATCCGCGGTGGCCGGATCGCGGTTGACCACCAGCAGCGACTCGGAGTTGTCGGGCAGTCCGAAGAAGGCCTGCTTGCGACGGAGCCCGCGCCGCCAGAGGGAGGTGCGGGCCAGCCAGCCGAGCGCGGCGCTGATGCCGGCCGCCACCACGCCCAGGACTATGTTGCGCACGTCGTCGTTCATGGGCGCGCATGCTAGCGGGGATGCGCAAACCCGTGTCCGACACGGTGTCTTCGGGCTCCTGACGGGCCGTCGGTGATGCAATAGGCTGCGCGAACGGTCCCGGACTGGAGGTACGGATGCGTCGCCCTGTCGCACGGAAACTGTCGGTCCTGGCGGTCTCGGCCGCCGTCGTCTCGGTGGGTGCCACCGCGCCGCCCCCCGTCGCCCCGGACCGGGCGGTGGAGAAGGTCCCGGTCGCCGTCGGCTACGGCGGGGCCGTCGCCAGCGTCGACGCGGACGCCTCCGCGGCGGGCATCGAGGTGCTCCGCAAGGGCGGCAACGCCGTCGACGCGGCCGTCGCCACCGCCGCCGCCCTCGGCGTCACCGAGCCCTACTCCGCCGGCATCGGCGGGGGCGGCTACTTCGTCTACTACGACGCCGGGTCGCGCACGGTGCACACGATCGACGGCCGCGAGACGGCGCCGCTGAGCGCCGACGCGCGGCTGTTCGTCGAGAACGGCAAGCCCCTCGCCTTCGCCGACGCGGTCAGCAGCGGCCTCGCGGTCGGCACCCCGGGCACGCCCGCCACCTGGGCCACCGCGCTGGACAAGTGGGGCAGCCGCAAGCTCGGCACGGTCCTTGGACCCGCCGAGCGCCTCGCCCGCGGCGGCTTCACCGTCGACGCCACCTTCCGCAGCCAGACCGCCGCCAACGAGACCCGCTTCCGCTACTTCCCCGACACCGCCGAGTTGTTCCTGCCCGGCGGGCGGCTGCCGGTCGTCGGCTCGACCTTCAAGAACCCCGACCTGGCCCGCACCTACGCCGAACTGGGGCGCAAGGGCGTCGGGGCGCTCTACCGCGGGGACATCGGCGACGACATCGTCGACACCGTCAACAAGCCGCCCGTGGACCCGGACTCCGGCTGGAACGCCCGCCCCGGCGACCTGACGCACAAGGACCTCGCGTCCTACCGCGCCAAGCTCCAGGCGCCGTCGAGGACGACCTACCGGGGCCTCGGCGTCTACTCCATCGCGCCCTCCTCATCCGGCGGCACCACCGTCGGCGAGGCGCTCAACATCCTCGAGCGGACCGACCTGTCGAAGGCCGCAGAGGCCCAGTACCTGCACCGGTTCATCGAGGCCAGCCGCATCGCGTTCGCCGACCGCGGGCGCTGGGTCGGCGACCCCGCCTTCGAGTCCGTACCGACGAGGGAGCTGCTGTCGCAGCGGTACGCCGACTCGCGGGAATGCCTCATCAAGGACGACGCCGTCCTCACCAGTCCGGTCGCGCCCGGCGACCCGCGCCACCCGGCGGCCTGCGCCGGCGGCGGCACGGCCGCGCCGACGACGTACGAGGGCGAGAACACCACGCACCTGACCGTCGCCGACAAGTGGGGCAACGTCGTCTCCTACACGCTCACCATCGAGCAGACCGGCGGCAGCGGCATCACCGTCCCCGGACGCGGGTTCATCCTCAACAACGAGCTGACGGACTTCTCCTTCGCCCCGGCCAACCCGGCCGTCCACGACCCGAACCTGCCGGGCCCGGGCAAGCGGCCGCGGTCGTCGATCTCGCCCACGATCGTGCTCGACCGGCACGACAAGCCCGTGGTGGCGCTCGGCTCACCGGGCGGCGCGACCATCATCACCACCGTGCTGCAGACCCTCACCGGGTTCCTCGACCGCGGGCTGCCGCTCGTCGACGCGATCGCCGCTCCCCGGGCCAGCCAGCGCAACACCGCCCAGACCGACCTCGAACCCGGCCTCCAGGGCACCGAGGTGGCCAGGCAGCTCGAGGCCATCGGGCACTCCTTCAAACCGAACCCCGAGATCGGCGCCGCGACCGGCGTGCAGCGGCTGCCGGGCGGCAGGTGGCTGGCCGCCGCCGAGACCGTCCGGCGCGGCGGCGGGTCGGCGCAGGTGGTGTACCCGGCGTCATAGCTCCGCGGCCGGGACGGGCGGCTCGGTGCGGAACGCGAGCCGCCCGTCCCGCACCTCCACCAGCACCCGGTCGCCCTCCTTCACCCGGCCGTCGAGCAGCAGCCGGGACATCTGGTTGTCGACCTCGCGCTGGATGGTGCGGCGCAGCGGGCGCGCGCCGTACTCGGGCTGGTAGCCGCGCTCGGCGAGCCAGTCGACGGCCGGGCCGCTGAACTCCACCGCGACGCCCTGGGCGTGCAGCAGCCGGCGGGTCCGCTCCAGCAACAGGTCGGTGATCTCCCGCAGCTGCTCGTCCGTGAGCTGCCGGAAGACGACGATCTCGTCGATGCGGTTGAGGAACTCCGGCCGGAAGTGCTCGCGCAGCGGCCGCAGGATCTGCTCGCGGCGGGCCTCCTCGTCGGCGTCGGCGCCGCCCGGCCCGAAGCCGATGCCGGCGCCCCGCCGGGTGATCACCTCGGAGCCCAGGTTGCTGGTCATCACGATGACCGTGTTGGTGAAGTCGACGGTGCGCCCCTGGGAGTCGGTGAGCCGTCCGTCGTCGAGGACCTGGAGCAGGATGTTGAAGACGTCCGGGTGCGCCTTCTCCACCTCGTCCAGCAGGAGCAGGGAGTACGGGTGCCGGCGCACCACCTCGGTGAGCTGGCCCGCCTCCTCGTGGCCGACGTAGCCGGGCGGCGCCCCGACCAGACGGCTGACGGTGTGCCGCTCCTGGTACTCGCTCATGTCGAGGCGGACCATCCGCTCCTCGCTGCCGAACAGGGCCTCCGCGAGCGCGCGGGCCAGTTCGGTCTTGCCCACGCCGGTCGGGCCGAGGAACAGGAAGCTGCCGATCGGCCGGTCGGGGCTCGCGAGCCCGGCGCGCGAACGCAGCACGGCGTCCGCGACGACCCGCACCGCCTCGTCCTGGCCGACGACCCGTTCGTGCAGATGCCCCTCCAGGCCGAGCAGCCGGTCCTTCTCCTCCTGGGTGAGGCTCGCGACGGGGATGCCGGTCTGCCGGGACACCACCTCGGCGACGGCCTCGGCCGTGACCTCCAGGTGCTGGCCCTCGTCGGCCTCGCCGTCACGGCTCGTGTCCGCGATGCGCTGCTTGAGCTCCGCGATGCGGTCGCGCAGTCGGGTCGCCTGCTCGTACTGCTCGTCGGCGACCGCCTGGTCCTTGTCGCGGGCGAGCTGTTCCACCTCGCGTTCCATGGCGCGCACGTCGGTGCCCTTCGTGCGGGCGCCCAGCCGCACCCGGGCACCGGCCTGGTCGATCAGGTCGATGGCCTTGTCCGGCAGCCGCCGGTCGGTGAGGTACCGGTCGGACAGCTCCACGGCCGCCACCAGCGCCTCGTCGGTGTACCGGACCTGGTGGTGGGCCTCGTAGCGGTCCTGGAGCCCGCGCAGGATCTCCAGGGCGTCCGCGACCGACGGCTCGGGCACCAGGATCGGCTGGAAGCGGCGGGCGAGGGCCGCGTCCTTCTCGATGCGCCGGTACTCCTCCAGCGTCGTCGCGCCGGCGACGTGCAGCTCGCCCCGCGCCAGCGCGGGCTTGAGGATGTTGCCGGCGTCCATGGCGCCGCCCTCGCCGCCCCCGCCCGCCCCGACGACGGTGTGCAGTTCGTCGATGAAGACGATCAGCTGGTCGGAGTGGGAGCGGATCTCGTTCACGATGGTGTTGAGGCGTTCCTCGAAGTCGCCCCGGTAGCGGGTGCCGGCGACCACGCCGGTCAGGTCCAGGGCGACCACCCGGCGCCCGGTCAGGACGTCCGGCACGTCACCGTCCGCGATCCGCTGCGCGAGCCCCTCCACGACGGCGGTCTTGCCGACGCCCGCGTCCCCGATCAGCACCGGGTTGTTCTTGCCGCGCCGGGAGAGCACCTCGATGGTCTGCTCGATCTCGTCGTCCCGGCCGATCACCGGGTCGATCCGGCCCTGGCGGGCCAGCTCGGTGAGGTCGCGGCCGTACTTGTCCAGGGTGGGTGTGGTGGCGGGCCAGGGGCGCTCCGGGCGGGCCTGGGCGGCCTCCGGGGGCTCGGTCGGGCCGCTCGCCGGCGCGAAGCGCGCCGCGTTCAGGATGTGCCCGGCCGCGGAGTCGGGGTTCGCCGCGAGGGCGCTGAGCACGTGCTCCGGGCCGATGTAGCCGGCGCCGCGGGAGCGGGCCAGGTCGTGGGCGTCGAGCAGGGCGCGCTTGGCGGCCGGGGTGAGCGACAGCGAGGTCGGCGGAGGCGCCTCGCCCGGCGGGTGCTGGACCGGGCCGGACCGCTCGTCGATCTCCGACGCGAGCGAGTCGGGGTCCGCGCCGGAGCGGCTGAGGAGCGTACGGGTCGGCTCCGCCGACAGGGCCGCCCGCAGCAGGTGCTCGGTGTCCAGGTCGCGGCTGCCGTGCTCGGCCGCGTACTGGGCCGCGCCGCGGACCAGCTCCCTGGCCGGCTGACTGAGGAGCTGGCCGATGTTGATCTGGCGGGGTCCGGGGCGGGGCCCGCCGAAGAAGCGGGCCAGGAATTCACCGAAGGGGTCGCCCTCCGGGCCGATGTAGCCGCTGGTCATGGCGTTCCGTTCCATCGACTGCCTTGCGGGTGCGGACGGGTTTCCTGTCCGGGGCCGGGCTACACCACGATGGCATGTTCCCGCGGGGGCGGCATGTTCAGCGGGACGCCCGGTGCGGCGCCCCCGACCCCGCCCGCTCGCGCGCCGTGAGGATCCGCGGTCCGCTCTCGGTGATCGCCACCGTGTGTTCGGCGTGGGCCGCACGGGAACCGTCGTTCGTCCTGAGGGTCCAGCCGTCGGGGGCCTCGTGGTGGCCGTCGCCGCCGCCGGCGATCAGCATCGGCTCGATCGCCAGGACCATGCCGTGCCGCAGGGGCAGGCCCCGGCCGGGGCGGCCCTCGTTGGGGACCGGCGGGTCCTCGTGCATACGGCGGCCCACGCCGTGGCCGCCGAAGCCGTCCGGGACGCCGTAACCGGCCCCGCGGCACACCAGGCCGACGGCGTGGGCGATGTCGCCGATACGGTTGCCGACGACCGCCGCCTCGATGCCCGCCGCGAGGGCCCGCTCCGCCGTCTCGATCAGACGGAGGTCGGCGGGGCGCGGCCGTCCCACGGTGAAGCTGACCGCGGAGTCGCCCACCCAGCCGTTCAGCTCCGCGCCGACGTCGATCGAGACCAGGTCGCCGTCGCGCAGGCGGTAACGGGTCGGGATGCCGTGCACGATCGCGTCGTTCACGGACGCGCAGACCACCGCCGGGAAGGGCGTGGCGGCGAAGGCCGGCCGATAGCCGAGGAAGGGCGAGGTCGCGCCCGCCTCGCGCACCACGCCGTGCGCCACCTCGTCCAGCTCCAGCAGGGAAACGCCCACGTCAGCGGCCTCGCGTACGGCTGTGAGGGCGCGGGCGACAACCTGGCCCGCCTCGTGCATCGCGTCGATCGACGCGTCTGTCTTCAGTTCCACCATGCCAATTACTATACCGGTATTAGAATGACGGCATGGTACGCACCCCGCTGACCCCCGAAGAACGCGAACGCGGCGAGCGGCTCGGACAGCTGCTCCGCGAGGCCCGAGGCGGCCGGAGCATGACGGAGGTCGCGGCGCGCGCGGGCATCTCCGCCGAGACCCTCCGCAAGATCGAGACCGGCCGCGCCCCCACCCCGGCCTTCTTCACGGTGGCCGCGCTCGCCCGCGCGCTGGGCCTGTCCATGGACGACCTCGCGGGCCGGTGCGCGCTCGCGCAGATGTCCGGGGCGGCGGTCCCCGGGGTGCGGTGACGGCCCGTCGGCACGGGAGGACGCGCGAGGGGCGGCGCCGGCGCGCGCACGGGAGGGGCACGCCCGAAGGAGTCCGCTGCGCCCCCTTCGAAAAGTGGTCGTAGCGGCGCTGTAACACGACTGGTGTTTTCTACGGACCGGAGTGTTCCGGTCGGGCGGGAGTCGGGCGATGACTGTGGATCAACTCCCGCTCGCAGTGCGGGAGTTCGTGAACTACCTGGATGTCCTGCTGGCGCGTCTGGACCAGGGGTCCGGATGGTGCGCGGTGTTCTGGCAGCGCGACCCGGACGGGATGCGGGCCTGTCTCGACGGGCGGGAGATGCCGCCCTGGGACGTGGTGGAGGCGCTTCTGCAGGACCTCGCCGCCGAGCACGGCACCGCCCTCGCCGCGCAGGAGGCCGAACGGGCCCGGCCGCTGCACGTCGCCGCCCTCGTCGCCCACGACCGCCGGCCCGGCGCCCGCGACGCCCTCGGCGACCGCCTCGACGTGATGCTCCGCGAGCAGCGCTACGCCGTCGAACGGCAGGCCGACCTGGGCCGCAGGCTCACCACGGCCACCACCCACGAGGAGGCCGAGGCCCTGCGCCTGGACCTCGCCTGGGCCCACGACGACCACGAACGCGCGACCGCCCGCTGCGCCGAACTGCGCCACCGCATCGCCGAGCTGGACCGGCGGGCGGGAGGCGGGCCGGTGCGGGAGACACGGACGGCCCGGTGGACCGGGGCCGGCCCCGAACCGTCCCGGCGGCTCTCCCCGGACGCCGGGACCGCCGCCCCGGCCGAGGCCGCGCCCGAGGACACCGACCCGCCCGCCGCCGTCCCCAAGCAGCGCAGACGGCGTCGGGGCGGCGCCCGCTTCGCCGGAATCGCCGAGCAGGCCGCCCCCGTCGTCGTCCCGCCCGCAGCCGGGACCGCGGCGCCCGCCCCCGCAGCCCCCTCCCGCCGCGGCCCGCGCGGGGCCCGCTTCGCCGGGGCCGCCGAGAGCGTGGAGCAGCACCCCGAGCCGCAGACGGCCGAGCCACCGGACACGGCGGCGCGGCGGGAGAGCGCCGACGCGGTGACCCGGCTGGTCGCGCTGCGGGCCGAGGGGCGCAGCGGGGAGGCGCACGCCCTGCTCGCCGAGCTCGCCCACTGGCCCGCCGCCCGCATCCCGCTGCTCGCCGCCGACCTGCGGCACGCCGGCCTCACCGCCGACTGGACGACCCTGCTCTGGGAGGCCGCCTCCCTGCCCGCCGACCGGCTCGTCGCCGCCGCGGACGCCCTCGCCGAAGCGGGCCGCGCGACCGACGCGGAACAGATCCTGCGGCAGGGTGTCGCCCGCCCGGCCGACGAGGTCGGCGAGGCCGTGCGCGGGCTCGTGGACCAGGGCCGCCACCGCGAGGCACACGCCCTCCTCGACGCCTACGTCCGCGTCCGCACCCCCGAGGAGGCCGCCCGCAGCGCCGCCCCCGCCCCGCAGACCCTCGTCCCGCTCCTCCTGCGCAGCGCCCGCACGGTCTCCGAACAGTGCCACTGGGACCTGGTGCACGCCCTGCGCGTGGCCGGGTTCACCGCGTAGCGGCCCCGTGCCCCTACGCCGTCCGCCCCACGACTCACCCACAGGAGTGTGAAACGCGATCGACTCCGGCACTTGACGGCGATGGTCTTGGCAAGGCCGTCCGGGAGGCTTACGTTCGTCCCTCTACAGCCTGTTTCTACGGGCGTAGAGGCTCTGACGTCCCGTCGAAGGAGCAGCTCATGGCCAACGTCGTACGTGCCGCCCTGGTCCAGGCCACCTGGACCGGCGACACCGAGTCCATGGTGGCGAAACACGAGGAGCACGCCCGCGAGGCGGCCCGGCAGGGCGCGAAGGTCATCGGGTTCCAGGAGGTCTTCAACGCTCCGTACTTCTGCCAGGTCCAGGAGCCGGAGCACTACCGCTGGGCCGAGCCGGTCCCCGACGGGCCGACCGTGCGGCGTATGCAGGACCTCGCCCGGGAGACGGGCATGGTGGTCGTCGTCCCGGTCTTCGAGGTCGAGCAGTCCGGCTTCTACTACAACACCGCGGCCGTGATCGACGCCGACGGCACCTACCTCGGCAAGTACCGCAAGCACCACATCCCGCAGGTCAAGGGCTTCTGGGAGAAGTACTACTTCAAGCCGGGAAACCTGGGCTGGCCCGTCTTCGACACGGCCGTCGGCAAGGTCGGCGTGTACATCTGCTACGACCGGCACTTCCCGGAGGGCTGGCGGCAGCTCGGGCTCAACGGCGCCCAGCTCGTCTACAACCCCTCCGCCACCCACCGCGGACTGTCCGGCCACCTCTGGCGGCTGGAGCAGCCGGCCGCGGCCGTCGCCAACGAGTACTTCGTCGCCGCGATCAACCGGGTCGGCGTCGAGGAGTACGGGGACAACGACTTCTACGGGACGTCGTACTTCGTCGACCCGCGCGGACAGTTCGTCGGCGAGGTAGCCGACGACAGGACCGAGGAGCTGCTCGTCCGCGACCTCGACTTCGGCCTCATCGAGCAGGTGCGGCACCAGTGGGCCTTCTACCGCGACCGCCGCCCCGACGCCTACGAGGGACTGGTGCAGCCGTGAGCAACGACCTCCACGCACGCCACCGCAGCGTCCTGCCGGACTGGCTCGCCCTCTACTACGACGACCCGCTGGAGATCACCCACGGCGAGGGCCGCCACGTCTGGGACGCGCAGGGCAACCGCTACCTCGACTTCTTCGGCGGCATCCTCACCACGATGACCGCGCACGCCCTGCCCGAGGTGACCAAGGCGGTGAGCGAGCAGGCCGGGCGGATCATCCACTCCTCCACGCTCTACCTCAACCGGCCCATGGTGGAACTCGCCGAGCGCGTCGCGCGGCTGAGCGGCGTCCCGGACGCCCGCGTCTTCTTCACCACCTCCGGCACGGAGGCCAACGACACCGCCCTGCTGCTGGCCACGACCCACCGCCGCAGCAACACGATCCTGGCGATGCGCAACAGCTACCACGGCCGCTCCTTCAGCGCGGTCGGCGTCACCGGCAACCGCGGCTGGTCCCCGACCTCCCTCTCACCGCTCCAGACCCTGTACGTCCACGGCGGCGTGCGCACCCGCGGCCCGTACGCCGCGCTGGACGACGCCGGGTTCATCGCGGCCTGCGTCGAGGACCTCAGGGACCTCCTCGGCCACACCCGCCGGCCCGCCGCGCTGATCGCCGAGCCCATCCAGGGCGTCGGCGGCTTCACCTCGCCCCCCGACGGCCTGTACGCGGCCTTCCGCGAGGTGCTCGCCGAGCACGGCGTCCTGTGGATCGCCGACGAGGTGCAGACCGGCTGGGGCCGCACCGGCGAGCACTTCTGGGGCTGGCAGGCACACGGCAGGAACGGCCCGCCCGACATCGTCACCTTCGCCAAGGGCATCGGCAACGGCATGTCGATCGGCGGTGTCGTCGCCCGCGCGGAGATCATGAACTGTCTCGACGCCAACAGCATCTCCACCTTCGGCGGCACCCAGATCACCATGGCGGCCGGTCTCGCCAACCTCGCCTACCTGCTGGAACACGATCTCCAGGGCAACGCCCGACGCGTCGGCGGACTGCTCGCCGAACGACTGCGGGCCGCCGCCGCCCAGGACCCGGGGGTCCGGGAGGTGCGCGGACGCGGACTGATGATCGGCATCGAGCTCACGCGGCCCGGCACCGACGAGGCCGACCCGCAACGGGCCGCCGCCGTCCTGGAGGCGGCCCGCGCCGACGGTCTGCTGATCGGCAAGGGCGGCGGACACAGCACCACCGCCCTGCGCGTCGCCCCGCCGCTGTCCCTGACCGTCGCGGAGGCCGAAGAGGGCGCCGCGATCCTCGAAGGCGCGCTGAGGAGCACCCGGTAGCAGCACCGTGAGCAAGGGAACCACGCCATGACCACCACCTCGGAGCACCGGGCGCCCGCGGAGCCCCTGGAACCCGCCCTGTCGGTCCGCCAGGTCCTCTCCCTGGAGCGCGTGCTGGCCGGCGAGCCCGAGGTGGTCGCCGGCGCGGCCCAGCTCGACCGGCCGGTGCGCTGGGTGCACGTCGCCGAGGCCGCCGACGTCGGCGTGATGCTCAGCGGCGGCGAGATGGTGCTCACCACCGGTGTCCTGCTCGCCGGCGACGAGGGCAAGCAGGCCGAGTACATCCGCTCCCTGCACCGCGCCGAGGCCGCCGCCGTCGTCCTGGGCCTCGGACGGGCCTTCCCCGTCACACCGGACGTGATGCGGCGCGCCGCCGAACGGTGCGGGCTGCCGATGGTCGTCCTGCACCGGCCGTTCCCCTTCGCCGAGCTCACCGAGGAGGTGCAGTCCCGGCTCGTGCGCCGCAAGTTCGCCGCCGTCAGCCTCTCGGAGGCCGTCCGCACCGCCCTGACCGGACTCATCACCGCCGGCGCCCCGCTGCAACACCTCCTCGACGAGGTCGCCCAGCACAGCGCCTGTCCCGTCGTCGTCACCAACCTCGCCCACCGGGTGCTGGCCACCGCGGGGGAGCGGTCCGCGGTCGACGACGTGCTGCGTGACTGGGAGCGCATCGCCCGCCAGGCCGGCGGCGGCGAGGGCGACGGCTGGATCCGCGCCGAACTGGGCGGGCGCGGCGAACGCTGGGGGCAGATCGTGCTGTGCGGGTACCGCGGCGACACCGCCGGCGGACGGCTCCTCGCCGACCGGGCCGCCGAGGCCCTCGTGCTGCACCGCATGCTCGGCGGCACCGCCGCCCACACCTGGGAGGAGCAGTCCGCGCAGGGACTGCTCACCGACCTGGTCTGCGGCGTCGTACCGGCCCGTCAACTGCTTCCGCGGGCACGGGCGGCCGGGCTGCCGGTCAACCGGCGCACCTTCGTGCCGCTCGTCGTGCGCGACGGCGACCTCGCCCGGCTCGACCGGGTGCTGCGCCTGCTGGGGCTGCCCGGGCTGGTCGCCGAGCTCGCCGACGGGGCCACGGCGGTGCTGCTCAGCCTCGCCCGCGACCAGGACGCCGAGGCGCTCGCGGAACACTTCGCGGCCCGGCTGCGCACCGAGTCCGGGGAGACGGGGACCGTCGTCGCCGCGGCCGACGCCCGCACCGTGTGGGACGACGTGCCCGCCGGGCTGCGCGAGGCCCGGCACGTCGCGGACGCCGTCGCCGACTCCTCGGCCGCCCTCGACCTCCCGGCCGTCGTCCGCCTCAAGGACGTCCACCTGCGCGGTCTGATCCGGCTGCTGCGGGACGACCCGCACGTGCAGTCCTTCGCCGAACGCGAGCTGGACGGACTGCTGTGCGCGGCCGGCGACGACCTGCTCGCCGTCCTGCGCACCTACCTGGCCACCGGCCGCAACAAGTCGCGCACCGCCCAGCTCCACCACGTCTCCCGGCCGGCGCTGTACCGCCGGCTGGAGGCGATACAGGCCCGCCTCGGCGTCGATCTCGACGACTTCGAACAGGCGGCCTCGGTGCACATCGCGCTCCTCGCGCACGACGCGCAGCAAGGCTGACCCCGCACCCGGTGCAACAGCAGTGAAACCTGGAACGACCTGCGAAAACGGTGGTGAAACATGGGCCCACGAAGACGTGACACGGTGGCACGCCGCACGTCCGCAGACGTGACACCGTGCCACTCAAAGCCCGCTCCGGGACTTCCTAGCCTTCTCGCACACCGAGCGACCGGAGGTCCCGATGAGCCAAGTGATCCGTGCCGCCGTCTTCCAGACGGCGTGGACCGGAGACAAGGAGTCGATGATCCGGGTGCACGAGCAGGCGGTGCGCGACGCGGCCGCCCAGGGCGCCCGAGTCCTGTGCTTCCAGGAGCTGTTCTACGGACCGTACTTCTGCCAGGTCCAGGACCCGGCGTTCTACGAGTACGCCGAGCGGATCCCGGACGGCCCGATCGTCGAGCGCTTCCAGGCCCTGGCCCGCGAGCACCGCATCGTCCTCGTGCTGCCGATGTACGAGGAGGAGCAGCCCGGCGTCCTCTACAACACCGCGGCCGTGATCGACGCCGACGGTACCTACCTCGGCAAGTACCGCAAGCACCACATCCCGCAGGTCAAGGGGTTCTGGGAGAAGTTCTACTTCCGCCCCGGCAACGCCGGCTGGCCGGTCTTCGACACCGCCGTGGGCCGGATCGGCGTGTACATCTGCTACGACCGCCACTTCCCGGAGGGCTGGCGCGCGCTGGGGCTGGAGGGAGCCGAGATCGTCTTCAACCCCTCGGCGACCTCCCGCGGCCTGTCCGCCTACCTGTGGCAGCTGGAGCAGCCGGCGGCGGCCGTCGCCAACGAGTACTTCGTCGGCGCGATCAACCGGGTCGGCGTCGAGGAGCTCGGCGACAACGACTTCTACGGGACGAGCTACTTCGTCGACCCGGAGGCGCAGTTCGTCGGGGAGGTGGCGAGCGACAAGGAGACCGAACTCGTCGTCCGCGACCTCGACATGACCAAGCTGCGCGCGGTGCGCGACCGCTGGCAGTTCTACCGCGACCGTCGCCCGGACGCGTACGGCCCGCTGACCGCACCGTGAACCCGGTGCCCCCCGTGTCCCCGCAGCGGCGCGGCCCTTCGGGGACGCGGGGCAGCGCCCCCGTGCGGCGTCGCCGCGGGGCGCGACCAGCCGCACCCGACCCGCATCTGCCGACCACGACCCAGCGGAGCGTCACCGTATGAGCAGCCGTACCGTCATCCGCGGCGGCCTCGTCATCACCGCGTCCGACGAGATCCACGCCGACGTGCTGATCGAGGACGGCCGTATCGCCGCCCTCGCCGCGTCCGGCACCCCGGCCGCCGAGGCCTGGAGTGCCGAGCCGAGCGGAACGGGGACACCCCCGCCCGGAGGGTGGGGGAGGGTCATCGACGCCACCGGGAAGTACGTGATCCCGGGCGGAGTCGACGCCCACACCCACATGGAGCTGCCCTTCGGCGGCACCTTCGCCTCCGACACCTTCGAGACCGGCACCCGGGCCGCCGCCTGGGGCGGT
Source organism: Streptomyces sp. NPDC030143 (assembly GCF_055573695.1). Lineage (NCBI taxonomy): Bacteria > Bacillati > Actinomycetota > Actinomycetes > Kitasatosporales > Streptomycetaceae > Streptomyces > Streptomyces sp. NPDC030143. The sequence continues at coordinate 403,910 of NZ_JBVIAY010000002.1, forward strand.
ACGACCACCATCGTCGACTTCGCCGTGCAGGGCGTCGGCCGCACCCTGCGCGAGGGCCTGGACACCTGGCACGCCAAGGCCGAGGGCAACTGCGCCATCGACTACGGCTTCCACATGATCGTCTCCGACGTGAACCGGGAGACGCTCAAGGAGATGGACCTGCTGGTGGAGGAGGGGGTGACCTCCTTCAAGCAGTTCATGGCCTACCCCGGGGTCTTCTACTCCGACGACGGCCAGATCCTGCGCGCCATGCAGCGCTCCGCCGACAACGGCGGACTGATCATGATGCACGCGGAGAACGGCATCGCCATCGACGTCCTGGTCGAGCAGGCGCTGGCACGCGGCGAGACGGACCCCCGCCACCACGGCGAGGTCCGCAAGGCGCTGCTGGAGGCCGAGGCCACCCATCGCGCCATCCGGCTGGCGCAGGTCGCGGGCGCCCCGCTCTACGTCGTGCACGTCTCGGCGATGGAGGCCGTCGCCGAGCTGGCCCGGGCGCGCGACGAGGGTCTGAACGTCTTCGGCGAGACCTGCCCGCAGTACCTGTTCCTGTCCACCGACAACCTCGCCGAGCCCGACTTCGAGGGCGCCAAGTACGTGTGCAGCACCCCGCTGCGGCCGCGCGAACACCAGGCGAAGCTGTGGCGCGGGCTGCGCACCAACGACCTCCAGGTCGTCTCCACCGACCACTGCCCGTTCTGCTTCGTGGGGCAGAAGGAACTCGGACGGGGCGACTTCTCCAAGATCCCCAACGGTCTGCCGGGCGTCGAGAACCGGATGGACCTGCTCCACCAGGCCGTCGTGGAGGGGCACATCTCGCGCCGCCGCTGGATCGAGATCGCCTGCGCCACCCCGGCCCGCATGTTCGGCATGTACCCGAAGAAGGGCACCATCGCCCCGGGCGCCGACGCGGACGTCGTGATCTACGACCCGCACGCCGAGCAGGTCCTGTCCGCCGACACCCACCACATGAACGTCGACTACTCGGCGTACGAGGGCAGGCGGGTCACCGGCCGCGTCGAGACGGTCCTGTCGCGGGGCGAACTCGTCATCACCGAGCGGGAGTACACCGGACACGCCGGCCACGGCGTCTACACCCCGCGCTCCACCTGTCAGTACCTCACCTAGGGAGTGGCGCCATGGACTTCGGACTCGTCCTGCAGACCGACCCGCCGGCCTCGAAGGTCGTCAGCCTGATGCAACGGGCCGAGCGCAACGGCTTCACCCACGGCTGGACCTTCGACTCCGCCGTGCTCTGGCAGGAGCCGTTCGTGATCTACAGCCAGATCCTGTCCAACACCACGAAGCTGAAGGTCGGGCCGATGGTCACCAACCCGGGCACCCGCACCTGGGAGGTCACGGCCTCCACCTTCGCCACCCTCAACGACATGTTCGGAAACCGCACGGTGTGCGGCATCGGCCGCGGCGACTCCGCGATGCGCGTCGCCGGCCGCAAGCCCAACACGCTGGCCCGCATCAGCGAGGCGATGAAGGTCGTCCGCGCCCTGGGCCGGGGCGACGAGGCCGACCTCGGCGGCACGGTGATCAGGTTCCCGTGGATCCGGCCGGGCGCCGAACTCCCGGTCTGGATGGCCGCCTACGGCCCGAAGGCGCTGAAGATGACCGGCGAGGAGGCCGACGGGTTCATCCTCCAGCTCTCCGACCTGTACCTCACCGAGTACATGGTGAAGGCCGTGAAGGACGCGGCCGTCGCCGCCGGACGCGACCCGTCGGAGGTGACCGTCTGCGTCGCCGCCCCCGCCTACGTCACCGACGACGACTCGCCCGAGGCGCTCGCCCACGCGCGCGAGCAGTGCCGGTGGTTCGGCGGGATGGTCGGCAACCACGTGGCCGACCTCGTCGCCAAGTACGGGGAGCACTCGTCGGCCGTCCCCGAGGCACTCACCGACTACATCAAGGCCCGCGAGGGCTACGACTACTCCCACCACGGGCGCGCCGACAACCCCGACACGGCGTTCGTCCCCGACGAGATCGTCGACCGGTTCTGCGTCGTCGGACCGGTCGAGAAACACATCGAGAAGCTGAACGCACTGCGCGCACTGGGCGTCGACCAGTTCGCCGTCTACGACATGCACGACGCGCGGGAAAAGGTCATCGACGCGTACGGCGCGACGGTGATCCCCGCCGTGAACGGCTGACCCCCCCCGAGGACCCACCCCGACCCCCCACTCCAGATCTCCCCTCCTCCGCCGTCCCGGAGGAGGGGGCCGGAGACCCGCACGGCCTTTCCGGATCCACCCCTCGTTTGATTGGCCTGCCCATGACCGACACCGCGCCCACGGCGATACCGCCGGCCTCCCAAGTCACCCTCGCCGACGGCCGGGTGGAGATCGCTCCTGGTTCGCCGCAGCCCAGCGGCCCCTACGCCAACGAGGACCTGCTCCCGGTCCCCGTAGAGAAGCGCACCTGGACCACGTACAACTTCTCCGCGCTGTGGGTCGGCATGGCCCACAACACGGCGTCGTGGACGCTGGCGTCCGGTCTGATCGCCGTCGGCATGGACTGGAAGCAGGCGGTGTTCACCATCGCGCTGGCCAATGTGATCGTGCTGGTCCCGATGCTGCTGACCGGGCACGCGGGACCCAAGTACGGCATCCCCTTCCCGGTGTTCGCGCGGGCCTCCTTCGGCATCCGCGGCGCCAACCTGCCTGCCGTCGTACGGGCGTTGGTGGCGTGCGGCTGGTTCGGCATCCAGACCTGGATCGGCGGCGAGGCGATCTACTTCCTCGCCGGGAAGCTGATCGGCAACGGCTGGACGGACGCCGGGAGGATCGGCGGCTACGCCTGGACCATGTGGCTGTCGTTCGCGATCTTCTGGGCGATCCAGGTCGCGATCATCTACCGGGGCATGGAGACGATCCGCCGCTTCGAGAACTGGGCGGCACCCTTCGTCCTCGTCGGCGCGCTGGTGATGCTGGTCTGGATGAGCGACAAGGCCGGCGGCTTCGGTCCGTTGCTCGACCAGCCGTCCAGGCTCGGCTGGGGCGGCGACTTCTGGAAGCTGTTCTGGCCGTCCCTCATGGGCATGATCGGCTTCTGGTCGACGCTGTCGCTGAACATCCCGGACTTCACCCGGTACGGCAGGTCGCAGAAGGCGCAGACATGGGGTCAGGCACTGGGCCTGCCGACCACCATGACGCTCTTCGCCCTGTTGTCGGTGATGGTGACCTCCGGCTCGCAGGCGGTGTACGGCGAGACGATCTGGGACCCGGTCCAGCTCGCCGCCAGGACGGACAACGTGGTCGGCCTGCTGTTCGCGCTGGTCACGGTCCTGGTGGCGACCCTGTCCGTGAACATCGCGGCCAACCTCGTCTCACCGGCCTTCGACTTCTCCAACGTCGCGCCCCGGCGGATCAGTTTCCGCGCCGGCGCGCTCGCCACCTGCGTGCTGGGCGTGCTGATCTTCCCGTGGAAGCTGTACTCCGACCCGCAGGGCTACATCTTCACCTGGCTCGGCCTGGTCGGCGGTCTGCTCGGCACGGTCGCCGGCATCCTCATCGCCGACTACTGGATCCTGCGCCGCGCCCGGCTCGACCTGACCGACCTGTACCGCACGGGCGGCCGCTACTGGTACGACGGCGGCTGGAACTGGCGGGCCGTCGTGGCCTTCGTGGTCGGCGGTGTCCTCGCAGTCGGCGGCGCCAGCTTCAAGCCGCTGATCGACGGCCGGCCCGTCCCCGCACTGGAGCCGCTCGCCGACTACGGCTGGGCGGTGGGCCTGGGCACGTCGATGGTGCTGTACCTGGCGCTGATGCTGCTCGCGGGCCGGGAGAGGACCGGGGTCTGACCCGGGCGACGGCACCGACGGAGCCCTGGTAGCCGAGCTACCAGGGCTCTTCGGCAACGCGGGGCGAGGTGCGGTACCGGGCCGCGCGGCCCAGGCGGGCAGGGTGCAAGGACCCCTCAGAGCGCCCCGGCGGCCTTCAGCGAAGCCACCGCTTCCTTCGCCGCCTTGATGGCGCCCTTGTTGATCTCGTCGATGCCGGGCGCCTTCTTCGTCTCGAAGTCGCTGCCGTTGTACGTGACGACCACCAGCGCGTTGGCCACCCGGGCGATCACCGTGCCCTCACGGGTCTGCTGCTTGTCCTCCGTGGAGAGGTTCACCACCGAATAGCCCTCGTCGCCGAGACCCGGGACGGCTCCGCCGCCGCTCTTCTCCCCGGTGCGTTCCTGGTACGAGGTCCGCGCCGCCTCGTCGGAGTCCATCAGCTCGAAGGAGACGTCGAGCCAGCGGTAGTCGTAGCCCTTGAGCGCGTTCCAGGAGCAGGTGCGGCGCAGGGTGGTGTCCGTCGACGGGATCTCCTTGCCCGCCGCCTTGGCACCCGGCACCAGCGAGGACACCGTCTTCGCTGCCACGCTCGCGCAGGGCGCGGGCGCGGTGGCGTACGTCTTGGTCACGGCCGTGGAGGAAGGGGCGGACGCCGACCGGGACTGGGTCTTCTGCGTGTCCTTGGCCGCGGTCTCCTGCGACGGGACGAGCGGACCGGACGACAGCGCCCAGCCGGCGCAGGCGAGCACGGCCACGGGGGACAGGCGCGCGGTGAGGGCGAGCGGCAGCGGGAGAGAGCGCACGGCGCACTTTCGTGGGGGACGGTGCGGACGGAGTCCGCGATGCGGACAGGGACGCCAGTGTCACACGACTCCCCGTGGGGCGGAAGGGCGAACTCGCTGCGTGGCGGGGCGGTGACGGCACGCGCGGGGACGGCGGGTCACGGGGAGGGGACATGTCCGTTTCGCGGCCGCCGGGACCCGGTCGCCCGAGTGCACCGGGACGGTCTCCGCCGCGGCGAGAGGGCGGGAACCGCCCCCGGCGGGCGGGGACTCCGCCCGGACCGCCGGTGCGTACGATCACGAGGTCGGTCGCCGCGCAGTGAGGAGCCCGCCCGTGTTCACCACCCGCCCCACCCTCCAGGGCACCTTCGGCATGGTGTCCTCCACTCACTGGCTGGCCTCCCAGTCCGCGATGGCGGTCCTGGAGGACGGCGGCAACGCCTACGACGCCGCCGTGGCCGGCGCCTTCGTGCTGCACGTCGTCGAACCCCACCTCAACGGGCCCGCCGGCGAGGTCCCGATCCTGCTCGCCCCGGCCGGCGGCGCGGTGCGGGTGCTGTGCGGGCAGGGCGTCGCCCCGGCCGGCGCCACCGTCGCGCACTACCGCTCGCTCGGCCTGGACCTCGTGCCCGGCACGGGCCCGCTGGCCGCCGCCGTCCCCGGCGCGTTCGACGCCTGGATGCTGCTGCTGCGCGACCACGGCACCAAGCCGCTCGACGACGTCCTGAAGTACGCCGTCGGCTACGCCGAGCACGGGCACGCGCCCGTGGAGAACGTCGGCGCGACCGTCGAGACGGTCCGGGAGCTGTTCGAGACGGAGTGGACCTCCTCGGCCGAGGTGTACCTGCCCGGCGGGAAGCCGCCCCGGCCCGGCACACTGCTGCGCAACCCCGCCCTCGCCGCGACCTGGAAGCGGCTGCTCGCCGAGACCGCCGGCGCCGGCGGCCGGGAGGCGCGGATCGACGCGGCGCGCGAGGTGTGGCGGACCGGGTTCGTCGCCGAGGCGCTCGTGCGGCAGGCGGGACGGCCGACGCGGGACACCAGCGGCGAGCGCCACACCGGCACGCTCACGGCCGCCGACCTGGCCGGCTGGTCCGCGACCTACGAGGCGCCGGCGACGTACGACTGGAACGGCTGGACCGTGTGCAAGGCCGGGCCGTGGAGCCAGGGCCCGGTCCTCCTCCAGCAGCTCGCCCTGCTCCCGCCCGACCTGCCCGCGTACGGTTCCGCCGACTACGTCCACCTGCTGGTCGAGGGTTGCAAGCTCGCGATGGCCGACCGTGAGGCCTGGTACGGGGACGCCGCCGAGGTCCCGCTGGAGGAACTGCTGTCGCCCGGGTACAACGCCGGCCGGCGGCAGCTGATCGGCGACAGCGCCTCCTACGAGCTGCGGCCCGGCGAGCCCGGCGGGCGCACCGCGCGACTGAGCGCCCACGCGCGCGCGGTGGCCGCCGACGAGCCCGGCCCGCACCCCCCGGGCGCGGGGGAGCCGACCGTGGCGAAGAGCCCGCTCTCCCCGGTGCCGGGCGAGCCGGAGGTCACCGCCGGGGGCGCCGTGCGCGGCGACACCTGCCACCTCGACGTCGTCGACCGCTGGGGCAACATGGTCGCCGCCACGCCCAGCGGAGGCTGGCTCCAGTCCAACCCGGTCGTGCCCGAGCTGGGCTTCCCGCTGGGCACCCGGCTGCAGATGGCCTGGCTGGAGGAGGGACTGCCGAACTCGCTCACGCCCGGCCGCCGCCCGCGCACCACCCTCACCCCCTCGATCGCCCTGCGCGACGGCGTCCCCGTGCTGGCCTTCGGCACCCCCGGCGGCGACCAGCAGGACCAGTGGCAGCTGCACTTCTTCCTCGCCGTCGCCCTGCGCGCGCGGGTGCGCGGCGGCCTCGACCTCCAGGGCGCCGTCGACGCGCCCAACTGGCACAACGACGGCTTCCCCGGTTCCTTCTACCCGCGCGGCACGCGCCCCGGCAGCGTGACCGTCGAGTCCCGCATGCCCGCGGGCGTCGTCGAGGAGCTGCGCCGCCGCGGGCACGACGTCACCGTCGGCGACGCCTGGTCCGAGGGCCGCCTGTGCGCCGTCGCCCGCGACCCCGGGACGGGCGTGCTGTCGGCGGCGGCCAACCCGCGGGGCATGCAGGGGTACGCCGTGGGGCGGTGAGCCACGGCGGGTGTTCATCCCGATTCCACCCGGTGTGCACCGGCCGGGCGGGGATTGTCAGTGGGGCGTGGTCTCATGGGGGGCATGATCGAAGACACGGAAACCATCGACGAGTTTCTCGGCCGCCACTCGACCGACGTGGAGGAAGCGGTCCGCAAGGCCGCCGCGGCCGAGATCATGCCCCGCTTCCGGCAGCTCGCCGACCACGAGGTCGACCAGAAGAGCGGCCCCCACGACCTGGTGACGGACGCCGACCGCAACGCCGAGCTGTACCTGACGGAAGCCCTCGGCGCCCTGCTGCCCGGCTCGGTCGTCGTCGGCGAGGAGGCCGTCCACGCCAATCCGGTCACCTACGAGGCGATACGGGGCGACGCCCCCGTCTGGATCGTCGACCCGGTCGACGGCACACGGCAGTTCGTCCACGGCGACGACGGCTTCTGCACCCTGGTCGCCCTCGCCCGGCACGGCGTCGTGCTCGCCTCCTGGACGTACGCGCCGGCCCGCGACCAGCTGGCCACGGCCGTGCGCGGCGGCGGCGCCTTCCTGGACGGCGAGCGGCTGTTCGCCGGCCCGCCCGAGCCCGGCCGCGACCTCACGGTGGCCACCTCCCACCCCGACTACACCACCGACGCGGAGAAGCACGCCCTGCTCGGTCTGTGGACCGACGGCGTCGCACCGCGGCCGTGCGGATCGGCGGGCCTGGAGTACCTCGCCGTCGCCCGGGGCGCATCGGACGCCACGGCCTTCTCCTGGGAAGCCGCCTGGGACCACGCGGCAGGCCTGCTGCTCGTCGAGGAGGCAGGCGGCGCGCACCTCACCCTCACCGGGGAGCCGTTCCGCATCACCGGCGGCAACACCCTGCCGTTCACGGCGGCCCGGGACGCGGCGACGGCGCGCCGTGTGGCGGGACTGCTGGCGGCCGGGCGCAGCTGACCTGCGGGCCCGGGCGTCCCGCTCGTGTTGCCCACCTGGCCGCCCGCGGCGTCGGACCCCCGGCATATCCTGATCCCCAGGCCACCGGCTGACGAAGGGGTCCGAAGTGCCGTCGATGCTCGATGCGGTCGTGGTGGGAGCGGGGCCCAACGGGCTGACCGCCGCCGTGGAACTGGCCCGTCGCGGGTTCTCCGTGGCGCTGTTCGAGGCGCGGGACACCGTCGGCGGGGGAGCGCGCACCGAGGAACTCACCCTGCCCGGCTTCCGCCACGACCCCTGCTCGGCCGCGCACCCCCTCGGCATCAATTCCCCGGCGTTTCGCGCGATGCCGCTCGAGCGTCACGGGCTGCAATGGCTGCACTCCGAGCTGCCCATGGCCCACCCCTTCCCCGACGGCAGCGCCGCCGTGCTGTCCCGGTCGGTCGCCGAGACCGCCGCCTCGTTCGGGCCGCGCGACGCGGGCGCCTACCGCCGGCTGGTCGAGCCGTTCCTGCCCAAGTGGGACACGCTCGCCCGCGACTTCATGTCGCTGCCGCTCACCGCGCTGCCGCGCGACCCGGTCACCCTCGCCCGCTTCGGCCTCGTCGGTCTGCCGCCGTCGAGCTGGCTGATCCGCCGCTTCCGCGACGAACGGGCCAGGACCCTCTTCGCCGGCCTCGTCGGGCATGTCATGGCCCCGCTCAGCGGATTCGCCACCGGCGCGATCGGCCTGGTCTTCGCCCTCGCCGCGCACGCCCGCGGCTGGCCGGTGGCCCGCGGCGGCTCCCAGTCCGTCTCCGACGCCCTCGCCTCCTACCTGAAAGACCTCGGCGGCACGATCCACACCGACTACGAGGTCAAGCGCCTCGACGACCTGCCGCCCGCCCGCGCGTACGTCTTCGACACCTCGCCCACCGCCCTGGCCCGCATCGCCGGCCTCGGCCGCTCCTACGAGGGCTACCGGTACGGCCCAGGCGTCTTCAAGATCGACTACGCGCTGGACGGCCCGGTGCCGTGGACCGCGACGGAGGCCCACCACGCGACCACCGTGCAGATCGGCGCCGACAGCGCGGAGATCGACACCGCTCTGCGCGCGGTGTCCCGGCAGGGCCGCGCCCCCGACCGGCCGTTCATGATCACCGTGCAGCCCAGCGTCGTCGACCCCACCCGCGCCCCCCGGGGCAAGCACGTCTTCTGGGCTTACGGCCACGTACCCAACGGCTGGACCGGCGACCTCACCGACGCCCTCGAACGCCAGCTGGAACGCTTCGCCCCCGGCTTCCGCGACCGCGTCCTGGCCCGCGCCACCGCCGGCCCGCCCGAACTCGCCGCGCGCAACGCCAACTACGTCGGCGGCGACATCGGCACCGGCGCGGTCTCCGGCCTGCAGATCATGCTGCGCCCCAAGCTGTCCCTGTCGCCCTACGGCACCCCCCACCCGGCCGTCTTCCTCTGCTCCCAGGCCACCCCGCCCGGCCCCGGCGTGCACGGCATGTCCGGGCACAACGCGGCGAAGGCGGTGTGGCGCAAGCTGCGGCGCCAGGAGCGGTAGCGCCACCGGCCGGCCGCGGTGGGCGCTCGTCAGCGGCCGGGGGCCGTGGGCGGCCGGGGCGTTGCCCGCGCCCCGTCCGGTCGCGCGGGCGGCGCGATTCCCGCGCCCGTGCGGGTTCCGGGACGCCGTCCCGCCGGGCTTCGGCTCCCTGCTGGTAGACAGGTCGCCATGACCACCATCACCCTCGTCCTGGGCGACATCACCCGGCAGAGCGTCGACGCCGTCGTGAACGCCGCGAACTCCTCCCTCCTCGGCGGCGGGGGCGTCGACGGCGCCATCCACCGCCGGGGCGGGCCCGCCGTCCTCGCCGAGTGCCGCAGGCTGCGTGCCGGCCACTACGGCAAGGGACTGCCCACCGGCCGGGCCGTGGCCACCACCGCCGGGAACCTCGACGCGCGCTGGGTGATCCACACCGTGGGACCCGTGTACGACGCGAGCGAGGACCGCTCCGCACTGCTCGCCTCCTGCTACCGCGAGTCCCTGCGCGTCGCCGACGAACTCGGCGCCCGCACGGTCGCGTTCCCCGCCGTCTCCACCGGCGTCTACGGCTGGCCGATGGACGACGGCGCCCGGATCGCGGTGGAGACCGTACGGACCACGCCGACCGCCGTCGAGGAGGTCCGGTTCGTCCTCTTCGACGAGCGGGCCCACGAGGCGTTCGCCGCCCAACTCCGCTGATCCGAACCGTCCTTCCCAAACAGGGCACACCGGGCACCAGGTCCGCCATACTGTGGGCACGCACGGACGGGACGCACGGGGGGCGGGTCACCGGTGGCGGGTATCGAGGAAGCGGCACGGCTGATCCGGCACTTCTGCTGCGACGAGCACACCGCTCGTTACGGCCCCTACGAGACGGTCGTCCCCGACGGCGACCCCGACGTACGGGAGGTGCTGCCCGGTCAGCTCTACGCCTGCCAACTGCTCGAGGGCGACGCGCTGACCGCGCGGATCGTCGACGTCTCCGTCCACCTCGGGCTCTCCGACCTCGGCGGACTCATGTGGGACCAGGAGGTCAGAGCGCTGTCCCGGCTGTCCGGTCTCGCCCACCCGGCCCTGCCCGAGCTGCTCGGCGGCGGGTACCAGGAGCGGGAGACGGTGGCCGCGGCCGGCGTCGACGTCGACGGCGTCGCCTTCGTCGCCACCGAAGGCTCCGACTACACCCTCGCCACGTACGGGACCTCCGCCTACCGCGAGGACCGCATCGAGGCGCTGCGCCAGTTCGAGCACCTCGCCGACGGCCTCGCCGTCCTGCACGACCTCGGGCTGACCCACCGCAACCTCTCGCCCGACAGCGTCGACGTCGTCGACGCCCACCTCGGCACCCCCCGGCTGCGGCTGGCACGGTTCGAGATGAGCGCCTTCGTCTCCAGCCTCCTCGACGGCGGCCCCACCCTCGACTCGCGGACGGCGCCCGACACCCTGCGCCGGCTCTTCCTCGGCGGCGGGCCCCGCGCCCTCGCCTACATGCCGCCCGAGAAGTGGCGGTTCCTGCTGCCGCTCGACGACGAGACGCCCACCGCCCAGGAAGGCGCGACGGCCGACGTCTACAGCCTCGCCGTCATGGCGTGGGAATGGTTCGTCGGTCCCCTCCCCACGGACCTCGTCCCCGACCGGCTGCCCGAGACCGAGGAGCAGCGGCGGACCGCGCGCGCCCTGCTCGGGCGCCTCGGGAACCACCTCCGCGACACCCTGCGCACCGCCGACCTGCCCGCCGACCTCGGCGCCCTGCTGCAGCGGATGCTGGACCCCGACCACGCGGGGCGCCCCGGCTCCACCGAGGTCGTCAACGAGCTCAGCGAGAGCCACGACAGCAACGTCGTCGGACTCGGCGGGGCCACGAGCAGCCGGCCCTACCTGCTGGCGTTCATGCCCGACAAGAGCGACGAGACGCTGGGGCGGTGGGAGTGGCTGACCTTCGACGCCGACACCGACGAAGGCATCCGGGAGATCGCCGAGCTGCTGCGGGCCGACCTCAAGAAGGCCACCGTGCGCTACTCGGAGGACGGCGCCGCCCCCTTCGTCGGCGGCGGGTCCACCGAGGCCAAACGCCTCGCCACCACCGTGCTGGTCGGCGAACGGGCCGTGTGGTTCGGCCAGTTGCTGCGGCCCCCGAACACCGGGCACGGACTGGGCGCACCCATGCCCGAGGTGCTCGTCATCAAGTACGTCGCCCAGCGCGACGCGCCCGTGACCGGTGACCGGCTGAGGACCCTGGAGGCCGTGTCCCGCTCGCGCTGGCTGCGCGAGGTCCAGCCCATCGACTACCGGATGCCGCAGCTCCGGCTCAACGCGCTGCGCCGCGACCGGCCCTCCTGGCAGGACCTCATCGACTCGGTCAGACCCGTGGGCGCCAAGTCGGAGGCACAGCTCGACTACCAGCGGGCCATCGACTGGCTCCTGGAGTTCCAGGGAGTCGAGCTCCAGGCCCGCCGCTACCCCTACAGCACGGACCCGGGCGCCGAGGGCAGGCGGGGCGCGGAGATCCTCGTCCACTGGGACCGCGAGCGGGACAAGGACCGCATCTACCGGCGGGCCCTGCTCGCCAAGTTCGCCCGCCAGGCCGACCTGCGCCCCGCCTTCGGGGACTTCTTCGGGCGGCTGGAGAACGAGGAGAGCGGCACCGCCGAGGTCGAGGTCTACGACAGCGAGAGCGACCGCAAACCGGCCAGCGTCCCCGGCATCCTCGCCCAGGTGGTGCGGCGCGAGGGCCAGGACCGGATCGTGCTGCGCTGCCGCCCGGGGCAGCGGCTGCCCGCCCGGGGCTGGATCAGGCCCGCCGACGACATCGGCACGGAGGTGGTGCTGAGCCGTCAGGCCGAGGCCCGTTTCGAACTGTTCGCGCTCGCGCCCCTGACCTCGCGGCTGCGCAACCCCACCGCGATCCGCACCCTGCCCCACCGCTGGAAGGACGCGGGGGAGGGGCTGTTGAAGGGCGGCCGCCAGGCCGTCCAGGACATCCTCACCCACCAGCCGTTCTTCGCCCTGCAAGGGCCGCCCGGCACCGGCAAGACCACCGTCACCTCACGGGCCGTCGCCGCCTACCTCAAGCAGGAGCGCACCCACCGCATCCTGGTCTCCGCCCAGTCCAACTTCACCCTCGACAACCTCGCCGCCCGCATCCTGAAGGACATCGGCGCCCGCGACGACGACGGCCCCACCGACCACCGCCGAGACGTGCCCATCGCCCTGCGCATGGTGTCCCAGCGCAGCACCCCCGACGAGGTGGTCCGACCCTGGCTGCGCGACGACCTGGTGGTGCGCCGCTCCCGTCAGATGCGCGCCGAGATGGAGCGCACGCTCGCCGCCGGCGTCGACGAACGGCTGCGGCCCGTGCTCGAACACTGGCGCAACCTGCTGGCCAAGCAGGACGGCCACTCCATCCTCCCGGAGCTGGGCGACCGTCTGCAACGCGGCGCGAACATCGTCTTCGCGACCTGCGCCACCGCCACCCCCCGCAACCTCGGCACCGCCGGCGGCGCCTCCGCCTTCGACTGGGTGATCGTGGAGGAGGCCGCCAAGGCCTGGCCGACGGAACTGGCCATCCCGCTCGTGCGCGGCACCCGCTGGACGCTGATCGGCGACCACTTCCAACTGCCCGCCCACCGCCGCGACGAGGTCGTGCGCTTCCTGGACGCCTGCGTGGGCGACCCCAACGCCGCCATCGCGGTCGCCGGCGACCAGCGGCAGAAGTACCTGGAGGCCTTCGACCTCTTCCGCAACCTCTTCGAGGAGAAGCCCGGCGCCCCCCGCGAACGCCCCGTCGCCATGCTCTCCACCCAGTTCCGCATGCGCGAGGCCATCGCCCAGATCGTCAGCCGCGTCTTCTACCCCCGCGCTCTCGAGGCGGGCGAGACCGCACCCGACGACGGACTGCGGCCCGGCGGCCTCGCCACCCACCACGACGAACAGCCCTCCCCCCTGCGCGAGCCCTACTGGCTGCGGGAACGGTCGCTGGTCTGGGTCGACACCGCCCGCCTGCCGGGCTGCGTCGAGGAACCCCACTGGCGCAACGAGGGCGAGGCGGCCGTCGTACGGGCCATCGTCGCGTCGATGGACCCCGTGCCCGCCCCCGGCCAGGACGGCTACAGCGCCGAGCCGCTCGCCGTGCTCACGCCCTACCGCCAGCAGGCCGAGGAACTGCGCCGCGACGTCACCCTCTCCCGGTACGTGCAGACCGTGCACGCCTTCCAGGGGCGCGAGGCCGACATCGTCGTGGTGTCGCTGGTGCGCAACCGGGTGCGCGGCGGTGGCAGCGCCGCCGAGAGCTACGGCCACCTCAGCCACCGCGACCTCATCAACGTGCTGTTCTCACGCGCCCGGCAACTGCTGGTGATCGTCGGCGACTACGGGCACTTCTCCCGGTTCGCCGACGCCGACGACCCGTTCTGGCGGGAGGTCTGCCAGGCCGTCGACCACTACGGGCACGTCTACGACGCCGCCGCCGTCCTGCCGGAGGTGGCGGGATGAACAACGTCACCACCGTGTACGTCCCCTGCGACGTGGTCCGCGTCCAGGTCCGCCTGGGCTACGGAGACTCCCTCTCGCCGATGGAGGAGCTGGTCCTGCGCGCGGTCCACGCCGGCCTGGACGAGGTCCCCGAACTGGCCCGCCGGCTGGTCCTCGGCGACCGCCTCGTCCGCGACCTCGTCTACGACCTGTGGCGGCAGGGCCATCTGCTCCTGGACACGGCCCGCGGCACGGTCGCCGTCTCCCGCACAGTCGCCCGGTGCCTCGACACCGACGACCTCCAGCGGCTGCGCGGAGCCGAGACGGTGCAGGAGGCCCGGGACCTGATGATCGAGAAGCTGGCGCTGCGGGTCCTGCCCGCCTCCGGCTGGAACCGGCCGCCCAACCCCCGGCTCGTCGTCCCGCTCGACGGCCTGCGGGTGAACCTCGCCGACGCCCCCGAGACCCATGTGCTCCAGGCGCTGCGCGAGTCGCTGCAACGGAGCGAACGCCAGCACGACACCCTCGTCGACGGCGCCCCGGTGGCGGCGCCGCCCCGCGCCCGGCACGTCCAGTCGTACCGGATGCCCCCGCCCGGACTGCGCACGGTCACCGGGCGCCGCTGGCTCGACCTCAAGGTGGCCTCCCACTGGGACGACGACCTCGAGCAGCTGACCGTCACCGTCGTCGACGACCGCATGCCCGCCGAACTGCGCGAGACCGCATCCCAGCGCCTCACCCAGCTCGGCTTCGAACAGCCGCGCAGCGCCCTCTTCGTGGAGCTGCGCCGACAGGCCCAGAGCACCCTGGCCGAACCGCCGTCGGCCCCCACGGCCCTCGCCCGGCTCGCCCGGCGCGTCGCCCAGGCCCCCGGCATCCCCGCCGGCCAGCGTCGGTCCTGGCACCTGGAGATGGCCGACGACGCCCGCCAGCTCGACGGTCTGCTGCGGGCGCGCGTCGAGCGGGAGATCGCGGTGCGGATCGTCGACGGCGCGGACCAGACCCGCACCCTGGAGGCCCTCATCGCCGGGGCCCGCCGGCAACTCGTCATCGTCAGCCCCTGGATCCGCTACCCCGCGCTCAGCCGCCACCTCGACGCCCTGGCCGCCGCCGTCCGCCGGGGCGTCACCCTCGTCCTCGTCTGGGGGCCGGCGGCCGACCGCACCTACGAGGACACCATCGACGAGCAGACCCGCAACGCCCTGGAGGACCTGGCCCGCGGCGACGACGGCGCCGTCGTACGCCATGTCGTCCTGCCCCGCACCAGCAGCCGCACCCACGCCAAACTCGTCGTCGCCGACCACCGCACCGCGTTCGTGACCAGCCGCAACCCGCTGTCCTCCGACGGCTCGCGGCCCGACCTCGGCGTCGAGCTCACCGCCGCGGACGGCGCGGGCGAGACGGTGATCCGCGAACTGCTCGACTGGGTCCGCACGGTCGTCCCCTCCTACGAGCACAGCCAGGTGGTCCGCACCCGCCCCCCGGCCGCCGGCCCCCGGGAGAGCGACCGGCCCCCCGCACCGGCCGAGGCACAGGAGCCGCCGGAGGCCGACATCGAGCCTCCCGAGGAGGAGACGGCCACCGAAACTGCCGTACGGCTGTGGGTGGGCGACTGGCAGGACCACATCAGCCGCTGCCGTGCCTTCCTGGACAAACGCGCCCTTCCCTCCGCCCGCCCGGTGACCGACTCCTCCCACCGCACCCTGCTGCGCAGTGCCCTCAACCGGGCCGAGTACCGGCTGGTCATCGCCTCGGGAGGACTGTCCGACGAAGCCGTCGACCAGGGCTTCCTCACCGCGCTGAAGAGCTGTCTGCAACGGGGCGTGCAGGTGACGCTCGTCCACCCCGGCGCGCCGCCCGGTCCGGCCCGCGACCACTGGCAGCGGGCCCGGACCGCACTCGAGGGGCTGCGCGGGGAGTTCCCGGACACGCTCACCCTGATCGGCGACGGAGCCAACCACGCCAAGGCCGTCGTCTGGGACGACGAGGTCGTCGTCGGAAGTTTCAACTACCTTTCCTTCGAAGGCCGTTACGGGCGGCGGTGGCTCTCGTCCGAGCTGGGCGTACGGCTGACCGGCGCCTCCGTCGCCGACGCCGTGGCCCACGCCCTGGGAGCCGCCCCGGTCCTGCGTCCGCTGCCGGTGACCGACCCGGTCCCCGCCGCGCCCGGACCGGCCTTCCGCAGCGCCCGGCTGCTGCTGGAACAGCGCCACGACGACGGCACGCCGGACGCCGCCGGCATCCGGCGGGTCCTGGCCGAGGCCGCCGACCCGTGGGAGGTCCTGGACAGCCTGGGCGACGACGCGCCCACCGACCTGTTGCGCATCGTCGCCGCCCGCTGCCTCACCGCCGCCGCAGCCGGCCCGGTCGCCGGTGCCGCCGGGTCCGACGCCGCCGCTGCCGCCCGGCGCCGCCGTTGGACCGGCTGGCTCGTGCGGGACCGGTGGGCGGACCGGGCCTTCGTGGAGGCCGCGGTCCTGCGCCACACCCTGGACGACGAGGACCTGCGGCCCCGGCGCGGCCTCGCCCTGCTCGCCGCCGCGCGCGGCACCCCCCGGATGCCCGAGGCGATCGAGAACCTCGTCCTGTCCGACATGACCCGCGAGGAACACGTGCCGACGCTGCTGGCCGCGGCCGGCGCCGTGCTCCTCGGGGGCAGTCAGGACGCCGCGGACGTCCTGAGCGCGTTCCTCGCCGAACGCGCCGTGGGCGTCTGGCGCGAGCTCGCCGTGCGCACCGGCCGGTACTGGACGGACAGTTACGTGCCCGTGCCGATGGACGTCGTCCGCAGCGACCTGCGCAGCACCGGCGAGGACCGGTCGCGGGCACAGGCCTGGGAGGCCCTGGAGCGGCTGCTCGACCACGCCCGCTCCAGCACCTTCGAGAACACCGTGAGCAACCGCACCCACCGGGCCCTGTTCGACCGGGAGGGCGGAGAGTTCGCCGTCCTGACCGACATCGTCGCCGCACGGGCTTCCGCCCGGCTGCTGGCCTGGCGCTCCGCCCCGGCCGTCCAGGACCTGACCCGGCTGGTGGAGCGGGTCGGCGCCGAGGTGTCCCCGGGGCATCCGCCGATGCACGGCGACCACCTCAAGCGCTACCTGAAGCGACTGGAGCCGGTCCTCGACCAGGCGGCGACCGTGGTGCAGCTGTCCACGGCCGGCGCGTCCCGGCCCAAGGACCGGCCCCTGGAGGCGGCACAGGAGTTCGGCGACTGGCTGGCCGCCTCCTGGGCGGCCCTGACCGAGGCGACGGCCGCCCTGCCCGGCGCGGAGGGCCGGCTCGCCGACGTCTTCCTCGCGGACCTGGAGGAACTGGCCCGATGGAGAGCAGCATGACCGAGCCGCTCGCCTCGATCCTCGCCGCATGGCCCGGACGCTGGCGCCACCCCGATCTCGCCGACGCCCTCTCCCGCCCGGGGCCCTGCCCCCTCGACGAGGCCGCCGCACACGTCCTGGCCGGACTGGCCGACCCGTTGACCACGGCCGAGGGCGTCGAACGGCTGCTGGAGGCAGGACACTTCGAACTCGTCGACGAGTTCCTGGCCGAGTGCGCGGCCGACGGACCGGCACGGCGGGACGCCTCGCCCGTCGACCCCGGGAGCATCCAGGACGCGCTGACCGCGGCCCGCGCCACCGCCCGCGCCGAGGTGGAACGCGAGCGCGCCCTCCTCGCCGAGCGGGCGATCCGCGCCGGACTGCGCCCGGCCCCGCTGCCCGACCTCACCGACGAGGTCCATCTGCGTACTACACGGGCGCGCGCCCTGCTCGACCTTGAGCGGGCGGACCGCATCGAGCCGGCCGAGAAGAAGCTGCGGGATGACCTCGAACGGCAGCTCGCCGGGACCTCCGAGGACGCGGTGGACCACGAGGCCGTACGGGCCTGTCTCGCCGCCGGGGAGTTCCCCACCGCCCGGCTGCTGCTGGAGTCCCGGCGCCCCGACCAGGAGGGCGGCCCCTCGGCGGTGCCCCGCCCGCCCACCTGGGACCCCGACCTCGGCAGCGGCCTGGGGGAGATCCTGCCGTACTACACCGAGGAGTCCCGCGCGCTGCCGCACCACCGGCTGCGGCGCTTCACCGACGTCGGCGACACGGGCCGGGAGACCGTCCGGGCACTGCGCGACCTCGCCGCCCGTCCGCAGCCCTCGACCGCCGGCGCGTTCGCGACCGCGCTGTGCCGGCTGCTCGGCGAGGACGTGCGCTTCCCCGTCACCGCCCGCGACGGCGGTTTCCACACCGCCTTCGTCGGACTGAACGACGCCCGGCTGCCCCGCACCACGCTCAGCGGGGACACCGGCGTCACCCTGTGGATCGGTGACGGGCGCACCCCGCCCCCGGAGGACCTGCCCCGGCCCCTGGTGTGGTTCCGCACCACCGACCCGCGGCGCGCACCCGCCCGTCGCCCCGACGGCGTCGCCGTCGTCACCGCTACCGACCTGCTCTGCCTGCTCGCCCGCCCGGCGGCCGGCACCCCCGCCGGTCCCGCCACCCGCCGGGTGAACCTGCTGCGGCTGCTCGTCCCCCAGCTCGGCATAGACGCGATCACCGACCCCGACAGCGGTCTCACGCTCGGCAGGGGCGTGCCGCCGCGCGAAGGCCTGGCCTGGCTGCTGGACCTGTGCGCCGTCTCGGCCGAGACCGTGGTCATGGACACCCTCCACCACGAGACGGGAGCCCACCCGGTGATCCTGGCCCGGCTCCTGAGCGACCTGCTGTCCGCACTGCCGTCCCCGCGCACACTGACCCTGGACGCGCTGGCCACCGTGCGCAACCGCACCACCCGCGACGGCCTGCGCGCCGCGCTGAGCGAACCGCTGCGGCTGAACGAGCGCGCCGTCCTCGGCATCGCGTACGCCCTCCACCACCAGGTGCGCTTCGACGCCGCCGACCTGGCGGCGGACCTGTCCTTCTTCGACGTGCCCCCGGAGTTCGCCACCGAGACGGCACGGCTGCTCGACGGGGAGGCCGCGCTCGCGCACCTCGCCGCCCGGGGGCTGCTGCGCGCCGACGGCCGGGCCTGGGCCACGCTCCGCTCGGGGCTCGGACGTCTGCTGGCCGAGGAGGCCGAGGAGCTGGCCCGCACCTCGTTGCGGGCGCTGCTGGAACGGGTGGAGCAGGCCGACGCCCATGCCCGCGTCGCCCTGACCGACCAGGCGATGACGGTCATCGGACACCGCAACGACAACCGCGTCGCGAGCATCCTCGACGACCTCGGCCGGCTGGAGAACTCCCTGCCGTCCGAGGCGCGGGACGTCCTGGAGCGGGTCCGGGACCGGGCACGCCAACTGCGCGGCGAGCAGTACCGCGACGCCCTGGCCGGTTTCCTGCGGCCGGCCGAGCGCCGGGACCTGGCGGAGACGGCGCACGAACTCGCCACGGCCGTCCAGCACGAGTACGGCGTGCAGATCGACGTCTGGCAGCCGGCGCCCGGACCGCTGCCCGTCCACGCGGTGAAGGCGTACGTCGCGATCGCCCTGGAGAACCTGCTCATGAACGCGGCGCAGGCCCTGCGCACCGTCGACGACGGCCGGGAGAAACGGGTCGTGGTCAGGCTGGGGGGCGCGGACAGCGGCCCCGACGGCGGGGAGGGACGCTGGTGCGTCGTCGACGTCGAGGACAGCGGGCCCGGTCTGACCGAGGAGGAACGCGCCGCGCTGCGCGTGGGCCGCAGCTTCTCCCGCAACGGCAGCGGCGGATCGGGCCTGGCGCTGGCCCGCAAGCTGGTGCGGGAGTGCCGGGGCGCGATCGAGATCCTGGAGGGGTCCCCGCTGGGTGGCGCCCATCTCAGGGTGTGGCTGCCGCGCGCCTCCTGACGGCGGGCGGTGCCCCGGCGTCAGCGGTCCCAGGCGTCCCGGAAGCCGCGCACCGCGGTCTGCGCCTCGGCCAGCGTGCCGGTCTGCACCTGGCGGGCGGCCTGCCCGGCGTCCGTCTCGCAGGTCTTCAGCAGCACGTGGTTGTGCTCGGGGGAGGGATAGCTCAGCCGCTTGCGGGCGTGGAACAGCGCCGCCCTCAGCGTGGCCAGCAGCCGGCGCCGCACATGGCGCTCCTCGTCGGAGGTCAGTTGCGCCGCGGCCTCGCGGATGGCCCGCGTGTCGAAACCCCTCCAGCCCTTGTAGACGATCTGCACCAGCCGGTAGCGCTTCTGCTGGATGGTGCTCTCCTCCTCCAGGTCGCCGGCCGGCGGGGCCATCGTCATCAGCGACGCCGGGATCTCGGTGTTGCTGCGCAGCCAGTCGGCGATCCGGTAGCCGTGCATGTCGTTGAAGGAGTCCGTCAGGTGCAGGTCGATCAGCGCGCCGTGCACGGACAGGACCTCGTCCCGGTCGTCGCGGATCCGCTGCTCCCACTCCGCCAGGTCCGCCACCCGCACACAGTCGTAGGCGTCGAGGATGTCGACGATCTGGTCCATGTTCTGGTCCTCGACGACGAGGAGCCGCTTGCGGTCCAGCCGGTCGAGGTCGGCCCGCAGCAGCGCGCAGCCGCGGTCGTCGGGGAACAGGGCCAGGAACTCGCCCAGTTCGGGCAGGCTCGCCAGGTCCGCGGCCCGCACCCGGGTCAGCAGGGTGTTGCGGCCCTTGACGTGCCGGTTCCACAGCGCCCGCTCCACCTGCGGGTGGTGCAGGAGCGGGTCGCCCCTCCAGTACGTCATCAGCCACGCCAGCCGGTTCGTGTCCGGCCCGGGCGGCAGGTCGCGCAGGTCGCGCAGGAAGTCCTCCGCGTCCACCCGCACCCGCTCGAAGTCCAGGACGTACGGATCGCTCGCCGAGCGGCCCCGGTCCGGGATCGGCACCCCGAGTCCGCGCAGTGCGGAGACGTGCTTCTCCAGGGCGTTGACCGATCTGATGCCCCGCCGGCGGCCGTCGGCGCTGAGCACCGACTGCAGCAGCCGCTCCGGACTGAGCCCCCGGTGGCCCGCCGCCGCGAGACAGGCGAGGACGGCGCAGGTCAGACCGCGGGGCGGGTCGAGCCGCGTGCCGTCCCGGCTGACCATCAGCGGACCCAGTACCTGGATTCTCCAGATCCCCCCCGAAAGACCCATGAATCCACCGTAGCCTCCGGCGACACCGCGCTGAGGGTTTTCCGCTCAACCATCCGCGCCCGCACGAAAACTCAGCGAGCACGCACCCCGACCGGCCCTCTGCGTCGGCACCTTGGTGCCAGGGGTTCCCGGCGCACCCGCGCCACCGGAGCCGAACACCGAGGAACAGCAGAGGAGTTCCCATGCACGAGGTACGACTCACCCGCGACGAGCAGCCGATCGAGGGCAACGTCATGGTCATCGCGCCCTTCGGCAAGAAGGTCCTGTCGGACGGCACGACGTTCGACTTCGACTGGCTCTACGGGGACGTCATCAGCCCCACGATCACGGAGGCCGGCATGACGCCGGTCCGCGGCGACTCCGTGTACGGCCCGGCGTCCGTGCTGGACGTCGTCTGGCGGGCGATCCAGCAGGCCGAGCTGATCGTCGTGGACTTCTCCTGCCGCGCGCCGAACGTGGCCATGGAGTACATGGCGGCGAAGCTCATCGGCAAGCGCATGATCTACCTCGCCCAGTCCCCCGACGACATCCCGAGCGACGTCCGCGGTCTGCGCTACATCCCCTACAGCAACCTCTACGCCGACATGTTCCGCATGCGCGAGGAGCTGCGCGTCCAGCTGGAGGCGGTCCGGCAGGAGCCCGTGCAGGAGATGGCCCTCATCCCGATGGCGACCAAGGGCACCGTCCCCGCCGGGGCGCGCGTCATCTCCGTCAGCCGCGAGTTCGCGGTGGTCAGGGCCGACGACGGCACCCACGGCGTGCTCGGCAACGAGGACGTCGACTGGTCCCGGATCGTGGCCGACATGACCCGGATGTACGCCGTCGGCGACCGGCTCGACGGCGCCTTCGAGCTCCAGCCCACCGGCGGCGCCAAGTACACCCTGATCGCGGGCCGTCCCAACCCGTGGAAGGCCCTCGCCGCGAGCCACCCGGCCGGCCACCGCTTCTCGGCAACGGTCCACAGCGTGCGGGACGCGGGCGTCTTCGTCCGGGTCGCCGACGACATCAACGGGCTGATCCCGCGCTCCACCCTGCCGCCCGGCACCGACGTGCGTCCCGGCGGCGAGGTCCAGGTCGCGGTCGTCGGGGTCGACGTGCGCCGGCGGCGCGTCACCCTCGAACTGCTCGACCGCGTCGCCCCGCCCACCCCGCTCCGGGCGCACCCCTCCCCGCCCGCGCCGCGCATCGGCGACCGCTTCGAGGGCCGCGTCCTGCGGGCCCTGCCCGAGGACAGCGGCGGATACATCCTGCTCAAGGTCGAGGGCCGCAGCCGGCCCGTCCTGCTGCACTGCTCCGCCATGAGCGAGGAGCTCCGGCAGGACCTCAACGCGGGCGAGGTCGAACGCGACGAGGTGATCGACGTGGAGGTCGTCGCCGTCGACACCGCCCGGGACAAGGTCCTGGTGCGCGACCTGCCCGAGGAGGGCGTCGAGGACGCCGCCTGAGCCCCGCTCCCAGGGCGCGGGCGCACCGCACGAGCCGACGGCGTCGCCGTCACCGGGGGACCCGAACCGGGGCCCCGGTGACGGCGACGCCGTGCGGTGTGCGCCGGGACGTGCGTGTGGACGGCGTCCCGGGCGGTCGTCCACCGCGGCGGCCCGGCTTCCGCGAGTGCCCGCCAGAGCGAGGCGGCCGAGGGGGACCCGCCCGCGTTCTCCCGACCTTGACGGTGAGCTTCTTCGCGATGTCGGGGACGGGGACGTCCTTGTCCTTCAGCGCGACGGCGAAGGTCAGCATGTCGTCGTCGATGACCTTCGGCCGTCCGCCGCGGTTGGCCCCGGAGTGACGCACGGTCGGCGGCGGAGAGGTCCTCCACCACTTCTCCGCGGTGGTGAGGGTCCGCCCGCGACGGCGGCTGTGAAAACGGCTGTCCGATAGTCGGAACGCAGTGATAGAGGTTCAGGGTGACAACGACACTCGAGTTCCCCGTTCTGCTGCGACTGATCGACGAACGGTCGACTGCCTTCCGCGCCGCGGTCGCCTCCGCGCCCAGCCTCGACGTACAGGTGCCGACCTGCCCCGAGTGGACGCTGTTCGACCTGGCGCGGCACATCGGCGAGGGGCGCCGCGACTGGGCCGCCACCGTCGCCGCAGGGCCTGCTCCGGCCAGGTCCGCAGCGGAGGGCGCCCCGGCTGCGCCTCGGGAGCGCGAGGCCCTGCTGGCCTGGTTGGCGGAGTCCACGGAGCAACTGCTGGACGCACTGCGGGAGGCCGGCCCTGATCGCGGTTGCTGGACGTGGTGGGAGACATTGCAGTCGCCGCCGACCTCCGGTGCCGTCGCTCGGCACCAGCTCCAGCAGATGGCGGTGCACACGTACGACGCCCAGATCACCGTAGGTGCCCCGCAGCCGCTGCCGGACGAGGTGGCGCTCGACGGTGTCGACGAGTTCCTGTCCACCTGCGTCGCAACGACAAGTGCCTGGCCGCACGAGCCCGCTGCCGTCGACTTCCACGCCTCCGAGGGCCGTTCCTGGCGCCTCTCCCTCTCCGCGGACGGCGCACGGTCCACCCGCCTCCCCGGGCCCGGCACCGTGCCGGCCACCGCTGCCGACCAGTACCCGGACGCGACCGCCGCCTCCGCCTCCGCTCGGGGCACGGCCGGCGAGCTGGTCCTCCTCCTGCACGACCGTATCCCGATCGACTCCCTGAAGCTCGACGGTGACCGACGTCTCTTCGAGCAGCTCAGCGCCTGGGACCCGGATGAGTAGCACGTGACCATGCGCCACCTCGTACGCCCCGGGAGGTGCCTCCCGCCGACGGCTGCAACCACCCCGTGGGGGCCTCGGGGCCGCGGGGGGAGCAGACCGTCACCCAACCCGCGCGGCCAGGTGCTCGACCACCGGCCACGGCACCGCCAGAGGGTCCTCCGGGCACAACCCGATGGAGCGGACCGTGCACATCTGGAGAGCGAAGCCGAGCCGGTTGTGATCACCACGCCGCTTCGCGATCAGTTTCCGGTCCTCGTCGTCGAGGCAGAAGAACCGCTCCGGCTCGGGCATCGTCCGCTCCTCGGTGAACATCCCGTATGCCTCGGCCTGCCCGTCGGTCAGGAATTCCGCCGGCATGCGGCAGCCGGCAGCAGGCCCCCGCCGGCGATCGAAGAGCTTCCGGAAAACCCCGCAGCAGCCCGATCGCCTGTGCTGGACGACCAAGATCAAGTGCTCCACGTCAACGGCTGTACTGGTCCCCGACGCCGGCCCACGCGGGACCCGAACCCGGCGTCATGCCCCCACCGCCGGCTCACACCGCGCGCCGCGCCCGTGTGCGGCGCGCTTAACTCCCCATGATCGGCCGAGGAGACCTCCGTGAAACGAACGTTTCGTATGGTCACGGAAGGTCGAAAACCGGGCCGATGATCGGATGGGGGCGCCAGTGGCCGCACCGGACTCGAGGACCGCCGACACCACCGGTGTGCGGACGGTCTGTTCGTACTGCGGTGTCGGCTGCGGCATGGTCCTCGACATCGGCCGCGGCCCTGACGGACGCCGTACCGTCCTGAAGGCGTCCGGGGACAAGGAGCACCCGGCGAACCTCGGCCGGCTGTGCACCAAGGGCGCGACCACCGCCGAGATGCTCGCCGCCCCGGGCCGGCTGACCACCGCCCTCGTCCGCGCGGACCGCGGTGAGGAACCGGAGCCGGTCCCCGTGGACACGGCGGTCGCCCGGACGGCCCGGCGACTGCGTGCGATCGTCGACGAGCACGGGCCCGACGCGGTCGCTCTCTACGTCTCCGGCCAGATGGGCCTGGAGGCGCAGTACCTGGCGAACAAGCTGGTCAAGGGGTACCTGCGCTCCAACCAGATCGAGTCGAACTCCCGGCTGTGCATGGCCAGCGCCGGCACCGGCTACAAGCTGTCCCTCGGCGCCGACGGGCCGCCCGGCTCCTACGACGACCTCGACCGGGCGGACGTCTTCCTCGTCATCGGCTCCAACATGGCCGACTGTCACCCCATCCTCTTCCTGCGCATGATGGACCGGGTGAAGGCGGGCGCGAAGCTGATCGTCGTCGACCCGCGCCGCACCGCCACCGCCGCGAAGGCCGACCTGTTCCTCCAGGTCAGGCCGGGCACCGACCTGGCCCTCCTGAACGGCCTGCTGCACCTGCTGCACGCGAACGGGCACACCGACCCCGACTTCGTCGCCGCGTACACCGAGGGCTGGGAGGCGATGCCCGCCTTCCTCGCCGACTACCCGCCGGCGACCGTCGCCGGGATCACCGGCATACCGGAGGACGACCTGCGCGAGGCCGCCCGGCTGATCGGCGAGGCGGGGGAGTGGACCAGCTGCTGGACCATGGGCCTGAACCAGTCCACCCACGGCACCTGGAACACCAACGCGCTGATCAACCTGCACCTCGCCACCGGCAAGATCTGCCGCCCCGGCAGCGGCCCCTTCTCCCTCACCGGTCAGCCCAACGCGATGGGCGGCCGTGAGATGGGCTACATGGGGCCGGGACTGCCCGGCCAGCGGTCCGTGCTCGTCGACGCCGACCGCGCCTTCGTCGAGGACCTGTGGGGTCTGGAGCCCGGCACGATCCGCGCCGACGGCGTCGGCAGGGGCACCGTGGAGATGTTCCGCAAGATGGCCGACGGCGAGATCAAGGCCTGCTGGATCATCTGCACCAACCCGGTCGCCTCCGTCGCCCACCGCAGGACGGTCATCGAGGGCCTGGAGGCCGCCGAGTTCGTCGTCACCCAGGACGTGTTCGCCGACACCGAGACCAACGCCTACGCCGACGTCGTCCTGCCCGGCGCGCTGTGGACCGAGACCGAGGGCGTCCTCATCAACAGCGAACGCAACCTCACCCTCGCCCGGCCCGCCGCCGACCCGCCCGGCGAGGCCACCGCCGACTGGCGCCTGATCGCCGCCGTGGCCCGCGCGATGGGCTACACGGAGGGCTTCTCCTACGACAGCGCCGAGGAGATCTTCGAGGAGATCAAGCGCGCCCACAATCCGCAGACCGGCTACGACCTGCGCGGGGTGACGTACGAGCGGCTGCGCGCCACCCCCGTGCAGTGGCCGGCCGCCACCGTCGACGGGCCCGCCCGCAACCCGGTCCGGTACGTGAACGACGACGGCTCGCTCACCTTCCCCACTCCGAGCGGCCGGGCCGTCTTCCACCCCCGCCCGCACATCCCGCCCGCCGAGATGCCGGACGACGACTACCCGTTCGTCCTGAACACCGGCCGGCTCCAGCACCAGTGGCACACCCTGACCAAGACCGCCAGGGTGGCCAAGCTCAACAAGCTGAACCCCGGCCCGTTCGTCGAGGTGCACCCGCAGGACGCGACCGCGCTCGGCATCGCCGACGGCGACTCGGTCGAGGTCGCCTCCCGGCGCGGCCGCGCCGTGCTGCCGGCCGTCGTCACCGACCGGGTGCTGCCCGGCTCCTGCTTCGCGCCGTTCCACTGGAACGACCTGTTCGGCGAGTACCTCAGCGTCAACGCCGTCACCAGCGACGCCGTCGACCCGCTGTCCTTCCAGCCCGAGCTGAAGGTGTGCGCGGTGTCGCTGACGAAGGTGTCCACGCCGGTGAACGTGCAGCCGCCGGCCGCCGAGCCGCCGGCCGTGCGGACCCCGGCGCTCGTCCCGACCGCCGTCCACCCCTCGGCCGCCTCCGTCTTCGGCCTGGAACCGGCCCCGCCGCCCGTGCTGACCGAGCGCGAACGGCAGTACCTCGTCGGCTTCCTGGCGGGCATCCCGGCCGGCGCCCCCGGCGTCCCCGTGCTGCCGGCCGACGCCCCCTTCAGCCCCGACCACGCCCTCTGGGTCAACGGCACCCTCGCCGGGATGTACTCGCGCGCCTCCGCCGCCACCGCCGTCCACCAGGCCCCCGGCCGGCAGGTCGTGATCCTGTGGGCCTCGCAGACCGGGAACGCCGAGGAGTTCGCCGCCACCACCGCCGAGCGGCTCGCGGAGGGCGGCCACACCGCCTCCCTCGTCGCCATGGACGAGGCCGACCCCGCCGCCCTGCCGTCCGGCGCCGACCTGCTGCTGATCACCAGCACCTTCGGCGACGGCGACGCCCCCGACAACGGCGCCGGCTTCTGGGACAGCCTCACCGCTCCCGACGCCGGCCGCCTGGAGGGCCGCCGCTACGCCGTCCTGGCCTTCGGCGACTCCGCCTACGACGACTTCTGCGGCCACGGACGCCGCCTCGACCACCGGCTGGACGAGCTGGGAGCCGTACGCCTCGCGCCGCGCACGGACTGCGAACCCGACTACGCGCCGCAGGCGGAGGCCTGGCTGGACCAGGTCCTCATCGCGCTCAAGGAAGCGGAGGAAGCCCGGCGCGACGCCCCGCCGGCGCAGCGCCGGGAACAGGCGCAGGCGCCCGCCGCACCCGCCGCCGCGCCCCGCTCCCGGCGTCCCGCCCCCGTCACCGCCCGCCTCGTCGGCAACCGACTGCTCAGCCTGCCCGGCTCGGGCAAGGAGGTGCGCCGCTTCACCTTCGACACCCGCGACAGCGAGACGCCCCTGCTCTACGAGGCCGGCGACGCCCTGGGCGTGCGCCCCCTGAACTCGGCGGACCTGGTTGCGGAGTGGCTGGCGGTGACCGGGCTCGACGCCCGGACGGCCGTGCGGGTCGACGGCCTCGGCGAGGTGCCCTTCGGTGAGGCCCTGCTGCGGCACCTCGACATCACCCGGATCAGCCCCGCCCTGCTGCGCTTCACCGCCGACCGCACCCGTGACCCGCGCGAACTGCGCAAGCTGCTGCGCCCCGACAACAAGGGCGAACTGGCCAAGTGGTCCTGGGGCCGGCAGGCCGTCGACGTGGCAGCCGAGTTCGGTGTCCGGGCCGACGCCCAGGAGTGGGCCGACGCGCTGGGACGGCTCCAGCCGCGCCTGTACTCCATCTCGTCCAGTCCGCTGACCGACCCCCACCTGGTCTCGCTCACCGTCTCCGTCGTGCGCTACGAGAACCTCGCCGGCCGGCTGCGGCAGGGCGTGTGCTCGCCGTTCCTCGCGGACGCCGAGCCGGACACCGGGGTGCCGGTCCACGTCCAGCGCTCCGCGCACTTCCGGCCGCCCGCCGACCCGGCCACCCCGATGGTGATGGTGGGCCCCGGCACGGGCGTGGCGCCGTTCGTCGGGTTCCTCGAGGAGCGGCGGGCTCGCGGGCACCGGGGACGCAACTGGCTGTTCTTCGGCGAACAGCGCCGGGCCACCGACTTCTACTACGAGGACGAGCTGACCGCCCTCCTCGCCGACGGCACCCTCGCCCGCCTGGACACCGCGTTCTCCCGCGACCAGCGCGCCAAGGTCTACGTCCAGGACCGGATGCGGGAACACGGCTCCCACCTGTGGGCCTGGCTCCAGGACGGCGCCCACTTCTACGTCTGCGGCGACGCCTCCCGCATGGCCAAGGACGTCGACCGGGCGCTGCGCGACATCGCCGTCGTCCACGGCGGGCTGGGCGAGACGGAGGCCGCGGCGTACGTCAAACAACTCGCCGCCGACAAACGGTACGTACGGGACGTCTACTGAGGGTCCCCCCGTGCCGATGACCCCGTCGCGTAGCGTTGCGTCGAAGAGCGCTCATATTCGGCCATCATCGGCGCGCCCCTGTTCGCTTTCCCAACAGCAACGGACAAGATCTGACGCACCCTCCGTCCGTGCAGCCGCACGGTCCCCTCGAGGAAGGTCATGGTCATGTCGCACCCGCACGTGTCGCCCATGGACCGGCCGGACCACCCCCAGCGGGTGGTCGTCAGCCGTCGTCGTCTCCTCGAAGGGTCGGCCGCCGTCCTCGGCGCCCTCGCCCTGGCCGGTCCCTCGGGCGCCCGCCGGGCCACCGCGGCGAACGCCACCCCGGAGTGGAACGGCCACATCGACGTCTTCCGGGTCGGCACCGAACCGCCGCACACCACCCTCATGCCCTACGCCGACCTGCGCCAGGCCCTGGCCGCCGACCGCACCCGCTCCCCGTACCGGCTCAGCCTCGACGGGCGCTGGAAGTTCGCCCACGCCGAGCGCCCCGACGACCGGGACGTCGACTTCCACCGCACGGACCTCGACGACTCCGACTGGGACACCATCCCCGTCCCCTCCGCCTGGCAGCTGCACGGCTACGACCGCCCGATCTACATCAACATCACCTACCCGTGGTGGGGCCCCAACGGCCGGGGCGAGAACGCGCAGCCGCCGGTCGCCCCCACCCGCTACAACCCCGTGGGCCAGTACCGCCGCACCTTCACCGTCCCGCGCGACTGGACCGGACGGCGTACCTTCCTGCACTTCGAAGGGGTCAAGTCCGCCCACTACGTGTGGATCAACGGGCAGCTGGTCGGCTACCACGAGGACTCCTACGACCCCGCCGAGTACGACATCACCGAGCACCTCAGGCCCGGCACCAACCAGATCGCCGTGGAGGTCTACCGCTACTCCGACGGCGACTGGCTGGAGGACCAGGACATGATCCGGCTGAGCGGCATCTTCCGCTCGGTCTACCTGTACTCCACCCCGGCCGTGCACCTGCGCGACTTCAAGCTGGAGACCCCGCTCGCCGACGACTACAGGGCGGCCGAGCTGTCGGTCACCGCGCACGTGCGGGACTACGGCGGCCGGGGCGCCGGCCGGTACTCCGTCGAGACCCAGCTGTACGACGCGGGCGGCCACCCGGTGTGGTCCAGGCCCCTCCAGCAGACCGTCACGCTCGGCGCCGGCGAGGAGGGGAGCGTCCGGGCCGCGAAGGCCGTGCCCCGGCCGCGCCTGTGGTCGGCCGAGCACCCGTACCTCTACACCGCCGTGCTCCGCCTGCGCGACCCCGCCGGAAAGGTGATCGAGACCCTCTCCCACCGGGTCGGCCTGCGCGAGTTCGCGCTCAGGGACGGCCTGCTGCGCATCAACGGCCGGCCGGTCTCCTTCCGGGGCACCAACCGCCACGAGATGCACCCCGTGCACGGCTCGGCCCTCACCCGCGCCGACATGGTCGAGGACATCGGCCTCATCAAGCGGCTGAACATCAACAGCGTGCGCACCTCGCACTACCCCAACAACCCGCTGTGGCTCGAACTCGCCGACGAGTACGGCCTGTACCTCGTCGACGAGACCAACCTGGAGACCCACGGCATCCGCGGCGAGTACCCCGGCAACCACCCCGAGTGGACCGCGGCGTGCGTCGCCCGCGCGCAGAACATGGTCCACCGCGACAAGAACCACGCCTCGGTGATCATCTGGTCCCTCGGCAACGAGGCGGGCGGCGGCACCACCTTCAACGCCATGCACGACTGGATCCGCTCCTACGACACCACCCGCGTCATCCAGTACGAGGGCGACGACCGCCCGGGCATCAGCGACATCCGCTCCGAGATGTACGACAGCCCCTCCCGCGTGGAGGCACGGGCGAAGGACACCGGCGACACCCGCCCGTACGTGATGATCGAGTACTCCCACGGGATGGGGAACTCCAACGGCAACTTCAAGAAGTACTGGGACCTCGTCCGCCGCCACCCGGTGCTCCAGGGCGGCTGGATCTGGGACTTCGTCGACCAGGCCCTCGACTGGCCCACGCCGACCCGCAAGCGGTTCACCGAGGCCGGGCCCGCCGCGCTGCGCGGGGAGATCGTCGCCCCCGCCGGCACCTTCAGCCGCGACGAGGGCGTCAGCGGCGGCACGGTCTTCGCCCGCGACGCGGGCCTCGACCTCACCGGATCGCTCACCCTGGAGGCCTGGGTCACCCCGCACGTCACGGGCTACCACCAGCCGATCCTCGCCAAGGGCGACACCCAGTACGCCCTGAAGCAGACCGACAGGACCCTGGAGTTCTTCATCCACGGCGGCGGCCAGTGGGCCACCGCGAGCTGGGCGCTGCCGGACGACTGGACCGGCCGCGAACACCATGTCGCGGGCGTCTTCGACGCGGACGCCGGCACCCTGACCCTCCACGTCGACGGCACGGTGCGGGCCACCCGCACCACCACCCGGCGCCCGGGCAACAACACCGCGTCCCTGGCCCTGGCCACCGACGTCGACAACCCGACCCGGGAGTTCAGCGGCACCGTGCGGCGGGCACGCGTCTACGCCCGCGCGCTGAGCGCCGCCGAGCTGGCCTCCGAGGGCCGCGGCCCCGGCGACGACGGCGTCCGGTTCTGGTTCGACGCCGCCACCGTCGACTTCACCGAGCGACGGCCCCGGGAGAAGACCTTCCTCGCCTACGGCGGCGACTGGGGCGACAACCCCAACGACGGAGCCTTCTCCGGGGACGGCATCGTCACCGCCGACCGCGGGCCCACCGGCAAGTCCGCCGAGGTCAAGCGGATCTACCAGGCCATCGGCGCGGCACCGGCCTCCGGCGGCGCGCTCACCCCCGGAGCGGCGGTCACCCTCACCAACGAGTACCTCTTCACCAGCCTGCGGGAGTTCGACGGGCGGTGGGAACTCGTCCGCGACGGCAAGGTCGTGCAGCGCGGAACGCTGAGCCGGACCCAACTGGACGTGGCACCCCTGTCGAGCAAGGACGTCACCGTGCCCTTCCGGCTTCCGGGCCGCCCGGCACCCGGCACGGAGTACTTCCTCAACCTGTCCTTCACCACCCGGGAGAGCACCCCGTGGGCGAAGGCCGGCTTCGAGGTCGCCCGGCAGCAACTCGCCGTCGACGCCGGCGCCCCGGCCGTCACCCCCGTGCCGCTGGCCGACGTCCCGGCGCTCCGCCACGTGGACGGCGACCGGTCGGTCACCGTCACGGGCGAGGACTTCTCCGTCACCGTCGACAAGAAGACCGGCGTCATCACCTCGTACCGGGCCGGCGGCACCCGGCTGATCTCCTCCGGACCGGCCCCGAACTTCTGGCGGGCGCCCACCGACAACGACCGGGGCAACGGCCAGCACACCCGCAACCAGACCTGGCGCGACGCCGGCGCCCGACGCACGGTGACCGGGGTCGCCGTCCGCGCCCTGCGCGACAGGGCCGTGGAGATCAGGGTCACCGGCACCCTGCCCACGACCACCGAGTCGGCCTACACCACCACCTACACGGTCTTCGGCAACGGCGAGATCAAGGTGGACAACACCCTGCACCCGGGCGCGGCCTCCCTGCCCTACATCCCGGAGGTCGGCACCCTGCTGTTCCTGCCCGGCCGCCTCGAGACGCTGCACTACTACGGCCGCGGCCCCGAGGAGAACCACTGGGACCGCAACAACGCCACCGACGTGGGCCTGTACTCCTCCACCGTCACCGGACAGTGGACGCCCTACCTGCGCCCGCAGGAGAACGGCAACCGGACCGACGTGCGCTGGGCTGCCCTCACCGGTCCCGACGGCCGGGGGCTGCTCGTCTGCGGGGAACCGCTGCTGGAGGTCAACGCCTCCCACTTCACCCCCGAGGACCTGTCGGTCGGCGCCCGCCACGACTACCAGCTCACCCCGCGCAAGGAGGTCGTCCTGCGACTGAACCACCGTCAGATGGGCGTCGGCGGCGACAACAGCTGGGGCGCGCACACCCACGACGAGTACAAACTGTTCGCCGACCGGGACTACGCCTACACCTACCGGCTGCGCCCGCTGACCGACGTCGGACGGGCGACGTCCGCCGCACGCCGCCCCACGGCGGCCGAGTAGACCGCCGGGGGAGCGGGGCCCGCCGATCACCCGGCGGGCCCCGCTCCCCGGTCGGTGGAACAATCCTCACCGGACCGGCACTGAAGAAGACGACAGCACCACCGAAGCCGAAGGAAGAGGAACGTTCCATGGTCGAGCAGGACGAGCGATTCGACGTCGTCGTACTCGGCGCGGGCCCCGGCGGCTACGTGGCCGCCGTCCGCGCCGCCCAGCTGGGCAAGCGCGTCGCGGTCGTCGAGGAGAAGTACTGGGGCGGCGTCTGCCTGAACGTGGGCTGCATCCCCACCAAGGCCCTGCTGCGCAACGCCGAACTCGCCCACATCCTCACCCACGAGGCGAAGACCTTCGGCATCAAGGTCGACGGAGAGGTCTCCTTCGACTACGGCGAGGCCTACCGCCGCAGCCGCAAGGTCGCCGACGGCCGGGTCAAGGGCGTCCACTACCTGATGAAGAAGAACAAGATCACCGAGTTCGACGGCCGCGGCGTCTTCCTCGACCCGCACACCCTGCAGGTGACCGACTACGAGGGCACCACCCGCACCATCGGCTTCGAGCACTGCATCATCGCCACCGGCGCCACCCCCAAACTGCTTCCCGGCACCAAGCGCAGCGCCCGCGTGGTGACGTACGAGGAGCAGATCCTCGCCGAGGACCTCCCGCAGTCGGTGATCATCGCCGGGGCCGGCGCCATCGGCATCGAGTTCGCCTACGTCCTGCACAACTACGGCGTGAAGGTCACCGTCGTCGAGTTCCTGGACCGGGTCGCCCCGCTGGAGGACGCCGAGGTCTCCGCCGAACTCGCCCGTCAGTACCGCAGGCTGGGCATCGACGTGCTCACGTCGACCCGCGTGGAGTCGATCGACGAGTCCGGCCCCCAGGTCCGGGTCACGGTCACCGCCAAGGACGGCAGCCGGCAGGTCCTGGAGGCCGACAAGGTCCTCCAGGCGATCGGCTTCGCCCCGAACGTCACCGGCTACGGCCTGGAGAACACCGGGGTGAAGGTCACCGAGCGCGGTGCCATCGACGTCGACGGCCGCTGCCGCACCTCCGTCCCGCACCTGTACGCCATCGGCGACGTCACCGCGAAACTGATGCTCGCGCACACCGCCGAGGCGATGGGCGTGATCGCGGCCGAGACCCTCGCCGACGCGGAGACCATGGAACTCGACTACGCGATGATCCCGCGCGCCACCTACTGCCAGCCGCAGATCGCCAGCTTCGGCTACACCGAGGCCCAGGCCCGCGAACTCGGTTACGACGTCAAGGTCGCGAAGTTCCCCTTCACCGCCAACGGCAAGTCGCACGGCCTCGGCGACACGACCGGGTTCGTCAAGCTCATCAGCGACGCGAAGTACGGCGAGCTGATCGGCGGCCACCTCATCGGCCCCGACGTCACCGAACTGCTGCCCGAGCTGACCCTGGCCCAGCAGTGGGACCTCACCGTCCACGAGGTCGCCCGCAACGTCCACGCGCACCCGACCCTGGGCGAGGCCGTCAAGGAGGCCGTCCACGGCCTCGCCGGGCACATGATCAACATGTGATCCGTCCGGGTGGAC
Organism: Streptomyces sp. NPDC030143; assembly: GCF_055573695.1. NCBI lineage: Bacteria > Bacillati > Actinomycetota > Actinomycetes > Kitasatosporales > Streptomycetaceae > Streptomyces > Streptomyces sp. NPDC030143. The sequence goes on from NZ_JBVIAY010000002.1 coordinate 437,706, forward strand.
CCGCGGGACCGTTCACCTGAACGGTCCCGCCGCGCTCGCCGCCGCCGCGCGGGCGCGATGTCCTTCCTGGCCGGCTGCGTTCCGGTCGACCGTCCCGGCGGCGGTCGGCGTTGTGGTGATCCGTGCGCCGGCCCCCCGGCCGCACCGTGCGGGCTGACACCGCCGCCGCCCCGGGCGGCGGACGGGCGCGCTACTCGGCGTCGGTGGCGTCGCTGATGCCCAGGCGCAGGTGTTCGACGTGGTACACGGCCTGGTCGAGGAGTTCGGCCACATGGTGGTCGTGCAGGGCGTAGACGACCGACCGGCCGCGCCGCTCGCCCACCACCAGTCCCAGGTTGCGCAGCAGCCGCAACTGGTGCGAGCACGCGGACTGCTCCATGCCCACCTCGGCGGCCAACTCCGTGGCCGGCAGCGGGCCTTCGCGCAGCCGCGCGAGGATCAGCAGCCGGGAGGGGGTGGAGAGGGCCTGGAGGGTGGTGGCCACCTTGGCCACGTTGCCCGCGTCCAGGCGCACCCGCTCGGCGGTTGTGGTGGTGACGGCTCCATGACCCATGCGGACATCCTACTCATCACACATGAACGAATGAATGACTCTTCATGTGTTCCTGTATGGTGGCCGGGTGTCCACGATTCTCACCTCCCCGCCGGACGCCGCAGCCGTGGCGCAGGCCCCCCGCCGCCGCACCCGCGTCCTCGCCCTGCCCGAGGCCCGTTGGGCCCTCGCGGCCACCGTCGCCTTCCTGCTCGGCCTGGCCGTCGACATCGGCGGCGGACCGTCGTGGGTCTACGGGATCCTGTATGCGGTCGCCTATGTCACCGGCGGCTGGGAGCCCGCCCTCGAAGGCCTGCGGGCGCTGCGCGAGAAAACCCTCGACGTCGACCTGCTGATGATCGTCGCGGCGCTCGGCGCCGCCGCGATCGGCCAGGTCCTCGACGGAGCCCTCCTCATCGTCATCTTCGCCACCTCCGGCGCCCTGGAGGCCCTGGCCACCGCCCGCACCGCCGACTCCGTGCGCGGCCTGCTCGACCTCGCCCCCGACACCGCCACCCGCCTCACCGCCGACGGCGAGGAGACCGTCCCCGCCACCGAACTCGCCGTCGGCGACCTGCTGTTGGTCCGCCCCGGCGAGCGCATCGGCGCCGACGGCCGGGTCGAGGACGGCGTCAGCGAGGCCGACCAGGCGACCATCACCGGCGAACCCCTGCCCGTCGTCAAACGCCCCGGCGACGAGGTCTACGCCGGCACCCTGAACGGCACCGGAGCCCTCCGCGTCCGCGTCGAACGCGACCCCGCCGACTCCGTCATCGCCCGCATCGTCACCCTCGTCGAGGAGGCCTCCCGCACCAAGGCGCCGACCCAGCTGTTCATCGAGAAGATCGAACAGCGCTACGCCGTCGCCGTCGTGGCCGCCACCCTCGCCGTCTTCGGCGTGCCCCTCGCCTTCGGCGCCGACCTCACCGACGCCCTGCTGCGCGCCATGACCTTCATGATCGTCGCCTCCCCCTGCGCGGTCGTCCTCGCCACCATGCCGCCGCTGCTGTCCGCCATCGCCACCGCCGGCCGGCACGGCGTCCTGGTCAAGTCGGCGGTGGCCATGGAGCGCCTCGGCGAGATCGACACCGCCGCCCTCGACAAGACCGGCACCCTCACCGAGGGCGCGCCCGAGGTCACGGACGTCAGCCCGCTGCCCGGCTCCGGCCTCGACGAGGACGCCCTCCTCGCCCTGGCCGCCGCCGCCGAACACCCCAGCGAGCACCCGCTGGCCCGCGCCGTCGTGGCAGCGGCACGGGCGCGGGGCCTGCGGATCCCGCCCGCCGCCGACTTCACCGCCACGCCCGGCCGCGGCGTCACGGCGACCGTCGAGGGCCGCGAGGTGAGCGTCGGCCGCGCCGACACCGAACGCGCCCGGGCCCTCGGCGGCGCCGGCACCGTCGTCCTGGTGCGGGCCGACGGCACGCCCGTGGGCACCCTCACCCTCACCGACCGCCTCCGCCCGGCCGCCCCCGAGGCCACCGCCGCGCTGGCCGCCCTCATCGGCACCGGCCCCGTCCTCCTCACCGGCGACAACGCGCAGGCGGCCGCTCGGGTCGCCGAGGCCACCGGCATCACGGACGTGCGGGCGGAACTCCTGCCCGAGGGCAAGGTGGACGCCGTGCGCGACCTGCACCGCGCGGGCCGCAAGGTGCTGTTCGTCGGGGACGGCGTCAATGACGCGCCCGCCCTCGCGGCGGCCCACTCCGGGCTGGCGATGGGCCGGGCCGGCTCGGACCTGGCCCTGGAGACGGCGGACGCCGTCGTCGTGCGCGACGACCTCAGCGCCGTCCCCGCGGTCGTGCGGCTCTCCCGCCGGGCCCGTCGGCTGGTGGTGCAGAACCTGGTGATCGCCGGTACCTTCATCACCGGCCTCGTCCTGTGGGACCTCCTCGGCCACCTGCCCCTCCCGCTCGGAGTGGCCGGTCACGAGGGATCGACCGTCCTGGTCGGGCTGAACGGACTGCGGCTGCTGCGCGAGCGCGCCTGGCGGCAGTGACCCGCCGGACGGGCCCGTACGAACAGGTGATCGGCGGGGCCGCTGGACACGGGAGGTTGATGTCGGATTCCCGCTAGCACCCGCTCGGCCGGTGGTCGATGCTGGACGCATGCAGAACGGGATGTACACCGACCGGGAGCGCTGTGTGCGCGCCGTGCAGTCCAAGGACGCACGGTTCGACGGATGGTTCTTCACGGCGGTCCTGACCACCGGCATCTACTGCCGGCCGAGCTGCCCGGTCGTGGCGCCCAAGCCGGAGAACATGACGTTCCAGCCGAGTGCCGCGGCCTGCCAGCAGGCCGGCTTCCGCGCCTGCAAGCGCTGCCGGCCCGACACCAGCCCCGGCTCCCCGGAGTGGAACCAGCGCGCCGACCTCGTCGCCCGCGCCATGCGGCTGATCGCCGACGGAGTCGTCGACCGCGACGGCGTGCCGGGCCTGGCCGCCCGCCTCGGCTACAGCACCCGCCAGGTCGAACGCCAGCTCCTCGCCGAACTCGGCGCCGGCCCGCTCGCCCTGGCCCGCGCCCAGCGCGCCCAGACCGCACGGCTGCTCATCGAGACCACCGAACTGCCCATGGCGGACGTGGCGTTCGCCGCCGGCTTCGCCTCGATCCGCACCTTCAACGACACGGTGCGCGAGGTGTTCGCGCTCGCCCCGAGCGAGCTGCGCGCCCGCGTCCCCAAGCAGAGCCCCGGCCGTCCCGCGGCACCGGGGACCATCCAACTGCGGCTGCCGTTCCGCGCCCCCCTCAACCCCGACAACCTCTTCGGCCACCTCGCGGCGACGGGCGTGCCGGGAGTGGAGGAGTGGCGGGACGGCGCCTTTCGGCGCACACTGAGGCTGCCCTACGGGCACGGCATCGTGGCGCTCACCCCGAACCCCGACCACATCGGCTGCCGCCTCACCCTCAGCGACCTGCGCGACCTCACCGTGGCCATCAGCCGCTGCCGTCGCATGCTCGACCTGGACGCCGACCCGACGGCCATCGACGACCAGCTGCGCACCGACCCGCTGCTCGCGCCGCTGGTCGACAAGGCGCCGGGCCGTCGCGTGCCCCGCACCGTGGACGAGGCCGAGTTCGCCGTCCGCGCCGTCCTCGGCCAGCAGGTCTCCACGGCGGCGGCCCGCACCCACGCCGCCCGACTGGTCACCGCGCACGGCGACCCGGTCGAGGACCCGGAGGGCGGCCTCACCCACCTCTTCCCCACCCCCGGCCGGCTCGCCGCGCTCGACCCAGAGTCCCTGGCGATGCCCCGCACCCGCCGCGCCACCTTCACCACTCTCGTCTCCCAACTCGCCGACGGCAGCCTGCACCTGGGGGTGGAGAGCGACTGGGCCGAGGCCCGCGCCCGGCTCCTCGCCCTTCCGGGCTTCGGCCCCTGGACGGTCGACGTCATCGCGATGCGGGCCCTCGGCGACCCCGACGCCTTCCTCCCCACCGACCTCGGCATCCGGCGCGCGGCCCAGGAGCTGGGCCTGCCGTCCACCCCGGCCGCCCTCACTGCCCGGGCGGCCGCCTGGCGCCCCTGGCGGGCGTACGCGGTGCAGTACCTGTGGGCGACCGACAGCCACCCGATCAACTTCCTGCCCGTGTGAGGAAAATCCGTGAAGCAGCACACCGTCATCGACAGCCCGTACGGCCCCCTCACGCTCGTCGCCGACGACGGCGTCCTGTGCGGCCTCTACATGACCGAGCAGCGCCACCGTCCGCCGGAGGAGAGCTTCGGCCCCCGCGACGACAGCCTCTTCGCGGAGGTGGAGGAACAACTCGAGGCCTACTTCGCGGGTGAGTTGAAGGACTTCACCCTCGAACTGCGCCTGCACGGAACGCCGTTCCAGCGCACGGTCTGGGCCGAGCTCCGGAGGATCCCCTACGGCGAGACCCGTTCCTACGGCGAACTCGCCGAGGCCCTCGGCAACCCCACCGCCTCCCGGGCCGTGGGCCTCGCCAACGGCAAGAACCCGATCGGCATCATCGTCCCCTGCCACCGCGTGATCGGCGCGAGCGGCAGCCTCACCGGCTACGGCGGCGGCCTGGCCCGCAAGCAGCGCCTGCTGGACTTCGAGAGCGGAAGGACCGAGGCGGCCCTGTTCTGACGCGAACGCGACGGCGGTGGTCAGCGCCGGGGCCCGCGCCTGCGGCGTGATCCGAGGGACGGGCCCCCGGGGCGTGTTTCGAACGTCCCGTCCGGCCCGCGGGGCGGACGACGCCACTCTCGAAACACGCCCTGTTCGACGCACGCCCACCGCACGCCGGCGACCACGCCCAGCACCCAGACGGGAGCGATCCACCTCCACCCCGTCGCCCGCCGCACCGACGGCAGCAGCCACAACGCCGTCGCCGTACCGGACGCCCCGACGGCGAGCAGACAGGCCAGGACGACGGCGGCATACGCGCCGTCGTCCCACGGCCCTCTCGGGCGGATCGTCAGGGCGACCTGGCAGAAGAACGCGGCGACGAGCGTGAGCAGGGCCAACGGCACGGCGAGGACCCGCCGCGACACCCGAGGTCCTCATCCGGAAGCGCCGGGCCGGTCATCGCGCCGGTCCGCCCTCCTCGCCCAGCCGCTCCAGCAGCGCCGGCAGGGCGGTGCCGATCGGCTCCCGGACGACCTCGTCCGCGAGGTCGTCGTACGGCGTCGGCTCGGCGTTGACAATGACGAGCCGCGCACCGTGTTCGGCGGCGATGCCCGCGAGGCCCGCCGCCGGCTGCACCTGGAGGCTGGTGCCCACGGCGATGAACACCTGGCAGGCCTGGGTGATGGCGACGGCCTGGCCCAGCACCACCGGGTCGAGCCGCTCGCCGAACATCACCGTCGCCGCCTTCAGGATCCCGCCGCACTCCCGGCACGGCGGGTCGTCCTCCCCGGCCTCGACCCGGGCCAGCGCGTCCTCCATCGACGTGCGCGCGGAGCATCGCGTGCACACCACGCCGCGCGCCGTGCCGTGCAGTTCGAGGACCTTGCGGGCGGGCATCCCGGCCATCTGGTGCAGCCCGTCGACGTTCTGGGTGATCACCCGCACCGGCACCCCGGACCGCTCCAGCGAGACGATCGCCCGGTGCGCGGCGTTCGGCTCGGCCCGCAGCGCCTGCTGCGCGCGCCGCATCCGCCAGGACCGCCGCCGTATCTCCGGATCGCCCATGTAGGGCGCGTACGTGACGAGCTTCTCGGCCTCCGGGTCGCGCCGCCACAACCCGTTGGGGCCACGGTAGTCGGGGATGCCGGAGTCCGTGGACACACCGGCCCCGCTGAGGACGGCGACGAGGGGCTTGGTCATGTCACCGAGAGTAGGACGGCCGATCCGGCCCGCGCGAACACATATCGAACGGGCCGGCCCGGTGCCGCCCGCCCCGCCATGGCCGAGGTCAACATCTCCCTCGACGCCGAACCCGTCGTCGAGGCCATGGTGCTCACGGGCGTGGACGACCCGCAGGACGCCGTCGAACTCGTCCTCCGCGAGCACATCGCACGCGGTCGCCGCACGGAGGGCAGCCACCACCACCCGCGACGAGGCACTGCCCGGCGTGGACGCCAGGGCGCGCGACACGCAGCGCTGAGGGACCACGGGCGGCGGCGAGCACCGGTGGGAGCCCGGCGGCCAGGCCCAGCCGCACGCCGGTCGCAGCCGGGGCCGGTCGGGTGACCTCGCAGGCCGGTCCCGCCCGGCGGGTCAGGGCACCTCGCACACCGGGCTTCCGCTCCGGCGGTGAAGCCACCCGCACGCCGGTCTTCCCCTCAGCCGACCAGGCCCCCGCCGCCGGTCTCCCGCTCCGGCGGTCAGGCCACCCGCACGCCGTTCTCCAGTTCCGCCGTGCCCGCTCCCTCCGCCAGCACGTCCAGCGCGGCCAGTACCCGCCGGCCCAGTCCGCCCAGCAGGTACTCGGTGAGTTCCTCGCGCGGCACCAGCCGCCAGGACAGCAGCTCCTCCTCCTGCAACCGGATCGCCTTGAGGTCCTCCTCGTCCAGGACCCCGCCGTCGTACACGTACGCCACCAACGGCGGCCGCCCCGGTCCGGGGACCCAGTCCACCGCGAGGAGCCGGCCCGGCTCGCGGTCGAGGCCGATCTCCTCGAGTGTCTCCCGGCGCGCGCCCTGACGCGGGCTCTCGCCGTCGTCGGACTCGATCGTGCCGCCCGGGAGCGCCCACCCCTCGCGGTAGTTCGGCTCGACGAGCAGCACCCGCCCCTCGGCGTCACGGAACAGCGCGGCGGCGCCGGCCAGGACGCGGGGCAGGGAGGCGATGTAGGCGGCGAAGTCAGTCTCAGCAGTGCTCACCTGGGCAGGGTAACCAGCTTGCGCGCCCGCAGTCCGGAGTGCACGGAAGCACGGACCGGGCATGATCAGCCCACGTCCGCCCCCACCAGCCGCACCGTCCGCTCCGCCAGCTCGCTGATCCGCACCCCGTCGAAACCGAACACCGCGCTGCGCACCGTGTCCCGCAGGGGCTCCGTCCACTGGACGGGGATCGCCTGCGCCCCCGTGAGGACGCCGGCCACCGACCCGGCCGTCGCGCCGTTGGAGTCGGTGTCCAGGCCGCCGCGGACGGTGAGGGAGATGGTCCGGGTGAAGTCGCCGTCGCCGTAGAGGAGCCCGGCGGTCAGGACGGCGGCGTTCGGGACGCTGTGGATCCAGCCCAGGCCGGCCGTCTCCTGCGCGACCGTCGTCAACGTGTCCTCCCACGTCATGCGGGTGTCGTGGAGGGAGACGACGCGGCGGACGGTCCGGGCCAGACGGCTGCTCGCCGGGATCACCAGCAGCGCCTCCTCCACGGCCTGCCGCACGGTCGGCGCCGTGAACGCCGCCGAGATCAGCGCGGCCGCCCACATGGCGCCGTACACACCGTTGCCGGTGTGGGAGAGCACCGCGTCCCGGCGGGCCAGCGAGGCGGCGCGGCGCGGGGCGCCCGGGCAGGTCCAGCCGTAGATGTCGGCGCGGATCAGGGCGCCGATCCACTCCTGGTAGGGGTTCTCGTAGGTCGCCGTCAGCGGCGGCTTGAGGCCGTCGGCGAGGTTGCGGTAGGCCGCCCGCTCCGCCGTGAAGGTCTGCAGGTACGGCAGGCGCAGCAGCCACAGCTCGCCGACCTGCTCGGTGGTGAAGGCGAAGCCGTGCGTCTCCAGGAGGTCCAGGCCGAGGATGGCGTAGTCGATGTCGTCGTCGCGGCAGCTGCCGTCGATACGGCCGCGCACGCACTGGCGCCACTCCGGGCGCAGCGGCGGACCGTCGTCCCCGGCGGCCGGTTCGGGCAGGTAGTCGGTGAGCGGCAGGGCCGCGGCCCGCCGCAGGTAGCGGTCGATGGTGTCCCGCGTCCACAGGTCGCCCTGCTCGACCGGTTTGCCCAGCATGTTGCCGGCGATCCGGCCGAGCCAGCCCCCGAGGACGCGGTCGGCGAACTCTGTCTCGGTGCCCACAGGGGTCATGGTTGCGGTGTACCCATTCCGGCGGCGGACGCCCGGGGTCCGGACGGGGCATGACGGCGGGGGCGTCCTCCGGTTAAGGTCACTGCGGCGCGACCGGCCCCGACCTGTGCGGGGCCCGGAGAGCAAGGGGATGGCAAGGTGGCGGACGCTGCAGCGCAGGGCACCCGCAGGGTGCTCGTGGCCGCGGACAAGTTCAAGGGGTCGCTGACGGCCGTACAGGTCGCCGAGCGGGTGACGGCGGGACTGCGCCGGGCCGTGCCGGACGTCGAGGTCGAGGCCCTCCCGGTCGCCGACGGCGGCGACGGCACCGTCGACGCGGCGGTCGCGGCCGGCTTCGAACGCCGGGAGGTGCGCGTCGCCGGGCCCCTCGGGCAGGAGGTCACCGCCGCGTTCGCGCTGCGCGGCGACACCGCGGTCGTCGAGATGGCGGAGGCGAGCGGCCTGCAACGGCTCCCCGCAGGGCTCTTCGCGCCCCTCACGGCGTCCACGTACGGCTCGGGCGAGCTGCTGCGCGCCGCGCTGGACGCGGGTGTGCGCACGATCGTGTTCGGCGTCGGGGGCAGCGCGACCACCGACGGCGGCGCGGGCATGCTGTCCGCGCTCGGCGCGCGCCTGCTGGACGAGGCGGGCGAGCCGGTCGCCCCGGGCGGCGACGGCCTCGCGGGGCTGGCCCGCGCGGACCTCACGGGCCTGGACCCGCGGCTGTCCGAGGTGGAACTCGTGCTCGCCAGCGACGTCGACAACCCGCTGACCGGCCCCAAGGGCGCGTCGGCGGTGTACGGGCCGCAGAAGGGCGCCTCGCCGGACGACGTCGAGACGCTGGACGCGGCGCTCACCCACTACGCGAAGGTCCTGGAGACGGCCGTCGGAGCGCGGGCCGCGGAGTTCGCCGCCGCGCCCGGCGCGGGCGCGGCGGGCGGGATCGGCTACGGCGCGCTGCTGCTCGGCGCCCGCTTCCGGGCCGGGATCGACGTCATGCTCGACGTGCTGGGCTTCGCACCGGCGCTGGAGCGGGCCTCCCTGGTCATCACCGGCGAGGGGTCTCTCGACGAGCAGACCCTGCACGGAAAGGCCCCCGCGGGCGTCGCCGCGGCCGCCCGCGCGGCCGGCAAGGAGGTCGTCGCGGTGTGCGGGCGGCTCGCCCTGCCGCCGGAGGCCCTGGGCCGGGCCGGCATCCGGCGCGCCTACCCCCTGACGGAGATCGAGCCGGACGTCGCGAAGTGCATCGCGGACGCGGGCCCGATCCTGGAACGCGCGGCCGAACGGATCGGCCGCGACTTCCTGAGCTGAGCCGAAGACGACGGCACCGAGAGTCCCCCGCCCCGCCGCCCCCTCGGCGCCCTCGGCCGATCAGGCCTCGTCCGTGATCGCCGAGGGGCCGGCCGGCACGGGCTCCGCCTTTCGGCGTACGAAGTCGGGTGGCGGGTGGGCGGAGGCCCGGGGGTCGGGGGCCAGCCCCCGGTCCGGTCCGCGTCGGCCGCCGGGCCCCGGACACAGCGAGGGTCCCGGACACAGAGAAGGCCCCGGACCCATCCAGGTCCGGGGCCCCACTCGGCGGAGCGCTACGGCAGCTGCGCCGCCCGCGCCTCCCGCCGGTTGTCGCGGAAGTTGTTCACCCGGCGGGCCGTGGCGAACAGCGGGATGACGGCGCCCATGACCAGCTGCAGGGCGCAGCCCGCCTGCAGGAGCAGCTCGCCGCTCGGGGCGTCGAACGCCCAGGCGGCCAGCAGCCCCATCGACAGCACGATCCAGCAGAGCATCGCGCCGGCGAGGCGCCCCCGCGGCTTCGGGTATTCCACCCGGCTCACCATCAGCCAGGCGGTGCCCAGGATGGCGAGGAGCGTCGCCTCGAAGGGCAGCTCCAGCAGCACGATCGAGACGACCGTCAACGCGCCGAACGGTGAGGGCATGCCCTGGAACATGCCGTCCTTCAGGGTCACGCAGGAGAACCGTGCGAGTCTCAGCACGACCGCCAGCAGAACGACGATCGCGCCGAGCGCCGCCACCCGTTGGTGCGCGTCGTTGGCGACCATGCCGTAGACCAGGACGAAGTACGCCGGTGCCAGCCCGAAGCTGATCAGGTCGGAGAGGTTGTCCAGCTCCGCGCCCATGGGGGAGGAGCGCAGCTTCCTCGCGACCAGGCCGTCGAAGAGGTCGAAGACCGCCGCGCACAGCATCAGGATGACCGCCGTGGCCGCGCTGTGGCGGGCCATGCCGGACTCCTGGCTGCCGGTGATGTGCGGGATCAGGATGCCGGTGGTGGTGAAGTACACCGCCATGAAGCCGCACGTGGCGTTGCCGAGGGTGAGGGTGTCCGCTATCGACAGGCGGAGGGAGAGGGGCATCTCCTCTTCTTCGTCCACCTCGTCGGCTTCGGGCACCCAGCCCGCCTGGGTCTCCGGGTCAATCACGGTCAATGCGAGTCACCCCAGCCACGGTCTTCTGCCCCACCTCGACGGCGACCTCCACACCCTCCGGCAGGTAGATGTCGACGCGCGAGCCGAAGCGGATCAGACCGATCCGCTCGCCCTGCTCGACCTTCGTGCCCTGCGGGATGTAGGGGACGATGCGTCGGGCGACGGCGCCGGCGATCTGGATCATCTCGATGTCGCCGAGTTCGGTGTCGAAGTGCCAGACGACGCGCTCGTTGTTCTCGCTCTCCTTGTTGAACGCCGGTACGAACCCGCCGGGGATGTGCTCGACGGAGGTCACCGTGCCGGAGAGCGGCGCGCGGTTGACGTGGACGTTGAGCGGGCTCATGAAGATCGCGACCCGGGTGCGCCCGTCCTTCCACGGCATGATGCTCTGCACCACACCGTCGGCGGGGGAGATGACCCGGCCCTGAGCGATCTCGCGCTCGGGGTCGCGGAAGAACCACAGCATGCCCGCCGCGAGAGCGGTGGCGGGTACGGCGACGGCCTTGGCGGCGCCCGAGCGGCGGGCGCGGAGCAGGCTGACGGCTGCGGTGGCGACGGTCGGCAGAAGCCACGGCGATGCTCCGCGTGCGAGGCGTACGCCGGCCAGGCTGTCGCGAGGTGCAGAGATTTGGCTGTGGGGCATGGATGACCTTCGTAGCGGATGATGCCGCATCTTCGACGGGGGACGGCGGCTTTCCGCGATCGTAGCGGTTCGGGGCCACAACTGGGTAAGTCAGGAAGCCGAGTCGGTTCCCGACCGGAGTTGACAGGGTGTGATCTTCTTCTCGAAGAAAACACCCCCAACCCGGACATCTAGCCCTGGAACCGGTACTCCTCGAGCAGCCTGCGCCCGATGATCATTTTCTGGATTTCGGCGGTACCTTCACCGATCAGCAGCATCGGGGCCTCCCGGTAGAGGCGCTCGATCTCGTACTCCTTGGAGAAGCCGTAGCCGCCGTGGATCCGGAAGGCGTCCTCCACGACCTCCTTGCAGTACTCGGAGGCGAGGTACTTCGCCATCCCAGCCTCAAGGTCGTTTCGTTCCCCGGAGTCCTTTTTGCGAGCCGCGTTCACCATCATGGCATGCGCGGCCTCGACCTTGGTAGCCATCTCGGCGAGCTTGAACTGGATGGCCTGGTGCTGGGCGATCGGTTTGCCGAAGGTGTGGCGCTGCTGGGCGTAGCGGACGCCCAGTTCGAACGCACGCTGGGCGACGCCGCAGCCACGCGCCGCGACGTTGACGCGGCCGACCTCCACGCCGTCCATCATGTGGTAGAAGCCCCGGCCGGTGACCCCGCCGAGCACCCGGTCGGCGGGAACCCGCAGGTCGTCCATGATGAGCTCTGTCGTGTCGACACCCTTGTAGCCCATCTTGTCGATCTTGCCGGGGATCGTGAGGCCCGGGCGGACCTCGCCGAAGCCCGGCTCCTTCTCGACCAGGAAGGTGGTCATCGACTTGTGGGGCGCGGTCCCCTCGGGGTGTCCTTCGTCACTGCGCACGAGAACGGCCACCAGAGAGGACGTGCCGCCGTTCGTCAGCCACATCTTCTGGCCGTTCAGGACGTACTCGTCGCCGTCCCTGACCGCCTTGGACGTGATCGCCGACACATCGGAGCCCAGGCCCGGCTCCGACATCGAGAAGGCGCCGCGGATGTCGCCGGCCGCCATCCTCGGCAGGAAGTGGTCCTTCTGCTCCTGCGTGCCGTGCTGCTTGAGCATGTACGCCACGATGAAGTGCGTGTTGATGATGCCGGACACCGACATCCAGCCGCGGGCGATCTCCTCGACGCAGAGGGCGTACGTGAGGAGCGACTCGCCCAGACCCCCGTACTCCTCGGGGATCATCAGGCCGAACAGGCCCAGCTCCTTCAGGCCGTCGACGATCGCTTGCGGGTACTCGTCGCGGTGCTCCAGCTCGGTGGCGACCGGGATGATCTCCTTGTCCACGAAGTCGCGGACGGTGGAGAGGATCTCCTGCTGGACGTCGGTCAGACCGGCGGTCTGGGCGAGACGGGCCATGGCCTACTTCTCCTGCTGCTTCAGCTCGGGGCGGCCGGGCTGCTCGCCGCCGCGCTCCTTGATGTACGTCTCGGTCGGCACCATCACCTTGCGGCGGAACACGCAGACCAGCGTGCCGTCCTGCTTGTAGCCCTTGGTCTCGACGTAGACGATTCCGCGGTCGTTCTTGGACTTCGACGGCCACTTGTCCAGCACCGTCGTCTGGCCGTAGATCGTGTCGCCGTGGAAGGTCGGCGCCACGTGCTTCAGCGACTCGATCTCCAGGTTGGCGATGGCCTTGCCGGAGATGTCCGGCACGGACATGCCGAGCAGCAGCGAGTAGATGTAGTTGCCCACCACGACGTTCTTGCCGAAGTCCGTCGTCTTCTCCGCATAGTTCGTGTCCATGTGGAGAGGGTGGTGGTTCATGGTGAGGAGACAGAAGAGGTGGTCGTCGTACTCCGTGACCGTCTTCCCCGGCCAGTGCTTGTACGTCGCCCCGACCTCGAACTCCTCGTAGGTGCGTCCGAACTGCATCGCCGTCACGCCTCCGGGATCTCGAACTTGCTCGTGCGCTGCATGCCGGCGGCGCGTCCCTTGCCGGAGATGACCAGGGCCATCTTGCGGCTGGCCTCGTCGATCATCTCGTCGCCGAGCATCGCCGAGCCCTTCTTGCCGCCCGCCTCGGACGTGTAGTAGTCGTACGCGTCCAGGATCAGCTCGGCGTGGTCGTAGTCCTCCTGCGACGGCGAGAAGATCTCGTTGGACGCCTCGACCTGGCCCGGGTGCAGTACCCACTTGCCGTCGAAGCCGAGGGCGGCGGCGCGCCGCGCGACCTCGCGGTAGCCGTCGACGTTGCGGATCTGCAGGTAGGGGCCGTCGATCGCCTGGAGGTTGTTGGCGCGGGCGGCCATCAGGATCTTCATCAGGATGTAGTGGTAGGCGTCCGCCGGGTAGCCGGGCGGCTGCTCGCCCACGACCAGCGACTTCATGTTGATCGACGCCATGAAGTCGGCCGGGCCGAAGATGATCGTCTCGACGCGCGGGGAGGCCTGCGCGATCGCGTTGACGTTGTTCAGGCCCTGCGCGTTCTCGATCTGGGCCTCGATGCCGATCCGGCCGACCTCGAAGCCCATGGTCTTCTCGATCTGCGTCAGCAGCAGGTCCAGGGCGACCACCTGCTGGGCGTCCTGGACCTTCGGCAGCATGATGCAGTCGAGGTTCGGGCCCGCACCCTCGACGACGGTCACGACGTCACGGTACGTCCACTCGGTCGTCCAGTCGTTGACCCGCACGACGCGCGTCTTGCCCGTCCAGTCGCCCTCGTTGAGGAACTTGACGATGGTGTGCCGCGCCTCGGGCTTGGCGAGCGGCGCGCACGCGTCCTCCAGGTCCAGGAAGACCTGGTCGGCGGGGAGGCCCTGCGCCTTCTCCAGGAAGCGGGGGTTCGAGCCCGGTACGGCCAGACAGGAACGCCGGGGGCGAAGGCGGTTGACGGTCGTCATGCGGGGACCTCCAGGGGGTCGAGCTTGTTCGCTTTCCGGATCTCGTCGACGATACGGCCGATGATCCCGGTGATGTCGAAGTCCTTCGGGGTGAAGACGGCGGCCACTCCGGCGGCCCTGAGCTGCTCGGCGTCACCGTTCGGGATGATCCCGCCGGCGACCACCGGGATGTCGGCGGCGCCGGCCTCCCGCAGCCGCTCCAGGACGTCCGGCACGAGCTGGGCGTGCGAGCCGGAGAGGATGGACAGGCCGACCGCGTGCACGTCCTCCGCGAGGGCCGCGTCCACGATCTGCTCCGGGGTGAGCCGGATGCCCTGGTAGACCACCTCGAAGCCGGCGTCCCGCGCGCGGACGGCGATCTGCTCGGCACCGTTGGAGTGTCCGTCCAGGCCCGGCTTGCCGACCAGGAAGCGCAGCTTGCCGACACCGAGGTCGGCGGCCGTCGCCTCGACCCTGCGGCGCACCTCGGACAGGGCCGAACCCTCCTCGGGGGCCACGGCGACCGGGGCGGAAGAGACCCCCGTGGGCGCCCGGAACTCGCCGAACACCTCGCGCAGGGCCCCCGCCCACTCGCCGGTCGTCACCCCGGCGCGGGCGCACTCCAGGGTCGCCTCCATGAGGTTGTCGGTGCCCTTGGCGGCCTCCTTCAGCCTCTCCAGCGCCTTGCAGGGGCGCGGATGGTTGAACGGCGGCTGGTAGCGGGTGTCCCGCCACTGCTGGAGGGCGGCGATGACGCGGGCCTCGACGGCCGGGTCCACCGTCTGGATGGCGGTGTCCAGGTCGGCGGTGAGGGGGTTCGGTTCGGTCGTCTCGAAGACGTTGACGCCGACGATCTTCTCCCGGCCGGACTCGATGCGGGCCCGGCGCTCCGCGTGCGAGGCGACGAGCTGCGCCTTGAGGTAGCCGGACTCGACGGCGGCCATCGCACCGCCCATCTCCTGGATCCGCTCGATCTCCGCGAGCGACTCCTCGACCAGCTCGCCCACCTTGGTCTCGATCACCTTCGACCCCTCGAAGATGTCGTCGTACTCCAGCAGGTCGCTCTCGTGGGCGAGCACCTGCTGGATGCGCAGCGACCACTGCTGGTCCCAGGGGCGGGGCAGTCCGAGCGCCTCGTTCCAGGCGGGGAGCTGCACGGCACGCGCGCGGGCGTCCTTGGAGAGGGTGACGGCCAGCATCTCGAGCACGATCCGCTGGACGTTGTTCTCCGGCTGCGCCTCGGTCAGGCCGAGCGAGTTGACCTGGACGCCGTAGCGGAAGCGGCGGTGCTTGGGGTCCTGGATGCCGTACCGCTCCCGGGTGATGCGGTCCCAGATGCGGCCGAAGGCGCGCATCTTGCACATCTCCTCGACGAAGCGGACGCCCGCGTTGACGAAGAAGGAGATACGGCCGACGACGTCGCCCATGCGCTCCTGCGGCACCTGGCCGGAGTCGCGGACGGCGTCGAGGACGGCGATGGCGGTGGACATCGCGTACGCGATCTCCTGGACCGGCGTGGCGCCCGCCTCCTGCAGGTGGTAGCTGCAGATGTTGATCGGGTTCCACTTCGGCAGGTGGGAGACCGTGTACGCGATCATGTCCGTCGTCAGGCGGAGCGAGGGTCCCGGCGGGAACACGTGGGTGCCCCGGGACAGGTACTCCTTGACGATGTCGTTCTGGGTCGTGCCCTGGAGCCGGGAGATGTCCGCGCCCTGCTCCTCGGCGACGACCTGGTAGAGCGCCAGCAGCCACATGGCCGTGGCATTGATGGTCATCGAGGTGTTCATCTGCTCCAGGGGGATGTCCTGGAACAGCCGGCGCATGTCACCGACGTGCGCGACGGGCACGCCGACCCGGCCGACCTCGCCGCGGGCGAGGACGTGGTCGGAGTCGTAGCCGGTCTGCGTCGGCAGGTCGAACGCCACCGACAGACCCGTCTGGCCCTTGGCGAGGTTGCGCCGGTACAGCTCGTTGGACGCCTCGGCGGTGGAGTGACCGGCGTAGGTCCGCATGAGCCACGGCCGGTCCTTCTCCCTGCTGCCTCGGGCGGGCTGACGCTCAGTCATGCGGCGCTCCTCAGATGTTCCGGAAGCGGTTGATGGCGTCGATGTGCTGCGCGCGCTTCTCCGCGTCGCGCACGCCCAGGCCCTCCTCGGGCGCCATGCACAGGACGCCGACCTTGCCCTGGTGGAGGTTGCGGTGCACGTCGTAGGCGGCCTGGCCGGTCTCCTCCAGGGAGTAGACCTTCGACAGGGTGGGGTGGATCTTGCCCTTGGCGATGAGGCGGTTGGCCTCCCAGGCCTCGCGGTAGTTGGCGAAGTGGGAGCCGATGATCCGCTTCAGCGACATCCACAGGTAGCGGTTGTCGTACTCGTGCATGTAGCCCGAGGTGGAGGCGCAGGTGGTGATGGTGCCGCCCTTGCGGGTGACGTAGACGGAGGCGCCGAAGGTCTCGCGGCCGGGGTGCTCGAAGACGATGTCGATGTCCTCGCCGCCGGTGAACTCGCGGATGCGCTTGCCGAAGCGCTTCCACTCCTTCGGGTCCTGCGTCTGCTCGTCCTTCCAGAACTTGTAGCCCTCGGCGTTGCGGTCGATGATCGCCTCGGCGCCCATCGCCCGGCAGATGTCCGCCTTCTGCGGCGAGGAGACGACACAGATCGGGTTGGCGCCGCCGGCGAGGGCGAACTGCGTGGCGTACGAGCCGAGCCCGCCGCTCGCGCCCCAGATCAGGACGTTGTCGCCCTGCTTCATGCCGGCGCCGTTGCGGGAGACCAGCTGACGGTAGGCGGTGGAGTTGACCAGCCCGGGGGCCGCCGCCTCCTCCCACGACAGGTGGTCGGGCTTCGGCATCAGCTGGTTGGACTTGACCAGCGCGATCTCGGCGAGGCCGCCGAAGTTGGTCTCGAAGCCCCAGATGCGCTGCTCCGGGTCGAGCATCGTGTCGTTGTGGCCGTCGCTCGACTCCAGCTCGACGGAGAGACAGTGCGCGACGACCTCGTCGCCCGGCTTCCAGGCGTTGACGCCGGGGCCGGTGCGCAGGACGACGCCCGCGAGGTCGGAGCCGATGATGTGGTACGGCAGGTCGTGGCGCTTGGTGAGCTCGCTGAGCCTGCCGTAGCGCTCCAGGAACCCGAAGGTGGACAGCGGCTCGAAGATCGAGGTCCACACCGAGTTGTAGTTGACCGAGGAGGCCATGACGGCCACCAGGGCCTCGCCCGGACCGAGCTCCGGCACCGGCACCTCGTCCAGGTGGATCGACTTGCGGGGGTCCTTGTCGCGGGTCGCGAGGCCCGCGAACATCTCCGTCTCGTCCTTGTGCACGGTGATCGCGCGGTACGACTCGGGGAGCGGCAGAGCGGCGAAGTCGGCGGACGTGGAGTCCGGCGACTGGATCGCGGCCAGGATGTCCTTCACGGTCACGGTGTTGCCTCCGGCGGTGTGCGCCCTGAGGGAGGGGCGCTGAGGGTTACGTCGGTGCTGCTGAGGGGGTCGGGAAGTGCCGTCGGTTCGGCGGGTGGTGCTGATCGGCAGCGCTTTGTGGCGCGGGAGGTTGCCTGTGACGCAGGCGTCCGGGCGCGCAGGCCGGGAGCGGCTTGCGGGGACAGCCGACGTACGCGTGGTCTCTGCACGCCGGCCGCCCGGACTCCTTCAACGTATGACACCGCGTGTCACCTCGCAAGGCACTGAGTGCCAGAACTTCTACTCAGCTGAAATCTTTACGTAACAAATGAGCGATGATCGATCGAACGCCCTCGGAAATCCACGCGAAAAGGGGCCCTGACATGCCAAAACGGCCACCCGGTCGGGTGGCCGTTCTCACAGGAGCGGTGGCGTCTCAGCGCTCCTTGAGCGCCTGCTCGATGGTCCGCATCACCTCGTCCAGCGGCGCGTCGGTGCGCGCGACCGTCACCAAAACCTCCCCCTGGGCCGAGACCGCGGCGGGCGCCGGCCGGGGCGAGGACGAGCTGCCGCGCCCGGCCCCGATCCCCGTTCCGAACGTCTTGCGCACGATCGCGAAGGCGTGGTCCAGCTGTGCCTCCACGTCGCCCTGGCCCCCGGCCCTGAGCCAGCGCCGCAGGACGTGGTTGTGGGCGGTGACCACGGCGGACGCGGCGACCTCGGCCAGCAGCGGGTCGTCGTTGGCGTCGTCGTCGTGGGCGTGCTCGTCGAAGTGGCCGAGCAGATAGCGGGTGAAGAGACGCTCGTAACGGGCCACCGACGCGATCTCCGCCTCACGCAGGGTGGGCACCTCCCGCGTCAGCTTGTAGCGGGCGACCGAGATCTCCGGCCGGGCCGCGTACATCTTCATGACTTCCTTGATGCCGCGGCACACCGTGTCGAGCGGGTGTTCGTGCGCGGGAGCCGCGTTCAGCACCGCCTCGGCGCGGATCAGCGTGTCGTCGTGGTCGGGGAAGATCGCCTCTTCCTTGGAGCGGAAGTGGCGGAAGAAGGTGCGGCGCGCGACCCCGGCGGCGGCCGCGATCTCGTCGACGGTGGTCGCCTCGTACCCCTTGGTCGCGAACAGCTCCATCGCCGCGGCCGCCAGTTCCCGGCGCATCTTGAGGCGCTGGGTCGCCGCGCGACTGCCGGCGGCACTTTCCGGAACGTCGGGCGTGGCAGGGGTGCGTGAGGACTTGGCGGGCTGGGACATGCCCTGAACGTACTGCATGTGCGCAGCTCGGTGCGCCTGCCAGGGGCCTCCCCCGCCCCGGGCGGGCGGGGGAGGGGCCGCCGGATCCAGCAGCCCGCCCCAGTCCTGCGTGACCCGGAACCGGTCGCCGACGCCGTCAGCGGCGGGCATACTCGCGGAAGCCGCGGCCCGTCTTGCGGCCGAGGCAGCCCGCGGCCACCAGGTGCTCCAGGAGCGGCGCCGGGGCCAGGCCCGGGTCGCGGAACTCGCGGTGCAGCACCTTCTCGATGGCGAGCGAGACGTCGAGGCCGACGACGTCCAGCAGCTCGAAGGGGCCCATCGGGTAGCCGCCACCCAGCTTCATCGCCGCGTCGATGTCGTCGAGGGAGGCGTAGTGCTCCTGGACCATCTTGATCGCGTTGTTGAGGTAGGGGAACAGCAGCGCGTTCACGATGAAGCCCGCGCGGTCGCCGCAGTCCACGGCGTGCTTCTTGATCCGGCCGCAGACCTGGTGGACCGTGGCGTGGACGTCCTCGCCGGTCAGGACCGTGCGGACGACCTCGACCAGCTTCATCGCGGGCGCCGGGTTGAAGAAGTGCATGCCGATCACGTCCTGCGGACGCGAGGTCACGCGGGCGAGGGCCACGACCGGCAGCGAGGACGTCGTCGTCGCGAGCACCGCGCCCGGCTTGCACACCTTGTCCAGCGTCGCGAACAGCTGCCGCTTGACGTCCAGGTCCTCGGCGACCGCCTCGACGGCCAGGTCGACCTCGGCGAACGCGTCGTAGGAACCCGCCGGGGTGATCCGGTCCAGGGTCGCCGCGGCGGCGTCGGCCGTCATCCGGCCCTTGTCGACGGACCGCGAGAGCGACGTGCCGATCCGCGCCCTGGCGGTCTGCGCCTTCTCCTCGCTGCGCGCGGCGAGGACGACGTCGAAGCCCGCCTTGGCGAAGACCTCGGCGATGCCCGAGGCCATCGTGCCGGAGCCGGCGACGCCGACGCTGCGCACGGTCCGGCCGGTGACGGCGGATCCGCCCGTGGCGGGGGTCAGCGCGTCCGGGACGACCGTCGCGCTGTCGGCCGCCTCGTAGGTGTAGAAGCCGCGGCCCGCCTTGCGCCCGGTCAGGCCCGCCTCGCTGAGCTGCTTGAGGATCGGGGCGGGGGCGTGCAGCCGGTCGCGGGACTCGGCGTACATCGCGTCCAGGACCGTACGGGCGGTGTCGATGCCGATCAGGTCGAGCAGGGCGAGCGGACCCATCGGCAGACCGCAGCCCAGCCGCATCGCGGCGTCGATGTCCTCGCGGGAGGCGTACTTCGCCTCGTACATCGCGGCGGCCTGGTTGAGGTAGCCGAACAGCAGCCCGTCCGCGACGAACCCGGGGCGGTCGCCGACCGCGACCGGCTCCTTGCCGAGGTCCAGGGCGAGATCGGTGACGGCGGCGACGGCGGCCGGCGCGGTCAGCACCGAGGAGACGACCTCCACCAGCTTCATCGCGGGCGCCGGGTTGAAGAAGTGCAGCCCGAGCACCCGCTCGGGGCGCGCCGAGTCGGCGGCGAGGCGGGTGACGGACAGCGCGTTGGTGCCGGTCGCGAGGATCGTCTGCGCACGCACGATCCCGTCCAGCTCCCGGAAGATCTGCTGCTTGATCTCGTACGACTCCGGCGCCACCTCGACGACGAGGTCGGCGTCGGCCGCCGCCCGCAGGTCGGTGGAGGTGCGGACGCGGGCGAGGGCGTCCGCGCGCTCCTGCTCGGTGAGCCGGCCGCGCTCGACGGCGCGGGCGGTGGAGGCCTCCAGCGCGGCGACGGAGCGCGCGGCCTGGGCCTCGCTGACGTCGATGCCGATCACCTCGCGGCCGGCCTTGGCCAGAACCTCGGTGATGCCGGTGCCCATGGTGCCGAGGCCGACGACGGCGATCGTCCGCAGCGGGGACTGGGAGGCGGGGGACAGGGGAGTGGCCATGGCGGGACTCCAGAATGAGGGTGACGACTGGGAGCGCGCCCGGGTGCGCCGGGAGACCTCGGGGAAGAGGCGGGCGCACCGGGTGCGTGAGGGATGCGGGTGGTGCCGGGCTACGAGCGCACACGCCCGGGGCCGTCGCTGCGGACGTGCACACGTCCGAGGAACGGAGATGACCGACCGGCCCTGTCCCGTGGCCGGGTCGTGCTGCGGTACCTGGGTACCGAACCGACTGCTGCGCCGCGACGGCTGCGTCACCAGGCCGTCGCGAGCGGGTTGCGAGCGGGTAGCTCGCTCGTATGAGCTTAACCGGTGGGTAACGAGCGCGCCAGCCCTGGGGACTGTGACCTGCGCCCGGTACCGCCGCTCCGTCGGCGGGGCCGGGGAGCGGCGGTCCGTCAGGGCGTCAGCCGGCCAGGGCCTTCGCACCCGCCGGTGGTGTCACGACGGCCCTGCCGCCGCGGACGGGCGGGCTCACGGTGCCCTCCCTGCGGCGGGCGCGGCCGGGCAGCGGTTTCTCGGCGTCGGTGTCCGCCGGCCGTTCCGCCGCCGGAGCCGCCTGGGACCGGGTGTCCTCCCCGTGGGACATCCGGCCCAGGACGGCGAGGCGGGCGACCGCCTCGCCGGGCAGGTGCCGCAGGGCCAGCAGCACACGGCTCACCGCGGATCCGGGGCGGTGAGCCGTGTCGAAGTAGCACGGCGAGGTCCAGGGCGCGTCACCCTCGACGCCTCCCGCGGCCCGCCTTCGGATCTCGGCCGCGATGTCCTCGAAGTACCGGGCATCGTTCTCCAGCCACTCCTGGGGAGTGGGCGGAGCGGCATGGTCGATCAGACGTGCCTTGCGACGATGTTCCGTCACTGGGGGCATGCCTTCTCCTTCCTTCTCTCGATCTCCACGTCGAAGAAGCCCGTCTGGAGCTCCTCCACGGAGACGCCGGCGTCCGCCAGTAGTTTCCTGGCCCGCGCCATGAGCTTGCTGGTCCACCCCTCGGAGCGGCCCAGCACCTCGGCGGTCCTGGCGTTGGTCCACCCGTGGAAGGCGATGAGACGGAAGACCGCCCGCTCCTTCTTCTCCAGACAGTCGACCTTGACCAGCCACGGCCGGTACTCGTCGTCCACCTGGCAGAACCGGAAGCCGTACAGGGAGACCAGCGGGATCAGGTGCACCTGGTACGGGCCACCGTGGTCCTCGAGGGTCTTCATGTCGTCCGCCGCGAGCTGCATGCTCGCGTCCATCACCCGCTCGTACGCCTCCTCGAGACCGACGCCCTCGGGCAACCGGGGCAAGGTCCTGGTGAAGGCCTCCAGGGTGAGGGCCGTGACGTTGCAGCGCGGGTCGTCGTAGGCCTCGAACGTGTCGAACTGCACCTTGTGGAACAGGCTGCGCATCAGTTCCATGTGGTGGGACGGGTCGAGTGACAAAACAGGACTCATGTGTTCAAGGCCCTTCGGACAAAACGATGGCACCGCCGGCGCCTCGGTGCAGGAGCTCGCCGGCTCCGCATCGACGGCACCCATCATCCGGGGAGAGGCCGACGACCCTTTCCTGTCGGTCTCCATGCGCACCTGATGACTCGTTACTTATCAGTAGCAACGTTCTTTGATCGTTCCCTGGTAGGCCACTGCTCAGTGAGGTGGCTGTTCTGGTGAATGCGGTAACAACAGCCGATCGACGGTCTGTTGGCTGCGCATCGTACTGACGGGTGCGGCAACCCCTTTCCGCGTCCCGGATTTGCCGGTGCGAAGGTGACGTCGTTCGAAAGCGCGCCGAAGTTGTCGCGGTGTGACCGAAGTTGCCTGCCGGGGAGGCCCTGCTTGTCCGTGCCTCCCGGTATAGCTGCACGTCAATGGTGGGGACGGGACCGCTCGCGGAGTGCTCGGGGGCCTGTGCGAGCCGCCCGGACCACCGCGCGGGCGTACGGGCGGCGGGCGCACACCGTCAGACGGCGCATTCGAACCCACGCTCGATGCGCTGCTTGTGCTTCCGTGCGCCGCCGCGCGCCGCCCGCCCTCTAGGCTCGGGCCATGGACGAAGAGTGGCGAACGCTCACGGACCGCTTACGGCGGGAGTCGGGTGGCACGGCGGCCTTCGAGCGGCTGGCGGACACCGTGGACCACGACCGGCTGGCGGAGGTGCTCACGGAACCGGGACGGCCGCTGTGGGCGCGGGAACTGGCCGCGTTCCGGCTGGGGCTCGCCGGGGACCGGCGCGCCTTCGAGTCCCTCGTCCTGCTCCTCAACCACCGCGACCCGCCGCGCTGCGCCTCCGCCGCCCACGCCCTGGCCCGTCTGGGCGATCCCCGCACCGCCCGCGCCGCGGCCGCCCTGGCCACCAACGAACTGCGCGTCGCCTACGCCCTCTACCCGGTCCGGCTGCTGGTGGACCTGCGCGCACCCGAGTCGGTGCCCGCGCTGATCACCACACTGCGGCGCAGACTGCGCCCGCACGACCCCTACCGTCGGGTGGCCCTCGCCTGCGTCGACGGACTCGGCACCCTCGGCGACGACCGCGCCCGTCCCGTCCTGAACGACGCCCTCGCCCATCCGGTCCTCGCCGAGGCGGCCGTGCGGGCCCTCGGGCGGATCCCCCGCCAGCGCTGAGCCCTCGCGGGCGCCGCGCCGGCGGGCAGACCGCCGGGCCTGGTCAGGACGGCCGGTTCGTCAGGTCCGCCGCGTACCGGACCTCCGGCACCGGTACGCCGTCCACCTCGAAGGGCTCCTCGGCGCCGTCCGCCCGGAAGCCCGCCCGTTCGTAGAAGCGGCGGGCGGGGGTGTTGTCCCTGAGGACCCACAGGTACATCCGGCGGTGGCCGGCGGCCGCGCTGCGGCGGACCGACTCCCCGAGCAGGGACCGGCCGACGCCGCCGCCCCGGTGGGCGGTGTCGACGTAGAGGGCGTACAACTCCGCGTCCGCGCTGGGCCCCGCGCCCTCGCGGCAGGCGCCGTGGGCGGCCCAGCCGACCACCTCGCCGCCCCGCTCGGCGACCAGGTTCACCACACCGGTGTCGCCCCGCCCGAACCGGGCCCGGCGGCGCGCGGCGTCCTCGGCGACGCTCATCGCGTCCAGATAGCGCTGCGGCATCAGCCCCCGGTAGGCGCTCTGCCAGCCGCGGACCCGGATCGCGGAGACGCGGTCGCAGTCGGCGAGGGTCATCTCCCGGACGAGGAGGGACGTCACCCGGTCGCCACCACCGCGAACGCCTCGACCTCCATCAGGAACTCCGGCCGCACCAGCGCGGCGACCTGCACGGCGGAGGCGGCCGGCAACCGGTCGTCGGGTATGTGCGCGGCCCGGGCCGCGCGGATCGCCGGCAGATGGGCCGTGTCCGTGACGAAGTACGTCAGCTTGACCACGTCGTCGAAGGTGGCGCCCGCCGCGGCCAGGCAGCGTCGCAGGTTCTCGAAGACCTGGCCGGCCTGGGCCGCCGGGTCGCCCTCGCCGACCAGCCCGCCGTGTTCGTCGAGCGGGAGCTGACCGGACACGGCCACGAAACGGCCGGTCCCCAGGACGACATGGGAGTACTGGGCCGCGGGCGCGACACCGTCGGGGGCGGGGATCCGGGTCAGCTCACTCATGCCTCCATCCTGGACCACGGGTGTGACAATGCCCCCGGCGGGTCGCCGGACCGCGGTGACCTCAGCCGCGGAAGCCCAGCAGCCCGTGCAGCGTCGCGCCGCGGGTCGAGCCCGGGGCGGTCGGGGCGGTGGGCGGCTCGGGGTCGGGCAGCGCGGCGCACACCGCGTCCACCTGACCCCTGCCGCGCGGCACCGTGCCGTCGGCGAGGTACGCCGTCAGGTGCTCGTCCAGGCAGGCGTTGCCGCTCAGCGTGACGCCGTGGTTCCCGCCGCCCTCCTCGACGACCAGGCTGGAGCCGCGCAGCAGGGCGTGGACCGTCGTGCCGCCCTCGTAGGGGGTGGCCGCGTCGCCGGTCGCCTGGAACAGCAGCACCGGGGGCAGCTTGCCGGTGGCGACGTTCACCGGCCCCCGCGACCGCGTCGGCCAGAACGCGCACGGCGCGTTGTACCAGGCGTTGTTCCAGGTCATGAAGGGTGCCTTGCGGTACGTCGCCCAGTTGTCCGAGCGCCACTCGTCCCAGTCGCGCGGCCAGGCGGCGTCCCGGCACTGCACCGACGTGTAGACGCTGTAACCGTTGTCCCCCGCGGCGTCGACGGCGGCGAAGTCCTCGTACGCCTCGACCAGCGGGTCGGCGTCCCGGTCGTTGACGTACGCCGCGAACGCCTCGGCCAGGTACGGCCAGTAGCCGTTGTAGTAGCCGCCGGGCAGGAAGGTGTCCTCCAGCTCCGCGGCGCCCACCTTGCCGCCGGCGGGCCTCGTCGACAGGGCCGCCCGCATCACGTACCAGGCGGCCTCGACCCGCGCGGGGTCGGTGCCGAGCCGGTAGGTGCCGTCGTGCCGCGCGATCCACGCCATCAGGGCGCGGTGGCGGTCGTCGAAGGCGTGGTCCTGGGCGAGGTTGCTGTCGTACCAGACGGCGGTGGGGTCGACGATCGAGTCCAGGACCAGACGCCGCACGCGCTGCGGGTACAGCTTGGCGTAGACGGCGCCGAGGTAGGTGCCGTACGAGTAGCCGAAGTAGTTGAGCTGCGGTGCGCCGAGGGCCCGGCGGATCGCGTCCATGTCCCGGACGGTGCCGAGGGTGTCGAGGTACGGCAGGACGTCCGCGTACTTCCTGCCGCACGTCTCGGCGAAGGACCGCGCACGGTCGAGGTTGGCCCGCTCGACCGCCTCCGAGGCCGGCAGCGAGTCGGGGCGCACGGGGGCGAAGTGGCCCGGCTCGCAGACCACGGAGGGCTCGCTCTTTCCCACGCCGCGCGGGTCGAAGCCGATGACGTCGTACTGGGAGGCCACCGACCTCGGCAGGGTCCTGGCGACGAAACCGGCGAGGCTCAGCCCGCTGCCCCCGGGTCCGCCGGGGTTGACCACCAGCGGCCCCTGGTACCGCTTCGCGGTGTGCGGGACCCGGGACAGCGCGAGCGTGATCCGCCTGCCCCGCGGGTCCGCGTGGTCCAGCGGCACCTCGAGGGAGGCGCACTCGAGCGTCGGAGCGGCGGTCGTACCGCAGCTCTTCCAGGCGAGTCGCCCGGTTGCGGCCGCCTGCGCGGCGGGCGACGGGCTCGCGTCGGCGGGCAGGACGGTGAACGTCCCGGCCGCGACGGCGGCCGCGCACAGCACGGCTGTGCGTCTGCTCATGTGGTTCTCCCAGGACGGAGGTCGACGGACCGCGCTGGTCACGGCCCTCGGCGCATCGTCCCGGAACGCAAGCCCGCAAGAACCCGTCGCGGGGCGAGTTGACCCGATCGGGTCGCGGGATGCCCTCGAACGCGCTCAGATCAGCGTGAGCTGGGTCGGCCCGGACGCCGGCGGCGCCGTCCGCCCCGACTCCGGCCCGGAGTCCGCGGGGTCGTCCACCGGCTCGGGCGGCCGCGTCCGGCGGGGCATCCCCGCGCGCGCTGGCCCGATGCCGTACTCCTCGGCCAGGTCGTGGACCTGACGGGTGATCCGGCGCTGGTACCACTTCGGCGCGTACGCGCCCTCGGCGTACAGCCGCTCGTAACGGCGCACCAGGTGAGGGTGGTGCTGTCCGAGCCAGGCCGTGAACCACTCGCGGGCACCGGGCCGCAGATGCAGCGCCAGCGGGGTGACGGACGTGGCCCCGGCGGCCGCGATCGCCCGCACGGTGTCGCGCAGTTGCGCCGGACTGTCGCCGAGGAAGGGGATCACCGGCGCCATCAGCACACCGCAGCCGATGCCGTGCTCGGTGAGGGCGCGCACCACGTCCAGGCGGCGCTCCGGGGACGGGGTGCCCGGCTCGACGGTGCGCCACAGTTCGGTGTCGGTGAAGCCCACGGAGACGGAGACGCCGATGTCGGTCACCCGGGCGGACTGCTTCAGCAGGTCGAGGTCGCGCAGGATCAGCGTGCCCTTGGTCAGGATCGAGAAGGGGTTGGCGTGGTCGCGCAGGGCGGCCAGGATGCCCGGCATCAGTCGGTAGCGGCCCTCGGCGCGCTGGTAGCAGTCGACGTTGGTGCCCATCGCGACGTGGTCGCCGTGCCAGCGCGGCGAGGCCAGCTGCCGGCGCAGCACCTCCGGCGCGTTCACCTTCACGACGATCTGGGTGTCGAAGCCGATCCCGGTGTCGAGGTCGAGGTAGCTGTGCGTCTTGCGGGCGAAGCAGTACACGCACGCGTGTGTGCAGCCCCGATAGGGGTTGACCGTCCACTCGAACGGCATGCGGGAGGCGCCCGGCACCCGGTTGAGCACCGAGCGGGCCCGGACCTCGTGGAAGGTGATCCCGCGGAACTCGGGCGTGTCGAACGTACGGGTGGTCACCGCGTCCGCGCCGAACAGCGCGGTGTCCGCCGCGCGGTCGTGACGGGACTCCACTGTGAGGTTCTCCCAGCGCATGACGCCTCCTCGGTAGCACTGCCCCCACAATAGAACACGTGTTCCCATGATCGTGCGACGGTGGTTTCCGATCACCTGTCGACCGCTTGCGCACCCCCGATTTGGGCGGCCGCAGACCGGGGTGGTTGGCTGGCCCCCACCCCGAGAAACAAGGACCTGGAGGAACACATGGCGCAGGTCGAGGCCACCACCGAGCGGGTCGTCGCGGCGGACCCGGACACGGTGTTCGACACGCTCGCCGACTACAGCGACACGCGCGGCAAGCTGCTGCCCGAGCAGTTCAGCGAGTACGAGGTGCGCGAGGGCGGCGACGGCGAGGGCACCCTCGTCCACTGGAAGCTCCAGGCCACCAGCAAGCGCGTGCGCGACTGCCTCCTGGAGGTCACCGAGCCCACCGACGGCGAACTCGTCGAGAAGGACCGCAACTCCTCGATGGTCACCGTCTGGCGCGTCACCCCGGCCGGCGAGGGCGCGGCCCGGGTCGTGGTGACCACCACCTGGACCGGCGCGGGCGGCATCGGCGGTTTCTTCGAGAGGACCTTCGCACCCAAGGGACTCGGCCGGATCTACGACGCGATCCTCGCCAACCTCGCCGCCGAGGTCGAGAAGTAGCACCCGCGGTCGGCCCGGCCGCCGACGCCCGGGTGCGGGAGGTTCGGCGGACGGGCGCGACCACGGCCGTGCCGTGCGCACTCCACGCTCCACCGCCGAACCCCCTCCGCCGGGCCCGGGGCACGTTCCGCTGCGGCGGCCCGGCGGCCCGGCGGCCCGGTGGTCCGGTGGTCCGGCGGTCCGGTGGTCCGGCGGTCCCATGGGATCGCGGTCTCCCAGTCCCGTGGGACGACGGTCCGGCGGCGGCCGGACCGGGTGCGACGCGGGTCCGGGACACGCTGTCGGCGGGCGTTCGGGACGTCTCCCTACCCGCCGGTACAGCGGTGGCACCAATTCCAGAAATGCCGCACATCCCGCGCGGCGCCCGCCGTACGGTGGGGGCTGCGGACAGATCTTGCGCAGCTCTGGGGAGAGAGGGCCTGGGCCATGGACCACGGCACCGAAAGGGGGGCGCCCTTCGGCCGTGGAGCCGGGACCGACGCTCCCACCGGACCCGCCGACGCCGGACGGATCCCGCTCGCCGTGGTCCTCGTCGACCGCGCCGGCCTCGTCTCGCACTGGAGCACCGGCGCCCGCCGCCTCTTCGGCGTCGCCAAGGAGGACGCGATCGGCCGGACGGCGCTCGACCTGCTCCCCGTCTCGGGCGCCCTCCCCGAGGTGGACGAGGACCTTCCGTACGGCGGCCACGCGGCCCACGACGGACTCGGGCCCGGCCTCGACACCTCTCCCGGCCTCGACACCTCTTTCGACGGCGGGCTGAGCTACCCGGCCGCCGGGCGGGCCCGGCTGACCGTGCCGGAGCGCGACCGCGTCGACGTGCTGTGGTGGGCGTACCCGCTCGTCGGCCCGGGGCGGGAGCGGTTGCTCGTCCTGGCCGCCGACACCGAACACCTGTACCGGGGCGGCCACGGCGACGGCCTGCTCGTCGAGCGCATCGCCCCCGGTTTCGCGCTGCACACCGACTTCCCCGGAGCCGAGGAACTGGCCCGCCGGCTGCCCGAGATCCTGCCCGGAGTGAGCGTCGGCGACAGCGCCCGCATCGTCGGGCAGGTCCTCGAACTCGGCTACCCCGTCCTGGAGTTCAGCCGGAGCGACCGGGTACCCGTGACGCCGGACTGGGGCGTGGCCCGGCGCGTCGAGCGCAGGGCGCCTCGCGAGCGGGCCGCCCGGGGCGGCGTCCGGGGCGCGCCCGCCCCCGACGACCCGGACGACGAGCGCGAGGACCACACCGCCGTCCGCGAGCGCCTGGAGTCCCTCAGCTAGGTCAGCGGCAGGATCGGCACCTCTCTCGACGTGTCCCGCACGATCATCGAGGTCAGCAGGGCCGTCGTGCCGGGCCTCGCCGACGTCGCCGGAACCTGTCCGCGGGAACAGGTCGTCGTCGGCGAGGGGTTCCCCGAGGGCGTGCCGGACACGACCACGATGGGGCACCGGGTCGCCGTCGAGCACACCGACGAGCCCGGCCGCTGGGACGACGTCGTCGCGATGGCCGGCGAACCGGTCACCAACGCCGGGCACTCCCGTGCCGGGCCCGTCGCCCTGCGGCTGGTGCGCGGGGAGACGCTGCCGTGCGAGGTGGACGACGACGACCACGAGCTGCCGACCCTGTCGAGCGCCGGACCCGGCGACGAGGCCGGGCGGGGGCTGCGGGTGGTCGCCACCCTGGCCCGTCGGCGGGGTGCCGGCCGCACCGGCGCCGGGAAATCCGTGTGGTTCGAACTGACCCTGCCCAGCGCTGAACGGGACACACCGGGCGGTACGTCTGTCGAACGAGGCGTGAAGGTCCGCGCCCCGCGCTTGTCCGGACCACCGCAGGACGATAGACCGTACTCGCCCGTCACTCACGGCGGAGCAGCCGCACCCTGGGGAGTTGGGCATGAGCGTGACGAGTCGGTACCGGGAGGCCTGGGAGGGCTTCTGGCGCGAGGCCCCCGGCGAGCCGGGCGCGGTGTTCTGGGACGCGGCCCCCGCCGTGACCTCCGCCCATCACCTCGCCTTCTTCGAGCCGTATCTCGCCGATTTCGCACTGCCGCTGATCGACCTCGGCTGCGGCAACGGCACCCAGACCCGCTTCCTCGCCGACCGCTTCCCGCACGTCGTGGGCGTCGACCTCGCCGCCGCGGCTCTCGACCACGCCCGCCGCGCCGACCCCGCGGGGCAGGCGACGTACCGGCTGCTGGACGCGGCCGGCGACGGCGAGGCCGCGACGCTGCACACCGAACTCGGCGACGCCAACGTCTATGTGCGCGGCGTCCTGCACCAGTGCGAGCCCGCCGACCGGCAGGCGCTGGTGGACGGGGTCGCCGCCCTTCTCGGCGAGAGCGGCCGGGGCTTCCTCGTGGAGCTGTCCGAGGCCGCCCGCCCGGTCCTCGCCGACCTGGCCCACGGTCCCGCCGGACCGCCCCCCAAGCTGGCCTCGGTCCTCCGGCACGGCATCGCGCCCGGTGAGGTGGCCGACGACGCCCTGTTCGCGTACGTGGCCGCCGCCGGGCTCACCGTCCTCGCCTCCGGCGACCTGCCGCTCACCACCACCGAGTTCACCGCCGACGGCACCCGGATCGAGCTGCCGTCGAAGTGGCTCGTGGTCCGCCGCACCGTGTGACGACCGTCCTGCCGGACCGTCGCTCCTCCCGTCGCACCTGTGCGGGGCGCGGTGCCGGGCACCACCGACGAGGAGCCGCTGACCGGTCCGGCACCCGCCGGTCGGCACTTCCGGCGTTCGGTCAGTGGACCTCCGGCCGCGACGCCGGATTCTGCTCCTGCGGTCCGTGTTCCGCCGGGGCGGAGGCTGCCGCCGGGGAGATCACGACGCCGGTGGGGCCGCGGGCGCCGCGGGGCCCCGTGAACGGCGGGTGAAGCGGGCCACCGGAGCCCGCCCCGGTGGCAGGGGCCGTGGCACGCGGCGGCGCGCTGTACGCCGGGCGCCGGGCACCGGGCGCCGGGCGGCTCGTCGCGGGCCCGGTGACGGCGCGTGGCGCGACCTCGCCCGCGGGGGTCGCCCGGTGCTGCATGCTGTCGGAAACCGCCGTCATCGGTGCCGGCGGCGGACCATCGACCGGGAGGACGGCAGCGTCGTGAAGATCCTCATCAGCGCCGACATGGAGGGCGCCACCGGCGTCACCTGGCCGGCCGACGTGCTGCCGGGGACGCCCCAGTGGGAGCGCTGCCGGGCGATGTTCACCTCGGACGTCAACGCCGCCGTGCTCGGGTTCTTCGACGGCGGCGCCGACGAGGTGCTGGTCAACGAGGCGCACTGGACGATGCGCAACCTGCTGCTGGAGCGGCTCGACGAGCGGGCGCAGCTGCTCACCGGGCGGCACAAGGCGCTGTCCATGGTCGAGGGCGTCCAGCACGGCGACGTCGACGGGATCGCGTTCGTCGGCTATCACGCGGGCGCCGGGGAGGAGGGCGTCCTCGCCCACACCTATCTCGCCAACTCCGTCACCGGGGTGTGGCTGAACGACGTACGGGCCGGCGAGGGGATGCTCAACGCGCGCGTCGTCGCCGAGTACGGGGTGCCGGTGGTGCTGGTGACCGGGGACGACGTGGCCTGTGAGGACGCGCTCGGGTACGCACCCGAGGCGCTGAAGGTCGCCGTCAAGGACCATGTGTCGCGGTACGCGGCCGTGTGCCGGACACCGGCCCGCACCGCCGCCGACATCCGCGCGGCGGCCCGGGAGGCGACGAAACTGGCGGTGCGTCAGGATCCGGTGCAGAACGGGCCGTTCACGATCGCCGTCGAGTTCGACGCCGAACACCTGGCCCTGGCCGCGACCGTCGTGCCCGGGGTGGCCCGCGTCGGTGAGCGCAGGGTCGCGTACACCAGCGCCACCATGTACGAGGGGATCCGCACGTTCAAGGCCCTGACGACCGTCGTCTCGGCCGCAGTGGAGGAGCAGTATGGCTGACGCGCAGGCGCAGGACGAGGTGGTGCGGTTCACCTCCGACCTCATCCGCATCGACACCACCAACCGGGGCGGCGGGGACTGCCGGGAGCGGCCCGCCGCCGAGTACGCGGCCGGACTGCTCGCCGGGGCGGGCGCCGAGCCCACGCTCGTCGAGCGCACCCCGGGCCGCACCAACGTCGTCGCCCGGATCGAGGGCACGGACCCGTCCGCCGACGCGCTGCTCGTCCACGGTCATCTGGACGTCGTACCCGCCGAGGCGGCCGACTGGAGCGTGCACCCCTTCTCGGGGGAGGTGCGCGACGGTGTGGTGTGGGGGCGCGGCGCCGTCGACATGAAGAACACGGACGCGATGATCCTCGCCGTCGTCCGGGCCTGGGCGCGCGAGGGGGTCCGGCCCCGGCGCGACCTCGTCGTCGCCTTCACCGCCGACGAGGAGGCCAGCGCCGAGGACGGCTCCGGCTTCCTCGCCGACCGTCATCCGCACCTCTTCGAGGGCTGTACCGAGGCCGTCGGAGAGTCGGGCGCGTTCACCTTCCACGACGGCGGCGGACGGCAGATCTACCCCGTCGCCGCCGGGGAGCGCGGCACCGGCTGGATCAGGCTCACCGCGCGCGGCCGGGCCGGACACGGCTCGAAGGTCAACCGGGAGAACGCGGTCACCCGCCTCGCCGGCGCGATCGCCCGGATCGGCGAGCACGAGTGGCCGCTGCGGCTGACGCCGACGGTGCGGGCCGCGCTCACCGAGCTGGCCGCGCTGTACGGCGTCGAGCCCGACCTGGACGACGTGGACGTCCTGTTGAACAAGCTCGGCCCGGCGGCCTCACTGGTCGAGGCGACCCTGCGCAACAGCGCCAACCCGACCATGCTGGACGCCGGATACAAGATCAACGTGATTCCGGGGGAGGCCGTCGCGTACGTCGACGGACGGTACCTCGCGGGCGCCGAGGAGGAGTTCCGCGCCACGGTCGACGCACTCGTCGGTCCGGACGTGGAGTGGGAGTTCGCCCACCGGGAGGTCGCCCTCCAGGCTCCGGTCGACTCGCCGACGTTCCGCCGGATGCGGGCCGCCGTCGAGAAGTTCGCGCCCGAGGGACACGTGGTGCCCTACTGCATGTCGGGCGGTACGGACGCCAAGCAGTTCTCCCGGCTCGGGATCACCTGCTACGGCTTCGCACCGCTGAGGCTGCCGGAGGGCTACGACTACCAGGCCCTCTTCCACGGCGTCGACGAACGCGTCCCGGTGGACGCGCTCCACTTCGGCGTCGACGTCCTCGACCGTTTCCTGCGCACGGCCTAGACGAAGGGGGAGACAGCGTGCGCCTCCTGCCCCACGGCTCCTGGCCCTCACCCCTCGACGCGCGCCTCGCCGCCGCGCACGACGGGCGTCCCGAGTACGTCGGCTTCGTCGGCGACGAGGTGTGGTGGACCGCGCCCCGCCCCGCGGAGGACGGCCGGCGCACCCTCGTACGGCGGCGCGCCGACGGCACGGAGGAGTCCGTCCTGCCCGCCCCCTGGAACGTGCGCAGCCGCGTCCTCGAGTACGGCGGCACACCCTGGACGGGCACGGTGCGCACCGGGGAACCCCTCGTCGTCTTCGCGCACTTCGCCGACCAGCGGCTCTACGCGTACACACCCGGCGGCGAGCCCCGGCCGCTGACCCCCCTCTCACCCGTGGGCGGCGGACTGCGCTGGGCGGAGCCGCACCTGCTGCCCGACCGGGGCGAGGTGTGGTGCGTCCTGGAGGAGTTCACCGGGGACGCCCCCACCGACGTGCGCCGGGTCCTGGCCGCCGTTCCGCTGGACGGATCCGCGGCGCGGGACCGGGCGGCCGTACGCGAACTCACCGACGACCGGCGGCGGTTCCTCACCGGGCCGCGGCTCTCGCCGGACGGACGGCGGGCCGCCTGGCTGGCCTGGGACCATCCGCGCATGCCGTGGGACGGCACCGAGGCGGTCGTCGCCGAGGTGGGGGCCGACGGCACGCTCGGCGGGGCCCGGACGGTCGCCGGCGGGCCGGAGGAGTCCCTGGCCCAGGTCGACTGGTCCGCCGACGGCCGTCTCCTGTACACGAGCGACCGCACCGGCTGGTGGAACCTGTACCGCGACCACGAGCCGGTCTGCCCCCGTGAGGAGGAGTTCGGCGGACCGCTGTGGAAGCTCGGCCACCGCTGGTTCGCCCCGCTGGAGGACGGCCGCGTCGCCGTCGTGCACGGCCGGGGCACCGCCGCGCTCGGCGTCCTCGACCCCGACAGCGGCGAGGTCGTCGACGCCGCCGGCCCCTGGACCGAGTTCTCCCCCACCCTCGCCGTCCGAGGTGACCGGGTGGTCGGTGTCGGGGCCAGCCCGCGCAGCGCCCACGAGGTGGTGGAACTCGACACCGCCGCCGGACGGGCCCGGGTCGTCGGGGCGGCGCACCACGACACCGTGGACCCCGCGTACTACCCGGAACCGCAGATCCGCACCTTCACCGGACCCGACGGCCGCGAGATCCACGCGCACGTCTACCCGCCCCACAACCCCGGCTGCGTCGCCCCCGGTGCCGAGCTCCCGCCGTACGTGATCCGGGCGCACGGCGGGCCCACCGACCGGGCGCCGCTCGTGCTGGACCTGGAGATCGCCTGCTTCACCTCCCGGGGCATCGGGGTCGCCGAGGTCAACTACGGAGGGTCGACCGGGTACGGGCGTGCGTACCGCGAGCGGCTGCGCGAACAGTGGGGGGTGGTCGACGTTGAGGACTGCGCGGCCGTCGCCCTCGCCCTGGCCGACGAGGGCACCGCCGACCGCGACCGGCTCGCGATCCGCGGCGGTAGCGCGGGCGGCTGGACCGCCGCCGCCTCCCTGACCGGCACCGACGTCTACGCCTGCGGCACGATCGCCTACCCCGTCCTGGACCTGGTGGCCTGGGCGACCGGCGGCACCCACGACTTCGAGTCGCGCTACCTCGACACCCTCGTCGGACCGCTCGCCGAGGTGCCCGCCCGGTACGCGGAGCGCTCGCCCGTGGAGCACGCCGACCGCATCGACGTGCCGTTCCTGCTGCTCCAGGGCCTGGACGACGTGATCTGCCCACCCGCTCAGGCGGAACGTCTGCTCGCCCGTCTCGCGGGGCGCGGCGTGCCCCACGCCCATCTGGTCTTCGAGGGGGAGGGGCACGGCTTCCGGCGGGCGTCGACCATGGTCCGCGCGCTGGAGGCGGAGCTGTCCCTGTACGCTCAGGTGTTCGGGCTGCGTCCGCCCGGCATCCCGATGTTGGAGCTCGTGCAGTGAAGGACCTTCTGCGGCCCGCCCGTCTCGCCCCCGGCGCCCGGGTGGCGGTCGTCGCCCCCAGCGGGCCCGTGGCGGAGGAGCGGCTCGCGGCCGGTCTCGACGTCCTGCGCGGCTGGGACCTCGACCCCGTCGTCGCCCCCCACGTCCTGGACCGCCACGGCACGCTGGAGTACCTCGCGGGCGGCGACGCCGACCGGGCCGCCGACCTCCAGCAGGCCTGGTGCGACCCGTCCGTCGACGCGGTGCTGTGCGCGCGCGGCGGTTACGGCGCCCAGCGGGTGGTCGACCTGCTCGACTGGGACGCGATGCGGGCGGCCGGACCCAAGGTGTTCGTCGGCTTCAGCGACGCGACCACCCTGCACGAGGCGTTCGCCGTCCGCCTCGGCCTGGTCACGCTGTACGGGCCGGTGGCCGCCGGGGTCGACTTCGTCAAGAACGCCCGGGCGCAGGACCACCTGAAGGCCACCCTGTTCGCCCCGGAGACGGTGCGTACCCTCACCTCCTCGGGCACCGCTCTCGCCCCGGGCCGGGCGCACGGCGTCACCCTCGGCGGCTGCCTCGCCCTCCTCGCCACCGGCCACGGCACCCCGCACACCCGGGCCGGCGCCCACGGCGGCCTGCTCCTGCTGGAGGACGTGGGGGAGCGGCCCTACAGCATCGACCGGGCGCTCACCCAGCTGCTGCGCACGGGACGGCTCGACGGCGTCGCCGGGATCGCACTCGGCTCCTGGGACCGGTGCGGCCCCTACGAGGAACTGCGGCCGGTCTTCGCCGACCGGCTCGGCGGGCTGGGGGTGCCCGTCGTCGAGGAACTCGGCTTCGGGCACTGCGAGGGCGCGCTGACCGTGCCCTTCGGGGTGGGCGCCGAACTGGACGCCGACGCGGGCACCCTCACCCTCGACACGCCCGCGCTGCGCTGACGGCACCCGTGCCGCGCCGACGGCCGGGCTCGCGTTGCGCTGACGGCGCCCGTGCCGCGCCGACGGCCGGGCTCGCGTTGCGCTGACGGCGCCCGTGCCGCGCCGACGACCGGGCTCGCGCTGCGCTGACCGGCCCGGCCCGCCCTGCCGCGCCGCACCGACGCCAGCCGGGCCCCGCACGGGCAGTGCCGGGCCCCGGGGGGAGGGGCGGCCCGTCACCCCGAGGGCAGGTCCACCGTGCGGGAGGACCGCGGCGGGCCCACCCTGGTCGCATGAGCCCGAAGACCTCCCGAAGCGGCGGCCAGGCCCGGAGCCGGGGCGCGGCGCTGACACCCGGCCGGATCACCGTCCTGGCGCTCGCCGTGCTCGCCCTGATCTTCATCTTCGAGAACACCCGCGCCACGAAGGTCCGACTGCTGGTGCCCGTGGTGACGATGCCGCTCTGGGCGGCGTTGCTCGGCACCGCGCTCGTCGGCGCGCTGTGCGGCGCCTACGTCGCCTTCTCCAGGAAACGGCGCGCCTGACCGCCGTAGGCTGGACCGATGCCGCACACCGCATCCCGCTACCTCGCCGAGGGCCCTCGCGTGGGCATACGGCACTTCACCTACGCGGACGGGGCCGAGTTCACCGCCAGGGTCCGGGAGAGCAAGGACCTGCACCACCCGTGGCTGTTCCCGCCGGACACGCACCAGGCGTACACCGCCTATGCGGGCCGGCTGATCGAGGACCCCACGAAGGCCGGGTTCCTCGTGTGCACCAGGGACGACGGGGCCATCGCCGGGTTCGTCAACATCAACAACATCGTCGAGGGCGGCTTCCGGTGCGGCGCCCTCGGCTACGGCGCCTTCGCGCACGCGGCCGGCCGCGGCCTGATGCGCGAGGGCCTCGATCTCGTGGTGGGGCACGCGTTCGGTCCGATGCGGCTGCACCGGCTGGAGATCAACGTGCAGCCCCGCAACGCCGCCTCGATCGCGCTCGCCCGCTCCTGCGGGTTCCGCCTGGAGGGCTTCTCGCCGAAAATGATCTACATCGACGGCGACTGGCGCGACCACGAGCGGTGGGCGATCACCGTCGAGATACGGCCCCGGCGCGCCGCCCGCCCTTCCGGCTGATCTTCATCGTGCCGGGATCCGTGGCCGTCGACCGCGGACCTCCGCCACCCCGACGAACTCGTCGCCCTGCTGCGGCCGTCTGCTCGCCTCCCCGTCCGCGGTGGTGCCGGAAGCTGCTCGGAGGTGGTGCCGGAGGCCGCTCAGGCGGGGCGGCGGTCCACGTACTCGTACACCGAACCGTCCGGGTGCCGGGCGATCAGATTGCGGCCCACCGGAGTGGCGAGCGGGCCCGCGACGACGTCCGCGCCCAGTTCGGTCAGCGTCTTGTGCGCCTCGTCCACGTCGGTCACGGCGATCGTCGCCGCGACCTTGCGCAGCACCTCCAGCTCCGCCTCCGGCCCGCTCATCAGCAGGAAGCAGCCGACCGCCGCCACCTGCACCCCGGCGCGTTCGAACCGCAGCGCGGGGGCGCCGGCCAGCCGCTCGTAGAACGGGACCGCGGATTCCAGATCGTCGACGCAGACACGCAGCGTGGCTCCCAGGATGTCCATGCGCGCGAGCCTAGCCGGGCGGGCCCGGCCCGGGAGATCCCTTCACGTGATCCCCCGGTGCGCACCCGTGGCCGTTACGCCTCCGTCACCCCGGGTACCCGACGCCCATGGAGCGCATGGAGCACCTGGAGCATCTGGACAAGCACCTGGTCGACGAACTGGCGCAGGTGGCGCGCGAGACCATCCGCGAGGAGCTGCGGGAGCAGACCCGCAAGCAGCGCCGTACGGCGATGCTGTACGCCGCGTCCGGCGCCCTCGCCCTCTACGCGGGCGCCGCCGTCGCGCTCGCCGTCGGCCTGGCCCTGGCGACGGGCCTGCCGGACTGGGCCGCCGCGCTGATCACGGCGGCGGTCCTCGGCGTGCTCGCCTACGTGCTGCGGGGCGCCGCCCGGCCGCACCGGCAGCCGGCCGGCCACCCCGAGGACCTCTCCGCACCGCACGGCCGGGTCGTCGGCGGCACGCCGCCCGCCGGTCCGCCCGGCGGCCTCGGACTGTCCTACCCGCCGATGCCGCGGACCGCGCCCGGCGTGGGTGCCCCGCCGGCCGGGGCGCCGGGCCGGGGCGACATCGATCCCGAGACGCCGCGGCACCGGGCGTGATGCGGGTGCGCACGCCGTGGGGAGCGCCGGCCGAAGGCCACAGGGTCGTCGTGGTGACGGGGGCGAGTGCGGGCGTGGGCCGGGCGACGGCCCGCGCCTTCGCCGCGCGCGGTGACCGGGTCGCGCTGCTGGCCCGGGGCCGCGAGGGCCTCGCCGCGGCGGCGGACGACGTGCAGCGCGCCGGCGGCGAGGCGCTCGTGGTGAGCGTCGACATGGCCGACGCCAAGGCGGTCGAGGACGCGGCCCAGCAGGTCGTCGACACCTACGGCCGGATCGACGTCTGGGTCAACAACGCCTTCGCCGGCGTCTTCGCCCCCTTCACGGAGACCACGCCAGACGAGTTCCGCCGGGTGACCGAAGTGACCTACCTGGGCTATGTGTTCGGGACCCGGGCCGCCCTGCGGCACATGCTGCCCCGGGACCGCGGCACCGTCGTGCAGGTCGGCTCCGCGCTCGCCTACCGCGGGGTGCCCCTCCAGTCGGCGTACTGCGGGGCCAAGCACGCCATCCAGGGGTTCACCGAGTCGCTGCGCTGCGAGCTGCTGCACTCCCGCAGCCGCGTGCGCACGACGATGGTGCAGCTGCCCGCGGTCAACACCCCGCAGTTCGACTGGGTGTTGAGCCGGATGCCGGGACAGGCGCGGCCCGTGGCGCCCGTCTACCAGCCGGAGGTGGCCGCACGGGCGATCGTGCACGCCGCCGGGCACGGGCGGCGGCGTGAGTACTGGGTGGGCGGCTCGACGGCGGCGACGCTGATCGCCAACGCCGTCGTCCCCGGCCTCCTCGACCGGTACCTGGGCCGGACCGGCTTCGGAGCCCAGCAGGGCCAGCCGCGCGGGGAGGAGTTGCGGGGCGGGCCGGGCAACCTGTGGAGCCCCGGCGACGGGCCCCACGGTCACGACCACGGGGCGCACGGCCGGTTCGACGAGGAGTCCGCCGGCCGCAGCCCGCAGGAGTGGGCCTCGCGCAACCGGGGCCGGGTGGGCGCGGGGCTGGTGGCCGCCGGGCTCGGCGCCGCGGTCACCGCCGGACTGCGCCGGCGGCCCCACGGCTGAGCGATCCCCCACCGCGCCGCAACACTCGGATCTCGGCCCGGATCTCGGAGGAGTCGGGCCCAGCCGCTCCTCACCTCCCGCGCACCACTCGGAGGAGTGCGGCCTCGGCCGCCCCCCGACCCCGTGGGGCCTTCGACCGCCCCTCCCGCCTCAGGGCCCCCCGGAGCAGTCGTGTCAACCACCCCTCCCACCGCCGTGGTTGAGCTTCCGCGCTACTCCGCCGCGGAGCCACCGGGGAGTCGAGCCTCGTGCTCCTCCCCGGCGAGTCGGTCCCCGGCCCTCCCTTCGGAGAGTCCCTCGGCGTTCCCCCTCGTGGGAGTCGCGCCTCAGGGGAGTTGCGGCAGCACCTTGGTGCGGTAGAAGTCGAAGAAACCACGGTGGTCGGAGCCGATCTGGTTCACGTAGACCCGGTCGAACCCGGCGTCGGCGAACGCCGTCAGGGCGGCGACGTGCTCGTCCACGTCGTCGCCGCACACCCGGCTGTCACGCACCATGTCCTCGGTGACCAGCGACTGCGCCTGCTCGAAGTGGCGGGGCGTGGGCAGGATCTGGCTCAGCTCGCCGGGCAGCAGCTCGTTCGCCCACAGCCGGTGGACCGTACGGACCGCCTCGTCGCGGTCGGTGCCGTAGCAGACCTTCGTACCGCCGCTGACCGGCTTGGTGCCGCCGCCCTTGCGGAACTGCTCCACCATCTCCGCCTCGGGCATCATCGTGATGTAACCGTCGCCGACGCGGGAGGCGAGCGCCGTCGCCTTCGGACCGAAGCCGGAGACGTCGATCGGCACCGGCTCGTCGGGCACGGTGTGCAGACGGGCGTTCTCCACCGTGTAGTGGGTCCCGTAGTGGGTGACCTCCTCGCCGGTGAACAGACGGCGCATCACCTGGATCGCCTCCTCCAGCATCTCCAGGCGCACCTGGGCGGGCGGCCAGGCGTCGCCCAGGATGTGCTCGTTGAGGGCCTCGCCCGAGCCGACACCGAGCCGGAAACGTCCCTGGGTCATCACCGCGCTGGTCGCCGCGGCCTGCGCCACCACCGCCGGGTGCATCCGCACGGTGGGGCAGGTCACCGCCGTCTCGACGGGCAGCGACACCGCCTCCGACAGCGCCCCGATCACCGACCAGACGAACGGGCTCTGGCCCTGCGCGCCGTTCCACGGGTGGTAGTGGTCGGAGATCCACAGGGCCTGGAATCCGGCCTGTTCGGCCATCCGGGCCTGCTCGACGAGATCCGCGGGACCGAACTCCTCGCAGGACAGGAAGTAGCCGTACTCGGGCATGGGGTACCTCCGTTGGGTGTGGGGCGGGTGGGCGGGACGCCGTCCCGGGTACCCGGGGGCCGGGCCGGAAACCGGTGCGGCGGCGGCCCCCCGACGTTTGGCCGCCCTGGCCAGGGGGACGCGGAAAGCCTCGTACGACAGACCGCCGGAGGCGAACCGTGAGTCGACCCCGCATCGTGATCGTCGGAGCCGGTTTCGCCGGGTACCGCACGGCCCGCACCCTGGCGCGGGCCGCCCGGGGCCGGGCCGACATCACCCTGCTGAACCCGACCGACTACTTCCTCTACCTGCCGCTGCTGCCCCAGGTGGCCGCCGGCATCCTCGAGCCGCGCCGGGTGACCGTCTCGCTGACCGGCACCCTGCCCGACGTGCGCCTGGTGCTCGGCGAGGCCGGCCGCGTCGACCTCGACGGCCGCACCGTCCACTACACCGGGCCCGAGGGCGAGCCGGGCACGCTGTCCTACGACCGGCTGGTGCTCGCCGCCGGCAGCGTCAACAAGCTGCTGCCCATCCCCGGTGTCGCCGAGCACGCGCACGGCTTCCGCGGCCTGCCCGAGGCGCTCTACCTGCGCGACCACATCACCCGTCAGGTGGAGCTGGCCTCCACCGCCGACGACGCCGCCGCGTGCGCGGCGCGCTGCACGTTCGTGGTCGTCGGCGCCGGTTACACCGGCACCGAAGTCGCCGCGCACGGGCAGCTGTTCACCGACGCGCTGGTGCGCTCCCACCCGCTGCGCCGGGGCCTGCGCCCGCGCTGGCTGCTCCTGGACGTCGCCGAGCGCGTCCTGCCCGAACTGGACGAGCGGCTCTCGCGCACCGCCGACGACGTGCTGCGCGACCGGGGCGTCGAGGTGCGCATGGGGACCTCCGTCAAGGAGGCCACCGACGACGGAGTCCTGCTCACCGACGGCGAGTTCGTCGACACCCGCACCCTGGTGTGGTGCGTGGGCGTACGGCCCGATCCGCTCGCCGAGTCCCTCGGACTGCCCCTGGAAAGCGGCCGGCTGCTGGTCGAGCCGACGCTCCAGGTGCCGGGCAGGCCCGAGGTGTTCGCGTGCGGGGACGCCGCCGCCGTGCCCGACCTGGAGAAACCCGGGAGCTACACGCCGATGACCGCCCAGCACGCCTGGCGGCAGGGCAAGGTCGCCGGGCACAACATCGCGGCCTCCCTGACCGGACGGGAGCTGCGGCCCTACCGGCACAAGGACATGGGCTTCGTCGTGGACCTCGGCGGGGTCAAGGCCGCCGCCAACCCCCTCGGCGTCCACCTGTCCGGGCCGGCCGCCGGTGCGGTCACCCGCGGCTACCACCTCGCGGCCATGCCCGGCAACCGGGTCCGCGTCGCCGCCGACTGGCTGCTGGACGCCGTACTGCCGCGCCAGGCCGTCCAGTTGGGGCTCGTCCGCTCGTGGTCGGTGCCGCTGGACACGGCCGCGCCGGAACTGGTGCGGATGCCCGGCGGGCACGGCGGGGAGCAGCGGGGGACGACGGCCGACGGACCCGGGGCGGCCCCCGCCGGCCCCACCGCGGACGGCGGACCGCGCGCCGCGGGCGGGGGCGGCGGGGACGACACGTCCCGGACCATCACGTCGCCGACGCCCGCCCCCGTGAAGCGGGAGCCCGCGACGCGGCGCGGACGGCAGCAGGGGCCCGCCGACGACGGCTCCGTCGGGAGCGCCGCGGGCGGGGGCGGCGGGGACGACACGTCCCGGACCATCACCTCGCCGACACCCGACCCCGTCAGGAACGAACAGGCGAGGAACCGGCCCCGACCCGCGAAGAACCGGACCGGTTCCCAGCCCGCCGACGACTCAGCCTCCGTGGAAGGAGACCAGTAACCCGATGGACACCGCCGAACTCACCGACCTCGGACAGCAGTTGCGCGTGGACAGCGTCCGCGCCTCCGCCGCCGCGGGATCCGGGCACCCGACGTCGTCGATGTCCGCCGCGGACCTGATGGCCGTGCTGCTGGCGAACCACCTCCGCTACGACTTCGACCGCCCCGCCCACCCCGGCAACGACCACTTCGTCCTCTCCAAGGGGCAC
This sequence comes from Streptomyces sp. NPDC030143, assembly GCF_055573695.1. Lineage (NCBI taxonomy): Bacteria > Bacillati > Actinomycetota > Actinomycetes > Kitasatosporales > Streptomycetaceae > Streptomyces > Streptomyces sp. NPDC030143. Next base: position 479,860 of record NZ_JBVIAY010000002.1, read on the forward strand.
GCCTCCCCGCTGCTGTACGCGGCCTACAAGGCGGCCGGTGCCCTCGACGACGAGGAACTGCTTACCTTCCGCAAGCTGGGCAGCCGACTCGAGGGGCACCCCACCCCGCAGCGGCTGCCGTGGGTCGAGACCGCCACCGGTTCGCTCGGCCAGGGGCTGCCGGTGGGCGTGGGGATCGCGCTGGGCGTCAAGCGGCTGGACCGCTCCGAGGCCCGGGTGTGGGTGCTGTGCGGGGACAGCGAGCTAGCCGAGGGCTCCGTGTGGGAGGCCGCCGAGCACGCCGGGCACGAGCACCTGGACAACCTGGTCGTGATCGTCGACGTCAACCGGCTCGGACAGCGCGGACCGACCCGCCACGGTCACGACCTCGACGCCTACGCCCGCCGCTTCCAGGCCTTCGGCTGGCACACCGTCGAGATCGACGGCCACGACGTGGACGCCGTCGACCGGGCGTACGGCGAAGCCGAGTCGACCAGGGGCCAGCCCACCGCGATCCTCGCCCGCACCCTCAAGGGCAAGGGCGTCGAGTCCGTCCAGGACCGCGAGGGCCTGCACGGCAAGCCGCTGCCGGACGCCGACGAAGCGATCGCGGAACTCGGCGGCGTTCGTGACCTGCGCGTCGAGGTGCACGAACCGTCCCCGGCCCGGCTGCTGCACTCCGTGCCCACCGGCCGCCTCGACCTGCCCCGCTGGGAGACCGGCGAGGAGGTCGCCACCCGCAACGCGTTCGGCCAGGCGCTGGCCGCCCTCGGCGGCGCCCGCGACGATGTCGTCGCCCTGGACGGCGAGGTCGGCGACTCCACCCGCACCGAGTTCTTCGCCAAGGAGCACCCCGACCGCTTCTTCGAGTGCTACATCGCCGAGCAGCAGCTCGTCGCCACCGCGGTGGGCCTCGCGACGCGCGGCTGGGTGCCCTACGCCTCCACCTTCGCGGCCTTCCTGACCCGCGCCCACGACTTCGTGCGCATGGCCTCGATCAGCGGGGCAGGGATCAACCTGGTCGGCTCGCACGCCGGCGTCGCCATCGGCCAGGACGGGCCCTCGCAGATGGGCCTGGAGGACCTGGCGATGTTCCGGGCCGTGCACGGCTCGACCGTGCTCTACCCGTGCGACGCGAACCAGACCGCCCGGCTGACGGCCGCGATGGCCGGCCTTGACGGCATCCGCTACCTGCGCACCTCGCGCGGCGACAGCCCCGTGATCTACGAGCCCGACGAGGAGTTCCCCGTCGGCGGCAGCAAGGTGCTGCGCTCCTCCGACCGCGACCGTCTCACCGTCGTCGCGGCCGGCGTCACCGTGCACGAGGCGCTGAAGGCCGCCGACGCCCTCGCCGACGAGGGGATCCCCGTGCGGGTCGTCGATCTCTACTCCGTCAAGCCCGTGGACAAGGAGGGCCTGCGGCGGGCCGCCGAGGAGACGGGCTGCCTGCTGACCGTCGAGGACCACCACGAGGAGGGCGGCATCGGCGACGCCGTCCTCGACGCCTTCGTCGACGGCCGGCCCGTGCCCCGCCTGGTGCGGCTGGCCGTACGGACGATGCCGGGCTCGGCGAGCCCGGACGAACAGCTGTACGCGGCCGGCATCGACGCCGAGTCGATCGCCGCCTCCGCCCGGCTGCTGGTGGAGACGGCGGTCGTGCCGTGAGCGGTGAGGACGTCCGCCGGGTGCGGGCCGGACGCCGGACGGTCGAGGTGCACCGGCCGGACAAGGTGCTCCTGCCCGGCGACGGCGCCGGCAAGGACATCACGAAGGCCGACCTCGTCGCGTACCACCGCTCGGTCGCCCCCTTCATGCTGCCGCACCTGCGCGGACGTCCTCTCATGCTGGAACGCCACCCGGACGGCCTCGACGGGCCGCGGTTCATGCAGAAGAACACCCCCGAGCACTACCCGGAGTGGATCACACGGGTGGAGGTGCCCAAGGAGGACGGCACCGTCCTGCACACCGTGTGCGACGACGCGGCCACGCTCGCCTTCCTCGTCGACCAGGCCTGCCTCACCCTGCACCGCTGGCTGTCGCGGGCCGGCCGGATCGACCACCCCGACCTCATGGTCTTCGACCTCGATCCGGCCGGCGACGACTTCGAAGCCGTCCGCGCGGCCGCCCGCCTGCTGGGCGAGCTGCTGGACGAGCTGCGGCTGCCGTCGACCCTGATGACGACCGGCTCGCGCGGACTGCACGTCCTCGTCCGGCTGGACGGGCACCACGCCGTCGGCGAGGTGCTCGCCTTCGCCCGGGACGCCGCCGAACTGCTCGCCGCCGAACACCCCGACCGGCTCACCGCCGCCGCCCGCAAGAAGGACCGCGGCGACCGGCTCTACCTCGACGTGCAGCGCAACGGCTACGCGCAGACCGCCGTCGCCCCCTTCAGCGTGCGCGCCCTGCCCGGCGCGCCCGTCGCCGTGCCCGTCACCTGGGAACAGCTCGACGACCCCGAGCTCGGGCCGCGCCGCTGGAGCATCGCCGACGCCGCCGAGCAGGCCGGCACCGACCCGTGGTCGGGCACGACGGGCCGCGGCCGCGCGCTGGGGCCCGCCCGGCGCCGCCTCGACGCGCTGCGCGGCTGAGCCCGGGGGTGTCCCGGGCTGCGTGTCGCGTGCACATACCGCCGGTATGCAACTTCGAGTACCAGCACCGGCGACGCATGCCCTCGTGAAGGTTTGGCCAAGGACCTTCCGGCCACCCGGAAGGAGAGGTGGTCATGGCGAACACGAAGAACACACCACGGACACAGGCTTCACGGAACACTCCGAAAGGCGGGGACGACACCGTGACGGACGACCGGCCGAAACCCATGGAGGTGCTGCGCGCGGCACGCTCCCAGCTCGCGGAGCTCACGGGCATGACCGCCGAGAGCGTCTCGTCGTTCGCGCAGACGGAGGACGGCTGGTCCCTGGAGGTGGAGGTCCTCGAACTGGAGAGGGTCCCCGACACCATGAGCCTCATGGCCAGCTACGAGGTCGAGCTCGACCCGGAGGGCCAGCTCACCGGCTATCGGCGCGTTCGCCGTTACGAGCGTGGACGCTCCGACGCACATCGGCAGGGCGGCCGCTAGACCGCCCGCCCACGGAACAGAACGAACATCATTCGCGAGACAAGGAAGAGGTGCGGTCGGCATGACCGTTGTCCCGGCACAGCAGTCCGGTGGCGGAGGCGGCTCCAGCGGCCTCTACGACGTCCTGGAGCTCGTTCTCGACAGGGGTCTGGTCATCGACGCGTTCGTACGGGTCTCCCTGGTCGGCATCGAGATCCTGAAGATCGACGTACGTGTCGTCGTGGCCAGCGTCGACACCTACCTGCGCTTCGCCGAGGCGTGCAACCGTCTCGACCTCGAGGCCGGCCCCCGCAAGAGCCCGGGGCTGCCCGAGATCGTCGGCGAGGTCACCGAGTCCGGTGCCCGCGGCAAGTCCAAGGGCGCGCTGTCCGGGGCCGCCGAGACCATCTCCGGTGCCTTCAAGCAGGCCCGCGAGGAGAGCCAGTCCGAGGACAGGCCGCGTGCCCGCAAGTCCACCACGACGCGTCGTAAGGAGGAGCAGGAGTGAGCACTTACGTCTACGGCATCACCGCCGCCTCCCACCCCGCCCTCCCCGGGGAACTGGGGGGCGTGGGCGAGCCGCCCATGCCGGTGCGGGTGCTGAAGGAGGGCGAGCTGGCGGCGATCGTCAGTGACGCACCGGAGGGTCTGCGTCCCAAGCGCCGGGACCTGCTCGCCCACCAGGCCGTCCTCGGCGAGGTGGGTGCCGGCGGCTGTGTGCTGCCCATGCGGTTCGGCAGCGTCGCCCCGGACGACAGCGCGGTCACCGGGGTGCTCGCCGAGCGCGTCGAGCACTACCTGGAGCGCCTGCAGGCCCTCGACGGCAGGGTCGAGTACAACGTCAAGGCCTCCCACGTGGAGGAGGCCGTGCTGCACCAGGTGATGGCCGAGAGCCCCGAGCTGCGGGCCCTGGCCGAGGCCAACCGCCAGGCCGGCGGTGGCACCTACGAGCAGAAGCTGCAGCTCGGCGAGATGGTGGCCGCCGCGGTCAAGAGCCGTGAGGCGGCCGACGCGGCCGAGGTCCGGCAGACGCTGGAGCCGCTGGCCGCGGGGGTCGAGGCGGGTCCCGAGTCCACGGGCTGGCTGGCCAACGTCTCGTTCCTGGTGGACCGCGACTCCGCCGCCCGGTTCCTCGAGGCGGTGGACGGGCTCCGCGAGGAGCGCCCGCACCTCGAGGTGCGCGTGAACGGGCCGCTGCCGCCGTACAGCTTCGTCGAGCCCGGCCCCGCCGAGCCCGCCGTGCCCGCGGCGCAGTAGCGGAGCACACAAGAAGCAGAGGAGCTGGGAGATGGGCCTGATATCGGAGGTGCTCCTGTTGCCGTTCGCCCCGGTGCGCGGCAGCGCGTGGGTCATCCAACAGGTGGTGCACGAGGCCGAGCGGATCTACTACGACCCCGCGACGGTCCGGTCCGAACTCTCCCGGCTCGAGGAGCAGTTGGAGTCCGGAGAGATCACGGAGGAGGAGTTCGACCGGATGGAGGACGATCTCCTGGAGCGGCTGGAGATCGCTTCGCGCAGAAGCACGGGAAGCGACGACGGGACGGCACGATGAACCGAGTGGGACTGGGCCTCGCCGTAGGGGCCGGGTATGTCCTCGGACGTACGAAGAAGATGAAGCTGGCGTTCGCGGTCGGTTCGCTGGTGGCCGGCAAGCGGCTGAACGTCACACCGCGGGCCCTGGCCGACCTCGTGTCCAAGCAGATGAAGGACAACCCGCAGTTCAAGGAGATCGGCGACCAGCTCCGCCAGGAGCTGGGCGGGGTCGGCAAGGCGGCCTCCGGAGCGCTGGTCGAACGGCAGATAGGCGCGCTCGCCGACCGGCTGCACGACCGCACCTCCCAGGTGCGCGACCAGCTCGCGGGCGTCGTGCCCGGTGCGAACGGCGCGCGCTCCGAGGACGAGGAGGAGCCGGAGGAGAACGAAGAGGAGCCCGAGGCGGCCGAGGAGGAGGACGAGGAGCCCGAGGCGTCCGAAGAGAACGACGACGAGCCCGAGGCGGCCGGGGACGAGGAGCCCGAGGCGGCCGGGGAGGAGGACGAGGAGCCCGAGGCGGCCGGGGACGAGGACGAGGAGCCCGAGGCTGCCGGGGACGAGGAGGAGGAGCCCGAGGCTGCCCGCGAGGAAAGGCGGCGGGAAAAGAAGGCGCCGGCCAAGCGGGCCGCGAAGAAGGCCCCGGTCAAGCCGCCGGCCAAGAGGGCCGCGAAGAAGGCCACGGCGGTCAGGCAGACGGCGACGAGGACGGCCTCCGGTGCCCGGGGAGCGAAGGGAGGCGGTGAGCGATGACCGAGACCCTCGGATCCGCGAAGTCCGCCGCGGGAAAGGCGACCAAGGCGACCGGCGGCAACCCGCTCGCCGGTGTCGCGCAGAGCGAGGCCGCCGACCGGCTGAAGGCGGAGGTGCAGGAGTACCTCGCGGCTCAGGCCCAGCGCGCGCTGGTCGGCGTCGGTCGCAAGCTCGGCGAGACCACGGGCAAGCTGAACGACATCGCCGAGGGCAACAGCCCCGGGTTCGCCAAGATGGCCCTGGACGGCGGCCGCAAGCTGGCCGGCGGCAAGGGGCCCGTGCGCACCGCTCTGGAACTCGGCGGATCGCGCGTCAAGGACAAGGTGACCGGCGCGCTGAAGAACCTCGGTGGCGGCAAGGGCGGCAAGCGCAAGAGCAGCTCCGGCTCCAAGCCCACCGTCATCATGGAGCAGATCGACGTGGGCGTGCCGCTGCGCACCGCCTACGACCAGTGGACCAAGTACCAGGACTTCAGCACGTTCGCCAAGGGCGTCAAGAGCGCGAGCCGCGCCGACGACACCACCAGCGACTGGCAGATGAAGGTCTTCTGGTCCAACCGCAGCTGGAAGGCGAAGACCACTGAGCAGGTCCCGGACGACCGGATCTCCTGGTCGTCCGAGGGCGCCAAGGGCACCACCAAGGGCGTCGTCTCCTTCCACCGCATCGCGGACAACCTCACCCGCGTGCTGCTGGTCATCGAGTACTACCCGACGGGCCTGTTCGAGAAGACCGGCAACATCTGGCGTGCCCAGGGCCGCCGGGCCCGGCTCGACCTGAAGAACTTCGCCCGCTTCATCACGCTCAAGGGAGAGGTCGAGGACGGCTGGCGCGGTGAGATCCGCGACGGCGAGGTCGCCCGCTCCCACGACGACGCGGTGGCGGAGGAGAGCGAGGAGAGCGAAGCGAGCGAGGAAGGTCAGGACCGCGAGGAGGACGAGGCCCCCGAAGGTCAGGACCGCGAGGAGGACGAGGCCCCCGAAGGTCAGGACCGCGAGGAGGACGAGGCCCCCGAAGGTCAGGACCGCGAAGAGGACGAGGGGGAGCCGGAGGACGAGTACGAAGAGGACGAGGAGCCCGAGTCCGAGACGGGTGAGGAGCCCGAGGACGAGTACGACGAGGAGGACGAGGACGAGGGCGAGGGCGAGGCGGAGGACGCCGACTACGTCGAAGACGACGAACGGAGTCGACGATGACCATGCCGAGCCGGATGCCGGAGCCGTACGGCCAGAGCAGCGGTGCCAACCTCGCGGACATCCTGGAACGCGTCCTCGACAAGGGCATCGTCATCGCCGGCGACATCCGGATCAACCTGCTCGACATCGAACTGCTCACCATCAAGCTCCGCCTCATCGTCGCCTCCGTCGACAAGGCCAAGGAGATGGGCATCGACTGGTGGGAGGACGACCCGGAGTTGTCCTCCCGCGCCCGCCGCAACCAACTCACGCGGGAGAACGCCGAGTTGCGTGAGCGACTGGCGAGGCTCGAGGAGCTGGAACCGCGGCCTGCCAGGGAGGAGTCCCCATGACCGGACTGCGGTACGTGTACGCGGTGTGCCGGCCCTTCGGCACCCCGCTGCAGGTCCAACTCAAGGGCGTGGCCGGTGATCCGCCGAGGTTGCTGCACCACCACGGCCTCGTCGCCGTCCTGAGCCATGTTCCCGCGCGGGACTTCGACGAGGCGCCGTTGCGGGCCCATCTGGAGGACCTGGACTGGCTCACCGAGACCGCCCGCGCCCACCAGCAGGTCGTCGACGCGCTCACGGCGGTCACCACCCCGTTGCCGCTGCGGCTCGGCACCGTCTTCCGGGACGACAGTGGCGTCCGCGTGATGATGGAGGAACGAGAAGAGTACTTCCGGCGCACCCTGGACCGACTGCAGGGGCGCGTGGAGTGGGGCGTGAAGATCTATGTCGAGCCGGAGGCGGGACCGGCGTCGCAGGCGGCTCTGTCCGGCACCGGGGAGGGCGCCGCGTCCGGCGCCGCGGGTGCCGGCGCCCCGGCCGTCTCCGGTCGCGACTACCTGCGCCGGCGCAGCATGCGGGCCAGGGCGCAGGAGGACACCTGGCAGCGGGCCGAGCGGTTCGCCGGCCGGTTGCACTCCCTGCTGTCCTCGCACGCGGAGGCGGCCCGACTGCACGCGCCGCAGAACGCGTCGCTTTCCCGCGCCCCCGGTCAGAACGTTCTGAACGCCGCCTATCTGGTCCCGCGCGCGGAATCAGAGGAATTCGTGGAAATAGTGGACCGTACGAAGGGCGAGGAATCCGGAATGCGCGTCGAGCTCACCGGTCCGTGGGCCGCGTACTCCTTCGTGGAGAATCCGGAAGCCGAATCGGGGGAGCCGGTCGAATCCGGGCCCACCGAATCCGGGCACGTGCAATCCAATCCGATGGAATCCGAGTCCGTGACGTCCGGGGAGGAAGGGGTATGACCGTCGTCGAGCGCCGTGAGGTCGCCCTCGTCGACCTGCTCGACCGGCTGCTGGCCGGCGGGGTCGTCATCACCGGCGACATCACGCTGCGGATCGCCGATGTCGACCTGGTCCGCATCGACCTGAACGCCCTGATCAGCTCCGTGAACAAGAACGTTCCGTCGCCCTTTGGAGAGTGGGTGTGACGACTTCGGACAACGGGCCGGCACCGCGCCACCGCAACCGGCTCGACCTCGAGCCCGACACGGTCGAGCGCGACCTGGTCAAACTCGTCCTCACCGTGGTGGAGCTGCTGCGCCAGCTGATGGAACGGCAGGCGCTGCGCCGCTTCGACCAGGGGGATCTGAGCGAGGAGCAGGAGGAGCGGATCGGGCTGACGCTGATGCTGCTCGACGACCGCATGACCGAGCTGCGGGAGCGCTACGGACTGCGGCCCGAGGACCTCAATCTGGACCTCGGGCCGCTCGGGCCGCTGCTACCGCGGGAGTGACGTCACTCCCGCGGTAGCAGCGAGTGACGTCACTCGCCGCTGCCGCGGTGGTGACGTCACCACCTGTACCAGCGGCCCCTGCCTCCCGCGGTGGTCGTCCCGCGCATCACGAATCCCAGCAGCCACAGGACGAGGACCGCCAGCGCGATCCACCACAGCACTTTGACGGCGAATCCGGCGCCGAAGAGAACAAGGGCCAGCAACAGTACGAGCAGGATGGGAACCATTGTGTGAACCTCCTGCATTTCGGGTTTCCCCGAATGTGTGAATCAGGCTTCTTTTCTGCACAGAATCTCTCCGTGCAGAACAGCGAACCATCCGTCCTCCCGCTGCCCCCATTCCCGCCAGGCCTCCGACACGGCCCGCAGGCCTTCCGCGTCGGCGTGTCCGCCCCGCGTGGCGCGTTCCGCGTAGGCCGAGGCCAGGGTGCGGTCGGCCCACAGGGCGCTCCACCACCGCCGCTCCTCGGCAGTGGCGAACGTCCAGGTGTCCGAGGTGGCGGTGATGTCGGTGAAGCCGGCGGCCAGCGCCCAGGACCTCAGCCGGCGCCCCGCGTCGGGCTCGCCGCCGTTGGCGCGGGCCACCCGCCGGTACAGCTCCAGCCAGTCGTCCAGCCCGGGGGAGTGCGGGTACCAGGTCATGGCGGCGTAGTCCGCGTCGCGGACGGCGACGAACCCGCCGGGCCGAGTGACCCGCCGCATCTCGCGCAGCGCCTGCACCGGGTCGCCGACGTGCTGGAGCACCTGGTGGGCGTGGACCACGCAGAAGCTGTCGTCGGGAAAGTCCAGGGCGTGGACGTCGGCGACGGCGAAGTCCACGTTGTCCAGGCCGCGTTCGCCGGCGGTGGCCCGTGCCCGCTCCAGGATGCCCGGTGCGTGGTCGACGCCGGTGACGTGTCCGGCGGGGACCAGGGCCGCGAGGTCGGCGGTGATGGTGCCCGGCCCGCAGCCGACGTCCAGGATCCGCATGTGGGGCTTGAGCGAGCCCAGCAGGTAGGCCGCGGAGTTGGCGGCGGTCCGCCAGGTGTGCGACCGCAGCACCGACTCGTGGTGCCCGTGCGTGTAGACGGCGGTCTCCCGCGCTTTCGGCATGGCTGTGCCCCTTCTCTGCGGACCGGGCCCCCGGGTTCGCCGGAGCGGACCCGGGGGTGACGGCCACGATACGCATGCAACCGCATGGTGAGACACTTTGTTCTGCAATGTGGACTGACAGTGCGTCACGTATAGGCGGCCAAGCGTCGGCCGGGGGCTGTCGTGCAGGGCCGCCGACGGGGGCGTGATCGTCCCCGCGGCGGCGTCCGCGCCGTCAGTTCCCGTTCGCGGGGCGGTAGACGGTCAGTGCCTCGGGCAGGTTCTCCAGCGTGACCTCCCCCTCCACCTCGGTGACCTCGCCGTCGTGGGCGAGGAGCGTGCCGGGGGCGACGCCCGACAGGTGCAGCCGGCCCACCTGGACCGCCGCGTGGACGGGAGACCGGGTGAGCGGTCCGGCGAGGGCCGCGGCGAGCAGCCGCAGGGCGGGCCGGCGGCCGCCGTGCACCACCCGCACGTCGAGACGGCCGTCCGCCAGGTCGAGGCGGCGACCCGGGGCGAGGCCCATGCGGTGGTAGGTGCCGTTCCCGGCGAACAGCAGCCACAGGGGGTGCGGGCGGCCCGCGACCCGGGCCTCCAGCGGGTGCCGGTCCGCGCGCAGCACCCGCAGCGCGGCCAGGACACCGGCGGGCCAGCCGCCGATCCGGTGCGACCAGCGGTCCCGTTCCCGCACCAGCTCCGGGTACACGCCGAGGCTGCAGGTGTTCAGGAACACGCCCCGCCGTCCCGCGCAGGCGAACCGTCCCACGTCCACGCGGACCGCCTCGCCCTCGCGCACCGCCCGCCCCGGCCCGCGGACGTCCTCCATGCCCAGGTCGTGGGCGAAGTGGTTGAGCGTGCCGCCGGGCACGACCGCCAGCGGCAGCCCGTGACGCAGGGCGACCTCGGCGGCCGTGTTCACGGTGCCGTCGCCGCCGCACACCCCGAGGGCCCGCGCGGACGTCGCGGCCTTCTCCAACTCGCCGCGCACCTCGGCGGGCGGGCACTCGACGATCCGCGCGAGCGGCAGCTCGTCGCGCAGGGCGTGGATCCGTTCGGCGGTACCGGCGGAGGTGTTGGCCACCACGACGAGACCCTCCCCGTCGGGCAGCGCCGGCGCCTGGGCACGCGGCCGGGCGTGCGGGACGACCCCGGCGCGGGTCGGCACCAGCGCCCGTACGGCGAACGCGGCGCCCGCGCCCAGGGCCGCGCCCGCCAGGACGTCGCTCGGGAAGTGGACCCCGGTGTAGACGCGGGACATCGCCACGGAGAACGCGACCGGCGCCACCACCGCGCCCCACGCCGGCGACTCCAGGGCCACCCCCGTCGCGAAGGCCGCCGCCGACGCGGAGTGCCCGGAGGGGAAGGACGTGGTGATCGGCTGGCGCTTGAGCTGCCGGACCAGCGGCACCGGGTCCAGCCCGGGCCGGGCGCGGCGCACCGAGCGCTTGCCGAGGGTGTTGATCGTCAGGGACGCCAGGCTCAGCGAGGCGATCCCGCGGGCGGCCGCCCGGCGGGCCCGGGGCGTGCGGCTCGCCGCGATGGCGGCGGCCGCGGCGAACCACAGCACGCCGTGGTTGGCGCTGCGGCTCAGGCGCGGCAGGACGGGCCCGGCTGCGGGCCAGTGCCGTTCGGCGGCGAACTCGAACAGCCGGCAGTCCAGGGCGAGCAGCCGGTCGCGCACCCCGTGGCGGCCGGGTTTCAGGGCGGTCAGGTCGACGTCTGGGCTCATGAGCTGCGGGTACCCTGCAGGGGCCGTTTCCCGCGCGGGGCGGGCAGGACACCGGAAGGGGCCGCATGCGACTGATCCTCGTCCGCCACGGCGAGACCCCCGCCAACGTGGAACGTCTCCTGGACACCGCCGTCCCCGGGGCGTCCCTGACCGCGCTCGGCGAGCGGCAGGCCGCCGCGCTGCCCGCCGTCCTCGCCGACGAGGACATCGAGGCGCTGTACGTCTCCACTCTGGTGCGCACCCGGCTCACGGCCGCCCCGCTGGCCGCCGCCCGCGGCCTGGGGATGCGCGTCCGTGACGGGGTGCGGGAGATCTCCGCCGGCGACCTGGAGATGCTGCCCGGCGACTCGGAGCGGGGCGAACTCTATGTGCGCACCGCCCTCGCCTGGGCGGCCGGGGACACCGGGCTGCGCATGCCCGGCGGCGAGAGCGGCACCGAGTTCCTCGCCCGCTACGACGCCGTCGTCGCCGAGGCGGCCGACAGCGGTGCGGGAACCGTCGCGGTGGTCAGCCACGGCGCGGCGATCCGCACCTGGACGGCCGCGCGCGCCCACAACGTCGACGTCCCCTTCGCCGCCGCCCACCGCCTCGCCAACACCGGCGTGGTGATCCTGGAGGGCTCCCCGGCCGACGGCTGGAAGGCCCTGTCGTGGGCGGGCGCGACGGTGAGCCCGGCGGGCGAGGGCGGGCCGGCGGGCGAACCGGTGGACGGGGCGGCCGGCCCGCGCGGATAACGGTTTGCCCGGGCTCGTGGGCGGCCCGCAGAATGCCTGCCCATGGGACATCTGGAAGCCGCGCACCTCGAGTACTACCTCCCCGACGGGAGGGCGTTGCTCGGCGACGTGTCCTTCCGGGTCGGGGAAGGGGCCGTCGTCGCCCTCGTCGGGCCCAACGGGGCCGGCAAGACGACCCTGCTGCGGCTGATCTCCGGCGAGCTCAAGCCGCACGGCGGCACCGTCACCGTCAGCGGCGGACTCGGCGTGATGCGCCAGTTCGTGGGCTCCGTACGCGACGAGACGACCGTGCGCGACCTGCTGGTGTCCGTGTCCACGCCGCGCGTGCGGGCGGCCGCCCGGGCCGTCGACGAGGCGGAGCACGCCCTCATGACCGTCGACGACGAGGCCGCGCAGATGCGCTACGCGCAGGCCCTCGCCGACTGGGCCGAGGCCCGCGGGTACGAGGCGGAGACGCTGTGGGACATGTGCACCACGGCCGCGCTCGGCATGCCGTACGAGAAGGCGCAGTGGCGGCAGGTGCGCACGCTCTCCGGCGGTGAGCAGAAGCGGCTCGTCCTGGAGGCCCTGCTGCGCGGCACCGACGAGGTGCTGCTGCTCGACGAGCCCGACAACTACCTCGACGTCCCCGGCAAACGCTGGCTGGAGGAGCGGCTGAAGGAGACCCGCAAGACGGTCCTCTTCGTCTCCCACGACCGCGAACTGCTCTCCCGCGCGGCCGAGAAGATCGTCTCCGTGGAGCCCTCACCCACCGGCGCCGACGCCTGGGTGCACGGCGGCGGCTTCGCCACCTACCACCAGGCACGCCGCGAACGCTTCGCCCGCTTCGAGGAGTTGCGCCGCCGCTGGGACGAGAAGCACGCGCAGCTGAAGAAACTCGTGCTGAACCTGCGTCAGGCCGCCTCCATCAGCCACGAGCTGGCCTCCCGGTACCACGCCGCGCAGACCCGGCTGCGCAAGTTCGAGGAGGCGGGCCCGCCGCCGGAGCCGCCGCGCGAGCAGGACATCACCATGCGCCTCAAGGGCGGCCGCACCGGCGTCAGGGCCGTCACCTGCGCGGGGCTCGAGCTGACCGGCCTGATGAAGCCCTTCGACCTCGAGGTGTTCTACGGCGAACGCGTCGCCGTGCTCGGCTCCAACGGCTCCGGCAAGTCGCACTTCCTGCGCCTACTCGCCGGCGACGACGTGGCCCACACGGGGGAGTGGAAGCTCGGCGCGCGCGTGGTCCCGGGGCACTTCGCCCAGACCCACGCCCACCCCGAGCTGATGGGCCGCACCCTCCTGGACATCCTGTGGCAGGAACACTCCCAGGACCGGGGTGCGGCCATGTCCCGGCTGCGCCGCTACGAGCTGACGCAGCAGGCCGAGCAGGCCTTCGACCGGCTCTCGGGCGGACAGCAGGCGCGCTTCCAGATCCTGCTGCTGGAACTGCAGGGCGTCACCGCCCTGCTGCTCGACGAGCCGACCGACAACCTCGACCTGGAGTCCGCCGAAGCGTTGCAGGAAGGCCTGGAGGCCTTCGACGGCACGGTCCTCGCCGTCACCCACGACCGCTGGTTCGCCCGCTCCTTCGACCGCTTCCTGGTCTTCGGCAGCGACGGACGCGTCCGGGAGACCCCGGAACCGGTGTGGGACGAACGCCGGGTGGAACGGGCACGTTAGGGGACGGGCGCGTCGGGGGTACGGACGGGCCGACCGCTCCCCGGGGTGCTCTCGGCCCGGCTGTTCCCCCTGCCGGGTTTCCCCGGGGGTTCCAGGGCGGCAGCTTCCCCGGGGGTTCCCAGGGTGGCAGCTCCCGGGGGTTCCAGCGCGGCAGTTTCCCTGGGGGGCCGAGTCGGCAGCTTCCCCGGGGGCTCCGGCCGGGGGCAGTTCTCCTGCGGGTTCGCGGGCCGGCTTCTCCCCTGCGCGGTCCCGGGTCGGCCGAGCGCCCCTCGGGCCGCGCGCATGCGCCCCCTGCCAGGCGCACCCGGCAGGGGGCGGCACGTTCGTCGCCGTCCCGTCACTTCCAGCGCAGCAGTGCTCCCAGGCCGCCCACCGGGGCCTCCTCCTCCGTGGGCGGGACGACGAGGACCGGGGCGTCCGTGGTGACCGCCGAGCGGATCAGCGCGTCGTCCGCGCGGGCCGCCCACGAGTGCTGTTCGCCGAGCGTCTTCAGCTCGGTGCGGCGCACCGCCAGCTGGTCGGGATCCTCGCCGATCCACACCTCGCGGTGCGTGTCGGAACCGTCGGCGCGGATCAGCAGTTCGTCGATCCGGTGCTCGCGGGCCGCCTCGACCAGCGCGGGCACCCCCTCCACGGCCGCGGCGCGCCCCTCCTCGTCCGGCGCCCGGGCGGCAAGGAACCGCTCCAGTTCGGCCTCGGCCAGTCGGCGGGCGTGTTCGGCACGGGCCCTCTCCACGTCCTCGTCGAGCAGCCTGCTGCCCGTGCCGTGGGGCGCCTCGACCGTCCGGTCGTGCAGCCGCTGCGGCAACCGGTCGTGCACGGCCCGCCGCTCCCGGTCGTCACCCACCAGGACGAGCAGGTCGGCGCCGGTCTCCTCCTGGCACACGGCGAGCGCGTCGGCGATCTCCGCCGCGTTGTGCTCCCAGGTGTTCTCCACCCGCAGCTGGAAGTGCCGCTCCGACCAGTCGGCCGTCGACGTGCGGTGCAGGGGATGCTGCCGGCCGGTGACCGACCCCGCGTCCTCACGACGGATGGCGCTGCGCAGCTCGAAGGCCGCGCCCTTGCGGTCGATGTAGGCCACGACGCACACCGGGTCCTGATCGGCCAGCTCCAGCAGCGGTGTGACCCTCGGCAGCGGCGCCCACTCCGCCCGGTCGCCCTGCGGGGGCCGGGCCAGCGCCGGGTCGAGGACGATCTCGCCGCCCCGCGCGAACAGGGCCCGCCCGTGCGGTTCCGAGGAGTGACCCAACTCCTCCACCGCACGCTCCACCGCACGGCACGTGGCCTCGTCCGCGCCCTGTTCGGCCAGCTCCCGCGCCATGGCGGAGGCCGTGAGGCGACGTTCGTGGGGGGTGCTCTCCGTGTGTCGTGAGGTGTCGACGTACACGGAGGCCCAGGGGCCGGATTGTTCGTACAGTGGATGCAGAAAAGCGAGATCCATGGCTCCCTCCCGGATGCCGCTCGGGGGTCTTCGTGCTCACCGGGCGGGTACCCGAACCTCATGGACGAACACGACGAGCGGGGCACCACGATGACCGGAGTCGACCCGGACCGGCTGGACGACCAGCAGCTCATGAAAGAGCTGGAGACGATCCACCGCACGCGCCACGACACCCTGCTGTACGGCTCGAACGACGCGCTGCGCGCCCACAACGACCGCATGGCACGGCTGGAGGGCGAGTACCTGCGCCGCAATCCGCGCCGCTCCGTCACCCCCGGCCGCACCCGCGAGGGCGCCCGCGACCGCGCCACCGCGGAGGAGATGGGCGGCAGGCCCTCCTCGGACACCCCGGTGGGCAAGTGGGGCCCGGGATCGCCCGGCCGGACACCGGGCGGCGGAACGGTACGCCGTACGGGACCGGGAACGGCCGAGGGCCCCGGCGCGACCTGACCCCACCGGGTCCCTGTCGGCCGGGACCCCTGTCCGGGTCCGGTCCGGACTCCGGGACCAGACGGCCCCCACCCGCAGGAGGGGGCCGCCCTGAGAGCGCGTCCGCTCAGTGCCGCAGCGGCTGCCGGCCCTGGTGCCGGTGTGCCGCGATCGCCTCTACGAACTGCTGTACGAACTCGCTGCTCGCGACGCCGGGAGAGGTGTCCGTCACCACGCCCAGGTCGCTGACCACCCGCCGGAACTCGGTGGACAACCGCACCCCCCGCAGCTCCAGCGCCGACAGCACACCCACGCCGGAACCGAGTGCTCCGACCGGTTTGCCGTGCCGGTAGGCGTCCCGCACGAACCGGACGACATCCGGGTCCACCGCCACCGACGGCGTCCCCGTGGGCCCACCGGGCAACAGGACGGCGTCGTACAGGACGGAGGCGACGGTCGGCAGTGCGCGGTCGACCGCATACAGTTCACCGTCGGCGCCCCGCACCGTGCCGTCCGTCGCCGCCAGCGCCTCCACGATCGCCCCCTCGGCCGCCAGTCCCTCGCGCACCGAGGTCACCTGGTCCGCGTCGACGCCGTCGGCGACCAGGACCGCGATCCGCCGGGTGCGGATCGAACCGTCCCCGCGCAGCGGCCGCGCGTCGAGGCTGAGCGCGGGGGAGGAGAGCTTGGACGCCGTCCGGGTCTCCTCCGGCTCCGGCACACCGATGCCCCGCGCCACCTGCGCCGCCAACGCGCCGTCCACCTTGGCCAGTTCGCCGACCGTGCGGACGCGCACCGTGCGTGCCTCGACCTTGCCCAGCTCGAACCGGAAGGCCTCGACGATGTGCTGCTTCTCCCAGTCGGCCATGCTGTTCCAGAACAGCGCCGCCTGGCTGTGGTGGTCCTTGAAGCTCGGGCTGCGCCGGCGGATCTTGGCCCCGTCGACGCGCTCCGTGTAGTGGGTGAACGCCTTCCCGTCGACACCCGCGTGCGCGGGGCAACCGCCGCCGAGGGAGTTCGGGAAGTAGTTCGTGCCCCGGTGGACGGTGCTCTGGTGGTAGCCGTCGCGCTGGTTAGTGCGCACCGGCGCCACCGGCCGGTTGA
Source organism: Streptomyces sp. NPDC030143 (assembly GCF_055573695.1). Taxonomy (NCBI): domain Bacteria; kingdom Bacillati; phylum Actinomycetota; class Actinomycetes; order Kitasatosporales; family Streptomycetaceae; genus Streptomyces; species Streptomyces sp. NPDC030143. The sequence goes on from NZ_JBVIAY010000002.1 coordinate 496,263, forward strand.
CCGGCAGCTGCGAGAAGTTGGGGCCGCCGAGGCGGATCAACTGGGTGTCCAGGTAGGAGAAGTTGCGGGCCTGGAGCAGCGGGTCGTTGGTGAAGTCGATGCCCGGCACGACGTTCGCCGTGTGGAAGGCGACCTGCTCGGTCTCGGCGAAGAAGTTCTCCGGGTTGCGGTCGAGCACCATCCGGCCGATCGGCCGCACCGGCACCTGCTCCTCCGGGATGATCTTCGTCGGGTCGAGCAGGTCGAAGTCGAAGGCGAACTCGTCTTCCTCGGGGACGAGCTGGACGCCCAGCTCCCACTCGGGGTGTTCGCCCGCCTCGATCGCGTCCCACAGGTCACGCCGGTTGAAGTCGGGGTCGCGGCCCTGGCACTCCTGGGCCTCGTCCCACACCAGCGAGTGCACACCCAGTTTCGGCGTCCAGTGGAACTTCACGAACGTGCCCCTGCCCTCCGCGTTCACGAAGCGGAAGGTGTGCACGCCGAAGCCCTGCATCATGCGGTAGCTGCGCGGGATCGCCCGGTCCGACATCAGCCACATGATGGCGTGCAGCGTCTCCGGCTGGAGCGACACGAAGTCCCACAGGGTGTCGTGGGCGGAGGCGCCGGTCGGGATGTCGTTGTGCGGCTCGGGCTTCACCGCGTGCACGAAGTCGGGGAACTTGATGCCGTCCTGGATGAAGAAGACCGGGAAGTTGTTCCCGACCAGGTCGTAGTTGCCCTCCGACGTGTAGAACTTGGTCGCGAAGCCCCGCACGTCCCGCACCGTATCCGCCGAACCCTTGGGGCCCTGCACGGTGGAGAACCGCACGAACACGGGCGTGCGCACCGACGGGTCCTGGAGGAAGGCCGCGCGCGTGAACTCGGCGCAGGACTCGTAGGGTTCGAAGTAGCCGTACGCGCCCGCGCCCCGCGCGTGCACCACCCGCTCCGGGATCCGCTCGTGGTCGAAGCGGGTGAGCTTCTCCCGGAAGTGGAAGTCCTCCATCAGCGTCGGACCGCGCTCGCCGGCGGTCAGCGAGTCGTCCGTGTGGTCGACCGTCACGCCCTGGTCGGTGGTGAGCGGCCCGGAGGCCGGGTCCTCGGCCCGGAACGCCTGCCGCTGCTCCTGCTTGCGGTCGATCGGCTCCCCCATCAGCCGGCCTCCTCGGCGAACACGTCCAGGAACGTCTCGCAGAACGCCTTCAGGTCGTCCGGCTTGCGGCTGGTGACGAGCTTGTTGGAGCCGTGGTCGCAGACCTTGACCTGTTCGTCGACCCAGGTGGCGCCCGCGTTGCGCAGGTCCGTCCGCAGGCTCGGCCACGACGTCAGCTCCCGGCCGCGGACGACGTCCGCCTCGACGAGCGTCCACGGGGCGTGGCAGATCGCGGCCACCGGCAGGCCCCGCTCGAAGAAGTCCCGGACGAAGGCCACCGCCTTCTCGTCGCTGCGCAGGAAGTCCGGGTTGGCGACACCGCCCGGCAGGACCAGCCCGCCGAAGGACTGCGCGGACACCTCGCCGACCACCTCGTCGACCGGGAACGTGTCCGCCTTGTCGAGGTGGTGGAAGGCCTGCACCTCACCGGATTGCGTCGACACCAGGACGGGCTCGTGGCCCGCGTCCACCGCGGCCTGCCACGGATCGGTCAGCTCCACCTGCTCGACGCCCTCGGGTGCCGTCAGAAACGCGATGCGCATGATCGTTCAACGTCCTTTCGTGACACGCCGGAGGCGCGGTCGCCCCCGGCACGCTGTGTCGTCCGCGCCCGCGACCCGCGCGGGCGCGCCGGGCGCGGCGAACGGGCCGCCCTCAGCGGGGGCGGCCCGGTCACCGTGCGTCAGTCGCCCCTGACCAGGGTCTGCGCCAGCTCCTGCACCGTGCTGTAGCGCGCCGAGCGCGGCAGGTGCCGTACCGCCTCCACGAGGGCGTCCGGAGCGTTCTTGCGGCGCAGGGTCCGCGTCAGCTCCTCCGGGCCCGCCGGGAAGGCGCTGCGACCCAGGATCCGGGCCAGCTCCAGCCGTACCGTCGCCAGCGACGCCCGGGCGCCGCCGGGCACCACCGGACCGCCCCAGACCTCCGGATCGTCCTCCGCGGACGGCTCCGGGTCGTGCCACTCCTCCGAGCGCGTCGGGTGCCCGGACCTCAGCAGTCCCTGCAGTTCGTGCTTCATCTCGTCGTCCCGGTGGACGCTCAGCCGGTCACTGCCTCGCTGCATGTCTCCCTCCAGATCCTCGGGGGCCGGCCCCCCGCGTACCCGTGGGGCGGGAGCCGACACGGGATCCGCCCCACGGATGTCCGCAAGACGCCGCCCCCCGCCGACGCTGCCGCCGCGCGGGCCCGCGAGCCGTCGCCCCACGGTCCCGGCACGTGCACGTGCCGGGACCGTGGGGCGACCACGTCGTGCGGACCGCCCGCCGCGCGTGGAAAGGCGTCAGAGGAGTCCGAGCAGCTTCTCGGTGAACTCGTCGGTGCTCGCCGTACCGCCCAGGTCGCGGGTACGGACGTCCGACGTGGCCAGGACCGCGGCGACGGCGTCGTCGACGTCCCGGGCGGCCTCGGGGTGGCCGAGGTGGTCGAGCATCAGCGCCGCCGAGCCGATCGCCCCCAGCGGGTTGGCGATGCCCTGGCCGGCGATGTCGGGAGCGGAACCGTGCACCGGCTCGAACATCGACGGGAACGCGCGCTCGGGGTTGAGACTCGCGGACGGGGCGATGCCGATCGAGCCGGCCACGGCGGCCGCGAGGTCGCTGAGGATGTCACCGAAGAGGTTGGAGGCGACGACGACGTCGAAGCGGGCGGGATCGAGGACGAACTTGGCGGCCAGGGCGTCGATGTGCTCCTGGTCCCAGGCGACGCCGGGGTGCTCGGCGGCGCGCTCGGCGATCAGCTCGTCCCAGAACGGCATGGTGTGGATGATGCCGTTGGACTTGGTGGCCGAGGTGACCTTCCCGCGGCGGCGGGCGGCGAGCGAGAAGGCGTAGTCGGCGATCCGGGTGACCCCGGCCCGCGTGAACACCGCCTCCTGAACGGCCAGCTCCTGCGGTGTCCCCCGGTTCATCCGGCCGCCGATCTCGCTGTACTCGCCCTCGACGTTCTCCCGTACGACGACCAGGTCGACCTCGCCCGCGACGGCCGCGCGCAGCGGACCGTCCACACCGTCGAAGACCCGGACGGGCCGCAGGTTGACGTACTGGCGGAAGTGGCGGCGGATGGGAATCAGCAGCCCCCACAGGGACACGTGGTCGGGGACGCCCGGGTAGCCGACGGCGCCCAGCAGGATCGCGTCCGCCTCGCGCAGCCGGTCCAGTCCGTCCTCGGGCATCATCGCGCCCTCGCGCAGGTAGCGCTCGCAGGACCAGTCGTAGGAGGTGTAGGAGAAGTCGATGCCGTGGCGGCGGCCGACCGCGTCCAGCACGCGCCGGGCGGGCGGGAGGACCTCGGTCCCGATGCCGTCGCCGGGGATGAGGGCGATGCGGTGATTCGTCATGCGGCCGATTGCAACAGCGCGCCGCGAGCGCGTCCAAGACATGTTCGGGATGGGTCTTATAAGCCCGCCTGATAAGGGCGCTATCCCGTGGGGAGCCGACCCGCCAGAGCGCTGTCCAGGAAGGCCAGGGCAGCCGGGGACAGCTGCCCCCGGCGGCTGATCAGACCGATGCGCAGGACGGGGTTCGGCTCCAGGCCGAGCACCATCGCCCCCGCCCGCTCCGCCACGGCGCGCCAGGAATCGGTCATCACCGCGAGACCCACGCCCGCCAGGACGAGCGGCAGCACCGACACCCGGTGCTCGGTCTCGGCGGCGACGACGACGTCCACACCCCGTTCCCGCAGGTCGTCCACGTAGGCGCGGGCGGCCGTGCCCCGCTGCACGATGATCAGCCGGTGCCCGGACAGCGCCTCGGCGGCCACCGGGACGCCCGGCGGGAACGGGCCGTCGGGCGGCGTCAGCAGCACGAGCCCCTGCACACCGACCGGGTGGGACACGACCTCCTTCTCCGGCAGCGGGCCGGAGGTGGTCAGCAGCCCCAGCTCCCCCGCACCCGTGCGCACCATGTCGATGACGTCCTGCGGCGTGAAGGCGGCACGCACGCACACCCGCACGCCGGGATGGCGAGCGCCGAAACCGCGCACCATCGAGGTGAGCGGTTCGACGGCCGGGGACGGCATCGCGGCGATGTCGAGCCTGCCGGTGCGCAGCTCCTGGACGGCGTCGACACTGGCCCGCGCGGTCTCCATGCTGCGCACGGCCGCGCGGGCGGGGTCGATCAGCGCCGTTCCCGCCTCCGTGAGGACGGCCCGTTTCCCGATCCGGTGGAACAGGGCGGCGCCCAGGTCCCGCTCCAGCGACCGAACGGTCTGCGACAGCGCCGGCTGTGAGACGTACAGGGCCGTGGCCGCCCTGTTGAAACCGCCGTGGTCGACGATCGCGAGGAAGTACTTCAGCTGCCGGATGTCCATGCCTGGATTCTTACCGGGCGCCCGGGAGCTCGGAACGGACCCGCGCCGGGCCCCGGCGGCGCTCGACCCGGTCGCCGGGGCGCGGCGGCGCGGGGCTCCACGGCTTCACCGGCACCACGCCCCGCTCCGCGCCGACGCACGGTTCCGTGCCCGTTCGGCACCGACCTACTTCCGCTCCCGGCCGCCCGGCAGGAACTCCTGCATCTTCGCCTTGAGCCCCTGCCGGATCATCGAGCCGCGGTCCGCGTCGCCCCTGAGGATCGACGCGGCCGTCGCCTCCATCTGCTCCCACGTGGCGTGCGGCGGGATCGGCGGCACCGCGGGGTCGGTGAGGAACTCCACGACCGCCGGCCCGTCCGACGCCAGTGCCGTACGCCAGCCCGCCTCGACGTCCTCCGGCTTCTCCACCCGCACCCCGGTCAGCCCCAGGGACCGCGCGAACGCCGCGTACTGCACGTCCGGCAACTGCTGCGAGGGCAGGAAGGAGGGCGCGCCGCCCATGGCCCGCATCTCCCACGTCACCTGGTTGAGGTCCTGGTTGTTCCACACCGCCACCACCAGCCGCGGATCGAGCCAGCGGTCCCGGTACTTCGCCGCCGTGATCAGCTCCGCCAGCCCGTTCATCTGCATCGCCCCGTCACCCACCAGCGCGATCACCGGACGGTCGGGGTGGGCGAACTTCGCCCCGATCGCGTACGGCACGCCGCAGCCCATCGTCGCGAGCGTGCCGGACAGCGAGCCGCGCATGCCGGACCGCATCGTCAGGTGCCGGGCGTACCAGTTGGCCACCGAACCGGAGTCCGAGGTGATGATCGCGTCGTCGGGCAGCAGCGGGTCCAGCGCCCGGGCCACGTGCTCCGGGTTGATCGGGTCGGCGGACAGCTCCGCCCGCCGCTCCATGACGTCCCGCCAGTGCCGCACGTTGTCGCACACCGTCTCGAACCACTCGCGACCGCGCGCCTCCTCCGACGTCAGCATCGGGATCAGCCGCCGCAGCGTCGCACGCGCGTCGCCGACCAGGTTCACCTCGTACGGGTAGCGCAGCCCCACCATGTGCGGGTCGAGGTCGATCTGCACGCCCCGCGCCTCGCCGAACTCCGGCAGGAACTGGGTGTACGGGAAGGAGGAGCCGATCGTCAGGAGCGTGTCGCAGTCGCGCATCATCTCGTACGACGGGCGCGTGCCGAGCAGGCCGATCGAGCCGGTGACGTAGGGCAGTTCGTCGCTGAGGACGTCCTTGCCGAGCAGCGCCTTGGCCACGCCGGCGCCGAGCAGCTCCGCGATGCGCTCCACCTCGGCGCGCGCCCCGGCCGCGCCCTGGCCGACCAGGATCGCCACCTTGTCCCCGGAGTCGAGGATCTCCGCCGCCCGCCGCAGCGACTCCTCCGAGGGCACGGTCGTCCACTCGCTGCGGTCCAGGCTGGAGGGAACCATCTTGAACTCGTGCGTCGGCGGCGAGTAGTCCAGTTCCTGCACGTCGCCCGGGATGATGACCGCGGTGGGACAGCGGCGGGCGTAGGCGGTGCGGATCGCCCGGTCCAGCACGTTCGGCAGCTGCTCGGGAACCGTCACCGTCTCCACGAACTCCGAGGCGACGTCCTTGAACAGCGTGTGCAGGTCCACCTCCTGCTGGTAGGAGCCGCCCATCGCGGTGCGGTGGGTCTGGCCGACGATCGCCAGCACCGGCACATGGTCCAGCTTGGCGTCGTACAGGCCGTTGAGCAGGTGGATCGCGCCCGGTCCCGAGGTCGCCGCGCACACCCCGAGACGGCCGCTGAACTTGGCGTAGCCGACGGCCTCGAACGCCGCCATCTCCTCGTGCCGGGCCTGCACGAACCGGGGCTGGTTCTCGGCGCGGCCCCAGGCGGCCAGCAGACCGTTGATGCCGTCACCGGGATAGCCGAAGACGTGCTCCACCCCCCACTCGCGCAACCGCTGAAGGACGTGGTCGGAGACCGTGGTGCTCATCGAGGGACCTCCCGGGCGTCGGGAACGAGGGCGTGGGGTGCGTGTGCCGTGACTCCTGGCGAGTCACCCTGCCGAGTCACCCCCGGCGCTGCCGGAAAACCTGGCCCGGCGGCTGCGGGCGGGGCGGGGGCAGGCGGGGACACCGTGCTCCGGACCGGGGGCACGTCCGTGGGACCCCGCATCCGCGCGGCCCCGGCAGGCGCTTCCCGCTGCCCCGCCCGCCCGCTCGGCAGGGCCGGCGGTTCACCCGGTCGGCCGTGTGCGTCCCGCCAATGGCGGGTGGCCGCGCGCGGGCCCGGGCGGCGCGGGCTGTGATGGCTGTGGGGCACCGATCCGTGCCCCGCAGTCGTCGGCCGAAGGAGTCCTCCCATGTGCCGCACCGCCCGTGCCCTGTCCGCCGTCGCCCTGGCCGGAGCCGCCCTGGTCGCCGTCGCCCCGGGCGCGTCGGCGGACCCCGCGGCGGAGGTGAGCCCCGGCCGGGCCTCGCCGGGGGGCAGCGTCACCGTCTCCGTCACCTGCGACCCCCTCGGCGGGCCGGCCCCGCAGAGCCTCGACGCCACCTCCCCGGCCTTCGCGGACGGTTCCGCCGAGCTGGCCCTGGTGCCCGGGGGCGACGAGCTGACCGGGCCCTCCTACCGGGGCACCGTCGGCATCGCGCCCGCCGCGGACCTCGACGAGTCCGCGGACCTCGACGAGCCCGCGGACCTCGACGAGCCCGCGGGGGAGACCGGGACCGCGGGGGAGGGCGGGGCCGCCTCCGCCTGGACCGTCGACGGCACCTGTCCCGCACCGCCCGGCGGGGAGGGCACCCCGTGGCGGGCGACCTTCGACGTCGCCGGCGACGGCGCCCCCGCGGCACTCGTCGGACCGGCCGGACCCGCGGGCCCCTCCGCGCCGCCCGTGCCGACCCACTCCACCCACCCCTCGTGCCGCCCCGCCCACGGCACCTGTGACACCGACCGGGCCTGCGACGAGGACCACACCTACCCCTGCCCGACGCCCACGCACCCCGCACCGCACCCGTCCTGCGGGCACGACCGGACCCAGCCCCACGGCGCCTCCTGCTCCGGCGCCCCCGTCCAGCGCGGTGTGCGCGCCGGAGCCGGCGGCGCCTTCACCGATTCCGTCCCCGCCCTGGCCGCGGGCGCGCTGCTGATCGCCGGCGCGCTCGGCGCCGCCGTCCACCGGCTGCTGCGCCGCCGCGACCCGGCGGGACACGCCTGACTCCGCCCCGCGCTCCCCGCGCGCCCCGCTGTGACCGGCGCGACTCCGGCCGGCGGCCATGGGACCACGGCACACGGGGTACTCAGAGCCCGAGGGCACACCGGCCCCGTACGCGACGTCACGCACCGCCCGGCACAAGCCGGCCGGCGAGGAGACGGGTCCGGTGCCGTGGGGCGGCCGGCGCGCCGGCCGACAAGAGCACAGGGCCCCAGGGACCAACTGCGCGGAGGAACCCATGCGGCGGACGGAACCGGAAGGCCACGGGCCCGTCCGCTACGGGCCGCCGCTCCCCCCTGACGGGCTGCCCGTGCTGCCGGACCTCGCCTCCGTCCTCGCCGGGGCCGCCGGCCGCGCCGGGAGCGAACCGGTCGGCGGCGGCCCGGCCCTGCTCGAGGCCGCCCGCGGCTACACGGAACGGCGCGGCACACCCGCCGCGCCCGGCCACGTCGTCGCCGGGCCCGGCGCCCCCTCGCTGCTGCTCGCGCTGACCGCCGCCGTCGGCGGCGACGTCCTGGTGCCCAGGCCCTGCGCCGCCTGGTGGGCGCCGTACGCACGCCTGTTGGGAAGACCGGTCTTCCACGTGGCCACACCCGCCGAGTGCGGCGGGGTCCCCGACCCGTTCGCGCTGCTGGAGACCGTGCGCCGGGTCCGGGACGAGGGCGGCGACCCGCGGCTGCTGGTGCTGTCCGTCGCCGACGACCCCACCGCCACCGTCGCCCCGCCCGAGGTGCTGCACGAGGCCGTCGAGGCCGCCGTCGGCGAGGGCCTGCACCTGGTCAGCGACGAGACCTGGCGCGACACCCTGCACGACCCGCACGGCACCGTCCTGGTCAGCCCCGCCGAGATGCTGCCCGAGCGGGTCACCGTCGTCACCGACCTCGCGGGCGCCCTGCTGCCCGCCGGCTGGCCCGCCGCCGTCGCCCGCCTCCCCGCCGGAGCGACCGGGGACGGGCTGCACGCACGCGTCCTCGACGTCCTCACCGCCCTCGACGCCCGCGTCGCCGCCCCCGTCGCCGCGACCGCCGCCCACGCCCTCACCGAGCCCGCGCCCGTCACCGAGCGCGTGAAGACCGCCGTACGCCTGCACGCGCGCGTGGCCGCCGCCGCGCACGCCGCCGTCGTCGGTGCCGGCGCCCTCGCCCGCCCGCCGCAGGCCGGCCGGCACCTGTACGTCGACCTCGGCCCGCTGCGCGACGCGCTCGTGGCCCGGGGCGTCGGCGACGCACAGGACCTGGAGGACCTGCTCACCGCCCGGCTCGGCATGCCCGCACCCGGCGGCCACCGCTTCGGCGACGACCTCGGGGCGCTGCGCGTGCGGCTCTCCACCGGCGCGCTGCTGGGCGGCACGGACGAGGAGCGCGCCGCATGCCTCACCTCCCCCGTCCCGGGGGAACTGCCGCACGTGCAACGCGCCCTGATCCGTCTGAGGTCGGTCCTCGACGATCTCCGCGACGACGCTCAGCGATGGGAGCCTCCTCGATGACGCAGCAGTCCGAGTCGACCACCACGGCCACCGACGCGCCTCCGCGAAAGGCCGACGCCCCGCCGGCCGGCCCTCCGACGGTGTCCCCCGTCGCGCCGCTCGCCCCGCCCCGTCCGCCGGCGGAGCACCGGGTGTGGCCGCGTACCTTCCACGACCGGTTGACCGCACCGCTGCCCGGCCTCAAGGCCCTCGCCCGCTTCGCCCGCGAAGGGGCCGTCCGTCCCGGCCCTGAAGGCCTCGCCGACATCCCCCGACTGCCTTTCGCGCCCGGCCCGCTGCCCGACGTCGACACCCGCACGGTCGCCGTCACCTGGGCGGGCCACGCCAGTTGGGTGGTGCGCGTCGGCGGCCTGACCGTCCTGACCGACCCGGTCTGGTCGCGCCGCATCCTCGGCACCCCGGCCCGCATCACCCCCGTAGGCGTCCCCTGGGAGGCGCTGCCGCCCGTCGACGCGGTCGTCATCAGCCACAACCACTACGACCACCTGGACGCCCCCACCCTGCGCAGACTCCCGCGCGACACACCCCTGTTCGTGCCCGCCGGGCTCGGACGCTGGTGCCGGCGCCGCCGCTTCACCCGGGTGACCGAACTGGACTGGTGGGAGGCGGCCGAACTCCGCGGCGTCCGCTTCGACTTCGTCCCCGCCCACCACTGGTCCAAGCGCACCCTGACCGACACCTGCCGCAGCCTGTGGGGCGGTTGGGTCATGACCGCCCCCGACGGACAGCGCGTGTACTTCGCCGGCGACACCGGCTACGGCCACTGGTTCTCCCGCATCGGACGACGCCACCCCGGCATCGACCTCGCCCTGCTGCCCATCGGCGCCTACGACCCGCGCTGGTGGCTGCGCGACGTCCACTGCGACCCGGAGGAGGCGGTACGGGCGGCGCAGGACCTCGGGGCGCGCCGGATGGCGCCGATGCACTGGGGGACGTTCGTGCTGTCCGCCGAACCCGTCCTCGAACCCCTCACCCGCGTGCGCGCCGCCTGGCAGCGGGCGGGCCGCGACCGCGCCGACCTGTGGGACCTGCCCATCGGCGGCTCACGGGTACTGCGGCCGCCGTCCTGAGGCGGGCGCCGGTACCCCACGCGGCGGCCGGGCCGCGCACCGCGCGCCTCGACCGGAACCGGGGACCGGGGCCGGGCCCTAGGCGGCCCCGGCCCCGCGCACCCGCCGCCACGCGCTCGGCGCCACGCTGATCAGCACGGTCAGCGCGACCGCCGCGACCACGCCCTGCCACGGCTCGGGGAACAGCGAACCGCCGAGAATCCCGATCAACTGGTAGGTGACCGCCCAGGCCAGACAGGCCGGCAGATCGCCCCGGGCGAACCGGCGCATCGGCCACTTCGCCAGCAGACACGCCAGCATCACCGGGATCCGGCCCGCCGGCACCAGCCGCGACAGCACCAGCACCGCCGTGCCGTGCGCGGTGAGCTTGCGCTGCGCCTGCGCGAGACGCTCCTCCGGCGCCCGCGAGCGGATCGCCTCCAGCCAGCGCGAGCCGTTCTTCGACTTCATGCCCCGCCGCCCCAGCCAGTACAGCGCGACGTCCCCGCAGAACGCCGCGAGCGATGCCGTCGCGAACACCAGCGCCAGCGAGAACGGCGCCGTCCGGTGGACGGCGACCACGGCCGCCGAACTGACCAGCGCCCCCGTCGGCACCACCGGCACCAGCGCCCCGACCAGCACCAGCAGGAACAGCGACGGATAGCCGATCGCCTGCTGCGTGGACGCCGTCGGCAGGACCGTCGGGACGGCGGCCGCCAGCGTCGTCACCGCGCGACCTCCGGACGCACGCTCTCCCCGTGCCCCAGCCGGTGCACCGCCACCCCGGGTGCACGCCCGCCGGCCAGGCGCACGAACTCGTCGCCGGGCGCATGGAACTCATGGGGGCGCACGGCGTCCATCCCGATCGGCCAGTACGTGCCGTAGTGCACCGGCACCGCACTGCGCGGCGCCAGCCGGGCCAGCGCCTCGGCCGCCCGCCCCGCGTCCAGGTGCCCCTCGCCGAGACACGGACCCCAGCCGCCCACCGGCAGCAGCGCCACTTCGACCGGCCCGACCTCCTTGGCCATATCCTCGAACAATCCCGTGTCCCCGGCGAAGTACGTCCGCGCCTCGCCCTCGACGACATACCCGAGCGCCGGGCAGCGGTGCGGACCGAACGGCAGTCGCCGCCCGTCGTGCCGCGCCGGCACCGCCCGGATCCGCACCCCGCCCACACCGCTCTCGTCACCGGGCTCCATCTCGGTCAGCCGCAGGTGCGCCAGACGCCGCAGCCCCGGCACGGCGCGCGGCGCACCCCGGGGCACCAGCAGGCGCGTGCCCGGCGCGAGGCGCGCCAGGGAGGGCACGTGCAGATGGTCCGCGTGCAGGTGCGACACCAGCGCCACGTCCGCCCGCCAGGCATCCGGCGGGGGCGGCGCACCCCGACGCCGACGCAGGTGAGCGAGCCTGCGGGCGAACAGGGGATCGGTGAGCACGCGGACGTCCGAATCCGCGACCGTGCAGGTGGCGTGACCCCACCAGGTGATCTCCACCGGCACCTCTTTGCTCCCTTCGCGCGACTCCCCCGAAGCCTACGGGCAGGAGTAGGGTCGGCGGCGAAACCCGGAGGTGAGGGGGCGCCATGGGACCGGTGCGGGTCACGGCGATCGCGAGTCTGACGCCGCTGGAGGAACTGGATGCCGATCCCTTCCTGGTGGACTCCCGCAGCCAGCACGCGATGTGCGCCCGATGGGCCGCCGAACGCGGCTACGTCGTCAGCCGCGAACTGCTGGTGCGCGGACTGCGCCCCGACCACTGCGTGCTGTGGGACGGCGTCCGGCCCGGCGTCGACCTGTTCGTCGCGCCCAGCCGCCGGGTCCTGGAGAGCGCGCTGTCCTCCGTCGAGGAGTTCACCGCCGAGTGCGCCCGGCGCGGGGTGCGGGTGGAGACGGTCGGCGTCGCCGAACCCGCCTACGACGCACAGATGAAGGCCCGCGTGCACCGCAGACTGTCCATGCCCACCGCCGGATACGACGGCCGCTAGAAGGCCGGTGTGACAGGGTGAGGCCAGAGGTCCGCACCGACGACGGACCGGATCGTGAGGGTGCTGGGCGTGCGGGCAGTGCGGTGGCGGCGGGCCGTCGGTCAGGCCGGACGGAGCGTCGCGGTGTGGGGCGTGTCCACGGTCACGATGCTCGCGCTCGCGGGCCTCCTGCCGGACTTCCGGCTCCAGTCCCCCGACGGCGACAGCGCCACCACCATCGCCGTCACCGCGGCCGTCGGCGCCGGCGTCTTCGGCGTCCTGTCCGCCCTCGTGTGGCCGCTCCTCGTCCGGCTGCTGCTGCTCGTGCCGGCGCTCGTCCTCGGCCTGCTGGTGTTCTTCCTCAACGGCTCGCTGCTGCTGCTCGCCCTGCGCCTGAACCCCTCCGGGGAGAGCGAGGCCGCCCCCGAGACCGCCGTCATCGTCGCCGCGGTGATGTCCGCCGTCGCCTCCGCGACGGGCGCCGCGCTCGCCGTCCGCGACGACGACGCCTACCGGCGCCGCCTGTACCGTCTCGCCGACCGCCGCCGCGGAAGCGGACCGGCCTGCCCCGCCACCCCCGGCACCGTCTTACTGCAACTCGACGGCGTCGGCCACGACGTCCTCGTCGCCGCCGTCGCCAAGGGCCTGATGCCGACCGTCGCCCGCTGGCTCGGCGACACCCCCGACGGTCCCACGGCCGCCCGCCCCACCCACCGCCTCACCCCCTGGCGCACCGACTGGTCCAGCCAGACCGGCGCCAGCCAGCTCGGCATCCTGCACGGCAGCAACCACGACGTCCCCGCCTTCCGCTGGTACGAGAAGGACACCCGCGAGATCGTCGTCTGCAACCGGCCCACCAGCGCCGCCGAACTCCAGCGCCGCGCCGTCGAACGCACCGGCGACGGCGGACTGCTCTCCGCCGACGGCGCGAGCCGCGGCAACCTCTTCGGCGGCGGCGCCGACGAACAGGCCCTCGTGCTCTCCATCGCCGCCCGCCGCCGCAGCCGCGCCACCCGCTCCCGGGCCGGCTACTTCGCGTACTTCTCCGACCCGGCCAACGCGGTGCGCACCGCCCTGTCCTTCGTCGCCGAGGTCGGCCGCGAGATCGGCCAGTCCACCCGCGCCCGCCTGCGCGAACAGCGCCCGCGCGTCTCCCGCGGCGGCCTGTACCCGCTGGTGCGCGCCTTCGCCACCGTCGTCGAACGCGACGTCGTCGTGGCCGCAGTCACGGGCGACATGCTCGCCGGACGCACCGCCGTCTACGCCGACCTCGTCGCCTACGACGAGGTCGCCCACCACTCCGGCCCGCTCAGCCGCGACGCCGAACAGGTCCTCGCCCGTCTCGACCGCTCCCTCGCGCTCGTCGAGAACGTCGCCGAACACGCCCCCCGCCCCTACCGGATCGTCGTTCTGTCCGACCACGGACAGAGCCCCGGCGAGACCTTCCGCGCCCGCTACGGACTCACCCTCGCCGACCTGGTGCGGGCCGGCTGCGGACTGCCCGTGCCGCGCCGGGCCGAGCGCACCCACAGCGGCGCCGAGGCCCGCGCTGCCGTCCGGGCCGCGCTGCACCGGCCCGTCGAGGAACACGACGAGCAACACCGCGCGCCCCGCCGCTCCGAGCCCGTCGTGCTCGCCTCGGGCAACCTCGGCCTGATCTCCTTCCCGGACGTGCCGCACCGGATGAGCAAGGAGGAGATCGACGCCCGCCACCCCGCCCTGCTGTCGACCCTCGCCAACCACCCCGGCGTCGGCTTCCTCCTGGTGCGCAGCGAGCAGCACGACGGCGTCGTGCTCGGCGCGTACCACACGCAGATCCCCCTGGACCGGCTCGACGAGGAACCGGGTCCGCTCGCCGGGTTCGGCCCCGGAGCCGCCGACGCCGTCCGGCGCACCCACTCCTTCCCGCACACCGCCGACATCATGGTCAACTCCTTCCACGACCCGGCCGACGGCGAGGTCCTCGCCTTCGAGGAGCAGATCGGCTCCCACGGCGGCCTCGGCGGCGCCCAGGGCAGGCCCTTCCTGCTGTCCCCGCTCACCCTCACGGCACCCGTCGAGGACGGCGAGGACCTGGTCGGCGCCGAACACGTCCACCGCGTCCTGCGCCGCTGGCTGCGCGAGTCGAACGGACCCCAGGTGCCCCTGGAGACGACCCCCGGGGAACGCGCCGCCTGACCGGTCGGGCGGCCGAGCGGCCCCCCCCGGGCTCGGAGGGCGCGGTCGGCGTCACCGGCGGGCCCCGGCGAGGCCCTCACCGTGGCCGTCCGCGACCCCGCCCCCGTCCGAGCCGCCGGGGGCCGACGCCGCTCGGGAGGACCTCCGACCCGCCCCGCACACCCGGCCCTCCCCACGGCCGTCGACTGCCGTTCACCCGGCGTGGGCCGGTCCTGCGCGTGCGGCCGGGGCGAGTGTGATCGGATAGGGCCCACGCAAACCCGTCCGACGGGAAACCCACGCGAAAGGAACAACCGTGGCCACCACGCGCTCCGCACACACCGTCTGGGAAGGCAACCTGATCGAGGGCAACGGGGTCGTCACCTTCGACTCCTCCGGCGCCATCGACGAGCAGCCCGTGACGTGGGCCGCCCGCACCCAGGAGGCGAACGGCAAGACCAGCCCCGAGGAGCTGATCGCCGCCGCCCACTCCAGCTGCTTCTCGATGGCCTTCTCGCACGCCCTCGCCGGCGCCGGCACCCCGCCCACCAAGCTCGTCACCTCCGCCGACGTGACCTTCCAGCCGGGTGAGGGCATCACGGGCATCCACCTGACCGTGGAGGGCACCGTGCCCGGCCTCGACGAGGACGGCTTCGTCGCCGCCGCCGAGCAGGCCAAGGTCGGCTGCCCGGTCAGCCAGGCCCTGAAGGCCGTCCCGATCACGCTCTCGGCGAAGCTCGCCTGAGCCCGCCCGCCGGGGCGGCGGGACACCGGCCGGTCGCGCACCTGGTGTGACCGGCCGCTTCCCGCGGGCCGGCCCCCGGTTCGCGCGCGGGGGCGGCCGGGTATAGAGGGGCGGGACAGCAGCGGCCCGGCCGCGGGAGAGGGACACCATGCCACCACGACCCGACGTCTCCGCCCACCGCGGCGGCTCCGAGCGCTGCCGCCCCGCCACCCGCGAGGCGTACGAGGACGCGCTCGCCTCCGGCGCCGAGTACGTGGAGTTCGACGTCCGCCGCACCGCCGACGGCGTGTTCGTCGCCCACCACGACGCGTGCGCGGGCCGAACGGGACCCCTGCTGTCCGCGATCACCCACGCCGAGCTGTGCGCACGCGCCGGGTACGCCGTACCCCTCGTCGAGGAGGTCATGGCGCTGGCCGCCGGGCGGCTGGTGGGCCACCTCGACCTGAAGGAGACCGGCTACGAACGGGAGCTGATCGACCTCGCGGTGGCATGGCTCGGCCGGGACGGGTTCGTCGCCACCACCCTGGAGGACCGTTCCGTCGCCGCGATCACCCGGTCCTTCCCCGGAGTGCGCACCGCCCTGTCGCTCGGGCGGGACCGCCGGGAGATCGCCCCCGCCCGGCTCGCGGCCACCCGGGCCGGCGAACTGTTCCCCCTGCGCCGCCTGCGGGCCTGCGGAGCGCACGGCGTCGCCGTGCACCAGCGGCTGGCGCGCGCCACCGTCCTGCGCGGAGCCGCCCGCAACGGGCTGTTCACCATGGTGTGGACGGTCAACGACGACGCCGGCCTGCGCACCTTCCTCGCCGACCGGCGGGTGGACGTGCTGATCACCGACCGGCCCCGGCGGGCCGTCGAGCTGCGCGGGGAGCCGCATCGAAACCTCACCGCTGGGCACCTGTCATCGTGAGCCCCGG
This sequence comes from Streptomyces sp. NPDC030143, assembly GCF_055573695.1. Lineage (NCBI taxonomy): Bacteria > Bacillati > Actinomycetota > Actinomycetes > Kitasatosporales > Streptomycetaceae > Streptomyces > Streptomyces sp. NPDC030143. The sequence goes on from NZ_JBVIAY010000002.1 coordinate 512,201, forward strand.
CCCCGCCCCGGCACCTCCGGGGGCCCGACCCCCGCAGGGCGCCCGCCCCGTGGGCCATTGACAGCGGGCCGCTCGCGTCCTGTGCTGGAAGTGGGTCGAGCGCGGGGCTCCCTGGCGGAAGGGGACAGCGATGGGACGTCCGGTCGGGATCGATCTCGGGACCACGAACTCGGTGGTGGCCGTCCTGGAGGGCGGCGAACCCACCGTCATCGCGAACGCGGAGGGAGCCAGGACCACCCCCTCCGTGGTGGCCTTCGCCAAGAACGGCGAGGTCCTCGTCGGCGAAGTCGCCAAACGGCAGGCGGTCACCAACGTCGACCGCACCGCCCGCTCGGTCAAGCGCCACATGGGCGACGCGCACTGGCGCTTCCCGGACCAGGGATCCGTCGACGGCACCCGCTACCGCGCCCAGGAGCTGTCCGCCCGCGTCCTGCAGAAGCTCAAGCGGGACGCCGAGTCCTACCTCGGCGAGGACGTCACCGACGCGGTGATCACCGTGCCCGCCTACTTCGACGACACCCAGCGGCAGGCCACCAAGGAGGCCGGGGAGATCGCCGGACTGAAGGTGCTCCGGATCATCAACGAGCCCACCGCCGCCGCCCTCGCCTACGGCCTCGACCGCGGCCAGGAACAGACCGTCCTCGTCTTCGACCTCGGCGGCGGCACCTTCGACGTGTCGCTCCTGGAGATCGGCGACGGCGTCATCGAGGTGAAGGCCACCAACGGCGACACCCACCTCGGCGGCGACGACTGGGACCAGCGGATCGTCGAGCACCTGGTGAAGACGTTCAAGGGGCAGTACGGCATCGATCTGTCCGGCGACAAGATGGCGCTGCAACGGCTGCGCGAGGGCGCCGAGAAGGCGAAGATCGAGCTGTCGTCGTCCTCCGAGACGACCGTCAACCTGCCCTACATCACCGCCTCCGCCGAGGGCCCCCTGCACCTCGACGAGAAACTCACGCGCGCCCAGTTCCAGGATCTCACCGCCGACCTGCTGGACCGCTGCCGCACACCCTTCCACCAGGCGGTCAAGGACGCGGGCGTCCCCCTGTCCGCGATCGACCACGTCATCCTCGTCGGCGGCTCGACCCGGATGCCCGCCGTGACCGACCTGGTCCGGGAGCTGACCGGCAAGGACCCGCACAAGGGCGTCAACCCCGACGAGGTCGTGGCCGTCGGCGCCGCCCTCCAGGCCGGCGTCCTCCGCGGCGACGTCAAGGACGTCCTCCTCCTCGACGTCACCCCGCTGTCCCTCGGCATCGAGACCAAGGGCGGCATCATGACCAGGCTCATCGAGCGCAACACCACGATCCCCACCCGGCGCTCGGAGATCTTCACCACGGCCACCGACAACCAGCCCTCGGTCGGCATCCAGGTCTACCAGGGCGAACGTGAGATCGCCGCCTACAACAAGAAGCTCGGCGTCTTCGACCTCACGGGCCTGCCGCCCGCCCCGCGCGGGGTGCCGCAGATCGAGGTGGCCTTCGACATCGACGCCAACGGCATCATGCACGTCTCCGCCAAGGACCTCGCCACCGGCCGCGAGCAGAAGATGACCGTCACCGGCGGCTCCGCGCTGCCCAAGGACGCCATCGACCGCATGATGCGGGAGGCGGAGCAGTACGCGGAGGAGGACCGGCGCCGCCGGGAGGAGGCCGAGACCCGCAACCAGGCCGAGCAACTCGTCTACCAGACCGAGAAGTTCCTCCGGGACAGCGGCGAGCAGGTGCCCGCCGACACCCGCGGCGAGGTGGAGTCGGCGGTCGCGGACCTCAAGCGGCTGCTGGCGGAGAACGCCGCCACCGACGCCCTGCGCGGCGGCGTCGAGACTCTCGCCACCGTCAGCCAGAAGATGGGCCAGGCGATGTACGCCCAGGCCGGCCGGACCCGGCAGCCGACCGCCGAGGAGCACACCGCGCCGCGGGAGGACGACGAGCAGGTCGTCGACGCGGAGATCGTCGACGACGACCGCGACGACCGCGACGACCGCGACGGCACGGGCTCCAGGGGCGGCGCGGCCTAGCCGGACGGCGGCGGGGCGCGCGGGGCCGGCGTGGTCAGGGGCGCGTCCTCGTGCACACGGTCGGCAGGGCCGCGCAGACGGCGCTCAGGACGGCGGCATACGGTGTCCCGTGGGCGGTGAGCCGCGAGCGGAGCCGCTCCAGACCTTGGTGGTGCTCGGTGAGCAGGTCGGTGTCGCCGGTGCGCGCCGCGAACTCCAGGACCGCCGGCAGGAAGTCGGGCAGTTCCTCGCCGGTGCACTCCAGCCCGTGCCGCCGGTAGAGGTCCTCGAAACGGACCAGCGACCCACCGCGCCGACCGGTGTCGACGTCCCGCCACCGGCTCAGATGCAGGCTGTGCCGGTCCCCGAAGCCGAAGACCTCCACGTAGTGGGCGGCCAGCTCGAGCACCGGGGTCACCGCCGCGTGGTCCGTGAACGCCCGCAGCTGCGGGGCGGCTTCTCTGACCAGCGGCAGCCGGGTGCGCAGGTCGTCGTCCGGTTAGGTCAGGCAGAGCGCGGCTGCCTGGTACAGCACGGCGTCCGACGGCATCACGCCTCCTTCGCGTCGACGGGGGAGCGGGCCGGGGCGGCGCCGCCGCCGGCTCGGTCGGCGTGGCCGGCCGGGCCGGTGCCGACCGGAGTGGACGGGGCGGCGCCGACAGGAGTGGACGGGGCGGTCGCCTCGGCGCCGGTCGGCCGGGGGGCCGGGCGGGCCGGCCGGGCACGCGCCGGCGGGGGAGGGCGGGCCGGCGGGGGAGGGCGGGCCGGCGGGCGCGGCGGGCGGGGTGGTCCGGGCCGCCCCGTCCACGTCGGTGGGGGCGCCGGGGCGGTCCGCGGCCCGTCGTCCGCGCAGGACGTGGAAGTCCGGCCCGGTGGGCGGTGTCCGCGTGTCGCTCACGTGCGCTCCCTTGCTCACCCCGTGAGTCGAACCTAGGGGCGGGCGCGGAAGCGCACCCGTCCACGGCACCCGTACGGGTCACCGCAGGGCGGTTCACAGGCGGGCGGTTCACAGGCGGGCGGGTCACCACGGAGGGCCGCCGCACGGTGGGTCACCGCAGGGCACGTCACCGCGGGCCGGGGCGCTCCCCCTCAGAAGTCCGCGCGGACTTCCCGCAGGAACTCCCTGGTGCGCTGCGCCGACGCGGCGTGCGTGGTCAGATGGTCGAGGACCTCCAGATGGGCGGAGACCTCCCGGCGCGAGTCGAGGTACAGGGCGCCGGACACGTACTCGGTGACGACCATGTCGGGCAGCTCCGGCTCGGCGAACCGGAACAGCGAGAACGGCGCCGACAGCCCCGGGTGCGGCCCGTCGGCGAACTCGGCGACCTGCAGGGTGACCCGCTCGTGGTCGGCGAACTCCAGCAGTCTGTCGACCTGTTCGCACATCACGCCGGCGTCGACGCTCACCGGGCGGCGCAGCACCGTCTCGTCCATCACCACCCACACATGGGGCGGGTTCGGTCCGTCGAGCAGCCGCTGCCGGGCCATCCGCAGCGACACGTGCCGCTCGATCGCCTCCGGGCTGGTCTGCCCGACCGTCCCGGCCTCCAGGACGGCCCGCGCGTACGCCTCGGTCTGCAGCAGCCCCGGCACGAAGTGCGGCTCGTAGGAGCGGATCAGCCGGGCCGCGCCCTCCAGACTCACGTACAGGCTGAACCACTCCGGCAGCACGTCGTGGAACCGCTGCCACCAGCCGGGCCGGTTCGCCTCCTCGGCGAGGTCGACGAACGCGCGGGCCTCGTCCTCGGGCACCCCGTACGTCTCCAGCAGCACCTGCACGTACGGGATCTTCAGCGAAACCTCGGCCGTCTCCATCCGCCGCACGGTCGCGGGGGCCACGCGCAGCGCGCGAGCCGCCTCCTCGCGGCCGAGACCGGCCGCCTCGCGCAACTCCTGCAGGCGCCTGCCGAGTACCACCTGACCCACCGTGGGTGCGGGCCGTCGCTCACTCACGCCACGTCTCCCCTACGTGTCGAGACACGCGGGCCAGTGTGTCACGTTCCGGCCGCACTCTCACAGGGAGCAGCGGTGAGGCGATCGCCACGCCCGGCGGACACCCGCCCCGCGCCCGTCGTCCGCCCGGCGGACGACACCCGCCCGGCGCCCGTCGTCCGCCCGGCGGACGCATTACCTCCCGGGTAATCGACCGTCGGCGGTGGCACGGGGGAGGGTGAGGGCACGGGTTCCGGGCCGGCGCACTCCGGTCCGGAACCCCCCCCGGGGCCTCCCGAACCCCGGCCCCCCAACGGGCGCCGCCACCCGGCCGCCCCCGCCGCCGGACCCGGTGGCTCCGCCGACCCGACCACGACGGAGGGTGATTCGTCATGTCCGCCATCCAGCCCACCGCGCTCACCGCCCTCGCCCGCACCGCCGAACCGCACACCGCGCTGCGCCGCTTCCTCGCCCTGGACGCCGTGGTGACCGGGACCAACGGCCTCGCCTACCTCGCCGCCTCCGGCCCGCTCGGCCGGCTCCTCGGCGTGGACGCCGGGCTGCTGCTGGTCCTCGGCGCGGTACTGACGGTCTACGGGGCGGGGGTGGGCCTGCTCGCCTCCCGCCCCCACCCGGCCGCGCCGCTCGTGCGAGCGGTGGTCGAGGGCAACCTCGCCTGGTCGGTCCTCAGCGTCGTCGCCCTGGCCCTGTGGCTGTCGCCGACCGCGACCGGCACGGTCTGGACGGTCCTGCAGGCCCTGACGGTCGCCGGGTTCGCCACACTCCAGCACGTTGCTCTGAAAGCACGCCGGACCTGACGGACGGTCACCCGCTACAGCGACTGGAGGTACTTGACCGTCGCCGGGTCGGCCGGGAGCAGCGTCTCGATGGCCAGCTCGGCGACGGTGACGTCCATCGGGGTGTTGAACGTCGAGATCGACGAGATGAACGACAGCGTGCGCCCCTCGTGCTCGATCTGCAACGGCAGCGCGAAGTACGGCACTTCCTCCGTCCGTTCCCGGTCCACACCCTCCCGCGGCACCGGGTAGGCGGCCACCTCCTCGTACAGCGCCCGCAGCTCGGCGGAGCGGTGCAGGGCGATCTGCCGCTCCATCTGGGCGAGCAGATGCCCGCGCCACTCCCGCAGATTGCGGATGCGCGGCGCGAGACCACGCGGGTGGAGCGTCAGACGCATCGCGTTCAGCGGTGGCTCGAGCAGAAACTCGGCGACGCCGTCCAGCAACATCATGACCCCGCGGTTCGCCGCCCGGACGTCGTACACCGCGTCCACCACCAGCGCCGGGTACGGTTCGTAGCCCTGAATCAGCCGCTCCACGCCTGCCCGCAGCGCCTCCAGCGCCGGGTCGTCGAGCGGGGTCTGCCGGTAGCGCGGGGCGTACCCGGCCGCCAGCAGCAGCGCGTTGCGCTCCCGCACGGGGACGTCGAGATGCTCCGCCAGCCGCAGCACCATCTCCTCGCTGGGCCGAGCCCGCCCGGTCTCGACGAAACTGATGTGCCGGGCGGAGGAGTCCGCGCGCAACGCCAGCTCCAACTGACTGACCCGCCGCCGCTCCCGCCACGCCCGCAGCAGCGGGCCGACACCCTGCCCGGCGGGCGTGCCGGCACCCCGCCCGGCGGGAGAGTGCGTGATGGGAGTTCCGGGGGAGGTCATGCCGGTGGTCATGACCACGACCGTAGTCGAGGGGCGGCCCGGGCCACGAGCCCGCCCGCGAGCCGCCCGTGCACGCCAGCCCGGGTCCCGACCGGCGTGCGGACCGGTGCGCGTACCGGTCGCCCTCCCCGGAATGCCGTCTGACCAGGGCCGCCCTCGCCCACCTGTGGCAGGCTGGACGGGTACGCGACCCCACGAAGGGAGCCGGGACATGGCCGTCGAACCGCTGTCGCAGAAGGAGATCGAGGACCGGCTGGCGGAACTGCCCGGATGGTCGCTGGACGCGGGGCGCCTGACCCGTTCCTACCGCCTCGCCTCGCACTTCGCCGCGACCGCGATGGTCATCCATGTCGCGCAGGTGCAGGAGGAACTGAACCACCACTCCGACCTCACGCTCGGCTATCACACGGTCTCCCTCGCGGTGCACACCCACAGCGCGGGGGGCGCCGTCACCGAGCGTGACTTCGAGCTGGCCCACCGGGTGGAGGAACTGGCACCGGGGCACGGCGCGCGCTGACTGTTGACGGCCGACGGCCGACGGCCGACGGCCGACGGCCGACGGCCGACTGCTGACGGCGGCCTGCGGACTGTCTACTGTTGACGGTCGACTGCGGGCTCGTTGACGGTGGACTGAGGGCAGAGGACCGCGGACTGTATGCGGTGGACTGTGGATGCTGGACTGCGGACAGAGCACGTCGGACGGGGGAGCCGGACGGGCGCGGGACGGACGGGGTGCGGGACGACGGGAACGGGGGGCCCGAATGCTGGACTACGAGGAGGAAGCCGAACGCTACGACGCCTCGCGCGGCGGTGAGCCCCGTGCGGCCGCCGCCTCGGACGCCGTGCTGGGCCTGGTGCCGGCCGGGGCGCACCGTCTGCTGGACGTTGCCTGCGGCACCGGCATCGTCACGCGTCGCCTCGCGGCCGGACGCCCGGGGCTGCGGGTGACGGGGGTCGATCTGGCGGTCGCGATGGTCCGTCAGGCCGCCGTGCGCCTGCCCGGTGCCGTCGTGCGGGCCGACAGCCGCCGACTTCCTTTCAGGGACGGCGAGTTCGACGCCGTCAGTACGGTGTGGCTGCTGCACCTCGCGGAGACCGACGCCGACGTGCGCGCGATCGTCGCCGAGTGTGCGCGGGTGCTGCGGCCCGGAGGGGTGTACGTCACGACGGTCGACAAGGCGGCCGCGCACAACGTCGGCAGCGACATCGACGCCGTTCTGGCCTCGCGGCCCCCGCGTGCGGCCCGGGACGAGGCGGGGCTCGTCGAGTCGTACGCCGTCGCATGCGGCCTGCGCGCCACCGGGCGGAGCCGCTTCCCCGGCCGGGGGCAGGGCCGCAGTCCGCGCCGTACGATCGCCGACCTGCGGCGCGGCTGGTTCGTCACCCTGCCGCCGGGCGAGCCGCTCGCCGAGCGGTTCGCCGCACGGCTGGAGTTGCTGCCCGACCAGGACCGGCCCCGCCCGGACCCCTGGTTCACCCTCCGGGCGTTCCGCAAGTCGAGGCAGCCCCCCGGCAAACCCGTGCAGCCGGGCGGCGACTGACCGGCGGAACCCGTCCGCCTCCTCCGCGTGGACCGGGTGTCCGGGGGACCGGGGGATGGGGCGTGTGCCGGAGTCGGCACGCGCCCCCGTTGCGTCAGGTCACCGTGCAGGTCCGCTCACCCAGCTTGAACGCCGTCGGTTTCGTGTTCGTTCCGGACCAGCTTCCCGTGAAGCCGAAGCTCACGGACGAGCCCGCGGCCACGGAACCGTTCCAGCCGACGTTCTTCGCCGTCACCGTCGCACCCGACTGCGTGTGCTCGGCGTTCCAGGCCTGGGAGATCGACTGGCCGTTCGGGAAGGCCCAGTTGAGGCTCCAGCCGGACCAGGCGCTCGTCCCCGTGTTGGCGAGTTTCACGTCCGCCTGGAAGCCGCCCGACCACTGGTTGGTGATCGTGTACGTCACCGCGCAGGCACTCGTGGGCGTCGGCTCCGTACCGCCACCGGAGTCCGAGGTGTCGCCGTAGATCACGCCCCGGCCGTTGGTCGCGACGTACACGCGTCCGTACACCCGCGGGTCGCCGGTGATCGCGGCCCCCGTCCAACCCCACTGGTGGGCGTCGTCGTTGATGCGGGTCCAGGTCGCGCCCTTGTCGGTGGACCGGAAGATGCCGCGCACGCCGGCGATCTTCGCGCTGGTGTAGAGGGTCTGGTAGGAGACCCCCGGGGCCGCCTTGCCGAAGCCGATCGTGTCAGCCTGCTGGACGTTGGACAGCTTGGTGAAGGTCGCCCCGCCGTCGGAGGAGTGCCACAGGCCGTACGCGCCGTCGCTCGCCCCGCCCGCCAGCCACACGTCGCCCTTCGAGCCGGGCAGCGCCTTGAAGCGCACGCTGTCGCCGCTGGGCAGGCCGGCCGCCGAGGACGCCGCGAAGGTCGCACCGCCGTCCGAACTCACGTAGAACTTGCCCGACTTGAAGCCGTAGAAGGTCTTCGGGTCCACACGGTCGGACTCCACGATCGCACCGGCCGGAATGCCGCTCGACGCCGACCAGGACGACCCGAATCCGGTGGTGTGGTGCACCCCGGCGCCCGCCGGACTCCACACGAACCGGCTGCCGTCGGCCGCCGCGGCCACCGTTCCTCCGCCACTCACGCCCGAAGGGTCGCTCCCCGCGAACCAGTTGGCGCCGTTGTCCGTCGAGAAGGCCACGTGCGGCCCGGAGTCCAGGTCGCCGACCCGCACCACCGTGTTCGGGTCGGCCTCGGCGTAGTCCAGGCTCGTCGTGGACGTGAAGTTCGGCGCGGTGAACATCATCGACGGGACCTTCGTCAGGTCCGTGTGCCGGAAGCCGCCGATGTCACCTAGCGCACTGAGCAGCGGGGCGCCGGACGGGGGAGCGGCGAGGTCGTTGACCGCGGTCTCCTCCAGGCCCTGCACCATCGGCTTGATGGTGAACTGCCCGCCGGAGTCCCAGTCGGTCAGGTTCTCCGTGCCGTAGACGGTCGCGCCCGTGCCGTACATCATCCGGTTGGAGTTGAACGGGTCGATCTCCAGCGACTCGGTCATCCACCCCAGCTTCGGGGTCTGCTCGGGCGGTGCCGGATGGGCGCCCCAGGTCAGCCACGGCGCCGACGAGACGTCCATCGTGTAGCGGTTCGCCCGGGTGGGGTACGAGCTGTAGTCCCACGCCTTCGTCCAGGTGGCGCCGCTGTCCGTGGAGCGGAAGATCTGGGTGTCCGGCCACCAGGAACTGTAGGCGGTGGCCATCACCGTGCCCGGCCTCTGCCGGTCCACCGTCAGCCCGCTGAAGCCGTAGTACGTGTCGGCCTCCGCCACCGGACTGATGTCCGTCCAGGTGCCGGTCGCCGTCGCGTACCGCCACAGCCGGCCCTTGCCGCCGTCGTACGGACCCCCCTTGTCGCTGTATGCGATGTACAAGTGGCCGTTGACGGTATCCAGTACACCCTTGTGTGCGAGGTGCCCCGTCGGCTGGCCCGCCAGCCGCGACCAGGTCGCGCCCGCGTCCGTCGAGCGGTAGACCGCGTTCTGTTGGTCGGCGACCCCGACGTAGATCGTCCGCGTCGCGCTGCCCGACGCGCCCGTGGACTCGTCGAAGGTGACCCACACGATGCCCTGGTTGTCGGAGGCGTAGCCGGAGGTGTCGCTCGGATCCTGCACGTAGGTGCCGACGTTGGGGAAGTTGGTCACCTGCGACCAGGTGAGGCCCGCGTCCGTCGAGCGCCACAGGCCCTTGCCGCTGGGCGCGCCCAGGTACAGCACGCTGTTGCGGTTCGGGTCGACGGCGAGCCGCTCGCCCATGCCCCGGCCGGGCATGTTGCCGCCCAGTTTGAACGGCAGGTCGGTCCGCCGCCAGCTCGCGCCCCGGTCCGTGGACCGCATCACGGCCCCGTTGCCCGGGTCCCAGCTGTTGGTGTAGGTGCCCACGGCCGCGTACACCCGGTCGGGGTCGACGGAGTCGGAGGCGAGGCTCACCACGCCGGTGTGTCCCCAGTTGTCCCAGCCGACCGAGTCCAGCAGCGGGGTCCACGTCTTGGACGACTCGACCCAGCGGTAGGCGCCGCCGATGTCGGTGCGCGCGTAGGCGAGGTTCTTCTCCTTGCGGTTGAAGACGATGCCGGGGACGAAGCCGCCGCCGTCGATCCGGGCGTTCTTCCAGGTGTACGACTCGGCCGCCAGGGTCGCCTGCGGGCCGCCGTCGGCCGCCAGGACGGGCGGGGAGCCCGCGAGCAGACCGGCGGCGAGCGCCAGGACGGCCGTGAGGATGCGGGTTCTTCGCACGGTGGGGGTCCTTCCTCGCGAAGCCATGTGAAGTCATGCGAAGCAGGGTGCGACGACCGGGCGGTCCCCTGTGCGGGTGGGGACCGCCCGGCGCGGTACGCGGAGTCAGCGGGGACTTATTCGAGTAGCTCCGCGTACGAGCCCATGGCCAGGGCGATGTCCGCCTGGGCCCAGAACCGGTGGTACGTGAACACGGGCGCGGCTCCGCCCGCGAGGTAGCTCTCGATCTTCGACCAGGAGGGGTCGTTCTTGTAGAAGGACCTGAGCGAGGTGAAGGTCGAGGAGGAGTTGATCGCGTCGCCGTTCGGCATCGTGCCGGTCCAGCCGCTCGGGATGTACACGCCGTCGTCGAAGCGGTTGTAGTCGGCGCGGGTCTCCGGGACCGCGATGCCCAGGGCGTCCTGGTGGTTGGTCCACATGCCGTCCAGGAGCGCCTTGGCGGTGGCCTTGGCCTCCGCGTCACCGGAGCGGTCGGCGTAGTACGTCAGGGTCTTGGCGTACGAGGCCGCCACCCCGACGTCGTTGGTGTAGTCGGCGACGGTGACGTGAAGCCCGGTGTTGGCGCCGGGGCTCGACGGGTTCCAGGTGTCGGGCTGCCCCGACCACTGGAGCGTGGAGGGGATCTGGAAGGTGCCGTCCGGGTTGACCGTGGTCTTGGACAGCGCCCAGTCGACCCACTTGTCCAGGACGACCTTGGCGTCCGCGTCACCCGTCTGCTGGTAGTACTCGGCGACCCGCTCCATCGACCACGCCTGGAAGCCGAACCACTGGTTGGACGGCGGGTCGTGGTAGACGGGCTGCTGGTCGTAGTACATGCCGTAGAAGGTCGACTTGCCGGCCGGCGGGGTCGCGTAGCGGCCCGCCCAGCTGTTGGTCGCCCCGCCCGCGATCGCGCCCTCGCTCGACTGCAGCCAGCGGTAGAACTCCAGCTGCCGGTCCAGCGACTTCGCCCAGTCCGCCTGCCCCGTCGCCGACTTGGGCTTCAGGTCGGCGTAGCTGCTGAGCGCGTAGGCGGCCAGCGGGTTCTGGTAGCCGCCGTGGGCGTGGCTGGAGCCGATGCGCCAGGCCCAGCCCGCGTTGGTGTCGGTGGCACCACCCCAGGCGTAGTACCAGGACAGCAGGTAGTGCGAGGCGTCCTTGCCGGTACCGGCCGGGCAGGTGGAGGCCCCGACGCAGTTGCCGATCTTCTTGAAGTACTTGTCGTACATTGCGTAGCGCAGGTAGTCGCCCATCTTGGCCGCCTTGGCGAGCGTCGCCGCCACCTGGCCGCCCTTGCCCTGCTGCTCGGCCCAGATGTCCGCCCAGTAGGCGGCCTGCACCGCGCGCGCGTCGGCGTCCGGCGCGTTGGTGAACTTCCACTGCTTGGCGTAGGAGGCGTCACCCGTGAACAGGTCCAGGTAGCCGTTCTTCCCGCCGTACTTGAAGGCGTCGCAGGTCGGCTGCGGCACCGTCTCCCACACCGACTCCTGCGCACCGCGCTGGAAGGTGTTGATGTACGACGGGCCGGTGTCCGACGGCCCCGCCTCGCACTTGCCGGGCGAGTTGCCGAAGCCGTAGACGTTGTCGACGTCCTGCAGCCAGTGCATACCGTAGACATCGTCCGTACCGTATGCGGTCTTCAGTTCACCGGCGATCGGATCCGGGCCCACCGACGCCGCCGCGTCCAGTTTCGCCGGGTACTCGTTCGGCGTGTCCAGTTCCGGCGCGTAGGTGGCCGGCTTGGACGCGTTGTAGAAGGAGCCCGTCGGCTGGTCGGCGTGCGTGGGGATCATGTACTTCTCCATGATCTCCCAGGCGCCGTTGAACTTCGTCCAGTCGCCTGTGACCTTGCCGTACATCGCCTGCAGCCACAGGAGGTAGCTGTAGGCCTCCGACGTGGTCTCGTGGCCGTGGTCCGGGGCCTCGACGATCAGCGTCTCCACCGAGTGGTAGGGGATGCCCTCGGGGGAGAAGTAGCCGTTCGCCGGGTTGGTGATCTTGCCGTAGAGCTCCAGGAACCGGGCGTCGTACTCCTTGGTCCCGGCGATCTGGGTGGCGGTCACCGTGGCCTTGGCGTGGCCGGTCGCCGTCGACTCGAAGGTCGCCGCGCCCGTACCCGAGGCGGCGGCCGTGAGCGTCACCCTCTGGGCGGTGCTCCAGTTCGACGGGGTGAAGGTCAGGCTCGCACCGCCGGTCACCGACAGGCCGGTGTTGCCGCCGGTCCGTGCGGTGGTGACGGTCACGTTGGCCGACGGCCGCGTCGATAGCTTGATCTCGTACGTCCCCGTCCGGCCCTGCTGCACGGCGAGCTGGTGGGCGGAGGCCACCACCGCCGGGCCCGAGGCGACCGTGATGCCGACCGGCGTGGACGACGCCGAGGCACCCAGACTGTCGTAGGCCTTCGCCACCAGCGAGTGACTGCCCACGGTCAGCCCGGAGGCCGACAGGGAGTACGGCGCGGTGGTGTCGGTGCCGAGCAGTGCGGTGTCGTCGTAGAACTCGACCTTGGTGACGGTCGCGTTGTCGGCTGCCGCGGCGGTGGCCGCGAGCGGCACCGGATCACCCTGCGTGTAGACGGCACCCGGCGCCGGGCTGGTCAGCACGGTGATGGGGGGCTGGTGCGCACCGGTGCACGGGGTGCCGTTGACGGTGAAGGAGGTGGGCGCGGCATTGGCGCCGCTGTAGGTGAACTGCGCACCCGTACCGACCGCCGCGCCGGCGGCGATCGTCGCGTTGTACGGGGCGTTGGTCACCGTGATCCGCTGACCGGACTGCGACCAGCTGCCGTTCCAGCCGTTCGTCAGCCGCTGGTTGCCCGCGTAGGCGTAGGACAGGGTCCAGCCGCTGATCGGATCCGTGCCGCGGTTGGTGAGGGTCAGCTCCGCCGTGAAGCCGGAACCCCAGTCGTTGGCCTTGTAGTCCACGCTGCACTGGAGCGCCGCCGCCTGGGCGTCGGTCGTGCTCGTGCTCAGCATGGCCACCGGAAGAGCGAGGGCCGCCACGGCGGCGGTCCACAGCCGTCGCGCCGCGCGACGCCTGCGTGAGGGTTTCATGGTGCTGGTTCCTCCTTGCGGCTCGGAGAAGGGGGGAGGAGCAACAAGCCTTGAACCAGTGGGAGCGCTCCCATAGTGGGGATGCCTTAGAGGGCGGTCAAGGTCCTTGAAGAGTCGAAAAGATTCGACGCCCCTTGTTGAGCAAAAGTCAGTGTCCCCCCTGTTCTTTGCCGACACTTGGCGCTAGCTTCGTTGACACCAGTGGGAGCGATTCCATCAGTCGACGCGTCCGTCCCGGTGCGCCCGACCTGCAAGGAGTCGCTCATGCGACACCCCCCGCGTTCAGTAGTTTTAGCCGTCACCGGTGAGGGCGCCCTCGTGGGCGCGGCTTCGCCGGCCGTGACGGCGCAGGGAGCGACACCCGCGTGCACGGTGGAGCACTTCACCACCGGACCGTGGGGCGTCGGCTTCCACCGGGCCGCGCGACGCACCGACGACGCGGCCGCCCCGAGCGGTCGGAGCCCGGGCTTCGACGTCGCGAACGGGCAGAAGGCCACTCAAGGCCGGAACGCCGAGTGGTCCCCGTTCGGCACGACGGTCACCGCGGTGAACGAGAGCCACAACGGTGCGCCGGGCACCGGCACGGGCACCGACGCCGGTTTCCCCGCGCCCCGCTCCGGGACGTACGCCGTACCGACGAACGCCGTACCGGCGACGTCCACGCCGAACGGCACGACCCGCCCGACCCCGCACCCTGGACACCGAACCCACCCCCACACCGACCGCCAGACCTGTCCCCCCACCACCCCCACGCCCACACCGCCCCCCACCGGCCCGTCGGAACGGGGTGACGAGCCGCCCGAACCGCGTGTCCCGGTCGACGAGTTCACGGACGCCGGCGGCACCGCCCGCCGTCTGCTCGGCGTCGACCGCTCCGGCGGCGAGTTCATGTGCGAGCAGGTCCGCGGCACCGCCGACGGCACCGTCGCCGACGCCGCCGTCCGGGCGATCACCGACCGGAACGCCGACACCGTCCGCACCCCCCTGAACGAGGAGGGCCGGCCCCGCCTGCCCCACCTCCCCGCCCACGACGCCGGTGCGCACCGCACCCGCTGGAACTGAACGCTCGCCCCCGCCGCCCGGGTGACCCCGGTGGCCGGTGAGACCCCGGAAGAACACCTGCTCGCACCGTTTCGTCGGCCAGGCCGTGAAGCGGCCGACGACCGAGGACTGTCGTACCTGGGCCGGACCCGGAACACCTGGCACCGCGTCCTCCGGCCCGTCGGCGATCTAAGGCTACGACGGGACGCCCACCGCGTACGGCACGGGGCTGCGCGACCACCTGCGCGTCCTGAACGGATGAGACCCGCACCAACCGACACCCGCAGACGAGAAGGAAACCCGCACTCATGAGCCGTAGCAAAACAGCATTACTCGCGGCGCTGGCACTGGTCGCCGGCGCCTCCGGGACGGCGCTCGCCGTCGTCCCCGGTGACTCCGGCATCGCCGCCGTCCCCTGCACCGTCGACTACAAGGTGCAGAACGACTGGGGCAGCGGCTTCACCGCCAACGTCACCGTCACCAACAACTCGGCGGCCAAGTCGAGCTGGGCGGTGAAGTGGTCCTACGCCGGCAGCCAGAGGGTCACCAGCGCCTGGAACGCCAAGGTCAGTCAGTCGGGCGCGGCGGTCACCGCGGCCAACGAGACCTACAACGGGGCGCTGGGCACCGGTGGCTCGGTCAGCTTCGGGTTCCAGGGCACCTACAGCGGCAGCAACGCGATCCCGGCCACCTTCACGCTCGACGGCGTCACCTGCAACGTCGACGGCGGCGGGCCGACCGGCCCCGGCCCGACCGGCCCCGGCCCGACGAACCCCGGCAACCGGGTCGACAACCCCTACTCGGGCGCCAAGGTGTACGTGAACCCCGAGTGGTCGGCGAACGCCGCCGCCGAACCGGGCGGCAGCCGCATCTCCAACCAGCCCACCGGCATCTGGCTCGACCGCATCGCCGCCATCAACGGCGTCAACGGCCGCATGGGCCTGCGCGCCCACCTCGACGAGGCGCTGCGGCAGAAGGGCTCCGGCGAGCTCGTCGTCCAGTTCGTCATCTACAACCTGCCCGGACGGGACTGCTCGGCTCTCGCCTCCAACGGTGAGCTCAAGGCGGACGAGATCGACAAGTACAAGACGCAGTACATCGACCCGATCAAGGCGATCCTCGCGGACTCCAAGTACGCCTCGCTGCGGATCGTCACCACGATCGAGATCGACTCGCTGCCCAACCTCGTCACCAACACCGGCAGCCGGCCCACCGCCACCCCGCAGTGCGACGTGATGAAGGCCAACGGCAACTACCAGAAGGGCGTCGGCTACGCCCTGAACAAGCTCGGTGACGTGCCCAACGTCTACAACTACATCGACGCCGGTCACCACGGCTGGCTCGGCTGGGACGACAACTTCGGGCCGAGCGCCATGCTGATGAAGGAGGCGGCGACCACGGAGGGCGCCACCGTCAACGACGTCCACGGCTTCATCACCAACACGGCCAACTACAGCGCCCTGAAGGAGAACAACTTCACCATCAACGACTCCGTGGCCGGCAAGTCGGTCCGCGAGTCCAAGTGGGTCGACTGGAACCGCTACGTCGACGAGCTGTCCTTCGCCCAGGCGTTCCGCAACCAACTGGTGTCGACGGGCTTCAACTCCGACATCGGCATGCTGATCGACACCTCCCGCAACGGCTGGGGCGGTTCCGCCCGGCCCGCCGGACCCGGGGCGACGACCAACGTCGACACCTACGTCGACGGCGGTCGCTACGACCGGCGGTTCAACACCGGCAACTGGTGCAACCAGGCCGGTGCCGGCCTCGGCGAGCGGCCCAAGGCCAGCCCGGCGACCGGGATCGACGCCTACGTGTGGATGAAGCCGCCGGGGGAGTCCGACGGGGCCAGCAGCGCGATCCCGAACGACGAGGGCAAGGGCTTCGACCGCATGTGCGACCCGACCTACACGGGCAACCCGCGCAACAACAACAACATGTCCGGCGCCCTGCCGAACGCGCCGCTGTCCGGGCACTGGTTCTCCGCCCAGTTCCAGCAGCTGATGCAGAACGCGTACCCGCCGTTGTCCTGACGGCCGGCTGAACACCGCCGGGGCCCGGAACCCTCCGGGCCCCGGCTCAGCCGTGCCCTGGTGCGGCCGTGCCCCGGCTCAGCCCTGCCTCAGGCTCAGCCGTGCCCCCGGTCCCCGCATCGTCAGTCCGGCCGGACCGCGCTCCGTCTTTTTTGCCGCCTCGGCAACACCGGTGGCCTTCGAGCGGTGCGTCGGCGCACGCTGACCGCATCACGGACGAGAGGCTGACGACCATGGCGCACCAGCAGCACGACTCCCACCGGACGCACGGCGAGGCGCACGGCCACGGGGCGGGCCACCACGGCGGTGGCCACCACGGCCACCACACCGACATCGACTGGGCCGCGATGGCCCCGCACCTGGAGGCCCAGGCCGAACTGTTCACCCCGCTGTACGAACGGGCCCTGGCCTGGCTGGGCAAGGAGGTGACCGAGCCGGGGCTGATCGTCGACGCGGGCAGCGGGCCGGGAGTCGTCTCCTGTCTGTTCGCGGAGACGTTCCCCGGCGCGAGGGTCATGGCGGTCGACGGCTCCCAGCCGCTGCTGGAACGGGCCCGGGCACGCGCCGACCGGCTCGGCATCGGCGACCGCTTCGGCACGCTCGCCGGTGAACTTCCCGACGCACTGCGGGAGTTGGACTATCCAGCGGATCTGCTGTGGGCGGGCCGCAGTCTGCACCACCTGGGTGACCAGCGCGCCGCGCTCGCCGCCTTCGCCGAGCGGCTGGCGCCCGGCGGCACGCTGGCGATCATGGAGGGCGGTCTGCCGCCCCGCTTCCTGCCGCGCGACCTCGGATTCGGCCGCCCCGGCCTCGACGCGCGGCTCGACGTGCTCGAGGCGGAGTGGTTCGCCCGGATGCGGGCCGACCTGCCGGGTTCGGTCGGTGAGACGGAGGACTGGGCGGCGCTGCTGAACGCCGCGGGCCTCAAGCACACCCGCACCCGCAGCTTCCTTCTGGACCTGCCCGCCCCCGTCTCCGACCGGGCGCGCGCCCATGTCGCCACCTCCCTCGGCCGGCTGCGCGACGTCGTGGGCGAGGCGCTCGACGCGGAGGACCTCGCCACCCTGGACCGGCTGCTCGACCCGCAGGACCCCGAAGGCGTGCACCGCCGGCCTGACGTCTTCGTCCTGGCGGCCCACACCGTGCACACGGCCGTCAAGGCGGTTTAGTCCGTCGACCGCTCCCGTCAAGGCGCGGCTTGACTTGGAGTGCGCTCCAGGTGGTGGACTCCCTCCTGTTCACGTCACGCGATGGGGGTACACACCATGACCGACTCTCCGGACACGCCGACCGCACCGGTCGCCCTGATCACCGGCGGCGGCAGCGGCATCGGCGCCGCTGTCGCGCGCCAACTGCTGGCCGCGGGGTACCGGGTCACCGTCACCGGGCGCGGCGAGGAGCGGTTGGCCTCCTTCGCGGCGGAACTCGGTGACCCCGACGAACTGTTGACGGTCGTCGGCGACACGGCGGACTACGACTCCATACAGTCGGCGGTCGACCGTACGCTCAAGGTCCACGGTCGACTGGATACAGTCGTCGCCAACGCTGGCACCGCCACGCACGACTCCGTAGCCGAGGGCGACCCGGCCGGCTGGACCGACATGGTCCTCACCAACGTCCTCGGCCCCGCGTTCCTGATCCGGGCCTCCGTCGACGCCCTCCGTCGGACGCGGGGCCGGATCGTGCTGCTCGGCAGCGTCGCCGGGTTCGTGCCCACACCGGGCAACCTCTACGGGGCGACGAAGTGGGCGGTGACCGGTCTTGCGGAGAACACCCGCCGCCAGGTCACCGAGTGGGGCATCGGCGTGACCCTGGTCGCGCCCGGCCGGGTGGAGACCCCGTTCTGGGACAGCTACGGAAGCCTGCCGCCCGGGCACCTGCTCACCGCCGACCAGATCGCCGACTCGGTCGTGTGGGCGATCCGCCAACCCGAGGGCGTCGACGTCAACACCGTCGTCGTACGCCCCGTCGGACAGCCCAACTGACCGTCCCCGTGCACCGAGAAGGCGCCTCCCCCGAACACGGGGAGGCGCCCTCCGGACGCGGGCGGGGCCGTTCAGCCCTGGAACGTGGCGGGGTCGGGGCCGATGCGCCGGTCCTCGTTCAGCGCGCTGATCGCCGCCAGGTCCTCGGTGTCGAGGCTGAAGTCGAACACCTCGATGTTCTCCTTGATCCGTGACGGCGTCACGGACTTCGGGATCACGACGTTGCCGAGCTGGAGGTGCCAACGCAGCACGACCTGCGCCGGGGTGCGGTCGTGCTTGCGCGCGATGGCGACGATCGCCGGGACCTCCAGCAGGCCCTTGCCCTGGCCGAGCGGGGACCACGCCTCGGTGGCGATGCCCTGCTCCGCGTGGAACTCCCGGGCGGCGTGCTGCTGCAGGTGCGGGTGCAGCTCGATCTGGTTGACCGCCGGGATGACCGACGTCTCACCGATCAGCCGCTCGAGGTGCTCAGGCAGGAAGTTGGAGACGCCGATGGCCCGCGCGCGGCCGTCCGCCAGCAGCTTCTCGAACGCCTTGTAGGTGTCGACGTAGGCGTCTTGGGCCGGCAGCGGCCAGTGGATGAGGTACAGGTCGACGTAGTCGAGGCCCAGCTTCTCCAGGGAGGTGTCGAACGCGCGCAACGTCGCGTCGTACCCCTGGTCGCTGTTCCAGAGCTTGGTGGTGACGAAGATGTCCTTACGGGGCACACCGGAGGAGGCGATGGCCTTGCCGGTGCCCTCTTCGTTGCCGTAGATCGCCGCTGTGTCGATGCTGCGGTACCCGGCCTCCAGCGCGGTGGTGACCGCCTGCTCCGCCTCGTCGTCCGGCACCTGCCAGACGCCGAAGCCCAGCTGGGGCATCTCGACGCCGTTGTTGAGGTTGATCGGGGGGACCTTGCTGCTCACGAGCTCTTGATCCTTCGGGTTGTCCGTCAAAGTGGTACTCCCATCGTCAACGATCACGACGCCCGCCGCATTCCTGATCCCCGGACTCCCCTCTCCCAATCCTCCGGTCGCCTCAGGTGCGGTACAGCGCGTCGACCTCGTCCGCGTAAGCGTTCTCGATCGCTTTCCGCTTCAGTTTCAACGACGGGGTCAGCAGGCCGTGTTCCTCGGTGAACGGCTGGGCGAGGATACGGAAGGTGCGGATGGACTCGGCCTGCGAGACCAGCGTGTTGGCGGCGATCACCGCCCTGCGCACCTCGGTCTCCAGGTCCGGATCACGCACCAGTTCCGCCGCGCTCATCTGCGGTTTGGCGCGCATCTGCAGCCAGTGCTCGACGGCCTCCTGATCGAGGGTGACCAGCGCGGCGACGAACGGCCGGTCGTTGCCGACGACGATGCACTGACTGACCAGCGGATGGTCCCGTACGCGTTCCTCCAGCAGCCCGGGTGAAACGCTCTTGCCGCCGGAGGTGACGAGGATCTCCTTCTTGCGGCCGGTGATGGTGAGGTAACCGTCTTCGTCGAGCGAACCCAGGTCGCCGGTGGCCAGCCAGCCGTCCTGCAGGGCCTCGTCGGTGGCCTTGGGATTGTTCAGATAACCCTGGAAGACGTTGTCACCGCGCAGCCAGATCTCACCGTCGTCCGCGATGTGGACGGTCATGCCGGGGATGGGCTGCCCGACGGTGCCGTACCGGGTGCGGCCGGGCGGGTTGGCGGTCGCGGCCGCCGTCGACTCGGTCAGGCCGTAGCCCTCGTAGATCTGCACGCCCGCGCCCGCGAAGAACAGTCCCAGTCTGCGGTCCATCGCCGAGCCGCCCGACATCGCCTGCCGGACCCGGCCGCCCATCGCGGCGCGCATCTTGGAGTAGACGAGCTTGTCGAACAGCTGGTGCTGCACGCGCAGTCCCGCCGAGGGGCCGGGCCCGGTGCCCCACGCCTTCGCCTCGACCGCCTCGGCATAGTCCACGGCCACGCCGACGGCCTTCTCGAAGGGTCCGGCCTTCCCCTCCCGTTCCGCCTTGCGACGGGCGGCGTTGAACACCTTCTCGAAGATGTACGGCACGGCGAGGAAGAACGTCGGCCGGAACGCGGCCAGGTCGGGCAGCAGGGCGGCGGCCTGCATCTGGGGCTGGTGGCCGAAACGGACCTTGCCGCGGATCGCGGCGATCTGCACCATCCGCCCGAACACGTGCGCCAGCGGCAGGAAGAGCAGCGTCGCCGCCTCGTCGCCCTTGCGGGAGTGGAACACCGGCTCCCACCGCCGGATGACGGTGTCCGCCTCGACCATGAAGTTGCCGTGCGAGATGACACAGCCCTTGGGGCGGCCGGTCGTGCCGGACGTGTAGATGATCGTCGCGACGGAGTCGGGGGTGACGGCCTCGCGGTGGCGGTGCACCACGTCGTCGTCGAGGGCGACGCCGGCGTCGTACAGCTCCTGCACGCACCCCTCGTCCAGCTGCCACAGCCGGCGCAGGTGGGGGAGGCGGTCGATGACGGTGGCGATCGTCATCGCGTGGTCCTCGTGCTCCACGATCGCGGCCGTCACCTCGGCGTCGTACAGCATCCAGAAGCACTGTTCGGCCGAGGACGTCGGGTAGACCGGGACCACCTGGGCGCCGATGGTCCACAAGGCGTAGTCGAAGAGAGTCCACTCGTAGCGGGTACGGGACACGATCGCGACGCGGTCGCCGAAACGGATGCCCTGCGCGAGCAGCCCCTTCGCCAGGGCGAGGACCTCGTCGCGGAACTCGGCGGCGGTCACGTCCCGCCAGTGTCCCCGCTCGTCCTTGCGGCCGAGTGCGATGTGCCCGGGGTCGTCCTGGGCGTGCTGGAACACGACGTCGGCCAGTCCGCCCACCGGCGGTGCCAACGCCAACGGAGGGTTGGTGAACTCGCGCAAACCCCGCACCCCGTCTCTCCTGGCCGCACAGCGCGGTGAAAGCTACCCCACGCCCGGGCGGGGCGGGAGAGGGTCGGAAAGCGAGCGATGCTCTCGTCTGCGCCGGTCGGTGCGGGAAAATGGGCTCACATGCGGAAGGGTCGGACAGAAAACTGACGGCCGAGTAAGTTCCGGTGCCGTAATCTCCACCGAATCCGCCCGTCGTACTCACGCCGCCCGGCCCCGGCCGCCGCGGCCTCGCCGACAGGGGAGGACCTCCCTTCCCCACAGCGTCGGGGCGGGCGACCGCGTTACCTCCCCTCAGGCCCCGGCCCCGTCCGGCGGAGCGTGCCGCGGGCGCGCACCCCGGCGGTGCAAGCGGTCCCCGCCCGCCAGGACGGCCGCCGCCAACGCGTCCGCCGCGCCCTGGGCCGACGTGCGGCGCCGGCCGTGCACGAGAACGAAGTCGACCCGTCCGAGCTCCGGCAGGCCCGCCCGCTCCGGGACGCGCACCAGACCCGGCGGGATCAGACCCCGGGAGTGCGCCATCACCCCCAGACCGGCGCGGGCCGCGGCGACGAGCCCGTTGAGGCTGCCGCTCGTGCACACGATCCGCCACGCACGCCCCTGCCGCTCCAGCGCCTCCATGGCCAGCGCGCGGGTGATGCCCGGCGGCGGGTACACGATGAGCGGCACCGGGCGCTCCGGGTCCACCCGCAGCCGTTCCGCCCCGATCCACACCAGCTCGTCGTGCCAGACCAGCTCGCCGCGCGGGTCCTCCGGGCGCCGCTTGGCCAGCACCAGGTCCAGTTTCCCGGCGGTGAGCTGCTCGTGCAGGGTGCCGGACAGCTCCACCGTCAGCTCCAGGTCCACTTCCGGGTGGTCGTGCCGGAAGGCCTCGAGGATCTCCGGCAGTCGCGTGAGCACGAAGTCCTCGGACGCGCCGAACCGCAGCCGCCCGCGCAGCCGGGTGCCGGTGAAGAACGCCGCGGCCTGCTCGTGGACCTCCAGGATCCGCCGCGCGAAGCCGAGCATCGCCTCGCCGTCCTCGGTCAGCTCCACCGTGTGCGTGTCCCGGCTGAACAGCGTCCGCCCGGTGGCGTCCTCCAGCCGCCGGACGTGCTGACTGACGGTCGACTGGCGCAGCCCGAGCCGCCGAGCGGCCTGCGTGAAGCTCAGTGTCTGGGCGACCGCCAGGAACGTCCGCAGGTGGGAGGGGTCGTACATGCCGGCCACGGTACTCCGTCGGTAGGCCGGTCATCATGCTTCGCGATGACAGTCAGAGCGGTATGACCGATTCCCGATCACGGGGACGGGGAGGACGATGGAGAGGGGCCGACCGGCCCCGCACCGGTGAAGGGGGCGTCCGGCCCCGCACCGGTCCCGGACGAGTGAACCGCGTACGAACGAGCAAGTGGAGCACTGTGAAACGCCTGCGCCGGCCGAGTCGGATGCCGATCGACCCGTACATCGTCCTGTTGCTCGGGACAGTGGGCCTCGCGGCGCTGTTCCCGGCGCGCGGCGGGGCCGCCGACGTGACCTCCGGCGCCTCCACGGCGGCGATCGCCTTCCTCTTCTTCCTCTACGGCGCCCGCCTGTCCACCCGTGAGGCACTGGACGGGCTCAAGCACTGGCGACTGCACGTCACCGTCCTGGCCTGCACCTTCGTGCTCTTCCCGCTGCTGGGGCTGGCCGCGCGCGGTCTCGTCCCGGTCGTCCTGACCGACCCGCTCCACCAGGGTCTGCTCTTCCTCACGCTGGTCCCGTCGACCATCCAGTCGTCGATCGCCTTCACCTCGATGGCCCGCGGCAACGTGCCCGCCGCGATCTGCGCCGGGTCCTTCTCCTCCCTGGTCGGCATCGTGATCACCCCGCTGCTGGCCGCCGCGCTGCTCGGCGGCAGCGGGGGCGGGTTCTCCGCGGACTCCCTTGTGGAGATCGTCCTCCAGCTGCTCGTGCCCTTCGTCGCCGGGCAGCTGTTGCGCCGCTGGATCGGCGGGTTCGTCACCCGCCACAAGAAGGTCCTCGGCCACGTCGACCGCGGCTCGATCCTCCTCGTCGTCTACACCGCGTTCAGCGAGGGCATGGTCCAGGGCATCTGGCACCAGGTCAGCCCGGTCCGGCTGGCCGGCCTGCTCGTCGTCGAGGCCGTGCTGCTCGCGGCGATGCTCGCGGTGACCTGGTACGGCGGTAGGGCCTTGCGCTTCGACCGGGAGGACCGGATCGCGATCCAGTTCGCCGGCTCCAAGAAGTCCCTCGCCTCCGGGCTGCCCATGGCGAGCGTGCTGTTCGGCGCGCAGGCGGCCCTCGCCGTGCTGCCGCTGATGCTCTTCCACCAGATGCAGCTGATGGTGTGCGCGGTGATCGCCAAGCGCCGGTCGCGCGATCCGGAGGAGCAGACGCAGACGCGGGAGGAGACGGAGGCGGCCACCGAACAGGCACCGGCCGCCGACCGGCGACGCGCCGCGGTGGACACTGGGGCGCGGTCGCGCTGAGGGGCGCTTGCACCATGAGCGCCTGATCAGGCCGCGTGGCCCGGGCGGGCAGAGTGCAAGGACCCCTCAGACCACGCCGGGCGCCGGGAACCGGGCGGGCGGCGGGTCGCTCACAGCCTCGGGCGGGGCGGGCTCGCTCACGACCTCGGCGCGGGCGGGGCCGCTCACGGCCCGGGACGAGGCGGGGCGGGGCCGCTCACGGCTTGGGGCGGGGTGGTGAGTGCCCGGCCGGGCCGCCGCCGGCGGACGCGCCCTGGTCGCCGAGGCGCTGGCGAGCGAAGGGCTGCGGATGTGGCACCACGTCGTGCTCTGCGCCGTCCGCGACCTCGTGCCCGTCGCCCAGGCCGGCCTCGGCCGCAGCGTCGGCCTCGACCCCAAGGACCTGGTCGGCATCCCCGACGACCTCCAGGCGGCGGGCCTCGCCGTGCGCGAGCCGGACCCCCGGGACCGCCGCGAGAACGCCGTGTCGCTCACCGGCGACGGCGAACGGATGCTGGTGCGCTGCGAGAAGACCGCCCGCAAGGTGAACGACGCGCTGCTCGCCCCGCTGTCCACCGCCGAACGCGACCAGTTCACGGCCCTGTTGATCCGGATTTCCGGTACGGACCGCTGACGGGGGATAACGTTCCGTCATGACCGCACCCCACGCGCTGGATCCCGCGCACACCGCCCTCGTCCTCGTCGACCTGATGGACCGCATCGTCGCGCTGCCCCTGGAACCCCGGTCGGGCACCGACGTCCTGGCGGCGGCCGGGGAACTGGCGGACGCCTTCCGCTCCGCCGGCGCCCCCGTCGTCCTGATCCGCGTCGAACGCCCCGGCGTCGCCGAGCAGCCACCCGGCAGCCACCTCGTGGCGGGACTGTCGAAGGGCGGCGACCTGGAGGTCGTCAAGCAGACGATCGGCGGCTTCCACCGCACCGACCTGGACGACCGTCTGCGCCGCCTCGGTGTCACCACCCTGGTGTTCGGCGGCATCGCGACCAATCTGGGCGTCGAGTCCACCGCCCGCTCCGCCGGCGACCTGGGCTACGAGCTGGTCTTCGTGGAGGACGCGATGGCCGCCCTCACCGGAGCCGAGCACGAGGCGTCCGTACGGCTGGACTTCCCCCGCCTGGGCACGGTCGTGGCAGCGAAGGAGATCGCCTTCGCCGCGGGAGGCCGCCGCCCCTCTCCCACCTCTTCCGGCTGACGCGTCCCCCTCCCGGGCCCTACAGCCGTCTGCCGAGCGGGACGTCGTCCTCCCCGGGCGGCCCACCGTCCTCAGGGCGGCACACCACCGGCTCCCCGGGGCGGCACCACCGTCTTGTCCCGGCGGAAGGCTGTCTCCGGAGGTGGGACGGCTGTCTCCGGGGGCGGGACGGCTGTTTCCGAGGGTGGGACGGCCGTCCGGAAGCCGAGACGGGGCCCCTGCGGCGCAGGGGGCGCTCCCCGCCGGTCGGGGCCCCGCCGCCGTGCCGCGGGCGGTCCGCTCAGCCCTGGGCGGCCGCCGCCCGCAGGGCTATGCGACCCTCACCCGCGTACACGTTCATGGAAGTGCCCCGCAGGAAACCCACCAGCGTCAGCCCGGTCTCCGCGGCCAGGTCCACCGCCAGCGACGACGGCGCCGACACCGCCGCCAGCACCGGGACGCCCGCCATCACGGCCTTCTGCGCCAGCTCGAACGAGGCCCGGCCCGACACCAGCAGGATCGTGCGGGACAGCGGCAGCTCCCCGTTCTGCAGGGCACGCCCGACGAGCTTGTCGACCGCGTTGTGCCGGCCGACGTCCTCCCGCACGTCCAGCAGCCCGCCGTCCTCGGAGAACAGCGCCGCCGCGTGCAGCCCGCCGGTCCGGTCGAACACCCGCTGGGCCGCCCGCAGCCGGTCGGGAAGGCTCGCCAGCAACTCCGGCGCGAGCCGCAGCGGGGGAGTGTCGGCGATCGGCCAGCGCGCCGTGGTGCGGACCGCGTCCAGACTCGCCTTGCCGCACAGGCCGCAGGACGAGGTGGTGTACACGTTCCGCTCCAAGGTGATGTCGGGCATCACCACGTCCGGCGCGGTCTTCACGTCCACCACGTTGTAGGTGTTCGAGCCGTCGACGGTCGCCCCGGCGCAGTAGACGATGTTCTGCAGATCGGATTCCGTAGCCAGTACACCTTCGCTGACCAGGAAACCGGCCGCCAGCGCGAAGTCGTCACCGGGCGTGCGCATGGTGATCGCCAGCGGCTTGCCGTTGAGCCGGATCTCCAGCGGCTCCTCGGCGACGAGCGTGTCCGGCCGGGTGGAGACCGCCCCGTCGCGTATGCGGAGCACCTTGCGTCGCTCGGTGACTCGTCCCATGTCCTGATCAGCCCCGGTTCTGTACGTGCTGGTAGCCGAAGCGGCCCTTGATGCAGAGATTGCCGTGGGTCACCGGGTTGTCGTGCGGCGAGGTGACCTTGACGATCTCATTGTCCTGCACGTGGAGCGTCAGGTCGCAGCCCACTCCGCAGTACGCGCACACCGTGGTCGTCCGCGTCTGCGCCGACTCGTCCCAGGTACCCGCTTCCCGCCGGTCGAACTCCGACCTGAACGACAGCGCCCCCGTGGGGCACACCTCGATGCAGTTCCCGCAGTACACGCACGCCGAGTCGGTCAGCGGCGCGTCGTGCTCGACGGCGATCCGGGCGTCGAAACCGCGGCCCGCCACCGAGATCGCGAAGGTGTTCTGCCACTGTTCGCCACAGGCGTCGACACACTTGTAACAGAGGATGCACTTGTCGTAGTCGCGGACGTACAGCTCGTTGTCGACCCTCGGCTCCTCGTTCAACCGGGCCGCGTCCGTGCCGAAACGGTCCGGTTTCGCCTCGTACTCCTTGATCCACTGAGCGACCCGCGGGGTCGTGGACAGATCGGCCGAGGACGCGAGGAGCTCGAGGACGATCCTGCGGCTGTGCCGGGCGCGCTCGCTGTCGGTGCGCACCCGCATCCCGGGCTCCGCCGCGCGGGAGCAGGCGGGGACCAGCGTGCGCGCCCCCTCGACCTCCACCACGCAGACGCGGCAGGCGTTCTTCGGCATGAGCGTGTCGCCCTCGCAGAGGGTCGGCACGTCCTTCCCGGAGGCCCGGCAGACGTCGTGCCGTGCCGGGTCGGCACCGTCCGGCAGGAGGAGGCACTGCGGCGGATCGCGGACCGTTCCGGTGCGGCGGCCGCCGACGACATCGCCCTGCCAGGGACGCCGGCTGCCCTGGCCGAGGATGTCGTCGCCGAGAAAACCCCGCGCACGCGCACGGTCAACGGCATATTGCATACGATATATCGCTCGCGGGTACTCGCCGCGGACATACAGGAAACCCCGCCGCGCGCCGACCGCATACGCCGCGATCGTCATCGCCTCCACCAGCGCGAACGGATCGCCCTCCATCAGCACCCGGTCGTTGAAGGTGCCCGGCTCGGACTCGTCCGCATTGCACACCCGGTAGTGCGGACGGTCCGGTTGCGACGCCGTGGCCTGCCACTTGCGGCCCGTCGGGAAGGCGGCCCCGCCCCGCCCGACCAGGCCGGAGTCGGTGACCTCGCGGATCACCGCGGCGGGCCCGAGCTCGAAGGCCCGGCGCAACGCCGTGTAGCCGCCGTGCGCCCGGTAGTCGTCCAGGCTCGCCGGATCGACCACCCCCACACGGCGGAGCGGAACAGCGAGGGGTCCCCGGCCTGGGGCACCGCCGCCACCGCCGGCGGCTCCTCGGGCGCCGAGTCGGGGGCGCTCGCGGCGAGCACGGCGTCGGACACGCCGGCCGGCGCCGCCACCGCCGTACGCACCGGGTCGCCGGCCCTGATCGCGAGCGCGGCCGGGGCTCGTTCGCACAGGCCCAGACAGGGGCTGCGTTCCACGTGCACCCCGCTGCCGGGCCCGAGGCGGGACTCGACGCCGGCGCACACGTCGGCGGCCCCGGCGGCCGTGCACGCGAGGTCCGCGCACACGTGCAGCACACTCGCGGGGCGGGGCCGCACCGAGAACATCGCGTAGAAGGTCGCGACGCCGTACGCCTCTGCCGGCGGCACGGTCAGCCGCCGGCACAGGTAGCCGAGGGCGCCCTCGCTGATCCAGCCGATCCGGTCGTTGATCGCGTGCAGCCCCGGCAACAGCAGGTCGCGGCGGTCACGCGCCGCACGGCCGCCGCGGGCCCACCGCAGATCGGCGCCGGAACGGTCGGCCCCCTCCCAGGACGACTCCGCAGGCCCCAACAGGGCGTCGACGGCCGCCCGTTCCACGTCGGTGAGGAAGATGTCCTGGACGACGAGGAAGTCGAGCTCCTTCATCCGCCGCACGGCCTGCTCGCTGTCCGCCTCCGACTGCGCGGGGTTCTCGCCGATGCAGTACACGGCCCGCAGCTCGCCCGACTCCATCGCCTCGAACATCTCCGTCAGGTTCATCCCGTAGTGCGGCTGGATGACGGTGTCCCAGGCCGACTCGAACCTCAGCCGGGCCTCGGCGTCGAGGATGTCCTGGAAGCCGGGCAGACGGTTGAGGATCGCGCCCATGTCCCCGCCGCCCGGCACGTTGTTCTGACCGCGCAGCGGCTGAAGCCCGGAGCCGTAGCGGCCGACGTGGCCGGTCAGCAGGGACAGGTTGATCAGCGCCCGGACGTTGTCGGTGCCGTTGTGGTGCTCGGTGATGCCGAGGGTCCAGCACAGCTGGGCCCGCTCTGCACGGGCGTAGGCGTGTGCCACCTCCCGTATGGCGGCGGCCGGTACACCGGTGACCTTCTCGGCCAGGGAAAGCGTCCACGGCTCCACGAGCTGCCGGTACTCCTCGAAACCCGACGTGGCCCGCTCGACGAACGCCTCGTTGGCGAGACCGGAGTGGATGATCTCGCGGCCCATCGCGTGCGCCATCGGGATGTCCGTACCGACGTTCAGCCCGAGCCAGCCCTCCGCCCACTCGGCGGTCGACGTCCGCCGCGGGTCGACCGCGTACATCCGCGCGCCGTTGTGGATCCCCTTCAGCACGTGCTGGAAGAAGATCGGGTGCGCGAAACGGGCGTTGGAACCCCACATCACGATGACGTCGGTGTGCTCGATCTCCTCGTACGACGACGTCCCGCCGCCGGAGCCGAACGCGGCCGAGAGACCCGCGACGCTGGGGGCGTGACACGTGCGGTTGCAGGAGTCGACGTTGTTGGTGCCCATGACGACCCGCGCGAACTTCTGCGCCACGTAGTTCATCTCGTTGGTCGCGCGGGCGCAGGAGAACATGCCGAACGCGCCGCGGTTGCGCTCCAGGTCCCGGGCCGCCCGGTCCAGCGCCTCCTGCCAACTCGCGGGCCGCAAGGGCTCGTCGCTGGAGTCGCGCACCAGCGGACGGGTGAGCCGGGTGTAGGTCTTCGGTTGCCGTTTCCTCATGCGGCGCTCCTCAGCGCGAGCAGGTCCGAGACGGCGTGCACGGTGCGCAGGGTGGGCACCTCGACGCCGGTGATCTGCGCCAGCTCGACGACGGCCGCGAGCAGCACGTCCAGTTCGAGCGGCTTGCCGCGCTCCAGGTCCTGGAGCGTGGAGGTGCGGTGGTCGCCGACCCGCTCGGCGCCCGCGAGCCGGCGCTCGATGGAGACGCCCACCTCGCAGCCGAGCGCCTCGGCGACCGAGAGCGTCTCGTGCATCATCGTCTCGATGACCTGACGGGTGCCGCCGTGCAGGCACATCTGCCGCATGGTGGCGCGGGCCAGGGCGCTGATCGGGTTGAAGGAGATGTTCCCGAGCAGCTTGAGCCAGATGTCGTTGCGCAGATCGCGCTCCACCGGGCACTTCAGCCCACCCGCCCGCAGGGCGTCACCGAAGGCGACGCAGCGCGGCGACACACTCCGGTCGGGCTCGCCGACGGAGAACCGGGTGCCTTCCAGGTGCCGTACGACACCGGGCCCTTCGAGCTCGGTGGCGGCGTAGACGACGCAGCCGACGGCCCGTTCGGGAGCGAGCACCGCACTGACCGTTCCGTCCCGGGTCCACGCTCTCGACGCGATGGCCGTCGTAGGGGCCGCCAACAGTATGGGGGTTGCGGCAGCAAGAGGCCGCGCAGAGCATCGTGCGACCGCTCGGCGCAGTCCGCATACCGCTCACCGCATACGGTCGACGCGCCGCCTTCTCAACAGCCGGGACCCTTCCTACCGTTGCGGACTCATGAGTCCCCCCATCGCACCGCCCGGCTGGAGCCGCTGGCTGGTCCCCCCGGCCGCCCTCTCCGTCCACCTCTCCATCGGCCAGGCCTACGCCTGGTCCGTCTTCAAACCGCCGCTCGAGTCCGCCCTCGACCTCAGCGGCACCCAGAGCGCGCTGCCCTTCCAGCTCGCCATCGTCATGCTGGGCCTGTCCGCCGCGTTCGGGGGGACCTTCGTCGAGCGCAACGGACCGCGCTGGGCCATGACCGTCGCCCTGATCTGCTTCTCGTCCGGTTTCCTGATCTCCGCGCTCGGCGCCGCCATCGAGCAGTACTGGCTGATCGTCCTCGGCTACGGCTTCGTCGGCGGCATCGGCCTCGGCATCGGCTACATCTCTCCCGTCTCCACCCTGATCAAGTGGTTCCCGGACCGGCCCGGCATGGCCACCGGCATCGCCATCATGGGCTTCGGCGGCGGCGCCCTCATCGCCTCGCCCTGGTCGGCGCAGTCCTTCGGCGCCGACCACTCCGGGATCGCCCTCGCGTTCCTCGTCCACGGGATGTCGTACGCGCTCTTCATGACGCTGGGCGTCCTGCTGGTACGGGTGCCGCGCGCCACCCCGCAGACCGCCGACGGCCGGGACACCGCGACGGGGACACAGGTACAGGTCTCCGCCCGCGACGCGGTGCGCACCCCGCAGTTCTGGTGCCTGTGGGTCGTGCTCTGCATGAACGTGACCGCCGGCATCGGCATCCTGGAGAAGGCCGCCCCGATGATCACGGACTTCTTCGCCGACACCGCGACCCCGGTGTCCGTGACGGCCGCCGCCGGCTTCGTCGCCCTGCTGTCCGCCGCCAACATGGCCGGCCGCATCGGCTGGTCGTCCACCTCGGACCTGATCGGCCGCAAGAACGTCTACCGCGTCTACCTTGGCGTCGGCGCGCTGATGTACGCGCTCATCGCCCTGGGCGGGGACTCCTCCAAGCCCCTGTTCATCCTGTGCGCCCTGGTGATCCTCTCCTTCTACGGCGGCGGCTTCGCGACCATCCCCGCCTACCTCAAGGACCTGTTCGGCACCTACCAGGTCGGCGCCATCCACGGGCGACTGCTCACCGCCTGGTCCACGGCCGGCGTCCTCGGCCCGCTGATCGTGAACTGGATCGCCGACAGGCAGGAGGAGGCCGGCCGGCACGGCTCGTCCCTCTACACCCTGTCCCTGTTCATCATGATCGGACTGCTCGCCGTCGGTTTCGTCGCCAACGAACTCGTCCGCCCCGTCCACCCCCGCCACCACCACGTGCCCGCCCCGGAGGCCGCCGATGTCGCACGACCCCGCCCCCAGCAGCCCGAGTCCGCCTGACCGGCGCCCGCTGATCGCCTTCGCCTGGCTGTGGGTGGGGGCGCCGCTCGTCTACGGGCTGTACGAACTCGTACGGAAGGCGACGCAGCTGTTCACCGGCTAGCACCGGCTGGGTGCCGGACGGTCGCCAGGACGTCCGAGGGCTCGGGGGAAGCCGACAAGCTGCGGGCCCGTTTCCTGTCGCTTGTCGCGCCCCCGTACCCGTCGGTCACTGATCAGACTGGTGGATCCCGCTACCCAAGGCACCGAGGGGGACCACCCGCATGAACGGCTCGCGCATCGCCGCCGTCGGCCACTACCAGCCCGCCAAGGTACTCACCAACGAGGACCTGGCGGGCCTGGTCGACACAAGTGACGAGTGGATCAGGAGCCGGGTGGGCATCAGCACGCGCCACATCGCCGGGCCCGACGAGCCCGTCGACGAACTGGCCGCGCACGCCGCCGCCAAGGCGCTGGCGACGGCCGGGCTCACCCCGGCCGACATCGACCTCGTCCTGGTCGCGACCTCCACCGCCGTGGACCGCTCGCCCAACATGGCCGCCCGCGTCGCCGCCCGCCTCGGCATCCCCTCCCCGGCCGCGATGGACGTCAACGTCGTGTGCGCCGGCTTCACCCACGCACTGGCCACCGCCGACCACACCGTCCGCGCGGGCGCCTCCCGCCGTGCCCTGGTCATCGGCGCCGACAAGATGTCGGAGGTGACCGACTGGAGCGACCGCACCACCTGCGTACTCGTCGGCGACGGGGCGGGGGCCGCCGTCGTGGAGGCCTCGGAAGAGCCGGGCATCGCGCCGGTGCTGTGGGGATCGGTGCCCGAGATGGGCCACGCGGTGCGCATCGAGGGGCAGCCGGCCCGGTTCGCTCAGGAGGGGCAGAGCGTCTACCGCTGGGCGACCACGCGGCTGCCCCCGCTCGCGCGGGAAGCGTGCGAGCGGGCCGGTCTCGTCCCGGAGGACCTCGCCGCCGTCGTCCTGCACCAGGCGAACCTGCGCATCATCGAGCCGCTCGCCCAGAAGATCGGCGCCGTCAACGCCGTGGTCGCCTGCGATGTCACCGAATCGGGCAACACCTCCGCCGCCAGCATCCCGCTCGCCTTCTCCAAGCTGATCGAGCGCGGCGCCGTCTCCACCGGGGATCCGGTGCTGCTCTTCGGCTTCGGCGGCAACCTGTCGTACGCGGGGCAGGTCGTACGCTGCCCGTGACGGCGGCCGGTCGGCGCTGCCACGAGTTTCGTGCGGGCGGAGTTGTGGCCGCGCCGTCGTCTGGCCGTGCGGCCGGGCTCCCTGTGCGGGGCGCAAGTGTGACGCGGTCGACGTCCGCCAGTCGCTGGCTACTGTGGCCCGTAGACTGTAGACGAAAGACAATCGATACTGGCTTTCCGGCTGAAGGCGCCCGGGCGCTGCCCAGGAGGGGGACCGACCGATGTTGTCGACAGGACTGCCGCAGGGGGCGGTGCCCAAGCTCGAACGCCCCGGCCCGCTGCGTGAACGCGTGTACGAGGCGCTGCTCGAACTCATCACCACCCGCGCCCTGCAACCCGGCCAGCACCTCGTCGAGAGCGAGCTCGCCGGCCACCTCGGCGTCTCGCGCCAGCCGGTGCGCGAGGCGCTCCAGCGGCTGAACACCGAGGGCTGGGTCGACCTGAGGCCCGCCCAGGGCGCCTTCGTGCACGAACCCACCGAGGAGGAGGCCGACCAACTCCTCACGGTGCGGACGCTGTTGGAGGCGGAGGCCGCGCGCCTGGCCGCCGCCCACGCCGACCGGGCCGGCATCGACGCCCTGCTCGAGGTACAGGCCCAGGGCAAGCTGGCCGTCGCCAAGGACGACATCGACGCCGCCGTCGCCCTCAACGCCCGGTTCCACGCGAAGATCATGGAACTGGCCGGCAACGCGGTCCTCGCGGAGCTGGCAGCGCAGGTCGACCGTCGGGTCCGCTGGTACTACACGCCCGTCGCCCGGCAACGCGGACACCAGTCCTGGATCGAACACGGGGACCTGATCTCCGCGATCGCCGAAGGCAACGAGCAGCTCGCCACCCAGCTCATGCGTGAGCACACGGAGCACACACGGCGCTCGTACCACGCCCGTCAACGGTCGTAGCCGGCACGGGATCGCGCTTCTCGGAGCCGCTCCGCACGGCCGCCCACCTGGGCCGCCCCGCGGGGCGGCTCCCGCGTTGCGCGCCCACACCGACCCGCGGACCCCTGCCCTCCCGTCGCCCTCCCCGTCTTTGTCCTGAGGGTGGAGAAAGCCTGGGCCAATCCCTGCGTGAATTCTTCCCACTCCCGGCAACCGCTGCTACGTTCCCCTCGAAAGCCCGAACAGCCGGTGGCCTGTCGAGGCGGGGAGGGACTCGTGAGACGCATGACGGCGCGACCCGCGAACGCCCACCAGGCCCGGCTGCTCAAGCTGTTGCGCGACGGTGGCCCCAACTCGCGTGCTCAACTCGGTGACCAGGTCGACCTGTCACGGTCCAAGCTGGCCGTGGAGGTGGACCGGCTGCTGGAGACGGGGCTGGTCGTGGCCGACGGACTCGCCGCCTCACGCGGTGGCCGCCGCTCCCACAACGTCCGCCTCAACCCCGGACTGCGCTTCCTCGGCGTCGACATCGGCGCGACCTCGGTCGACGTCGCCGCCACCAACGCCGAACTGGAAACACTCGGCCACCTCAACCAACCCCTCGACGTACGTGAGGGACCGGTCGCGGTGTTCGAGCAAGTCCTCGCCATGGCAGCGAAGTTGAAGGCGACGGGGCTCGCCGAGGGCTTCGACGGCGCCGGCATCGGCGTCCCCGGCCCGGTCCGTTTCCCCGAGGGAGTGCCGGTCGCGCCCCCGATCATGCCGGGCTGGGACGGCTTCCCCGTACGGGAGGCACTCAGCCAGGAACTCGGCTGCCCGGTCATGGTGGACAACGACGTGAACCTCATGGCCATGGGGGAGCAGCACGCGGGCGTCGCCCGCACCGTCGCCGACTACCTCTGCGTCAAGATCGGCACCGGCATCGGCTGCGGGATCGTCGTCGGCGGCCAGGTCTACCGCGGGACGACGGGCAGTGCCGGCGACATCGGACACATCCAGGCCGTGCCCGACGGCCGTCCCTGTGCCTGCGGCAACCGGGGCTGTCTCGAAGCCCACTTCAGCGGCGCGGCCCTGGCCCGTGACGCGGTGGACGCGGCCCGGCAGGGCCTCTCGGCGGAACTCGCCGCCCGACTGGAGACGAACGGCGGCCTCACCGCCGCCGACGTCGCCGCCGCGGCCGCCGCGGGCGACGCCACCTCCCTCGAGCTGATCCGCGCGGGCGGCAACCGCGTCGGCCAGGTCATCGCCGGACTCGTCTCGTTCTTCAACCCCGGCCTGGTGGTGATCGGGGGCGGGGTGACCGGCCTTGGCCACACCCTGCTCGCCGCCATCCGCACCCAGGTCTACCGCCAGTCGCTGCCCCTGGCGACCGGCAACCTGCCCATCGTCCTGGGCGAGTTGGGCCCCACCGCCGGTGTGATCGGCGGGGCCCGGCTGATCAGCGACCACCTCTTCTCACCCGCCTAGCACCACACCCGCGCACGCCTCACCTCGTTCAGCTCCCGTACTCCGTCACCCCGTACGGATCGTCGTCAGCACAGCGCGCCCTGTCTCGCAGTCTCGTTCGGCCCGGCAGCGTTCCGCCTCGCCTCGCCTCGCCCTGTCCTGCACTGATTTGTCATGTCCTGCCCGGTCTCGTTCCGCCCTGACTCCGGCCCGCACGTTCGCCGAGGGGAACCCACATGGCACCAGAAGCACCGCTGCTCAGCATGTCCGGCATCACCAGGTCGTTCCCCGGCGTCCGGGCCCTGGACGGCGTCGACCTCGACGTCCAGGCCGGTGAGGTGCACTGTCTGCTCGGCCAGAACGGTGCCGGGAAGTCCACCCTCATCAAGGTCCTGGCCGGCGCCCACCAACCCGACTCCGGCACCATCCGCTGGCGCGGGGAGGCGGTCACCCTGCGTTCGCCGATCGCCGCCATGCGCCTCGGCATCGCCACCATCTACCAGGAACTCGACCTGGTCGAGCACCTGTCGGTCGCCGAGAACGTCCACCTCGGCCACGAACCCACGACCGCCGGCTTCGTGGTCCGGAGGAGGACGGAACGCAACGCGACAGCCGATCTCCTGCGCCGACTCGGCCACCCGGAGATCGAACCCGCCGACCTGGTGGGAGAGTTGTCGCCGGCCCGGCAACAGATCGTCTCCATGGCGCGCGCCCTCTCCCACGACGTGCGGCTGATCGTGATGGACGAGCCGTCCGCCGCCCTCGACCCCGACGAGGTCGACAACCTCTTCCGCATCGTCGGCGATCTCACCGCCGACGGGGTCGCCGTCGTTCACATCTCCCACCGGCTCGAGGAGATCCGTCGCATAGGCGACCGCGTGACCGTGCTGAAGGACGGCCGGGCCGTGGCCGGCGGACTGCCCGCGAAGACGACACCGACCCGCGAGGTCGTCGCGCTGATGACGGGACGCAACGTCGAGTACGTCTTTCCCGAGCGGCCCGTGCGGGACGCGGCCGACACTCCGGGAAAACCGCTCCTGGAGGTGCGAGGACTCGCCCGCGACGGCGAGTTCGAACCCCTCGACCTGGAGGTCCGGCCCGGGGAGATCGTGGGACTGGCCGGACTCGTCGGCTCGGGACGCTCCGAGATCCTGGAGACGGTCTACGGAGCCCGCAAACCCACCGCGGGCCAGGTGCTCGTCGACGGACGGCCGTTGCGTGCCGGCAGTGTACGGGCCGCCGTCCGCGCCGGACTCGGCCTCGCCCCCGAGGAACGCAAGACCCAGGCCCTGCTGATGCTGGAGTCCGTCACCCGCAACGTCTCCGTCTCCTCCCTCTCCCGCTTCTCCCGCGCCGGCTGGATCGACCGCGGCGCCGAACACGGCGCGGCCCGAGCCGCGACCCGTGAGCTGTCCCTGCGACCCGACAACCCGTCCGCACTTGTGCGCGCGCTGTCCGGTGGCAACCAGCAGAAGGCCGTTCTGGCGCGATGGCTGTTGCGCGGATGCCGGGTGCTGCTGCTCGACGAGCCCACGCGCGGTGTCGACGTCGGCGCCCGCGCCGAACTGTATGCAGTCGTCCGTCGACTGGCCGCCGAAGGCCTTGGCGTGTTGTTGGTCTCCAGCGAGGTGCCGGAAGTCCTCGGCCTGGCCGACCGTGTGCTGGTGCTCCGCGAAGGCCGCGTCGTGCACACCGCGCCGGCCCGCGAGCTCGACGAACACCGTGTACTCGACCTCGTCATGGAAGGAAGCCCGGCGTCATGACGCAGCACGTGTCCCCGCCCCTGGGCGGCACCGACAAGACGGCCCCGCAGGAACGACTCCCCGCCTGGCGGGGGCTCATGGCCCGCGCCGACGTGCGCACCCTGTCCCTCCTCGGCGTGCTCGCCGCCCTGATCCTCATCGGGGGCATCACCAGACCCGACGAGTTCCTCGACACCCGCAACCTCCAACTCGTCCTCACCCAGGGCTCGGTGATCGGCGTCGTCACCGTCGGGATGACCTTCGTCATCACCTCCGGCGGTATCGACCTCTCCGTCGGCGCGATCGTCGCCCTCGCCTCCGTGTGGGCGACCACCGTCGCCACCCAGGAGTACGGCTTCGGCGGCATTCTCCTCACCGCCGTCCTCGTCGGCCTGGGCTGCGGCCTGGTCAACGGTCTGCTCGTCGCCTACGGCGGCATGGTGCCGTTCATCGCGACGCTCGCCATGCTCGCCTCGGCCCGCGGACTCGCCCTGCAGATCACCGACGGCAGGACACAGATCGTCACCGTCGACGGCATCCTCGACCTCGGCGAGCGTGACGCGTACGTCCTCGGCGTCCCGCCCCTCGTCATGGTGTTCGCGGTCGTGACGGTCGTCGGCTGGCTGATCCTCAACCGCACGACCTTCGGCCGGCGCACCGTCGCCGTCGGCGGCAACGCTGAGGCCGCCCGCCTCGCCGGCATCGACGTACGCCGCCAGCGCCTCCACCTCTACCTGCTGTCCGGACTGTGCTGCGGCATCGCCGCCTTCCTGCTGATCATCCTGTCCGGCTCGGGCCAGAACACCAACGGCAACCTCTACGAACTCGACGCCATCGCGGCCGCGATCATCGGCGGCACCCTGCTCAGCGGGGGTCGCGGCACCATCACCGGCTCCGTGCTCGGCGTCCTGATCTTCACCACGATCACCAACATCTTCGCCCTGAACAACCTGCAGAGCGACGTCCAGCAGATCGCCAAGGGCGCGATCATCGTCGCCGCCGTACTGGTCCAGCGCCGTACCGCGAGCACGACCTGAGGAAAGGGTTCACCGCCATGCCAGAGCCGACATCTTTCACGAGCCGCTTCACCAGTCGCAGAGGACTGCTCCTCAAAACCGCCGCCGTCTCGGCCGGCACCCTCCTCACGGGTTGCACCAGCAACGACCCGAAGGGCGAGGAGCCGACCGCGGACAACCGGCCGGACGCCGGCGACAAGCCCGGCAAGCAGGTCACCGTCGGCTTCGCCGGACCCCAGGCCGACCACGGCTGGCTCAACGCCATCAACGACAACGCCGAGAAACGGGCGAAGAAGTACTCCGACGTGACGCTGGAGATCACCGAGGGCTCGAACGACACCGCCCAGCAGATCGGCCAGATCGAGACCCTCATCAACAAGAAGGTCGACGTCCTGGTCGTCCTGCCCGCCGACGGCAAGGCACTCACCCAGGTCGGCCTGAAGGCCATGCGCGCGGGCATCCCGGTCATCAACCTCGACCGCATCTTCGACAACCCCCAGGCCTACCGGTGTTGGATCGGCGGCGACAACTACGGCATGGGCCTCAACGCCGGCCACTACATCGGCGAGAAACTCAAGGGCACGTCCGACGCCCGCGTCATCGAACTGGCCGGCCTGGACAACCTGGAACTCACCAAGCAACGCACCCAGGGCTTCGACGACGCCCTGAAGAACTACCCCAACATCAAGAAGGTGGCCCGACAGGCGGCCGAGTTCACCGTGGAGTCGGGACAGGCGAAGATGGCCCAACTCCTGCAGGCGCAGTCCAAGTTCGACGCGCTGTGGAACCACGACGACGACCAGGGCGTGGGCGCACTGCGCGCCATCGAACAGGCCGGGCGCGACGACTTCCTGATGGTCGGCGGAGCCGGGGCGCTCTCCGCCTTCCAGGCGATCAAGCAGGACAACGGCGTTTTGAAGGCGACCGTCCTGTACCCGCCCACGATGGCCGCATCCGCCATCGACCTCGCTCGCACACTGGGGCAGGGCAAAGGCGTGGGCGGGCTCGCCGAATACGAGATCCCGGCGTCGATCACGTTGTATTCGGCGGTCGTCGACAAGGAGAACGTCGACCAGTACATGTCGACCGGATTCCGGTGAGTGTGTGCGGTCGGCGGTCGGCGGTCGGCGGTCGTTCGTGGTTGGCGTCGGTCGACGATTGTCCGTCGTCTGTGGATGGTCGGCTGTCGCCCCTAGCTTGCAGTCGGTTGGCTGTCGCCCGTCTCCGATCGTTCGCCGACTGCCGACTGCCGACTGCCGTGATCGCCTCTCAGCCGCAGACGACCGCCACCCGCAGGCGAAGGCCGAACCGCTCGCCGGCCGAGGCCGAGCCCGCCCGCCGGAGTCCCCCGACGCGCACCCGCACCCGTACCCGCACCCCGCCCGATGGCCCCGCACGCCCACGCCGCCCGCTGCCGGGCAGGCCGCAGCACCCCCACCGTCCCACCACGACGAGGAGGACACCCGCATGGATGAGCCGCAGCAGTCAGCGGAGACGGAGGCCGCGAGGCCCCCGCTCCGCGTCGGCATGGTCGGCTATGGGTTCATGGGCGCAGCCCACTCTCAAGGCTGGCGCACTGCGGGCCGCGTGTTCGACCTGCCCCGCAGTCCGGTTCTGTCGGTGATCTGCGGCCGGGACGAGGTCGCCGTCCGTGTGGCGGCCGACCGGCACGGCTGGGCGGCGACCGAGACCGACTGGCGCGCCCTGATCGCACGGGACGACGTGGACCTCGTCGACATCTGCACGCCGGGTGACAGCCATGCGGAGATCGCCGTTGCCGCGCTTGCCGCAGGTAAGCACGTGCTGTGCGAGAAGCCCCTCGCGAACACCGTCGGAGAGGCCGAGACCATGACCCGCGCCGCCGACGCAGCCGAGGCCGAGGGCCGGTTGGCGATGGTCGGCTTCAACTACCGACGGCTGCCCGCCACCGCCCTGGCCCGGCGGATGGTCGCCGAGGGGCGGCTCGGAGCGCTGCGGCACGTCAGGGTGACGTATCTCCAGGACTGGCTGGTGGACCCGGCGTTCCCGCTCACCTGGCGGCTGCGCAAGGAGCTGGCCGGCTCGGGTTCCCTCGGCGACCTGGGCGCCCACATCGTCGACCTCGCGCAGTACCTGGCGGGGGAGCGGCTGGCCGGTGTCTCCGCGCTCACCGAGACCTTCGTCCGGCAACGGCCCCTCGCCGGTGCCACGACCAGCGGCTTGAGTGCGGGAGCCGTGGCCGGAGCCGTCACCGGGGCCGAAGCCGGACCCGCGGGCGCCGGCCCCGCCACGGGCACCGTCACCGTCGACGACGCGGCCCTGTTCACCGCCCGCTTCACCTCCGGAGCCCTCGCCTCCTTCGAGGCCACGCGCTACGCCACCGGCCGCAAGAACGCCCTGCGCATCGAACTCAACGGTGCGTACGGGGCGTTGGCCTTCGACCTGGAGCGCCTCAACGAACTGTGGTTCCACGACGCCACCGAACCCGGCGCCCACGCGGGATTCCGCCGGATCCTCGTCACCGAACCCGACCACCCCTACCTGGACGCCTGGTGGCCGCCGGGCCATGGTCTCGGCTATGAGCACACCTTCGTCCACCAGGCTCGCGACCTCGTCCACGCCATCGCCGAGGGCCGCAGGCCCGACCCCTCCTTCGCCGACGGACTCCAGGTGCAGCGGGTCCTCGCGGCGGTGGAGGAGAGCGCCGAGAAGAACTCCGTCTACACACCCGTCGCCGCCTGAGGAGGACTCGCAGATGCCGCGCACGTTCACGCTCTTCACCGGCCAGTGGGCCGACCTGCCCCTGGAGGAGGTCTGCCGCCTCGCCCGCGACTTCGGTTACGACGGGCTGGAACTCGCCTGCTGGGGAGACCACTTCGAGGTGGACAGGGCCCTCGCCGACTCGTCGTACCTCGACTCCAGGCGGTCGCTGCTCGACACGTACGGCCTGAAGTGCTGGGCCGTCTCCAACCATCTGGTCGGTCAGGCCGTCTGCGACGCCATCATCGACGAACGCCACCAGGCGATCCTGCCCACCCGCATCTGGGGCGACGGCGACCCGGAGGGTGTGCGGCAGCGGGCCGCCGCCGAGATGGCGGACACCGCCCGCGCGGCGGCCGCCTTCGGCGTCGACACCGTCATCGGGTTCACCGGCTCCGCCATCTGGCATCTGGTGGCCATGTTCCCGCCGGCCCCCGAGGCGATGATCGAGCGTGGCTACGAGGACTTCGCCGTCCGGTGGAACCCGATCCTCGACGTCTTCGACGCGGAGGGCGTGCGGTTCGCGCACGAGGTCCACCCGAGCGAGATCGCATACGACTACTGGACGACGGTACGCACACTGGATGCAGTTGACCGTCGACCGGCCTTCGGCCTCAACTTCGACCCCTCCCACTTCGTCTGGCAGGACCTCGACCCGGTCGGTTTCCTGTGGGACTTCCGCGACCGCGTGTACCACGTGGACTGCAAGGAGGCCCGAAAGCGCCTCGACGGCCGCAACGGCCGGCTCGGCTCCCACCTGCCCTGGGGGGACCCCCGGCGCGGCTGGGACTTCGTCTCCGCGGGCCACGGCGACGTCCCCTGGGAGGACGTCTTCCGCATGCTGCGGTCCATCGACTACCGGGGTCCGATCTCCGTCGAATGGGAGGACGCGGGTATGGACCGGCTCCAGGGCGCCCCCGAAGCCCTCGCTCGCCTCAAGGCCTTCGACTTCGACCCCCCGTCGGCTTCCTTCGACGCGGCGTTCGGCAACTGACCCTCACCGCCCCCCTTCCGGGATGACGGCGCACACCGGCGCAGCCACCCGCAGGTACGACCGGCCCCGTCCCGGAGGCATCCGTGCACGGGAACGACCCCACCACCCGCACGGGCAGGAACCGGACCCGCAGGCGGCGTCCCCCGCTGCGCAGAGCGTTCGCCCCGCTGAGCGGCGCTCCGCCGGCCGGCGCATCCCTCACCCTGACCGCTCCCCAGGCCGGCGCAGCCGTCACCGGCCGGGCGCCTGCGGCCGCCGCGGAGGGCTTCCGGCAGGTCACCCTCGCCGAGGGCGAGGCCGAGGTCGGCGAGCCGGTGTCGCTCGCCGTCCTCGCGTGAGGCGGCCCTCCCCGGTGTGAACTCGGGGAGGGCCCCTCACGGAGCGGACCGGCCGCCCGTCACCTCACGCCGTCTCCTCACCCAGCGGGTGCGGGTTGGGGACGACCCTGCGGGCCTGCGGCCTGTCCGGAGCCTTCAGGAAGAGCGCCAGCACCGCGGAGGCCAGGCCGATGCAGCCGGCCATGACGAAGGCGCCCTCGTAGTCCCACGCGCCGACCACGACCGCGCCCATGCCGGAGCCCACGAGGCCGGAGATCAGTTTGGAGCTGTAGACCATGCCGTAGTTGGAGGCGTTGTTGTTCTCACCGAAGTAGTCGGCCGTCATGGCCGCGAACAACGGGAAGATCGCACCGCCGCCGAAGCCGGACACCAGGGAGCAGAACAGGAAGAACGGCATGCTGCCCATCTGTCCGGAGACCAGCACCCCGAACTGGGCGGTCCCCAGCACCAGGCACACGATGACGAGCGTGTTGCGGCGGCGGAACCTGTCGGAGATCCAGCCGATCACGCCGCGCCCGGTGCCGTTGACGATCGCCTTGAGGGACATCGCCGTGGCCACGATCCCGCCCGCGAAACCCATGTCCTTGCCGAACGGCACCTGGAAGGCGATGCCGAAGATGTTGATGCCGGCGGTGCACAGCAGACAGAACCACATCATCCTTGTCGCCCTGCGGGGTGGGAAGGACCGGCAACGCGCGCGCGTACTCGAGCATGTCGTTCAGCCCCGGCGCCCTGATCACCCCCGCCTGGCGCAGGATGTCGTCGTAGACGGCGTCGTCGCCGGCCAGGGCACCCGTGTGCGAGCCCGCGGCCCGGGCCCCCGCCGCCGTACGCCCCGCCTTGAGCACCACGACGGGCTTCTCGGCACGGTCCGCCGTGCCGCCTCGACGAAGGCGCGTCCGTCCTTGAGGTCCTCCAGGTGCATCGCTATGCACTCGGTGTGCGGGTCCTCGCCGAACCATGTCAGCAGGTCGTCCTCGTCGAGGTCCGACTTGTTGCCGAGGCCGACGATCCCCTCGACCAGCACCGCGCCTGGCGCCACCTCCCCCTGGAGGAACGCCGGGCCCGCGTCGCCGCCACCCTCGACGCCCCCGCCGCCGGCTCGGTGGCGCTGACCTCGCAGTCCGGCGGCATCGGGATGGCCATCCTGGGGTTCGCGCGCACCACGAAGACGGGCGTGTCGGCGGTCGTCCCCGAGGTCGAGTTCACCCACGTAGACCTCTTCGTTGTGTTCGCCGAGCAGCGGGGAGCCGCTCACCTCGACGGGGGAGTCGCGCCACGCTCTCCACGGACGACCGTGCCACCTACGACCGGCTGGCCCCGCAGATCCGCGCCTTCAAGGTCGGCCACGGCACACCTCGCTCCCGCGGCGACCGCGACGAGCTCTTCGGCGGCTTCGGGGGGTCCTGGCGCGGCGCGTTCGTCGGCGGCGAGCTGCTTGTGAGGGCCGTGACCCGGGGGCCGGCGGGGGAGAGGCTGCCCGGCAACTTCCCGGAGTACCACCTGATGCCGTGCCCCCGCCCGGGCGGCGGCCACCGGGCGCGGGCGCCGCGGCCGACCCGGCGGATCCCGCCGTCCGGCCGCGGCGCACGCGCCCGCCGACGCCGTCCGGTCAGCCGCGCCCGCGCCCGATCCGGCGACGGCGACACCGTCGTTGCGTTCGGGGCGCCGCGCCCGATCCGGCGAAGGCGAGGGGGCGGGGCGGGGAGAGCTGAGCCGCCTGCCGGGGCGGGGCGACCGCGCCTTCGCCGGGGCAAGGCCCGGTACGGCAGCGGCGCGCCCCCGCGCCGGACCGCCGAGGGAACATCATCGAGCCGACGTCCGCCGACGAGCAGTGCCGGCGCCGGGCCGAACAGGAGCACCGGGCCGCCGGGCACCGCGACCCCACCCCGCTCAGGAGGAGACGGCTGCCCGCCGCCCTGGCGCTGCGCACCCTCCGCACGGCGCCGCGCCCTTTCGCACGGCCCTGCGCACCCCCTGACGGATGGCCCCGCACCGCGGCCGCGGTGATCGCGCGATCACGCTCCCGGCGCGGCGGCGCGCACGCGGATCCGCGGACAGATACGCAGGTGAAACGCGCTCCGAAAGCTTGGTATTGTTGTTCGTGTCGCCGCGGGGAACACCCCCGCCGGGCGGCAGACACCTGGTCCGGGTGGCGGAATGGCAGACGCGCTAGCTTGAGGTGCTAGTGCCCTTTATCGGGCGTGGGGGTTCAAGTCCCCCCCCGGACACTCATCACACTCCGTGCCGCTTCGAGAGCGCACCGTGAGTGGCGGTCCCAGTGGACCGGCCGATCGACACGCACCCGCATCCGGGATTCACCGGCTGCGGGTTTTGTCTTTTCCTTGCCTGGCCGCTGCCTGCCGTTCCCGGGCTTTGCCTCGTCGTTACCGAGAAACGTTCCGTACGTCTCGATTACCTCCCGAATGTGGCGGAAGCCCGTTTATCGGTTGCCCTCGGGCGGTCCGCCCCGGAACAACTGACGTTCCGTCAAAGGTGGATGTTGTGGACGATGTTGGCGGTCGTTGATCGCATCTTGTGGTGATACGATCACGGCGCTTGTAGAGCGGGCGGATGGGTGTAAGACGACATCCCCGACTACGGGGACAGTCCGGGCGGTGACCCCGGTGTGGGCGGTCCCGTCGGTCCACCCGCATTGACGGGAATTCAGTAACTGGCCGTCAGTCGCCTGAAGAGAGTCTTATGACTGATTACATACAGAACCCGGTACTCTGGGCTCTCCTCGTCGCCGTACTCGTCGCGGTCGCCGTCATTGTTCGTCAGCGTAGGGCGGCGCGGACGTTAAGGCAGGAGTTCGCAGATCTCAGGGCTCGGCACACCGAGCTCGAGAACGGGTACGCGAAATCCGTCGAGGCAGCTCAGGAAAGAGCCGAAGAGGCAACCAAAACGGTCCTGAAATCCGCCATGCGGACCCTTCAGGGCCTTGCCGCGGAACAGCAGTTGATCGTCTCCCGGCTCCAGACCAAATACGGAGAGTCGGTCATCCTCCAGGACCTCCTGGAGATCGACCACACCAACTCCCAGTTCGGCCGCCGCGCCCAGTCCATCGCCGTCCTGTGCGACGGTTGGCTGGGCCGACAGCGCGACGTCGCCTCGGTGTACGACGTCGTGCGCAGCGCCCAGGGCAGGATCCGCCACTACCGACGCGTGGAAATCCTTTCCCAGGTCGACTTCGGCATCACCAGCCGTGCCGTCGAACCGGTGGCCCTGGCGCTCGCCGAACTGCTCGACAACGCCACCAGCTACTCCAGCCCGGACACG
Source organism: Streptomyces sp. NPDC030143 (assembly GCF_055573695.1). NCBI lineage: Bacteria > Bacillati > Actinomycetota > Actinomycetes > Kitasatosporales > Streptomycetaceae > Streptomyces > Streptomyces sp. NPDC030143. The sequence goes on from NZ_JBVIAY010000002.1 coordinate 556,600, forward strand.
GTCGTCGAAATCAACATCCGCACCGTGCCCAAGGGCATTTGCATCGTCGTCGACGACGCCGGTGTCGGCATGAACGACGAAGAGCGGGCCCGCGCCGAGAAACTGCTGTCGACCGAGCGGGTCTCCGGCGTGTCCTCCCTCGGCAACCCGCCCCAGTTCGGGTTCGCGGTGATCGGCGTCCTCGCCGAACGCTTCGGCTTCGAGGTGTCCGTCGACTCCACCTCGCCCTACGGCGGTGTGCGGTCGGTCCTCCTCCTGCCGCACGACCTGCTCACCAACGCACCCGAGCAGAGGGAGCCGGCCCCGGCCGTCGCCACCGCCGCAGCGCCCGCGCCGGTCCCCGCCCACGGCGGCCCCGAACCCGCGGCGGCCGTGAGCACCACCTCCGACGGCCTGCCCAAGCGCCGCCGCAAGCGGCCGATGGCCATCGTGCCCGGCAGCGCGTCGAACGCCGCCACTCCCTCCCGATCGGGCGCGGAGACGGCGGCGATCATGGGGGCCTTCCAGCGGGGCACCCAGTCGGGCCGGCGGGCCGCGCCCGCGGACCCCGCGGAACAGTCGAGCAGCACACGTGGCGCAAGCAGCGAAGGGCATGAGTTCTCGTGAACGACGATCTGTCATGGATGCTTGACAGCGCCCTGGAGATTCCCGGGGCCCTGCACGCCGTCCTGATCTCCGCCGACGGCCTGTTGATGGCCCGGACGCAGGACTTCGACAAGGACGACGCGGACCGCGTGGCCGCCGCGATGAGCGGGGTGCAGTCGCTCAGCCGCTCGCTCGCCTTCTTCTGCGAGGACGCGCAGCAGCGGTGGCGGCAGACCCTGGTCGAGTTCGACGGCGGCTGGGTCTTCCTGATCTCGGCGGGCGAGGGCGCCTACCTCGGCGTCTCCGCCTCCCCCGACGTCGACATGGCGGACATCACCTTCCGGATGCAGCAGCTCGTCGGCCAGCTCGGCAAGGCGCTGACGACGCCGCCGCGCGAGAACCTCGGCGTACGGTCATGAGCGGCTTCGACGCACTGGAGCCCCAGACGCCGGAGTTAGTGCGTCCGTACGTCATCACCAAGGGGCGAGGGCTGCCCGACGAGGGGCAGCTCTCCCTCATCACGCTGGTCACCGCGGCCGCCGACCACCAGCAGCGGCCCACCCGGCTGTCCCCTGAGGAACAGAAGCTGCTGGACCTGTGCTCCGCCGGCTACCTCTCGGTCGCCGAGATAGCGGGCCACACCCACCTGCCCCTCGGCGTGGTGAAGATCCTCCTCGCCGCCCTCACCGAGGGCGGCTACCTCGTCACCCGCCCGCCCGTACAGCGGGCTCCCCTCGCCGACCGGGAGATCCTGGAGGAGGTGCTGAATGGTCTCAGGGCCAAGTTTGGATGAGACGGCCTACGTCCGCGACGGCGCGACGCAGACAGCCGTCAAGATCCTCGTCGTCGGCCACTTCGCGGTGGGCAAGACCACGTTCATCGGGGCGATCTCCGAGATCGAACCGCTGTCCACCGAGGAGACGATGACGCGGGCCGCCGAGTCCATCGACGACCTCAAGGGCGTCCAGGGCAAGACCACCACGACGGTCGCCATGGACTTCGGCCGGCTGACCATCAGTGACCGGGTCGTGCTCTACCTGTTCGGAACGCCGGGCCAGCAGCGTTTCGTGCAGATGTGGGAGGACATGGCCCGCGGCGCGCTCGGCGCCCTCGTGCTGGTCGACCCCGAACGACTCGCGGACTCCTTCGCCGTGATCGACCTCATCGAGCAGTACGGACTCGACTACGCCATCGCCGTCAACCACTTCGACGGCGCCCCCCTGCGGGACGAGACGGCCCTGCGTGAGGCCCTTGACCTGCTCGACGACACCCCGGTCGTCACCTGCGACGCGCGGGACGAGCGGTCCTCGGCCGAAGCACTCATCACCCTCGTCCGTCACCTGCAGGACCGTGCCCACTAGGAGCAGACATGGACCACCCCACCGCTCCCGTGCCCCCGCCCGGGTGCCCGGCGCACCACACCGGCGGCAGAGTGCCGCTGTACGGGCCGGAGTTCGCGGCCGACCCGCAGGCCTACTACAGCTACCTGCGTCACTACGGGCCGACCGCGCCCGTCGAACTCTCCCCCGGGGTCGAGGCGACCCTCGTCACCGACTACGCCACCGCCCTCCAGCTGCTCCAGGACTCCGGCTCGTTCCGCAAGGACGCGCGCCGCTGGCGTGACCTCAACGACGGCAAGATCCCCGCGGACAGCCCGATCGCACCCGTCCTGGCGTACCGGCCCAACTGCATGTTCAGCGACGGGGCCGAACACCTGAGGCTGCGTCAGGCGATCACCGACAGCATGGCCCGCGTCGACTCGCGCCGGCTCAGCCAGAGCACCGAGCAGGTCTCCGACTACCTCATCTCCCAGTTCAGCGCCCGCGGTTCGGCCGACCTGCTGAACGACTACGCCAAGCAGCTGCCGACCTTCGTGTTCAACGAGATCTTCGGCTGCCCCGCCGACATCGGCGACCGTGTCGTGTACGGCATCACCGGCATGTTCGACGGCGTCAACGCCGACCGGGCGATGGAGGTGCTGTTCGGAGCCATCGGCGAACTCGTCGCGCTCAAGCGGCGCAAGCCCGGCGAGGACGTCACCTCCTGGCTGATGCAGCACCAGTCGCGCCTGACGGACGAGGAGATGGTCCACCAGCTCGCGCTGCTGATGGTCGCGGGCAACGAACCGCAGCGCAACCTCATCGGCAACACCCTGCACCGCCTGCTCACCCACGACGCGTACGCCCACCAGGGCGGTCTGATCGACGAGGCGATCGACGACACGCTGTGGGAGAACCCGCCCATGCAGAACCTGGGCGCGCACTACCCGGCGTCCGACATGGAGTTCGCCGGACAGCAGTTCCAGGCCGGCGACCTCGTCCTGGTCAGCTACGCCGCCGCCAACACCGGACCGGCGCTCACCGCGGCCCGCCAGGCCGGCAGCAACCGCGCCCACCTGGCCTGGAGCGCGGGCCCGCACGCCTGCCCGTCCAAGGAGCCCGCCCGGCAGATCACGGTGACCGCCGTCGAGAACCTGCTCAACAAGCTGCCCGACGTCGAACTCGCCGTGCCCGAGGAGAGCCTCAACTGGCGTCCCGGCCCCTTCAACCGAGGCCTGACCGCGCTGCCCGCGCGCTTCACGCCCGTGGAGTCGGTCCGTCGCTCCGCCGCCTCCGCGCGCACCGAGACACCCGCACGGCCCGAGCCCTCACAGCAGGCTCACAAGTCCGAACGCACGGGCATGTGGAGCCAGTTCCTCAACTGGTTGACGAGGTGATTCACACAACACCGCCCGACTTACTCCACTTGTATGACGGTTCAACCTCAGGGGTAGTGAGCCATGCGGTAATCCGTGTTGCTCACGAGACGAAGGAGGTGTCGTGGACCACATATCCGACGACGCCGCGCACCTACCCCACCCCACCGCGCAGGACCCCCTGATACCCGCCTCCCCCGGCGGGTATCTTCTTGCCCGCTCCGGCTCCTGGCGGGAGGGCCGGTGACCGCGCGGCGGCCCGACGTCCCGGGCCTCCCCGGCGCCCGCACCCTCGGCGGGCACACGGCACGGCAGTTGCTGAACCTGTGCGCGGTGGCCGGACTGGACTCGGCGGACGGGGAGGTCTACGCGCGCACCCTCACCGACGCGCTGGGCACCGTCGCCGAACGGCCGCTGGACCTGCCGCCTCCCAGTGCGACGTTCCTCTCCGACGACCACACGCCGGTGGAGTACTCCCTCGCCTTCGTCCCCGGCGCACCCCCCACCCTGCGGGTGCTGCTGGAACCGGGATGCGCGGCGGCGGGCCTCAGGAAGAACGGCCGCACCGGGCTGAAGACCCTCCGCACGCTGGCGCGGCGCTGGGGATTCACCACCGACCGCCTCGACGACCTCGAGGACCTCTTCCTCCCCTCCGCCCCCGTCGGCCCGCTGGCGCTGTGGCTGGCGCTGGAACTCGTCCCCGGCGGGATTCCCAAGGTCAAGGTGTATCTGAACTCCGCCGCGTCGGGGAGGAAACGTGCCGCCGACACCGTACGGGAGGCGCTGGACCGGCTGGGGCACCGACGGGCGTACGAGGCGCTTCCTCCGCACGACCGTCACCTGTTCTTCGCCCTGGACCTCGGGGACTGGGAGGACCCCCGGGTGAAGGTCTACCTCGCGCACCGGGACATCACGGCCTCACAGGCAGGCGCCCTGTCCCGGATGGACGGCGGGCCCACCGCGAAGGAGATCGAGGCGTTCTTCCGCATCGCCGCCGGACAGGACGCCGACGGCGCCGACCGGGGGAGCAGAGACAGGGACTCCCCGGAGTTCGTCCGAAGACCCGTGCAGTCCTGCCACTCCTTCACCGACACATCGACCGGCCGGCCCAGCGGCTTCACCCTCTACGTTCCGGTCCGTGACTACGCCCGGCACGACGGCGAGGCCCGGGCCCGCGCCACCGCCCTGCTCGGCCGCTACGGCATCGACCCCACACCGCTGCTGGCGGCCCCGCCCGCCGTCACCTCCCGCCGGCTGGAGGACGGCGTGGGACTCATCGCCTACCTGGCCCTCGCCCACCAGCAGGAACGTCCGCCGCGTGTGACGGCGTACCTCTCCTCGGAGGCGTACCGGGTCCGCCCGCCGACGCCCCTGCGGTCCGCCGAGGCCGCGCGGTAGCCGACCCACCGCACCCACCCCTGAGGGGAGCCGTACGCCACCGCCGTCGGACCGCTCCCCTCGGACGGCAGACCTCGCGAGGGGGCCGACGGCCCGGCACACGGTCACCCGGCCCGCAACTCCCGCAGGTAGGGGGCGACGTTCACCTGGATCGAGGCACTCTCCGCCTGGCCGTACTGGCCCGCGATGCCGCTCAGATAGCCGGCGATCTCCTTGTGCATGACCTCCGGCTCCGGCAGGACGGACTCGCCCGTGAGGATCCGGGTGATGAAGCGCGACTGTGCCTCGACGAGCCGGGTGACGGAACCGTGCGGGCGGACCAGTCCGACGAAGAACAGGCCGGGACGGTCCGGCGCGACGACCCTCTTGTACAGCTCCACCGAGCCCTGCGCTCCGACCGGGCAGCCGGCGGGCAGGAACGGGAAGGCCATCCGGTAGCCGGTGCAGTGGACGATCGCGTCCGCGGGCGCGGACGTGCCGTCGGTGAAGGCCACCCGGTCGCCGTCCAGGAAGTCGATCGCCGGCTTGGGCACGACACCGCCGTGGCGGATGCGGGAGAGGATCTCGTCCGAGATGGTCACGGCCGAGGCGAAGAGCGGATGGTCAGGTTCGGGCAGACCGTAGTCCGAGAGCCGGCCGCGGGCGACCAGCAGGGCCTGCTCGATGAAACGGCGCTGCTCCTCCAGGGACATACGGGTCCACCAGGGAGCCTCGGCGACCTCGTCCAGGGGCATGCCGAAGAGCTGCTTGGGCAGGACGTGCAGGCCCCGGCGCACCGAGAGCAGCGTCCGCTCCGCGTACCGGGAGACGTCCACGGCGATGTCCACCGCCGAGGCGCCCAGTCCCACGACGACGACGCGCTGCCCGGCGAAATCGCTGCCGTCACGGTAGTCCAAGGCGTGGAGAATCGTTCCTGTGAAGCTGTCGGAACCCCGTGGCGGAGCGGGCAGCGACGGTTCGGTGTTGTGCCCCGAGGCGACGATCACCTGCCCGAAGCTCCGGGACGTGCGGGTGCCGTGCGGGTCGAGGGTGACGACCGTCCAGGAGCCGTCGTCCTCCTGCCGCACGGACTCCACGGTGGTCCGCAGCTCGATGTGGTCCCGAAGACCGGCCCACTCGGCGAACGACCGCAGGTAGGCGGCCATCTCGCTGTGACGTGGATAGACGGGGTAGGAGGCCGGCATCGGGTAGTCGGCGTACCCGGTGAGCCCTTTGGTGGTGTTGAGGTGCAGCGACAGGTAGCCGGGACCGCGCTCGCCCGCCTGCGGCCGACGCCAGATCCCGCCGACGTCGGCGGTCCTCTCGACGCAGACGAAGTCGACGCCCGCCGCCTTGAGGGCGTGTGCCGCGGCCAGCCCCGACAGGCCCGCACCGATGAGACACACACTCACGGATTCCCCCACAGGAACGACACCATTCTCTCGCGCACGCGCAGTGACTGCCCATCCGTCACTCCGCTCACACCAGGTCGAAGATCACATTCGGGGGCGGTGGCGGTGTGCCGCCGACGGTGGGACGCGGAAGCCGTGCGCGGGGGGCGGTCAGGGGCGGGCCGCCGCCCACAGCCCGCGCACATGCCCGAGGTGGCGCGTCATGACCGCGCGCACTACCTCTTCGTCGCGGGCCAGCAGCGCGTCGAGGAGTTCCAGGTGCTCCTCGGCGGAGGACAGCAGCCGGCCCGAGGCGGCGAGCGCGGTCAGGCCGTAGAGGCGGGCGCGGCCGCGCAGGTCACGGACCACCTCGACGAGATGGGCGTTGCCGGCGAGGGCGAGCAGCCCCAGATGGAAGCGGGTGTCGGCCTCGACGTAGGCGATGAGATCGCCCGCCACCGCGGCGCCGACGATCTCCCGGGCGGCGGGGCGCAGCGCCTCCAGCGACACCGGGTCGGCGGTCGTGGCCAGCGCCACCACCGTCGGGACCTCGATGAGGGCGCGGACATGGGTGTACTCGTCGAGCTGCCGGTCGGAGACGTCGGTGACCCGGAACCCCTTGTTGGGCACCGCGTCGACCAGCCCCTCCTTGGCGAGGTCCAGCATCGCCTCGCGCACCGGCGTCGCCGAGACGCCGAAGCGGGCGGCCAGCGTCGGCGCCGAGTACACCTGCCCGGGCCGCAGTTCACCCGCGATCAGCGCGGCCCGCAGGGCGTCGACGACCCGCTCGCGATAGCTGCTGCGGCGGCCGCCGAGCACGGGGAGCGCGGGCATGGGCGCCGAGGCGGGCGGGAGGGCGGACGCCGACGCCGGCGGGGGGCCGGCCGAGGAAGCCGATGCGGGAGCAGGACCCTCCGCGGGTGCCGGGGTGAGGGTGGCGCCCGCCGCGGGTGTCGAGGCAGGGGTGGCGCCCGCCGCGGGTTCCGGTGCGGCGGGGGAGGTGTTGCCGGTGGGCGGGGCGGCCATGGGAGGGTCTCCTGGGCGGGTGTGCCGGTGGTGCGGGTTTCACGTCATGTGCGCGGGTGCCATGTCACGTGCCCTCAGTATCGCCGGACCCGCGCGCACCGCCCTCGGCCGGCCGGCGCACCGCCCGGTCCGGTGGTCAGAGCACGAACCCGGCCGGGAACGGATCCGTCGGGTCCAGCAGGTACTGGGCCGTCCCGGTGACCCAGGCGCGGCCGGTGAAGCTGGGCAGCACCGCGGGCACCCCGGCGACGTCCGTCGTGCCGAGCAGCCGGCCGGTGAAGCGGGTGCCGATGAAGGACTCGTTCACGAACTCGGTGTGCAGCGGCAGTTCGCCCCGCGCATGCAGTTGCGCCATGCGCGCGCTGGTCCCCGTACCGCAGGGGGAGCGGTCGAACCAGCCGGGGTGGATGGCCATCGCGTGCCGGGAGTGCCGGGCGGTGGCGCCGGGCGCGTACAGGTGGACGTGGTGGCAGCCGCGGATGGAGGGGTCCTCGGGGTGGACGGGTTCCGCCTCCGCGTCGATCGCCTCCATCAGCGCGAGCCCTGCCCGCAGGATGTCGTCCTTGCGGGAACGCTCGAAGGGCAGTCCGAACTCCTCCAGCGGCAGGATCGCGTAGAAGTTCCCGCCGTAGGCGAGGTCGTACGTCACCGTACGGCCGTCGGGGAGGGTGATCTTGCGGTCGAGGGCGACCGCGAAGGACGGGACGTTGTGCAGGGTCACGGCGGTGGCCGCGCCGTCCCGCACCGCGACCTCGGCGACGACCGGCCCGGCCGGGGTGTCCAGGCGGATGGTGGTGACCGGTTCGACGACCTCGACCATGCCGGTCTCCACCAGCACCGTCGCCACGCCGATCGTGCCGTGCCCGCACATCGGCAGATAGCCGGAGACCTCGATGTAGACGACGCCCCAGTCGCAGTCCGGGCGGGTCGGCGGCTGGAGGATCGCGCCGCTCATCGCGGAGTGGCCGCGCGGCTCGTTCATCAGCAACTGGCGTATGTCGTCGCGGTGTTCGCGGAAGTACAGCCGTCGCTGGTTCATGGTGGCGCCGGGGATGGTGCCGATCCCGCCGGTGATCACGCGGGTGGGCATGCCCTCGGTGTGCGAGTCGACGGCGTGCAGGACGAGTTTGCTGCGCATGACATCCCTTCCCTGCGGGTGACGGTCGCCGGGGCCGGTTTCACGCGAGGCCCGCGGCGACGGCCTTCTCGGTGGCCGCGCGGACGGCCGCCTCCTGCTCCGGCAGCAGGGGCGAGCGCGGCGGCCGGCAGCGACCGCCGTACCGGCCGACCACGTCCATCGACAGTTTGATGGCCTGGACGAACTCGACGCGCGAGTCCCAGCGCAGCAGGGGGTGCAGTCGTCGGTACAGGGGCAGCGCGGTGGTCAGGTCGCCGGCGACGGCCGACCGGTACAACTGCACCGAGGCGCGGGGCAGTGCGTTGGGGTAGCCCGCCACCCAGCCCTTGGCGCCGGCCACCGCCAGCTCCAGCAGGACGTCGTCGGCGCCCGCCAACAGGTCCAGTTCCGGTGCCAGTTCGGCGATCCGGTAGGCGCGGCGGACATCTCCGGAGAACTCCTTGACGGCGTGGATGTGACCCTCGCCGTGCAGCCGGGCCAGCAGTTCGGGCACGAGGTCGACCTTGGTGTCGATCGGGTTGTTGTAGGCCACCACCGGCAGGCCCGCCCGCGCGACCTCCGCGTAGTGGTGCACGACCGCGCGCTCGTCGGCACGGTAGGCGTTGGGCGGCAGCAGCATCACCGCCGCGCACCCCGCCTCGCGGGCCTGTTCGGCCCAGCGGCGGGCCTCCGCCGAGCCGTAGGCGGCGACTCCCGGCATGACCCGCTCCCCGCCGATCGCGGCCACGGCGGTCTCGACGACCTTGGCGCGTTCCTCGGGCGCGAGCACCTGGTACTCGCCCAGCGAGCCGTTGGGGACGACGCCGTCGCAGCCGTTCGCCACCAGCCAGGCGCAGTGTTCGGCGTACCGGTCGTGATCGACATCGAGGTCGTCGGTGAGGGGAAGCGCGGTGGCGACGAGGACGCCGCGCCAGGGGCGGTGCCGGGGAACCGTCATGGGGAGGGCCTCTTCTCGTCCGGTCGGCCGTCGGGCCGTGATGGGTGACATGGCACTGGGGGTGAGTGAGACGCGGAACGTCGGACGCCTTCGCCCGCGCTTCGCCAGGGGCGGGCGACCGGTGGTTCGGGCGGTGCGGCCTGCGTGGCTTCGGCAGGGGTGGGCGTCGGTGCTCGGAGCAGTGCGGGCGCCGGTGCTTCGGGTGGTGCGGGGGGCGGTGGTTCGGGAGGGGCGGGTTTCCGCCCTTCGGGTGGCGCGGACGCCAGCACGCCGAGCGGCACCGGGTGGGCGAGCAGCCTCCGGCCCGGGGTGAGCGCGCAGCCCGCGACGCCGGCGACGCCGGGTTCGCACATCCTGCCCTGGCACCAGCCCATGCCCGCCCGGGTCAGCAGCTTCACGGTGCGCAGGTCACCCGCGCCGAGTGTGGCGACGGCCTCGCGGACGGCCCCGGCGGTGACCTCCTCGCACCGGCACACGACCGTCGCGTCGGTCACCTGTTCCGCCCAGCGCACGGGCGCCGCGTACGCCTCGTCGAGTTCCGCGCCGAACGCCCGCAGCCGGGTGCGGGCCCGGGCGGCCGCCGCCCCGTCGCCCGGGTCCGGTGCGGTGCCGTACAGGCGGGCCGCGGCGGAGCGTCCGGCGATGTGACCCTCGGCGAGCGACAGGGCCGCCCCGCCGACGCCCGTGGCCTCGCCGGCGGCCCACACGCCGGGGACGTCGGTGCGCTGCTCGTCGTCGACGTGCACGACATGTCCGTCGAGGCGGCAGCCGAGGCCTGCGGCGAGGTCGGTGTGCGGCAGGAGGCCGTGACCGACGGCGAGGGTGTCGCAGGGGATGTGTCGGGCGGTACCGGGGAGGGGATGGCCGTCGGGGCCGAGTGCCGCGACGGTCACCGCCTCCAGGCGGTCCCGGCCGTGGGCCTCGACCACCGTGTGACGGACCCTCACCGGGACGCGGTGCCGCAGGAGTCGGGCGGCGTGAGCGACCCCCTCGACGAGCTTGGCCGGCTCGCCGGACAGGGCACGGGCCCGTCGCACGAACCCCTTCGGGGCGGCCGACTCGACCAGGGCCGCGACGCGGGCGCCCGCCGCTGCCAGGCCGGTGGCCACCGGCAGCAGCAGCGGGCCCGTGCCGGCCACGACCACCGTACGGCCGGGCAGCACCAGTCCCGCCTTCAGCATGGCCTGCGCGCCGCCCGCGGTGACCACACCGGGCAGGGTCCACCCGGGGAACGGCAGCACCTTCTCGTGTCCCCCGGTCGCCAGGACCACTCCGGCGGCGCGGACCGTGACGGACTCCTCCTGCTCGGGGCCGAGCAGGGCGTGGACGCCGAACCCGTCCGCATCGCTCTCCACGCACCACACATGATGGCCGCTCAGAAGCCCGACCCGGCCGGCCGCGAGATGGGCGGCGAGTCCCCTGCGCAGCCGTTCCCAGGTGCGCCACTGGTGATGGAGGGCCTGCGGGCGGCGGGCGCCGAGGCCGGGGGCGGGCTGCCGGTAGAACTGCCCGCCCGGCTCCGGGGCCGAGTCCACCAGCACGACGCGCACGCCCCGCGCGGCGGCGGCGAGCGCGGCGGCGAGGCCCGCCGGACCGGCCCCGACCACCGCCAGCACCGGCCGCTCAGTCATCGTGGCCCGTCCCCTCCTGCGTGCGGATGTCCGCGCCGGGAACGGCCGGAACCAGGCACGCCCGCCGGTTGGGGCGGCCGTCCACGGTCACCAGGCAGTCGAAACACACGCCGATCCCGCAGAACACCCCACGCGGACGGCCCACGCCCCGTGTCGTCCGCCAGGAGGAGACGCCCGCCGACCAGAGCGCGGCGGCCACCGTCTGCCCGGGCAGCGCCTCGATCTCCCGGCCGTCGAAGGTGAGGGCGAACGGCTCCGCCGGGCGGGCCCGGACCAGCTCCAGGGGGTTCACGGCGCGGCCTCCTCGGCGAAGCGGTCGGGGCGGAACGGCGCGAGGTCCAGGTCGGGGCGCTCGCCGGCCAGCACCTGCGCGATCAGATGCCCGGTGCCGGTCGCCAGGCCGATGCCGGCGCCCTCGTGCCCGCAGGCGTGGAACAGCCCCGGCACGCGCGGGTCGGGCCCGACGGCCGGCAGGTGGTCGGGCAGATAGGGGCGGAAGCCGAGGTACGTGCGCATCGCCCGCACCTGCGCCAGGAACGGGAAGAGACGGGTCGCGCCCGCCGCCAGCGCCCGGACGACAGGCAGCGCGAACGAGCGGTCGAAACCCACCCGTTCACGGCTCGCGCCGATCAGCACCGGCCCGGCTGCGGTCCCTTCGACGACCGGCGACGTCTGGAGGGCGGCGGAGTCGCTGGCGACGTCGGCCACGTAGTCGGCGGCGTACACCTTGTGCCGGATCCGGCGCGGCAGCGGCTCGGTGACCAGGACGAAGCCGCGGCGGGGGAGGACGGGCAGCCGCACCCCCGCCGAAGCGGCCACCTCCGCGCCCCAGGTGCCGGCCGCGTTCACCACGGCGGGGGCGAGGAGGCAGCCCCGGTCGGTCCGCACGCCCCGCACGGCGCCGTCCGCCCGGCGCAGCACGCCGGTCACGGTCCGCCCGGTCACCAGGCGCGCTCCCGAGGCCCGGAGGAGGTGGGCGGCGGCCAACGTGGGCATGACCTGGGCGTCCTGCGGATACAGGACGCCGCCCGCGAGGCCGGGCGCCAGATGCGGTTCGACCTCGGCGAGCCGGTCGGCGTCCACGGTGACCGTCTCGACCCCGGCCGCGCGCTGGGCGGCGGCCAGGTCGCCGAGAGCGGTGAGCGTCGCCGGAGTGGCGGCGACCACGAGACCGCCCTTCGGCTCGTACTCGATCGCCTCGCCCAGCTCCTGTGCCAGATCGCCCCACAACCGGCCGGACAGCAGGGCGAGTCGGAGTTCGGGACCGGGTTCCTTGTCGGATACGAGCAGGTTGCCCTCGCCCGCGCCCGTCGTGCCGCCGGCCACCGGGCCGCGGTCGACCACCACGACGTCCAGCCCGGCCCGGGCGGCGTACAGCGCACAGGCGGCGCCCACCATGCCGGCGCCGACCACCACGACGTCACAGGCCGGTCGGTTGGTCACGCCAGTAATATGTCACATGGTGCTGGGCCTGGGAACGGCTCTCACTCGATCTCGCTGGGCCGGGCCGCCGGCGTGCGTCCCGCCAGCACGTCCTTCAACCGCTGCGTCCCCTGCCGCACCGCGGCCTCGGTGCTGTCGTGGTCGGCCCCGTCGAGCCCGCCGTTGGTGACGGTGATCGCGTTCGTGCCGACGCGTACGACGGCGACGTCCTGGGCGAGGGTGACGGGGGTGCCGCCCATGGTGCCCTGGACGGTCACGGTCAGCCCCTGACGGTCGTCGCCGACGTCGGGGAGGGAGGCCTCGACGACCTGGACGGTGCGCCGGCCGCCGCCCCCGGACGCGGTGAACTCGTCACACGTGTCGGGCAGCGACTCGAACCAGTCCAGCGACGCGTCCAGGTCGGCCTGCCGGTAGGCGGCGACCTGGTAGAGCAGGCGGGAGTCGCCCTGGCTGAAGCCGGTCAGCGCCGACGCGCCGGACGGCCGCCCCAGGAGGGTGTCGTCGTAGAGCGCGTCGAGCAGGCGCTGGCAGTCGGCGGCGTCCGCCTTGGCCGTCAGGAAGGCGTCGATGTCCACCTGCCCGATGAGCAGCTGGTCGGTCCAGGTCGCCGCGTCCGCCACCTGCGTCCAGTCGTCCTCCAGGTCCGCCTCGGTGATGAGCGCGGTGCGGGCGGCGGCCGGGGTGAGGCCGGGGGCGGGCGAGGGGGTCGTCGTGCGCCGGGGCTGGGGGTGCTCCACGACGGGGCGCTCGGCGAGCGTGGAGGCGGCGGTGGCCGTGTCGCCCTTGTCGTCGGAGCAGGCCGCCGTGGTGAGCAGAGCGCCGGCGGCCACGACCGCGGCCAGGAAACGGGCGGGCCGCGCCGTACGGGCCGTGGGCGCCGGGGCCGCGGGGGAGGACGGAGGGGACGGGCGGGACGGACGAGCGGTGGTCACGGGTACCTCCTGAGGGCGGGACGGTCTCCGGTGCGTGCGCGCTCCAGGCGGTGGCTGTCCCCTGCGCGCAGGCCCCGGACGGCTGGCGTTCCGGTGCGTGTGGGCTCCCGACGGTGGTGTTCCGGTGCGTGCGTGCTCCGGACGGTGGTGTTTCCGGCGCGTGCGTGCTCCGGGGGGTGCTTTCCGGCGCGCGTGTGCCCCGGGCGGTCGTCTCCCGGTGCGGGGCGGCGTCGGGCGACTGCCCCCGCCCACCACCGCACCACCGGACGGGGCGTCCGACCAGCGCACCGAGCCCGGACGGGTGAACCGACAACCCCGGGCGGACGCCGTCGACGGACCGGAAAATGCGAGGAGAGCCGTCCGGTCGACGGGGCATCATGGCCGTCCAGCCGCCCGTCCCCGACGGCGGCCGATCAACCGGGGGACCAGTGACCGTCCAGAACATCCTGCTGTCCGGCGTCGTCGGCTCGACCGCCTACGGACTCGCGCACGAAGGATCCGACGTCGACCGCCTCGGCCTGTTCGCGGCGCCCACCGAGGACCTGCACGGTCTGCGCCGGCCCCCGGAGTCCCACGTCACCACCGCACCCGACCGCACGCTGCACGAGGCGGCGAAGTGGTGCCGCCTCGCCCTCGGCGGCAACCCGACCGTCACCGAACTCGTCTGGCTGCCGCAGGAGTTGTACGAGACGCGGACCACCCTGGGCGAGGAACTCATCGACATCCGCACGACGTTCCTGAGCGCGCGCCGGGTCCGTGACGCCTATCTCGGCTACGCCACCCAGCAGTTCAGGAAGCTGCAGAACCGCGGCGACGGAGCCCTCGCCCCGGACACCCGCCGACGCACCGCCAAGCACGCCCGCCACCTCAAGCGGCTGTGCCGACAGGGCTACGAGCTGTACGCCACGGGTCGGTTGCACATCCGGGTCGAGGACCCCGAGAGCTACCACCGCTTCGGCGAGCAGGTGGCCGCCGACCCCGACGCCGCGCTGCCCTTGCTGCGCCGCTTCGAGACGGCGTTCGACGAGACGCGCAGCGTCCTGCCCGAGCAGCCGGACGAGAGGGCCGCCGAGGCGTGGCTGCGCCGGGTGCGCCGCCACTTCTACGCCACGCCGGACACGCTGGTCTGACCGGAGCGGCCCGGGAGACTCCCGGGCCGGGCGGCTTCCGGCCCGCGGGAGGGACCGGCAGGCGGCTTCCGGGCCGCGGTGGGCCCGGGCGCGCGGGTTGCGGCCCGCCGAGGAGGTCGGCGTGCGGCCTGGCGCGGAGCGGACCGGCGTGCGGCTTCCGGCCCACCGAGGGGCCGGGTGGCGGGGCCGGGAATAATCGCGTGCCCCGCCCACCCGCCCTCCCTACACTCGTCACACACCACGCGCCGCCCACGACCGGGCCGCGCGGACACCGCGACGCACGAGGGGAGCCCGGCCATGCGTGACCACACCGCTGCCGTCGCCCCCCGTTCCCGCTACGAGGTGATCCTCGTGTCCTGGTCCGTCCGGTGCCCGCGGCGCGGCCGGCACCGGATGAACTGACGGCTCATCAGCTCAGTGGGCGCCCCGCACCACCGCTCCTCGGTGGTGCGCGACGCGCGTGCCGCACCCGTGGGCCCTCGGAACATCGCGCAGCCCCAGTTCGGAACACCCCGAAAGGCCAAGGGCCGTGCGCAACAACCTCGACCGTCACCTCTCCGCCGTGCGCAACCTGGGCATCCTCGCCCACGTCGACGCGGGCAAGACCACCGTCACAGAGCGGATCCTGTATGCCACCGGGACCACGCACAAGCGCGGCGAGGTCCACGACGGAACGACCGTCACCGACTTCGACCCCCAAGAGCGCGACCGTGGGATCACCATCTTCTCCGCCGCCGTCAGTTGCGACTGGGACGGCCACCGCGTCAACCTGATCGACACCCCCGGGCACGTCGACTTCGCCGACGAGGTCGAACGTGCGCTGCGGGTGCTCGACGGGGCGGTCGCCGTGTTCGACGCGGTGGCGGGCGTGGAGCCGCAGAGCGAGTCGGTCTGGCGGCAGGCCGACCGGTACGGCGTGCCGAGGATCGCGTTCGTCAACAAGCTGGACCGGGCGGGCGCCGACCTCGACGCGGCCGTCGCCTCCATCCGCGAACGGCTCCACCCGGTCCCGCTGGTCGTCCAACTGCCGATCGGCACGGAGGACGCCTTCACCGGCGTCGTCGACCTGCTGCGTCTGCGCGCGCTGACCTGGACGGACGGTGCGGCCGCCCGCCACCCGGCGGACGTCGCGGACGGGTCCGCCGCGGTCGGAGCGGCCGTCGAGGGGCCCGTGCCGGCGGAACTGCGGGAGGAGGCGCTGCGCCGCCGCCACATCCTTGAGGAGGCGGTGGCGGAACGTCACCCGGCCGCGCTGGAGGAGTTCTGCGAGCGCGGGACCCTCTCGGCGGGGACGCTCGCCACCGCCCTGCGGGACCTGACCCGCACCGGCGACGGCGTGGTCGTGCTGTGCGGCTCGGCCTACCGCAACCGGGGGATCGAACCGTTGCTCGACGCGGTGGTCGCCTATCTGCCGTCGCCCGTGGACGTGCCGGCTGTATGCGGTATGCATCATGGTGTCGACGAGGAACGGCCCGCCGATCCCGCCGCGCCCTTCGCCGCCCTCGCGTTCAAGGTCCACGCCACGCCCACCGGCCGACTCACCTATCTGCGGGTGTACTCGGGAACGATCGAGAAGGGAGACGCGGTGTGGGACGCGACCGCGCAACGCACCGAGCGCGTCGGCCGCATCCTGCGGGTCCAGGCCGACCGGCACGCCCGGCTGGAGCGCGCGAGCGCCGGGGACATCGTGGCCGTGATCGGGCTGAAGTCGGCCCGCGCGGGCTCCACGCTGTGCGCGCCGGGCGCCCCGCTGGTCCTGGAACCGCCCGGGGTCCCCGACCCGGTCGTCTCCGTGGCGGTCGAACCGCGTCGCGGCGTCGACGCGGAGCGGCTCGCGTCGGGGCTGGCCCGGCTGGTCGAGGAGGACCCGTCGCTGACCGTCCGCACCGACCTCGAGACGGGTCAGACCGTGCTGTCGGGCATGGGCGAACTCCACCTGGAGGTCGCGGTGGAGAAGATCCGCCGTTCCCTCGGGCTGGACGTCACCGTCGGCCGTCCGCGCGTGACCTACCGCGAGACGGTCGTGCGCGGGGTGTCGGGGCTTGTGTTCCGGCACGTCAAACAGGACGGCGGGGCCGGTCAGTTCGCGCATGTCGTGCTCGATGTAGAGCCGTCGCAGGACGGGTTCGCGTTCCGGTCGGCGGTCGTCGGCGGGCGGGTGCCGCAGGAGTACGTCCGTGCCGTGGAGGCCGGCTGCCGTGACGCGCTCGCCGAGGGTCCCCTCGGCGGGCACGCGGTGACCGGGCTGCGGGTCACCCTGACCGACGGGGCGACCCATGTGAAGGACTCCTCGGAGATGGCCTTCCGCACGGCGGGCCGGCTCGCGCTGCGCGAAGCCCTGCGCGGCTGCGCGATGAACCTGCTGGAGCCGGTCGTCGAGGTCACGGTCACCGTGCCCGAGGACGCCGTCGGCGGTGTCCTCGGCGACCTCGCCGCCCGGCGCGGCCGGGTGACGGGATCGGTGGTGCGCGGCGGCGCGGCGGTCGTCACCGCCACCGTGCCGCTCGCGGAGCTGTTCGGCTACGCGACCCGTCTGCGCAGCCGCACCCAGGGCCGCGGCACGTTCACCGCCCGGCCCACCGGCTACACGCCGGCGCCGACGGCGGCCGTGACGCCGTAGGGACGGCCGCGTCGGAGCGAACGCCGTGGGAACGGCGACGGTGACCGTGACGCACGGGAACCGTGGCGCACGGGAACCGTGATCGGTGACCGTGGTGGCGCGGGAACGGCGGCGTCGTGGTGGCGTGGGTGGTACCGAGCCCGGCTCGGTACCACCCACGCGTCGCCCTGATGGGCCGGCAGGCCCGTCACGGCCAGGTTCATCGGACGCGGGTCCGTCGGTGGCGGGCCCGTCTCACGGATACGACACGACGGTCGACGGCACCGTGGACGTCCCCGACGTGGGGGCCCCGAGGTCGTTGATGACGTGCGCGTACTGGCCGTTGCCGCCGAGGGAGACCACCAGCAGGTCGTGGAACCGCACGCCCGGCCGGTCGGGGGCGGCGAAGCCGTGGTGCTGCACGATCGTCGGGTCGACGTTGTAGTAGCAGTAGCTGCCCAGGCCCCAGCCCTCGTGCGCGGTGACCTGGTCGCCGACCCGGTAGGCGGCGTAGCCCCGGATCGGGCCGTTCTGGATCGCGGCCTGGTTCGGGGCGTCGTAGGCCTTCTCGTTCTGGAAGAAGATCGTGCGGCCGCGCTCGCCGAACCACTGCACGTCGTACTTGTTGAAGTGCTCCACGAACAGGCCGGTGGCCAGGACGTCGTGGCCGTTGACGACGACACCGTGGTCGGCGCGGTTGGTCTCCCAGCCGACGCCCTCGCCGTGGTCGGCGCGCCAGACCCAGGTGTGGTCGACGATGGTATGACGGTTGTTGACGACCAGGCTGGTGGTGGCCTTGCCGGGGCCGGCGCCGCCGATGCGCACGAACACGTCCTGGACGGTGGTCGGGTTGGCCGAGTGGTCGCGCCAGGCGCCGCGCGGCCCGATCTCGACGAGCGTCTCGGAGTTGACCGGGCCGGCGTCGACGAGGAATCCGGCGAGCCGCACCCCGTCGACGTCGGCGACCCGCACCGCCGTGACGCCGTTGTCCGGGATGAGGGTCGCGTACCCCAGACCGAGGACGACGGTGTCCGGCCGGTCGACGCGGATCGGCCGGTCCAGGTGGTAGATGCCCGGCGTCAGCAGCAGGTGGAGCCCTTGCGCGAGCGCCTGGTTGAGGGTGGCGGCGGTGACGCCCGGCCGGGCGACGTAGAAGCGCGACAGCGGCAGCGAGGTGCCGCGCGGGGTGCCGTTGCCCCAGGTGACACCACGTGCGTCGGTCCGCTTCGACGGCAGGAAGACCCGGTACCGGTTGCCGTCGAGGTACAGGAACGGCTTCTCGCGCGAGACGGGCGTCGTGCCCAGCGTGGTGTACGGCGGGTTCGGGAAGCTCTGCGCCGGCGCGCCCTCCACGCCGGAGAACACCATGTTCCACACGCCGTTGAGCCAGCTGCCGATCACGCTGTCCCGGGTGTACCACTGCTGCTGGGAGTAGGGGCCGACCTGGCCGTCGATGCGGCTGTCGGCGATGTAGCCGCCGCTGGCCCAGCCGTAGCCGCTGGGGGCGAGGTCCAGCCCGCCGCGGACGTGCATGCGGCGGAACGGGGCGGCCTGCGCGACCGCCCACCGGTTCGTGCCGTGGGCCGGCACCAGGGCGAGGTTCTCGGCCGAGCGCCAGAAGTTCTGGGTGGCGTTGCCGCCGAACCAGCCGGCGTCGACCGTCACGTCGCCGTGGATCGTCGTGTCGTCGGGTGACAGGCCGAGGCCCGCGATCGAGGTGTAGAAGCCGAGCCGGGCGTTGAGGCCGTGGTAGGTGCCCGGCTTGAACAGCAGGGCGTAGCGGCCGGTGCCGAACTGCGCCGACTCCTGCCGGCGGAACACCTCGTCCAGGCGGGCCTGGATGTCCGGCGTGGACGGGTCGAACACGAGGACGTTCGGTCCGAGGTCGCCGCCGCCCGGCAGGGCGCGCGGACGCCCGGCGCCCGCGGCGGCCGAGGCCGGAGCGGCGGCGGTGAGTCCGGCCAGCGCGGGTGCGGTCGCCGCGGCGGCCGCCAGGACGGCTCTGCGCCGCACGGACGGGGAGTCCGGGGAGTTCTCGGGCATGGGGGCGGCTCTCCTTGTTCAGGAAGTGAACGACGGTGGGGGTGGGAGCGCTCTCTCGCTGCGCATGCTTCAACTGCCCGAACGCGCGCGTCAAGAGGTGCGGCGGAGTTGGGCGAGGCTCGTCGAAACTCTTGACGGCACCTCGCTCCGAGGTTTAACTCACGTTCTGAATTAAGTCCTGAGGGCTTCGGGAGCCCACTCATGCGCACCATGCGGGCCGCGGCCGCAGGCGCCGTCGTGATGTCACTCGGCCTCGCCGTCACGTCCTGCGGTGGATCCCGGACCCGGCCCGGGCGGCGTCGGCTGAAACCAGGTCACCACCCCGTCCGGGAGCCTGCCGCAGTCCGCCGTGGACCGGATCGCGGGCGGGGGAGTGCGGGCGGAGGGGGCGAGTGGGCGGGCCGGGATCCTCGGACCGGACGGGTGTCTCAGCAGTCCCGCAGCTCCGCCGACTGGTTCAGCACCTGCGCCCGCGGCGAGGTGAACCGCTCGTAGGTCTCGCCGCCCCGCGCCCCCGTCCGGAACGCCGCCACCCGGTGGCAGTTCTGGAAGGCGAGCGTGATGTCGAAGTGGCGTTCCAGGGCGCCGCGGATCGAGTCGCTGGCGAGGGCGCGCAGGAGTTGGCCGCGTTCGTGTGCGGAGGGCGGCGGGGTCCGGTTGTCGGCGAACTCGGTTGTGCCGGTGTGGAGTCGGGTGGCGAGGGAGGAGACGAGGTCGTAGGCGTAGGGGAGGGACGTGCGGACGGTGTCCACGAAGTCCTCCTCGCGGATGTCACCGGTCTCGGCCTCGGCGAGGAGTTCCGGGGAGACGTCGAGAGACATGGGGGTGTCCTGTTCTGGAGGGGGTGGGGGAGAGAGGGGACGCCGCGCCGCTGTCCCGGCGCGGCGGGGGGTGGGGTCAGGACAGGGCCTGCGGACCGGGTACGAAGTCCGGGTCCACCTGGGCCGCCAGGTCCTGGCCGGTCGCCGCGTCCGCCCAGGCGCGGGCGTTGCGCAGGTGGAACTCGACGGCGTGGGCGTGGAGGGCCTGCCAGTCGCGGGTGCGGGCGTCGACCGTCTCGCGCAGGACGCGCAGGGCGTGGTGGTTGGCGTCCTCCAACTCGCCCTGTGGGCAGCCGCGTTCGGCGGAGCGCACCCAGGAGGAGTGGACGAGGTGGGTGAGGAGGTCGTCACCCACCTGCTCCTTGAGGAAGAGGAGGTCGTCCTCGCCGGTCACCTTGTTGCCGACCACGGCGAGCGGGATGCCGAACTCGCGGGCGTGGTCGCGGTACTGGCGGTACACGGAGACGCCCTTGCGGGTGGGTTCGGCCACCAGGAACGTCATGTCGAAGCGGGTGAACAGGCCGGAGGCGAAGGCGTCGGCGCCGGCCGTCATGTCGACCACCACGTACTCGCCCGGTCCGTCGACCAGGTGGTTCAGGTACAGCTCCACCGCGCCGAGCTTGGAGTGGTAGCAGGCCACGCCCAGGTCGCTCTCGTCGAACGCGCCGGTGGCCATGAGCGGCACGCCGTTCACGCGACGGACGTGACGGGTGTGGAGCGGGTCGTCGCCCAGCAGGCGCAGCAGGTGCGAGCCGCGGCCGGGCGGGGTGGTCTTGATCATCGCCTCGGGTGAGGTGATGCGGGGGTTGGTGCCGCGCAGCAGGTCCTTGATCCCGGCGAGGTGCTCGGCCAGGGGAGGGGCCGTGAACTCCTCGGCGCCCGAGGGGTCGAGGGCCTCGGCGAGGTGCTGGTTGATGTCGCCGTCGACGGCGAGCACCGGTGCGCCGGAGTGCGCCAGCGCGCGGGCGAAGAGGGCCGACAGGGTCGTCTTGCCGCTGCCGCCCTTGCCCACGAAGGCGACGCGCATCACCGCACCGCCGATGTGAAAATGAATGTCATGTGAGTAGGTTTAGGGGTGGGGTCTGATCTCTGTCAAATCCCCCGCCGTGCCGGCGTGGTGGAAAGTGATCAAGCTTGCTCGAGGGTCTGACCGGGCTGGACGCCAACGGCGCAGCCGCCCCGGCGCTCGCCTCCTCCTGGCGCCGTGCGGACGACCGCACCTGGCTGTTCACCCTGCGCGAGGCCACCTTCCAGGACGGCACCGACGTCACCCCCGCCGCGGTCGCCGCCCTCACCCACGCCACGCGGGCCAGGCCCGCCCCCGCCGCGCTCCTACGAAGGCCATGCCGACCCCGGCGCCGGCATCTACGGACCCGCCGTCACCTGGGCACAGGGCAAGCGCGTCGCACCGGTCGGGGACCGCGCCCTGCGGTTCCCCGGCTGTTCCCGGTGGAGGTGCGGTGACGGCGGTCGCGCCGCTGCCCCGCAAGGGGTGACGGGAACACGGCGCCCCACCGGGCGGGTGGCCTCAACGGGCGTGCCGCCGTCTCACCGGGCGTGCCGCCGTCTCACCGGGCGTGCCGCCGTCTCACCGGGCGTGCCGGGGCGTGCACGGCGAAGGGCCCGGACCGTCCGTGCGGTCCGGGCCCTTAGGGGTCCTTGCACTGTGCCCGCCTGGGCCGCGCGGCCTGATGCCGTGCATCAACCCGCGCCGCCTGACCAGGCGCTCACAGTGCAAGTGCCCCTCAGCCGTCCGGTCAGCGGCCGACCGGTTCCAGGACCTGCGGCAGGGCCGCGACCGGCACCGTCCGCACCGTCGTGACCCGCGAGGTCCGGTACAGCCACAGCACGTCGCGGCCGAAGGACCACAGCAGCAGGCCCAGGGCCAGCAGCACCACACCGAACCCGGCCGGGTACGGCAGCAGGTCCGCGCCCGCCACCAGCAGGCAGATGCCCTGGAGCGCGGCCACCGTCTTGCGGGCGGTGCTCGGCGGGAGCGCGGCGTTCAGCCACGGCGCGACGCGGGCCGCCGCGACGAAGGCGTAGCGCATGACGCCGATCAGCAGCACCCACGGGCCGAACGTCGTCGACACGTACACGCTGAGCACCAGGATCAGGAACGCGTCGACCTCCATGTCGAAGCGCGCGCCCAGCGCCGTCGAGGTGCCCGTGCGGCGGGCGACCTTGCCGTCCACACCGTCCAGCAGCAGCGCCACCGCCGTCAGCCCCACCAGGAGGGAGACGGGCGGCGCGCTCACGAAGGAGTCCGCGACCAGCGCGGTCACCCCGCCGACCAGGGTCGCGCGGCCCAGGGTGACCCGGTTGGCGGGGCCGAAGGTGCGCAGACCGGAGCGGTGCAGCGCGCGGGAGAGCACCGCCCAGGTGGCGACGGCGAAGACGAGCCCGGTCACCCAGCCCGCCGGCCCCATGCCGATCGCCGTGCCGAGCCAGGCCAGCACCAGGATCTGCACGCCCGCTCCCACAGCGGTCTCCTGCTGGACCAGCCTCGCGTCGTAAGTGTTGTTCAGGGCCACCGCACATCCTCCGGCCAGGTGACAGAGTCGATCATCGCCGCGTACTGTGCGCGGCTTGTGCACACCTCGGTACGCACGCAAGTTCCCGATCGTTCAGGAGGACGCCGATGAAGCGCGCCGCACGTGCCTTCTGGCTCGACGCCCCGGGCCGGGGCGCGATCCGCGACCTGACCCTGCCGGACCCGGCCGACGACGAGGTCGTCGTCCGCTCGCTGTATTCCGCGGTCAGCCGCGGCACGGAGACCCTCGTCTTCCGCGGCGGGGTGCCCGAGAGCCAGCACTCCGTCATGCGGGCCCCCTTCCAGGAGGGCGACTTCCCGGCCCCGGTCAAGTACGGGTACCTCAACGTCGGCGTGGTCGAGGAGGGGCCGCGGGACCTCCTCGAGCGGACCGTCTTCTGCCTGTACCCGCACCAGACCCGGTACGTCGTCCCCGCGAGCGCCGTGACGGTCGTCCCCTCCGCCGTGCCCGCCGCACGGGCCGTGCTCGCCGGCACCGTGGAGACCGCCGTCAACGCCCTGTGGGACGCCGCGCCCCTGATCGGCGACCGGATCGCGGTCGTCGGCGGCGGCATGGTCGGCTGCTCGGTCGCCGCGCTGCTGGCCCGGTTCCCCGGCGTGCGCGTGCAGTTGGTGGACGCCGACCCCGCGCGCGCGAAGGTCGCCGAGGCGCTCGGCGTCGGATTCGCCTCCCCCGAGGACGCGCTGGGCGGCTGCGACCTCGTCGTGCACGCCAGCGCCACCGAACAGGGACTCACCCGCTCCCTGGAGCTGCTGACCGCCGAGGGCACGGTCATCGAACTGAGCTGGTACGGCGACCGCACGGTCTCCCTGCCGCTCGGCGAGGCCTTCCACTCGCGGCGTCTGGTCATCCGCAGCAGCCAGGTCGGCACCGTCTCCCCGGCCCGCGCCGGGCGGACGTACGCCGACCGGCTCGCGCTCGCCCTCGACCTGCTCGCCGACCCCGCGCTCGACGCGCTCGTCACCGGGGAGAGCGCGTTCGAGGAGTTGCCGACGGTGATGCCGCGGCTCACCAGCGGTGAGATTCCGGCCCTGTGCCACCGCGTCAGGTACGACAAGAGCGCCTGACCTGAGAAAAGTAGTGAGAGTCGGCTGAACACGGGGAAGCGAAGAGCCGTACTACTCGGCATCCCCGGCAGGTATCGGCCGGGGAACCAGACGCGCCGCACCTGGAGGGTCGTCCGTTGTTCAGTGTCACCGTCCGCGATCACATCATGATCGCCCACAGCTTCCGCGGCGAGGTCTTCGGACCCGCGCAGCGCCTGCACGGAGCGACGTTCCTGGTGGACGCCACGTTCCGCCGCGAGCAGCTGGACGACGACAACATCGTCGTCGACATCGGACTCGCCACGCAGGAACTGGGTGCCGTGGTCAGCGAGCTGAACTACAGGAACCTGGACAACGAGCCCGACTTCGCCGGGATCAACACCTCCACGGAGTTCCTCGCCAAGGTCATCGCCGACCGGCTCGCCGAGCGGATCCACAAGGGCGCGCTCGGCGAGGGCGCCAAGGGCATCGCCGGCCTCTCCGTCACCCTGCACGAGTCGCACGTCGCCTGGGCTAGTTACGAGCGTGCCCTGTGACCGACGTGACCCTGGAGAAGGCCGTGCCGCACGCGCCGCTGGCGTACGTGCCCGCGCCGGCGGCCCCGGTGAAGACGGGCGGGATCATCCCCATGTCCCTGCGTTCCGTGTACTTCGTCATGCCGGGCGGCGTCGACGACCCGGCGAACCCCAGCGGCGGCAACGCCTACGACCGGCGCGTGTGTCTGGACCTGCCGGGCTTCGGCTGGCAGGTCTCCCGGCTCCCGGTGGCCGGCGGGTGGCCCCGCCCCGACGCCGCCGCCCGCGCGGAACTGGCCCGGTCGCTGCGCGCGTTGCCCGACGGCACGGTGGTCCTGATGGACGGCATCGTCGCCTGCGGCGTCCCGGAGATCGTGGTGCCCGAGGCGGAACGGCTGCGGCTCGCCGTCCTCGTCCACCTCCCGCTCGGCGACGAGCGGGGGCTCGCCCCCGAGGTAGCGGCCGACCTGGACGCCCGGGAACGCGCGGTGCTGCGCGCCGTGCCCGCGGTGATCGCCACCAGCGACTGGGCGGTCCGCCGCCTCGTCTCCCACCACGGCCTGGCCCCCGAGAAGGTGCACGTCGCCGCCCCCGGTGCCGACATCGCGCCTCTCGCCTCCGGCACCGACGGAGTCTCCCGTCTGCTGTGCGTGGCCTCCGTCACCCCGCGCAAGGGCCAGCACCGGCTGGTGGAGGCGCTGGCCGCGGTCACCGACCTGCCGTGGAGCTGCGTGTGCGTGGGCGGCCTCGGCCAGGACCCCGCGTACGTCGAACGGCTGCGCCGCCTGATCGAGCGGTACGGCCTGCAGGACCGGCTGGAGCTGGCCGGCCCGAAGTCAGGCGCCGCGCTCGACGCCGCCTACGCCTCCGCCGACCTGATGGTCCTCACCTCCTACGCAGAGACCTACGGCATGGCGGTCACCGAGGCCCTCGCGCGCGGCATCCCCGTCCTCGCCACGGACGTCGGCGGTCTGCCCGAGGCGGTCGGCCGCGCCCCCGACGGCGGCGTCCCCGGCATCCTCGTCCCGCCGGAGGACCCGGCCGCCCTCGCGGCCGAACTGCGCGGCTGGTTCGGCGAGGCGGACGTGCGGCGCCGGCTGAAGGCCGCCGCGCGCGGCCGGCGGGCGGCCCTGAACGGCTGGGCGTCCACCGCCCAGCGCCTGGCCGGCGTCCTGGGCCGGCTTCCCGGTGAACCGCGGAGGGCGGCATGAGCGAGACGACAGCGACGCCTACGGACGTGGTGCGACCCATGGGACACATACCGGGACAGCTCGGACCGAAGGACGCCGACACCGTCATCGAGGGCGCCGGGCCGGTGACCCGCCCCGGCGAGCGACCCACCGTCCGGCTGCGCGAGGACGCCGACGCGCAGGAGCCGCCCCGCTACGCGCCCGAGTGGCTCCAGCTGCGCGAGCCGGCCGACGCCGCCGCGCGGTCGCTGGATCTGCTGGACCCGCTGCGGATCCGGCTCGCCAACCTGCCCGGCCGCTCCGGCGGACTGGTCGTGCACGACCTGGGCTGCGGCACCGGCTCCATGGGCCGCTGGCTCGCGCCCCGCCTGGACGGCCCCCAGCACTGGGTCCTGCACGACCGCGACCCCTACCTGCTGCACTTCGCGGCCGTCGCCTCCCCGCGCTCGGCCGCCGACGGCAGCCGGGTCACCGTCGAGACGCGGCGCGGCGACATCGCCCGGCTCACCCCGGACGCCCTGGGCGGCGCCTCGCTGGTCACCGCCTCGGCCCTGCTCGACGTCCTCACCCGCGAGGAGATCGAGACGCTCGCCGCCGCCTGCGCGGGCGCCGGCTGCCCGGCCCTGCTGACCCTCTCGGTCGCCGGTCGGGTCGAACTCTCCGACCCGGACCCGCTGGACGAGGAGATCGCCGCCGCCTTCAACGACCACCAGCGGCACGGCGGCCTCCTCGGCCCCGACGCGGTGACCGTCGCCTGCGAGGCGTTCGCCGACCGCGGGGCGACCGTGAAGGTGCACCCCAGCGCTTGGCGGCTCGGCCCCGAGGAGGCCGCCCTGACCGCCCAGTGGCTGCGCGGCTGGGTCGGCGCCGCCGTCGAGGAGCGCCCCGACCTCGCCGTCCGCGCCGAGGCCTACCTCGCCTCCCGGCTGGCCGCCTGCGCGGCCGGCGAGCTGCACGCCACCGTCCACCACAGCGACCTGCTCGCCCTGGCCCGTCCGACGGGCGGCAAGTGATGAGCGCGGAGACGGCGGCACCGCTGACATGGGTCGAGGAGACCACGGCGGCCGTACGGCGTCGGCGGCGGGCGGGGCGCGCGAGCCTGGCGACGCAGGCCGGGGTGCCCTCGGCGCGTCCCGGCGCCCGGCGCGGTCCGGCTGACGGCCCGTCGGCCGAGGCGGACGCCGTCGCCGGCCCTCACGCGCCGTCCGTGTCCGCACGGTCCGCCGGGGCGGGCGCCCATGCGAAGCCGGGTCCTGCGTCCGCCGCCCCAACCGGCGCTCACGCAGGGTCCGTTCCGGTGCGGCCGTCCGTCGCCCCCGCCGTCGCCCGGTCCGGTCCCGCCGTCTCGCAGGAGCGTATCGGCGTGGTCGTCGCCGGGGCGCGGACGGCGCCGGGGGGTGCCCGCCGTGTGCTTCCCGCCCTGCGCAAGCACCTCGGCACCCTCGCCGGGGTCACCATCCTCGGCGTGCTGCTGTGGCGCACGGGCACCGGCGTCATGCTGGACGGGCTGCGCCGGATCGACGTGCCGACGCTGCTGGCGGCGCTCGGGATCGGCGCCGTCACCACGGTGTTCAGCGCGTGGCGGTGGGCGCTGGTGGCCCGGGGGCTGCGCATCCGGCTGCCGCTCGGACCGGCCGTGACCGACTACTACCGCTCGCTGTTCCTGAACGCGGCGCTGCCCGGCGGCATCCTCGGCGACGTGCACCGCGCGGTGCGCCACGGACACAGCGCCGGCGACGTCGGACGCGGTGTGCGGGCCGTCGTCCTGGAGCGTACGGCGGGACAGGTGGCGCTGGCCGTGGCGGGTGTGACCGTCCTGCTGACCCTGCCGTCCCCGGTCATGACGGACGTACGGGACTTCGCGCCGCTGGTCGCCCTGGGCGCCGTCGGCGCGTGTGCCGTCGCCGTCGCCGTCCGGACGAACTCCTCGGCGGCGCGCCGGGGCGGGCGGATGCGGGCGGCGCTGGCCGAGGCGCGCGAGGGGCTGCTGTCCCGGCGCAACGGGCCCGGCGTCGCGCTGTCGTCGCTGGTCGTCCTCGCCGGGCACGTCGCGATGTTCGTGGTGGCGGCCCGGGTCGCCGGATCCGGCGCGTCCCTCCTCACGCTGCTGCCGCTCGCGGTCCTCGCCCTGCTCGCCATGGGCGTGCCGCTCAACGTCGGCGGCTGGGGCCCCCGCGAGGGCGTCACCGCGTGGGCGTTCGGCGCGGCAGGTCTCGGCGCGGCCACCGGCCTCGCGGTGTCCGTGGTGTACGGGGTGCTGTGCTTCGTCGCCGCCCTGCCGGGCGCCGTCGTCCTGGTCGTGCGCTGGTACCAGGGCCTGCGGGCCGGGGCGGCCGCACCGGAGGCCGCCGTACCGGCACCCGCGCACCGCTGGGCGCCCGGCCCCGCAACCGACTATCCCCGCTCGCCGGAATCCGCGGCCGCGGAGTCGGAAGTGAGCAACGAGAAATACGCCCCGAAGGAATCCGCCAGGCTCGCCAGGAGTTCCTTGCCCTTTTCCGCGGACCCCAGGGAAGGACGGCCGATGACGCCCGAATCGGTATAGGCGGACATTCCCACGGTGAGCAGATGGCGACGGTCGTCCGCGGTGAAATCGGCGGACTCGTATCCGGGCCGGACCAGTTCGGGATGGGCGTGCAGCAGGATCGAGGTCTCGATCTCCCCGGCGTGCATGTCGGTGAGCAGTGACGTCGCCACCCCGGACCGCTCCCGCGCCGCCTCCCAGTCCTCGGGGGCCGGGAAGAGCGCCATCCGCTCACCGCGGGCGGAGGACTCCTGGACGACGTTGCCCAGGACGTAGTTCCCGCCGTGTCCGTTGACCAGTACCAGGGCCTCGACGCCCGAGCGGCGCAGCGACGCCGCGATGTCCCGTACCACCGCGTGAAGGGTCACGGAGGAGATGCTGACGGTTCCCGGCCAGGCCGCGTGCTCGTGGGAGCATGCGATGGTCACCGGAGGGAGGAGGTGCACCGGGTGTGCGGCGGCGATCTCCCGCGCGACGGCGCACGCGACGAGCGTGTCGGTGGCCAACGGCAGGTACGGGCCGTGCTGTTCGAAACTCCCGACGGGAAGGACCGCCACCTGTGTCGGAAGGCCCGCGCCGCGCGTCCGTACGTCTTCCGTGGTGTCCGCCGGCAACAGTCCGTACGCCGCCGACCGTATTCCCGAAACACTCATCTTTCCCCGGCCTTTCGTCTCTGCTTAGGAAACAGATCATGACAGAAAAAATTGGCGTGCTCGGCAAGAAGACCCCGCAGCGTACCGGTGTGGAACGCGTGGTGAATGCACCCCTGCCCACCGTGCACGGTCAATTCCAGGCGGTCGGTTACCTCGACCACGACCGCGGTGACGAGCAAGTGGCCCTCGTCTACGGCGACATCGGCACCGACGACGTCCTCACCAGGCTGCACTCGGAGTGCCTGACCGGTGACGCGTTCGGCTCCCAGCACTGCGAGTGCGGCGACCAGTTGACGTCCGCGCTGCGGGCCGTCGTCGCCGAGGGCCGCGGCATAGTCGTCTACCTGCGCGGGCACGAGGGCCGGGGCATCGGGCTGCTCGCCAAGCTGCGGGCGATGGCCCTGCAGGCGGAGGGCCTGGACACCGTCGAGGCGAACCTCGCGCTCGGCCTGCCGGTCGACGCCCGCGACTACCGTGTGGCCGCCGAGATCCTCAAGGACCTCGGGGTGCGCTCGGTCCGGCTGATGTCCAACAACCCGCGCAAGCGCGAGGCGCTGGTCGACAACGGCGTGCAGGTCGCCGAGCAGGTGCCGCTGCTGATCCCGCCGTGCGAGAACAACATCACCTACCTGCGCACCAAGCGGGAGCGCCTGGACCACCACCTGCCCCACCTGGACGCGGTGGCGCACTGGTCCTGACCCCGCTCCCGGCTGTCCCATGGTCACTCCCGTGAGCACGGGACCCGGTGGGCGACGAGAGGGGGAGCGCGATGGCCCGGTGTGTCTCGCGGCCCCTCGCGCCCGGTGTCCGGCACGTCCTCGACGGTTCCCTCCCGGCGGGGCCGGCCCGCGCCGCCGGGACCCCAGGGCGGTCGCGGGAGTGGCCGGCCGAACTCGCCGACGAGGGGCTGCCGTTCACCCTGCGCCTCGACGGGCGACGGGTCAGTCCCTGACCGCCTCGTGCACCAGGCGCTTGAGGTCGGGGTAGAGCTTCAGCGACTTCCTCGGCCTCACCTGCGTCAGGAACTGCACGGTCAGGTCGCGGCCCGGGTCGACCCAGAACGTCGTCGTGGCCACCCCGCTCCAGCCGTAGGTGCCGAGCCCGGAGGGCGCCTGGGTGCGCGCCGGGTCGATCACCACGGAGACGCCGAGCCCGAAGCCGACGCCGTCGTTGCCGGGCTCGTCGTGGGCGGGGCGGCTGCCGACCGTACGCAGGTCGGCGCCGCCGGGCAGCTGGTTGCGGGTCATGAGGGCGACCGTCTCCGGTGTGAGCAGCCGGGTGCCGTCGAGTTCGCCGCGGCGGCGCAGCATCTCCATGAAGCGGTGGATGTCGTACGCCGTCGCCACCATGCCGCCGCTGCCCGACAGGAACCGGGGCCGCCCGAACAGCGGCAGCCCGGGGATGGGTTCGATGCCGCCGTCGTCGGTGTCCCCGTACAGCTCGGCGAGCCGACGGGCCTGTTCGTCGGAGACCTGGAAGCCGGCGTCCGTCATGCCGAGGGGGTGCAGGACCCGCTCGGCGAGGAACTCGTCGAGCGGCTGCCCGGAGACCACCTCGATGATCCGCCCCAGCACGTTGGTGGCCACCGAGTAGTTCCACTGGGTGCCCGGCTCGAACTGCAACGGCAGCCGCGCGTAAGCGTCGACGGTCTGCGCCAGGTTCGACCCGGGCAGCACCGCCGAGTCCAGCCCGGCCTCCCGGTAGAGGGCGTCCACGGGGTGGCAGTGGTAGAAGGCGAAGGTGAGGCCGGCGGTGTGGGTCATCAGGTGCCGCACGAGGACGGGCTGTTCCACCGGCCGGGTGGTCAGGCCGGCGCCCGAGCCGCTGACGTACACCCGCTGGTCGGCGAAGGCCGGCAGGTGGTCGGCGATCGGGTCGTCGAGGGACAGGCGGCCCTCCTCCACCAGCATCAGGGCGCCGACCGAGGTGACCGGCTTGGTCATCGAGTAGATCCGCCAGAGGGTGTCCGGCTCCACCGGGAGGCCGGCGGCGAGGTCGCGGTGGCCGTACGCGGTGAGGTGCGCGACCTTCCCGCCGCGTGCGACGGCCACGAGGAAACCGGGCAGGCGCCCGCCGTCGACGTGGTCGGCGACAAACCGGTCGAGGCGCTCCAGTGCCCTCCCGTCCAGCCCGACCTCGCCGGGGTCGACCTCTCGTCGCAGCTGTGCCATCGCTCTCCTCCGGTGCGTTCGTTCGAGGTGCGGTCCGGCGTACCGTGCCGGGACGGCCTCAGATCTCATGGTCGCGCAGGGATGGCGCGAAAGGATCTCTTTCGACGCCGTGACGGGTGTGCTCTGTGTCGCTTCGAGTGACGCCGGGGCCGCCGGGCGGGGCACCATCGGGGCGGTGCGGGAGGTCCGGCGAGCCGGGTCCTCCGGGAGTGTCGCCGCGCAGGGGGTGCGGGTCGGCGGTGGCGGCGCGCGGCTCGACGGGTACGCCGTGCGGCTCGCTGTGGACCGGGTGCGGTCCGGCGGGGGGCTCGACGCGGGCCGGGTGGGGCTCGGCGGGGGGTTCGGTGCGGGCGGTCTGTGGTCCGGCGTGGGCCGGGTGCGGTCCGGCCTGCGGATCGGCGTGGGGTTCGGCGTCGGGTCCGGTGAGGACCGCGCGTGGTCCGGCGGGCAGGGCGTGCGGTGGGGTGGGTGCGGCGTGCGGTCGGCCCGGCAGGGCCCGGCACAGGGGGATCGCCGCCACCACCGCCACCGCCAGCACGACGAGCGGCGACCGGGCGGCGCCGTCGGCCATGAGCACGGTCGCCGACGCCACGCCGAGCACCGGCCCGATGTTCATCGCCGTCTGCTGCAAGCCTCCCGCCACCCCGGCCGCCCGCGCGGGAGCCTGCCGTACGACGACATGGGTGGCCGCCACCATCACCGCGCCGAAACCGGCACCGAGCAGGGCGAAACCGAGGCAGAAGCCCACCGGACCGGACGCCCGGGCGAGGACGAGCAGACCGGCGGCGAGCAGGGCCGTCGCTCCCGTGACCGTCGGGCGGGCGCCGGCGCGGCGCAGCAGGACGGCGGACCCGGGCGCCGCGGCGATCAGCAGCACGGCCAGCGGCAGTGCGAGCAGCGCGGTCGCCAGTGGTGTCAGGGCCAGGTCGTCCTGGAGGACGTACACGCAGGCGAAGAGCCCGCCGTTGAGCGCCGCCGAGACGACGACCAGTACGGCCAGCGCCGCGCCGACCGCCGGGGCCCCGACGACGTCCGGGGGCAGCAGCGGGCAGGGCGCGCGGCGTTCGTGCCGGACGAAGGCCGCTCCGGCGACGACCGCCGCCGCGGCCACCAGGGCGCCGGGCGCGCCGGTCACGTCGAACGGGTCGACGAGCGTGTGCACCAGGCACGCCAGGGCCACCGCGAGCAGCAGCGCCCCGGGCACGTCCAGCGCCGTACCGTCCCTCCGGTGCGTCCGCTCCTCCCGGGAGGCGAGGGCGAGCCCGCCGAACGCCAGCGCGGGCACGACGTTCAGCAGGAACACGGCCCGCCAGCCGTATCCGGTCGTCAGCGCCCCGCCCACCACCGGCCCGGCCGCGGCCGCCAGGCCGATCGCCGCCGTCCGCACCGCGATCGGCCGCCGCAGCCCCTCCGGCGGGTACGCCGCCCGCAGCATTCCGAGTGTCGCCGGCTGCAACAGCGCCCCGAACACTCCCTGGAGGACCCGCAGTCCGATCACCCAGCCCACGCCGGGCGCCACGGCGATGCCCGCCGACGCGGCACCGAAGCCGAGCATGCCGACGGCGAACGCACGCCGGTGCCCGTACCGGTCGCCGAGCCGCCCGGCGAAGACCAACAGGCTCGCCACGACGACGAGATACCCGGTGCTGGTCCACTGGACCTGCGCGAAGGAGGCGCCCAGGTCGTCCTGGAGGGTGGGCTGGGCGACGGTGAGGACGGTGCCGTCCAGGGCGACGACGGCGGCGCCGGCCACACTGCTCGCGAGGGTCAGGGAGCGGTTCACCGGCCGTCCCGGGGTCCCAGGTGCGCGTCGAGAGCGGTGCGCAGCAGCGCCTCGACGTCCTCGGTGCCCGTGGCCAGTTGGAGACTGCCCCAGGCCCACAGCTGGGCGACGCCGTGCAGGTTCGCCCAGAGCGCCCCGGCGACCGCGCGGGCGTCGGCGTCGGGGCGCACCCGGCCCACCAGCTCCACCAGCACCCCGAACAGCGGCAGGCTGGTGTCCCGCAGCCGCAGGTGACCGCTCTCCAACAGGTCGTGACGGAACATCAGCTCGTACATGCCGGGGTGGTCGAGGGCGAACCGCAGGTAGGTGCGGCCGAGTTCGGTGAGCTGGGTGCGCGGCGGGGCGGTGCCGTCGCCGAGGGCCGTCGTCACCCGGCCGGCCAGTTCGGTGAAGCCCCGGCGGGCGATCGCCGACAACAGCTCCAGGTGGGTGGGGAAGTAGCGGCGCGGCGCCCCGTGCGAGACGCCGGCGCGGCGGGCGATCTCCCGCAGCGTGAGCGCCCCCACGCCCTCCCGGGCCAGCAGGTCCACCCCGGCCTCGACGAGGCGGACCCGCAGGTCCGCCTCCGGCTTGTGCTCCGACTCGGCATCACTCATAGACACTGTCTACCAGGCGGTGGTAGACAGTGTCTACGCGAGGCGGGGGGACGGTGCCTGCTCGCGGGGGTGCGCGCGGGGGAATGCGGACCGCTCGGCGGCCGGTTGTGCCGGACATGACTCAGGACACGACACAGCACGCCCTGCTCGCGCTGCTCGCCGAGAGCCGCGGCGGGGTACTGGTCACGCTCAAGCGGGACGGTCGCCCCCAGCTGTCGAACGTCGGCCACCACTACGACCCGGACGAGAGGGTCGTCCGGATCTCCGTCACCGCCGACCGCGCCAAGACCCGCAACCTGCGCCGGGACCCGCGGGCCTCCTACCACGTGTCCACCGCCGACCGTCGCGCGTACACGGTCGTCGAGGCCGTCGCCGAGCTCTCGCCCGTCGCCGAGCACCCCTACGACGACACGGTCGAGGAACTCGTCCGCCTCTACCGCGACCTCGCGGGCGAGCACCCGGACTGGGACGACTTCCGGGCGGCGATGGTCCGCGACCGCCGGCTGGTGGCACGCCTGCGGGTGGAGCGGGCGTACGGCATCCCGAAGCGGACCGAGGAGGCGTAGGCCGTCGAGCGCTCTGGGCCGGCGGACTGGGACTGGGCGTCCTGGCCAGGGTCGCGGGACGGCCTGCTGGCGCTGTGCCGACGGGCCTGGTCCGACGGGCCTGGTCCGACGGGTGACGGCCGGCGGCGACCCCGCGGCGCTCACGCCGTGACCGTCTCTAGCCGCGACGCCTTGCCCACGCGGCCGCCGACGTGCACGGGGAAGAGGGCGCCGACCGGGCGGCCGCGCAGGCGACGCCGAACGTGGCCGGCGCCGGCGTTGCGGACCGTCAAGGGGTCGCGCCGCGCCGGGTCAGTCCGCGGCCCGCTCCGCCGTCAGGTAGGCGATCACCATGTCCCCGAGCATGGCGCGGTAGTGCTCCCGCTGCGCCGGGTCGACCAGGTCCCGCCCGAACAGCGCGCCGAAGGTGTGCCGGTTGGCCACCCGGAAGAAGCAGAAGGAACTGATCATCGCGTGCAGGTCGACGGCGTCGACGTCGGCCGTGAACAGGCCGGACTCCTGCCCCGCGGCCAGGATGCCGCGGATCACCTCGAGCGCGGGGGAGCCGATCTTCCCCAGTCGCTCGGAGGCGGCGATGTGCACGGCGCCGTGGATGTTCTCGATGCTGACCAGCCGGATGAAGTCCGGGTGCCGCTCGTGGTGGTCGAAGGTCAGCTCCGCCAGCCGGCGGACGGCCGCCACCGGGTCCAGGTGTTCGACGTCGAGCCGCTGCTCCGCCTCGCGGATCACGCCGTACGCCCGCTCCAGGACGGCGGTGAACAGCTGCTCCTTGCCGCCGAAGTAGTAGTAGATCATCCGCTTGGTGGTGCGGGTGCGGGCGGCAATCTCGTCGACGCGCGCGCCGTCGTAGCCGGCCCGGGCGAACTCCTGTGTGGCCACGTCGAGGATCTCGGCCCGGGTGCGGGCGGCGTCTCGGATCCGCCCGCCGGGTCGTGCCGGTTCCTCGACGCTGGTCATCGGTCTCCTCCGGGACGGTGGTCGGGTCCCGCGATTGTAGGAGCTCGCCGGGAAGGGGTTCCGTCGCCGGGGGGCGAGGCCGTCCACCGGCCCCTGGACACCGCGCCGCTGCGCGCGGCGCGTCCTTCGCTGCGCCACGCTCGACGGCGGCGGCACGGCCCGTCCTCCCGGCGCTGGACGCCTTCCGCCTGTTTCACCGGCCCGGCAACCGGACAGCGGCCACATGCTCGCGGGTCCCGCGGAACCGACCGGCGCGGTCCCGGCCCGAAGGGACGGCGGCGATCGGCTC
This sequence comes from Streptomyces sp. NPDC030143, assembly GCF_055573695.1. Lineage (NCBI taxonomy): Bacteria > Bacillati > Actinomycetota > Actinomycetes > Kitasatosporales > Streptomycetaceae > Streptomyces > Streptomyces sp. NPDC030143. Next base: position 591,193 of record NZ_JBVIAY010000002.1, read on the forward strand.
GGGCCCGATCGCGCCCCGGGGCGTCACTGCCTGCTGACCGTCCGCGTCACACCCGCGGCGACCGTCGTCGCCAGGACCCAGCCGGTGACGATGAGGACATAGGAGAGAGTCTGGTAGCCGCCGGACGGGGCGAACGCGGACTCCTGGCCGAAGGAGACGACCGGCAGCAGCAGGTCGAGGGTGTAGAAGACCGGGTGGAAGTCGGGCGCCTCGGACGCCTTCAGCGGGCGCGGACGGTGCCCGGCGAAGGCGATCGAGCCGACGGCGAGCAGCGACAGCAACCAGACGGCGGCGCGCAGCGGGCGGAAGCCGTAGCCGACGGCGGCGTCCTGGAGATGACCCCACAGGCGTCCGTACCACGGCAGGGTGGAGCGGCGCCGGCGCTGCTTGGCCAGCTGGACGAGCCGGGCGGCGTGGTCGTCGCCGACCCGGCGGTAGGCGGCGGTGAGCTGTTCGTAGCCGTGCGGGTCGAACGCGCCGTCGTCGCGCTCCAGCATCGGCAGCCGCCGCTCGACGGGCTCGTGCGGGGTGAGGAAGGTGTAGGTGAGGTCGAGCAGCCGCACCTGGTCGGGCAGCATCTGCGGATCCAGTTCGAACTGGTTGATCTCGGCGCGCCGCAGGTTGAGCCGGCCCTCGATCGGCGGGCCCCCGCGCAGCCAGACCGCGCCGATCACACAGCCGCTGACCCGCAGCGCGGTGTCACCGGGGTGGGAGAGGGTGGCCCGCAGCAGGTCCACCCGGCCGGGTATGCGGGCCTCGCGCAGATCGATCCGGCCTTCGGCGCGCAGCCGACGGGCGAGGAGGTTCGCGCCGAGGTCGAGGGAGTCCGCGTCCACGACGTGCCCGCCGGGGTTGCTCAGCTCGGCGTCCTCCAGGTCGAGCGAGCCGGCGACGGTGGCGCCGTCGAGCCGGATCAGGCCCCGGGCGCGCAGCCCGCGGGCGCGCACGTCGTCGTCGACGGTGATCTGGTGGAGCTGGAGGACGGGCTCGGCCGGGTCCGCGGCGTCGAGTTCCGCCTGCTCCAGGAAGAGCGCCCCGGCGATCTGCGCGCCGCCGAGGCGTACCGGCCCGCTGATCCGGCAGCGCGTCAGCCGTACGCTGCCCTCCGTCCGGGCGCGTGCCGCGGTCAGACCGGGCAGCACGCAGTCGCTCAGGTTGAGGTAGTTGAGCTGGGCGCCGGACAGCTGCGGCACCTCGTCGAAGCGGCAGTGGTTCAGCCGCACCACGCTGTCCACGACCGCGTACCGCAGGTCGAGCGGGCCGGTGACGCGGGCGCCGACGAGCTTGAGGGACGCGATCTCCCCGGGCTCGCGCGGTCCGTTGAGCAGCAACGCCCGCAACACGCGGGCCCGCACGGCCGGTTCGGGACCCTCCTGGCGGAAGTCCACGACCGTGCCCGTGGCGAAGGCCCGCCAGACGCGCTGTTCGGCCGGTGTCAGATCGTCGATCTCCATCAGCCGCGACTCTGGCGGGCCCCTCGGACGGTGTCAACCGGCTATGCCCGCACGTTCCATTCGGCGATCACGGGCCGGCCGTGCTCGGTCGACAGACGGCTCACCGTGCCGGTGGCCAGCTGGAACAACCGGCCCTCGGCGGGCGGCAGGCCGAGCCGACGGGCCGTCAGCACGCGCAGCACATGTCCGTGCGCGACGAGGACCACGTCACCGTCGGCGAGCGCCCCGTCCACCCGGGCCAGCACCCGGTCGGCGCGCCGCCCGATCTCCTCGGGCGACTCGCCGGGGTGACCGTCCGGGCCGGACGGCACGCCGTCGGTCCACAGGTCCCAGGTGGGCCGGGTGCGGTGTATCTCGGCGGTCGTGATGCCCTCGTAGCCGCCGTAGTCCCATTCGTGCAGGTCGGGCTCGGGTACGGCGCCTGTGACGCCCGCGAGTTCGGCCGTGCGGACGGCACGGCGAAGCGGACTGGTGAGCGCGAGCGAGAAGGTCCGGCCGGTGAGGAGCGGAGCGAGGGACTCGGCCTGTTCCTCGCCGTGCTCGGTGAGGGGCAGGTCGGTGAAGCTGGTGTGCCGTCCCGACCGGCTCCACTCCGTCTCCCCGTGGCGGACCAGCAGCAGATCCCCCACGGCCCGACTACTCCGGCTTCGCCGACTCGACGGCGTGGCCGCCGAACTGGTTGCGCAGCGCCGCGATCATCTTCATCTGCGGCGAGTCCTCCTGACGGGAGGCGAACCGCGCGAACAGCGAGGCCGTGATCGCGGGCAGCGGCACGGCGTTGTCGATGGCCGCCTCGACGGTCCAGCGGCCCTCGCCGGAGTCCTGGGCGAAACCGCGCAGCCTGTCCAGGTGCTCGTCCTCGTCGAGGGCGTTGACCGCGAGGTCCAGCAGCCAGGAACGGATGACGGTGCCCTCCTGCCAGGAGCGGAAGACCTCGCGGACGTCGGTGACGGAGTCGACCTTCTCCAGGAGCTCCCAGCCCTCGGCGTAGGCCTGCATCATGGCGTACTCGATGCCGTTGTGGACCATCTTCGAGAAGTGCCCGGCGCCCACCTTGCCCGCGTGGACGTACCCGTAGGGGCCCTCCGGCTTCAGCGCGTCGAAGATCGGCCGGAGCCGGTCGACGTGCTCCTTGTCGCCGCCGACCATCAGGGCGTAGCCGTTCTTCAGGCCCCACACTCCGCCGGAGACACCCGCGTCGACGAAGCCGATGCCCTTCGCGCCCAGCTCCGCCGCGTGCTTCTCGTCGTCCGTCCAGCGGGAGTTGCCGCCGTCGACGACGGTGTCGCCGGGCTGGAGCAGGTCGCCGAGCTCGTCGACGACGGACTGGGTGGCCGCACCGGCCGGGACCATCACCCAGACCGTGCGTGGTGCCTCGAGCCGCTCGACGAGTTCGGCGAGGCCGCCGACGTCGGAGAGCTCGGGGTTGCGGTCGTAGCCGACGACGGTGTGGCCGGCGTTGCGCAGGCGCTGGCGCATGTTGCCGCCCATCCTGCCCAGACCGATGAGGCCCAACTGCATCGATGCCATGTCAGTTCTCTTCCTTCAGTTCACGGTAGGCGGCGACCAGAGCGGCCGTGGAGGCGTCCAGACCGGGGACCTCGACACCCTCGGTCAGGGCGGGTTCGACCCGCTTGGCGAGGACCTTGCCCAGCTCCACGCCCCACTGGTCGAAGGAGTCGATGTCCCAGATCGCGCCCTGCACGAACACCTTGTGCTCGTAGAGCGCGATGAGCTGGCCGAGGACCGACGGCGTCAGCTGGGGCGCGAGGATCGTCGTGGTGGGGTGGTTGCCCCGGAAGGTGCGGTGCGCGACCTGCTCCTCGGGCACACCTTCCGCGCGGACCTCCTCGGCGGTCCTGCCGAAGGCCAGCGCCTGGCCCTGCGCGAACAGGTTCGCCATCAACAGGTCGTGCTGCGCCTCGAGTGCGTCGCTCAGTCCGGCGACGGGACGGGCGAAACCGATGAGGTCGGCCGGGATCAGTTTCGTGCCCTGGTGGATCAACTGGTAGTAGGCGTGCTGACCGTTGGTGCCCGGCGTGCCCCACACCACCGGACCGGTCTGCCACTCGACGGGCCGGCCCTCGCGGTCCACCGACTTGCCGTTGGACTCCATGTCGAGCTGCTGGAGGTAGGCGGTGAACTTCGACAGGTAGTGGCTGTAGGGCAGCACGGCGTGCGACTGCGCGTCGAGGAAGTTGCCGTACCAGACCCCCAACAGGCCCAGGATCAGCGGGGCGTTGGCCTCGGCAGGCGCGGTGCGGAAGTGGTCGTCGACGACTCGGAACCCGTCGAGCATCTCCCGGAACCGCTGCGGACCGATCGCGATCATCAACGACAGTCCGATCGCCGAGTCGTAGGAGTAGCGGCCGCCGACCCAGTCCCAGAACTCGAACATGTTGGCCGTGTCGATGCCGAAGTCGGCGACCTTCCCGGCGTTCGTCGACAGCGCCACGAAGTGCTTGGCGACGGCCTTGTCGTCCCCGCCGAGCCCCTCGAGCAGCCAGGAGCGCGCCGAGGTGGCGTTGGTGATCGTCTCGATCGTGGTGAAGGTCTTCGACGCGACGATGAACAGCGTCTCGGCCGGGTCGAGGTCCCGCACGGCCTCGTGCAGGTCGGCGCCGTCGACGTTGGACACGAACCGGAACGTCAGGTCCCGCGCCGTGTACGCGCGCAGCGCCTCGTACGCCATCGCCGGGCCCAGGTCCGAGCCGCCGATGCCGATGTTGACGACGTTGCGGACGGGCCGGCCGGTGTGGCCGGTCCACTCGCCCGACCGCACGCGGCGGGCGAAGTCGCCCATCCGGTCGAGCACGGCGTGCACCCGGGGCACGACGTTCTCGCCGTCCACCTCCACGACCGCGTCCCGCGGCGCGCGCAGCGCGGTGTGCAGGACGGCGCGGTCCTCGGTGATGTTGATCCGGTCGCCGCGGAACATCGCGTCGCGCAGCCCGGACACGCCGGTGGCGGCGGCGAGTTCCCGCAGCAGGGCCAGCGTCTCGTCGTCGACCAGGTTCTTGGAGTAGTCGATCCGCAGGTCGCCGACGCGGACCACGTACCGCTGCGCGCGCCCGGGATCGGCCGCGAACAGCTCCCGCAGATGCGCGTGCCACGCGGCACGGTGGTCCTCCAGGGCGGCCCACTCGGGCCGCCGGGTCAGCAGGGGGGAGTCAGACATGAGAGGCGGTCTCCTTGGTGCCTCGGGGGGTCTTCCTGACGGTGCCGGGGGTCGGTCTCACAGCACCGTCGTCCCGGGTCGGCCTGATGGCGAGGATCCCCCTTCGCCGCGCAGGGCGACGGCGTACATCTCGTCCGCGTCGAGGCGCCGCAGCTCCTCGGCGATGAGTTCGGAGGTCGGGCGGACCTTCAGGGCGAGGGTCCGCGACGGCTGGCCGGGCAGGGTCAGCGTGGCGAGCGGGCCCTCGGGGCGGTCGATGACGATCTCGCCCTTCCCGGTGCCGAGGCGTACGGCCGTGACGACGGGGCCCGCGGTGACGACCCGCTCGATCGGGACGCCGAGGCGTGCCTCCAGCCAGCGCGCGAGGAGTTCCGCGCTGGGGTTGTCGGCCTCGCTCTCGACGGCGCCCGAGGTGATCGGCAGCCGCGCCTGGTCCAGGGCCGCCGCCAGCATCGAACGCCACGGCGTCAGCCGGGTCCAGGCGAGGTCGGTGTCGCCGGGCGCGTACGACGTCACCCTCGACTCCAGTGCCCGCAGCGGCCGTTCGACGGCGTACATGTCGGTGATCCGGCGCTGGGCCAGCGCGCCCAGCGGGTCCTTGGCCGGGTTCTCCGGCGCGTCCACCGGCCACCACACGACCACCGGCGCGTCCGGCAGCAGCAGCGGCAGCACGACGGAGTCGGCGTGGTCGGACACCTCGCCGTACGTCCGCAGGATGACCGTCTCTCCGGTGCCCGCGTCCGCGCCCACCCGCACCTCGGCGTCGAGGTGGGAGTTGGTGCGGTCGCGTGGGCTGCGGGCGTGCCGCTTGATGACGACCAGGGTGCGCGAGGGGTGCTCGTGCGAGGCCTCCTCGGCGGCCTTGATCGAGTCGTAGGCGTTCTCCTCGTCCGTGACGATCACCATCGTCAGGACCATGCCCACGGCCGGGGTGCCGATGGCACGGCGCCCCCGCACCAACGCCTTGTTGATCTTGCTTGCCGTGGTGTCGCTCAGGTCGATCCTCATGGCCTGCGCCAGCTCCGTCCGTCTCGTGCGAGCATCTCGTCGGCTTCCTCGGGTCCCCAACTGCCCGACGCGTACCTGGCCGGCCTGCCGTGCGCGGCCCAGTACTCCTCGATCGGGTCGAGGATCTTCCAGGACTCCTCCACCTCCTGGTGGCGCGGGAACAGGTTGGCGTCGCCGAGCAGCACGTCCAGGATGAGGCGTTCGTAGGCCTCCGGGCTGGACTCCGTGAAGGACTCGCCGTACGCGAAGTCCATCGTGACGTCCCGGATCTCCATCGAGGTGCCGGGCACCTTGGAGCCGAAGCGGACCGTGACGCCCTCGTCGGGCTGGACGCGGATGACGATGGCGTTCTGCCCGAGTTCCTCCGTCGCCGTGGAGTCGAAGGGGGAGTGCGGGGCCCGCTGGAAGACGACCGCGATCTCGGTGACGCGCCGGCCGAGGCGCTTGCCGGTGCGCAGGTAGAAGGGGACGCCCGCCCAGCGGCGGTTGTCGACGTTCAGCCGGATCGCCGCGTAGGTGTCGGTGGTGGAGGCCGGGTCGATGCCGTCCTCCTCCAGGTAGCCGCGCACCTTCTCGCCGCCCTGCCAGGCGCCCTCGTACTGGGCGCGCACGGTGTGCAGGCCGAGGTCCTCGGGCAGCTTCACGGCCTTGAGGACCTTCAGCTTCTCGGTGAGCAGCGAGGCCGCGTCGAAGGAGGCGGGCTCCTCCATTGCGGTGAGCGCCATCAGTTGGAGCAGGTGGTTCTGGATCACGTCGCGCGCCGAGCCGATGCCGTCGTAGTAGCCGGCCCGGCCGCCGATCCCGATGTCCTCGGCCATGGTGATCTGCACGTGGTCGACGTACGACCGGTTCCAGATCGGCTCGAACATCTGGTTGGCGAAGCGCAGCGCCAGGATGTTCTGGACGGTCTCCTTGCCCAGGTAGTGGTCGATGCGGAACACCTGGTCGGGCTCGAACACGTCGTGCACGATCGCGTTCAGCTCCCGGGCGCTCACCAGGTCGCGGCCGAACGGCTTCTCGATCACCGCCCGCCGCCAGGCGCCCTCCGGGGCGTCGGCCAGCCCGTGCTTCTTCAGCTGCTCGACGACCTTGGGGAAGAACTTCGGCGGCACGGAGAGGTAGAAGGCGAAGTTGCCGCCTGTGCCGCGGGAGGCGTCCAGTTCCTGGACGGCGTCGCGCAACTGCTTGAAGGCGGTGTCGTCGTCGAAGTCGCCCGGGATGAACCGCATGCCCTCGGCGAGCTGCTGCCAGACCTCCTCGCGGAACGGCGTCCGCGCGTGCTCGCGCACGGCGTCGTGGACGACCTGCGCGAAGTCCTGGTCCTCCCAGTCGCGGCGGGCGAACCCGACGAGCGAGAAGCCCGGCGGCAGCAGACCGCGGTTGGCGAGGTCGTAGACGGCCGGCATCAGCTTCTTGCGGGACAGGTCACCGGTCACGCCGAAGATGACGAGTCCGGACGGGCCGGCGATGAGCGGCAGCCGCCGGTCACGCGGATCCCGCAGCGGGTTGCTCCACACGGAGGTGCTCATTGCGCGTCAACTCCCTTGCTGTTCAGCGACTTCGTGACCGCGTCCAGAAGGTCCTGCCAGGCCGCCTCGAACTTGGCGACGCCCTCGTCCTCCAGCCGGGTGACGACCTCGTCGTAGGAGATGCCGAGCGCCTCCACGGCGGCGAGGTCGGCGCGGGCCTGCGCGTAGCCGCCGGTGACGGTGTCGCCGGTGATCCTGCCGTGGTCGGCCGTCGCGTCGAGCGTGGCCTGCGGCATGGTGTTGACGGTGCCGGGGGCGACCAGCTCGTCGACGTACAACGTGTCCTTGTACGCGGGATCCTTCACCCCGGTGGAAGCCCACAGCGGGCGCTGCTTGTTGGCCCTCGCGCCGCCGAGGGGGGTCCACCGCTCACCGGAGAAGACCTCCTCGTACGCCTCGTACGCCAGACGCGCGTTGGCGAGCGCGGCCCGTCCCCTCAGCGCGAGGGCCGTGTCGGTGCCGAGGACCGTCAGCCGCTTGTCGATCTCGGAGTCGACGCGGGAGACGAAGAAGGAGGCGACGGAGTGGATGGCGGAGAGGTCCAGGCCCCGCGCGGCGGCCTTCTCCAGGCCGGCCAGGTAGGCGTCCATGACCTCGCGGTAGCGCTCCAGCGAGAAGATCAGCGTGACGTTGACGCTGATGCCGAGGCCGACGACCTCGGTGATCGCCGGGAGGCCGGCCTTCGTCGCCGGGATCTTGATCATGACGTTGGGGCGGTCGACGAGCCAGGCGAGCTGCTTGGCCTCGGCGATCGTGGCCGCGGTGTCGTGGGCGAGGCGGGGGTCGACCTCGATGGAGACCCGGCCGTCGCGACCGCCGGTGGCGGTGTATACGGAATGCAGGACATCGGCTGCCGTCCGCACGTCGGCGGTCGTCAGCATCCGCACCGCCTCGTCGGGTGTGACGCCCCGCACGGCCAGGTCTGCGAGCTGCTCCTCGTAGCCCTCGCCGGAGCCGATGGCGGCCTGGAAGATGGACGGGTTGGTGGTGACGCCGACGACGTGCCGCTCGGTGACGAGCGCGGCGAGGCCGCCGGACGTGAGGCGCCGGCGCGACAGGTCGTCCAGCCAGATCGACACGCCCTCCTCGGCGAGGCGCTCGAGGGCGCCCGCGGGGGCGCTTGCTTCGGTCACAGTGATCATCTTCTTTCTGGCGATCGGGTCAACCACGCGCGGCAGCCAGCGATTCCCGGGCTGCGGCGGCGACGTTCTCGGGGGTGAAGCCGTACTCGGCGAAGAGGGTGCCGGCGTCGGCGGAGGCACCGAAGTGTTCGAGGGAGACGATGCGTCCCGCGTCACCCACGAACCGGTACCACGTCAGGCCGATGCCCGCCTCGACCGCGACGCGGGCCTTCACCGAGGGCGGAAGGACCTGGTCGCGGTAGGCGCGCGGCTGCTCCTCGAACCACTCCACGGACGGCATCGACACCACCCGCGTCCCGATCCCCTCGGCCTCCAGCGTCTCCCGCGCGGCCACGGCGAGCTGCACCTCGGAGCCGGTGGCGATCAGGACGACGTCCGGGAGCGCCGTCGAGGACTCCTTCAGGACGTAGCCGCCGCGCGCGGCGTCCGGGTCGGGGGCGTAGGTCGGGACGCCCTGACGGGTCAGCGCCAGTCCGTGCGGGGCCGGGTGGGTGGCGTGCCGCTCGAGGATCTCGCGCCAGGCGATCGCGGTCTCGTTGGCGTCGGCCGGGCGGACCACGTTCAGTCCCGGGACGGCGCGCAGCGAGGCCAGGTGCTCGACCGGCTGGTGGGTGGGGCCGTCCTCGCCGAGGCCGACGGAGTCGTGCGTCCACACGTACGTCACCGGCAGCTGCATCAGGGCCGACATACGGACGGCGTTGCGCATGTAGTCGGAGAAGACGAGGAACGTGCCGCCGTAGACACGGGTGTTGCCGTGCAGCGCGACGCCGTTCATCACCGCGGCCATCGAGAACTCGCGGATGCCGAAGTGGACCGTGCGGCCGTACGGGTCGGCCCCGGGCAGCGGGTTGCCCCGCGGCAGGAACGACGAGGTCCTGTCGATGGTGGTGTTGTTGGAACCGGCCAGGTCGGCCGAGCCGCCCCACAGTTCGGGGACGACCGCGCCGAGCGCCTGGAGCACCTTGCCGGATGCGGCGCGCGTGGCGACGGACCTGCCGGGCTCGAACACCGGCAGTGCGTCCTCCCAGCCCTCGGGGAGCCGACCGGCGACGACCCGGTCGAACAGCTCCGCGCGCTCGGGGTGGGCGCCGCGCCAGGCGACGATCCGCTTGTCCCAGGCGGCGTGCGCCTCGGCGCCCCGGTCGAGGGCGGCGCGGGTGTGCGCGAGGACCTCCTCGGACACCTCGAAGGACCGCTCCGGGTCGAAGCCGAGGACGCGCTTGGTGGCGGCCACCTCGTCCGCGCCGAGGGCCGAGCCGTGGGAGGCCTCGGTGTTCTGCGCGGTGGGGGCCGGCCAGGCGATGATCGTGCGCATCGCGATGATCGAGGGGCGCCCGGTCTCGGCCCGCGCCGCCGTCAGCGCCCCGTACAGGGCGTGCACGTCGACGTCGCCGTCGTCCTGCGGCTCGATGCGCTGCACATGCCAGCCGTAGGCCTCGTACCGCTTCAGCACGTCCTCGGAGAACGCCGTCGCGGTGTCGCCCTCGATGGAGATGTGGTTGTCGTCGTAGAGGAGGACCAGGTTGCCGAGCCTCTGGTGGCCCGCCAGGGAGGACGCCTCGGCGGAGACGCCCTCCTGGAGGTCGCCGTCGGAGACGACGGCCCAGACGGTGTGGTCGAAGGGGGAGGTGCCCTCGGGGGCGTCCGGGTCGAACAGGCCGCGCTCGTAGCGGGCCGCCATCGCCATGCCCACCGCGTTGGCGACACCCTGCCCGAGCGGGCCGGTGGTGGTCTCGACACCGGCGGTGTGCCCGTACTCGGGGTGCCCGGGCGTCTTGGAGCCGTGGGTACGGAAGGCCTTGAGGTCCTCCAGCTCCAGCTCGTAGCCGGCCAGGAAGAGCTGCGTGTAGAGGGTCAGCGAGGTGTGCCCGGGGGAGAGGACGAAACGGTCACGTCCCGCCCACTCGGGATCCGCGGGGTCGTGCCGCATCACCTTCTGAAAGATCGTGTAGGCGGCGGGCGCGAGGCTCATCGCGGTGCCGGGGTGACCGTTGCCCACCTCCTGCACGGCGTCCGCGGCCAGCAGGCGTGCGGTGTCGACGGCACGCCGGTCGAGTTCGGTCCATGCGAAGCGGTCCGGTGTCTGCGTGCTCATCTTCAAGAAGTCCTCGGTGTGAGCGGAATCGCTGGTCTGACGCGTTCAAAAGTAAAAGTCTGACTTATTCGAGGGAAGGTCTCCGTGTGTCAGGCTGTGGTGAAAGTGGGACACCCGGCGGGCACAGAACGCGATCAAGGCGGCACGAGACGGACATGGCGGACACAACGCTTCCGGGCGGCGGGAGGGCCGACGGCGCCGACGGCACCACCGGCCACGCGGGACACGGCGCGGCGGACGGGATCAGAACCCTCCCCTTCCCGGTCGACCTCAGCGTCGGCGGCGTCGGCATGCAGGTCGGCCCGATGGGCACCGGTCGCACCTGGCACGCGGACGCGCCCCTGGACCGGGTGCACCGGATCGACTTCCACGTCGTGCTGTTCTTCACCGACGGTCCCGTACGTCACATGGTCGACTTCACCGAGTACGAGGCGACGGCCGGCGACGTGCTGTGGATCCGCCCGGGCCAGGTCCACCGCTTCTCGAAGTCGAGCGAGTACCGCGGAACCGTCCTCGCCATGCAGCCCGGATTCCTGCCGCGCGCCACCGTCGAGGCCACCGGCCTGTACCGCTGGGACCTGCCGCCGCTGTTGCGCCCCGACCCGCCGCGGTCGGCGGCGCTGCGCGCCTGCCTGACCCACCTCCGACGGGAGTACGAGGACACCGCGACGCTTCCGCCGAGCCTGCACACCGCCGTGCTGCGCCACTGCCTGACCGCGTTCCTGCTGCGCCTGGCGCACCTCGCGGCCAGCTCCGCGGAGGCGGTCCGCCGGCAGGGCGACACCACCTTCACCCTCTTCCGGGACGCCGTGGAAAGGGAGTTCGCCACCAACCACAGCGTGAGCGCCTACGCCGAGGCCCTCGGCTACTCGCGCCGCACCCTGGTGCGGGCCGTGCGCGCCGCGACCGGCGAGACCCCCAAGGGCTTCATCGACAAACGGGTCGTCCTGGAGGCCAAGCGCCTGCTGGCCCACAGCGACCTGCCGATCGGCCGGGTCGGCGCGGCGGTCGGCTTCCCCGACCCGGCGAACTTCTCCAAGTTCTTCCACCTGCACACGGACATGACACCGGCGGCGTTCCGCGCCGAACTGCGCTGAGGGGTCCTTGCACTGTGAGCGCCGGATCAGACCGCGCGGCCCAGGCGGGCACAGGGCGCGGGGAACCCTGAGAGCTCCGGAGAGAAGGGGCGGCCGATCAGCTCGCGGCTTCCGTCGCCTGGTGAGCGTGCGTACCAGGCTCCCGAGCCCGGCTCCCCTTCTGTCCGGAGCTCCGAAACGCCGCCGGCCGCCCTCCGCGGCCGACCGGGCGATCAGTGACCGAAGTCGAACCAGTTCACGTTCACGAAGTCCGCGGGCTGACCGCTGGTGAAGGTCAGATAGACGTCGTGGGTGCCGGTCACGCCGGTGATGTTCGCCGGGATCGTGCGCCACGACTGCCAGCCGCCCGTGTTGCCCACCGCGAAGCTGCCCACGGGTGCGCTGCTCCGGCTGTCCAGGCGCACCTCGACCAGGCCGCTGACCCCGCTCGCCGCACCACTGGCGACCCGGGCGTAGAACTGTCCGGCCGCCGAGGAGCCGAAGGCGACCCCGCGGAACAGCGCCCAGTCACCGTTGGCCAGGGAGCCGATGTTCCGGCCGCCGCCGGTGTCGGTGGTGGTCTCGGTGATCACACCCGACTGTCCGTCGAAGGACTCGGCCTGGATGGGGGCGTAGGCGTCCCGGTTGCCGGACGGGGGCGGCGTGGTGCCGCCCCCGCCGCCCGCGGCCCGGAGGACCCGCACGTAGTCCACGACCATCGGGACGCCCGAACGCGTGTCACCGTCGAGACCGCCGCCGAAGGCGTCGGGGAAGCCACCGCCCATCGCCACGTTCAGGATGATGAAGAAGCCGTGGTCGGTGGCGTTTCTCCAGGTGGTGGCGTCGACCTGGTCGGCGGTCACGGTGTGGTAGTTGACGCCGTCGACGAAGAAGCGGATCGCCTCGGGGCTCACCGAGCGGTCCCACTCCATGGTGTAGGTGTGGAATCCGGACTGGCAGGTGGTGCCCGGGCAGGCGGTGGAGTTGCCGATGCCGCTCGTCTCGTTGCACGGGCCGCCGGGGTTGGTGCCGCAGTGCATGGTGGACCAGACCCGGTTCAGGCCCTGGACGTTCTCCATGATGTCCAGCTCGCCGACGGCGGGCCAGTTCTGGTAGTTGCCGCGGTAGGGGGCGCCCAGCATCCAGAACGCGGGCCAGTACCCCTCGGCCGCCGTGCCGGTCACGTTGGGCATCTGCAACCGGGCCTCGACGCGCAGCTTGCCACCGGACGGCGGCTGGAAGTCGGTGCGGTTGGTCTCGATACGGCCCGAGGTCCAGCGGCCGGCGGAGTCGCGCAGCGGGGTGATGCGCAGGTTGCCGTTGCCGTCGAGGGAGACGTTGCCGGTGCTGTTCGTCATCGTCTCGACCTCGCCGGTGCCCCAGTTCGCGGGGCCGCCCGGGTACGACGTGCCGGTCGCGTACTGCCAGTCGGCGGTGTTGACGCCGGAGCCGGCGGGGCCGTTGAAGTCGTCGAGGAACACCTGCGTCCAGCCCGTCGGGGTCGTGGGCGCGGAGGCGTTGGCGGGCAGGGTGACGGCCGTCGCGGCGGCGGCCGCCAGCCCGAGGGTGGCCAGCACGGCGATCAGCGCGCGCCGGACCGGCCGCCCTCGCGCGGGCCCTGGGGGGACGGGTGTGCCGGAGGTTTCGCTCATGGGGGAGCCTCTCGGAGTACGGGGACGGATGGGCGCGGGCGCCGTCGAGAGCGCCCGGGGCAGCGCGTGAGAGCGCTCTCAAGCTGCGGCCAATGTGCTCCCCGCCACCCGGACCGTCAAGAGTCAAAGCAAAGAAAGTCCTTCTGCCGTACGGGAGTTCATCCCGTGAACCCACTCGGGGGCCCCGGCGCGCCGCCCCCGCCCGGCCCTCCCGCGACGGCCCGGCGCGCGACTCCCGCCCGGGCCCTGCGTCTCGTCGGTCATCGCGACCGACGGCGCGAGGGTGTCACGGGCGGCCGGCGGGGGGGCGAGGACTGCGTGTCCGAGGGGCGAGTCGACGGAGGCCGGCACCGGACATCGCCGGCCGGGACCCGGTGCGGGTGCTGAACGAGACCGACGCCAGGCGGAAGGACCTCAGGACGGTGGACGACTGCGCCGAGCACCGCATCCCCGAACTGCCCGGTCGACGGCCCGCCGCAGACGGCCCTCGGCGTCCTGACACCGGTGCGGGTGCGCGTCGCCGCCGCGTACGCGGACCGGCACCGGGCTACCGCGAGGAGCGGCGGACGTGGTGCTGCGCCATTCAGCCCTCCCTCGCGGGTCGAGGCGGGTGCTTCCTCATACCCGCTCTACGATCGGCACCCGTGGCACACACCTTCGAAGAACTCGTGGACATGCAGCGCGCCGCCGACCAAGCGCACACGACTGCCCACGCCCTGCGCAACAGGGACGACGCGTCCGCCTTCGACACCGCGTGGCAGACGTGGCGGGGCCTCGCCCAGGACGTCCGGGCCGCAGTCACCGAGCACGCCAAGGAGCAGGGCAAGGGGCGTGCCGGCCTGGAGTTCGAGGTGAAGAAGGCGGCCCGGCAGACAGGGCCGACGTACGGCCAGGGCTGATGGATCTCCGAGGCGTCGCGACGCCCGGCACGCACTCTCGCCGCACCGCGCGAAAGCCCAAGTGGCGCCGCTACGAGGACTTCCGCGCCGCACGCCGAGAGCACGCACCGGACGCCGCTCCTTCTCCCACGGAGATCCATCAGAAGGCCCTGGACGGCGCACGGGAACACCCGTTCCCCGTATCCCCGCGTCGCCGGTCCGGGTGTCGGCGCGGTGCCCGTGCGACGGGCGCGCGTCCCCGGGCCGGTGCTGACACCGTCGTCGTCGCCGGACATCCCGCTGCTGGGGCAAGGGGGGCGGCCCCCGTCAGTCCGGCTGCCAGCCCAGTGCCCGTGAGATGCCCCGCGCCGCGAGCCGTACCGTCGGCACCAGCGCCGGGACCTGGGCGTCCGCGTGGGGGACGACGACCGAGACGGCGGCGACCACGTCGCCGCCCGGTCCGCGCACCGGTGCGGCCACGGAGACGGCGTCCTCGGTGACCTGACGGCTGCTCACCGCGACGTCGCCGCGCCGCACTTCGGCCAGGACGCGGCGCAGCCGGGCCGGGTCGGTGATCGTGTGGTCGGTGTAGGAGGCCAACGGGGCGGCGCAGTAGGTCTCCTGGAGCTCGGGGGTTCCGTGGGCCAGGAGGGCGAGGCCCACGCCGGTGACGTGCAGCGGCCAGCGGGCGCCGACCCGGATGCGCACGCCCACCGCCGACCGTCCGGAGAGCCACTCGATGTAGACGACGTCATGCCCGTCGCGCACCGCCAGCTGCACGTTCTCGTGCGTGGCTTCGTACAGGTCCTCGAGGTAGGGCAGTGCGGCCTGGCGCAGGGCGAGGCCGCGCGGGGCGAGCGCCGCGATCTCCCACAACCGCAGGCCGACGTGGTAGGCGCCGGACGCGTCCCGTTCCAGGGCGCCCCACTCGGTGAGGGCGGCCACCAGCCGGTGCGCCGTGGTCAGGCTCAGCCCGGCCCGTCGGCTGATGTCGGTCAGGGTCAGCGCCGGATGGGCGTGGTCGAACGCGGCGAGCACGGACAGCAGCCGGTCGGGCGCGGAGCGCGTGGTGACGGGCAAGGGGTTCCTCCATCCCCCGCACGGCGGCGGGAGGCGTTCTCCCGACCGGGGTGAAGGTAGGCAGTGGCCGCGCAGCCGTCAACCATGTGCCCAGCGTCCGCCCCGGGTGGGCGGGGCCCTCAGCCGAGCCCGTCCTGTGCGACGCGGCGCAGCAGCGCGTGCAGCGTCTCGCGGTCGGCCGCGTCGAGCGGGGCGAGCAGCTCGTTCGTCACGCGCAGGCCCGCCTCGTCCGTGCCGCGCAGGAAGGCGCGGCCGTCCTCGGTGAGGGCGACGATCCGGCTTCGGCGGTCGTCGGGGGCGGGACGGCGTTCGGCGAACCCGAGCTTCTCCAGGTCGTCGACCAGGCCGACGATGGCGCTCGGGTCGTAGCCGAGGCGGGCGCTCAGTTCGCGCTGGAGCGCTCCCTCGGCGGTGGCCAGGAAGCGCAGCACGGCGTAGTGCCGCAGGCGCAGCCCCGACTCCTGGAGGAACGTGTTGAAGAGCTGCCCGGAGCGCAGTCCCAGGCGGTAGAGCAGATAGCCGGTGTCCGCGTGCAGTGCGCGCATCCACGGCTCGTCGGCGTCGATCGGGGTGGCGTTCACGGCGTCGTGCTGGCGGGCGATGGCGGGCTCCCTGGTCGTGGATCCGGGCGAGACGGACGGTCGTGCGGCGTGCGGAGTCGTGCGGCGTGCGGAACGAATTCCAGCATGACGCACCCGCAGGTCGACAACAACTATTGACGACAACAATTATTGCTCTTAGCTTCGATCTCGCAGCCGCACCTCTCCGTGCCCCTCCCGGGTCGCACCGTTCGTGAAGGGACTCATCCGTGCCCAGCATCGATCTCACCGGCAAGGTCGCCGTCGTCACCGGCAGCGGCCGGGGCCTCGGCCTCGCCTACGCCCGCGCCCTGGCCGCCCACGGCGCCTCCGTGGTCGTCAACGACGTCGACGAGGCGGTCGCCGAGCAGGCCGTGACGTCGATCACCGAGGCGGGCGGCACCGCCGTCGCCGAGGTGGTCCCGGTCGGGACGACCGAGGCCGCCGAACGCCTGGTGAACCGCGCCGTCGAGGCGTTCGGCCGGCTCGACGTCCTGGTCACCAACGCGGGCATCCTGCGCGACCGGGTGCTGTGGAAGATGACCGACGACGACTTCGACGCCGTGATCACCACCCACCTCAAGGGCACCTTCACCTGCGCCCGCGCCGCCGCCGTGCGGATGCGGGAGCAGGGCGAGGGCGGCACGCTGGTCCTGGTCGGCTCCCCGGCCGGCCAGCGCGGCAACTTCGGGCAGACCAACTACGCCGCCGCCAAGGCCGGCATCGCCGCGTTCGCCCGCACCTGGGCGATGGAGCTGGGCCGGGCGAACATCACCGTCAACGCGATCGTCCCGGTCGCCGCGACCGCGATGACCGAGACCATCCCCGCCTTCGCCCCCTACGTCGAGGCGATGCGGGGCGGCGAGCCGCTGCCGGACTT
This sequence comes from Streptomyces sp. NPDC030143, assembly GCF_055573695.1. Lineage (NCBI taxonomy): Bacteria > Bacillati > Actinomycetota > Actinomycetes > Kitasatosporales > Streptomycetaceae > Streptomyces > Streptomyces sp. NPDC030143. The sequence goes on from NZ_JBVIAY010000002.1 coordinate 607,743, forward strand.
CCTGCGCAAGGGCGAGGGCTTCGGCACCCCCGAGGACTGCGCGGCCCTGGTGCCGTTCCTCGCCTCCGAGGCCGCGCGCGGCATCACCGGCCAGGCCATCGGCATCGGAGGTGACAAGGTGGCACTCTGGTCGCATCCGCAGGAGATCCGCGCGGCCTACGCCGACGGCGGCTGGACCCCCGAGACCCTGGCCGCCGCCTTCCCCACCTCGGTCGGCGCCGAACTCCAGTCGGTCGGCATCCCGGCGCCCGAGTTCCCGGAGGCGTGACAGCATGGCGATCATCGACGTCGAGAACCTCGTCGCGATCGACGTCCACACCCACGCGGAGGTGTCCTCCCGGGGCCACTCCTCCCTGGACGACGACCTGCACGACGCCTCCTCCGCCTACTTCAAGGTGGAGGGCAAGCGCAAGCCCACCCTGGAGGAGACGGCCGCCTACTACCGCGAGCGGAGGATGGCCGCCGTGATCTTCACGGTGGACGCCGAGTCCGCCACCGGCACGGCGCCCGTCCCCAACGAGGAGGTCGCCGAGGCGGCCGCGGCCAACGCCGACGTCCTCATCCCCTTCGCCTCCATCGACCCCTTCCGCGGGAAGGCGGGCGTGCGGCAGGCCCGCCGCCTGGTCGAGGAGTACGGGGTGAGGGGCTTCAAGTTCCACCCCAGTATCCAGGGTTTCTTCCCCAACGACCGTGCGGTCGCCTACGACCTGTACGAGGTGATCGAGGAGACCGGCACCATCGCCCTGTTCCACACGGGCCAGACCGGCATCGGCGCCGGCGTGCCCGGCGGGGGCGGGATCCGGCTGAAGTACTCCAATCCGCTGCACGTGGACGACGTCGCCGCCGACTTCCCGCACCTGAAGATCATCCTGGCGCACCCGTCCTTCCCCTGGCAGGACGAGGCCCTCGCCGTCGCCACCCACAAGCCGGGCGTGCACATCGACCTGTCCGGCTGGTCGCCGAAGTACTTCCCGCCGCAGCTCGTGCAGTACGCCAACACGCTGCTCAAGGACAAGGTCCTCTTCGGCTCCGACTTCCCCGTCCTCACCCCCGACCGCTGGCTCGCCGACTTCGACAAGCTGACGATCAAGGACGAGGTGAAGCCGAAGATCCTCAAGGAGAACGCCGTCCGCCTGCTCGGGCTGACCACACCCTGAAGGGGCCTGACGATGCGCAACGAGGGACTGGGGTCATGGCCCGCACGCCGGGCCCGCAAGACCCCGCACCGCACCGCCCTGATCCACGGTGAGCGGTCGACCGACTACCGCACATTGCATACACGCACCACGCGCCTGGCGCACGCCCTGCGCGCCCGGGGCGTACGCCGCGGTGACCGCATCGCGTACCTCGGCCCGAACCACCCCTCCTACCTGGAGACCCTGTTCGCCGCCGGCACCCTCGGCGCGGTCTTCGTCCCGCTGAACACCCGCCTCGCCGGACCCGAGATCGCCTACCAGCTCGCCGACTCCGGCGCCAAAGCCCTCGTCTACGGGCCCTCCCACGCGGGCCTTGTCGCCGGACTGCCCGGCAGCACCGACGTCCGCACCTACGTCGAGGCCGGCCCCGAGTACGAGGAGGCGCTGGCGGCGGCGCCGGACGAGCCGATCGACGAGCCCGTCACCGCCGACGACACCTGCATCATCATGTACACCTCCGGCACGACCGGCCGGCCCAAGGGCGCCATGCTCACCCACGGCAACCTGACCTGGAACGCGCTCAACGTCCTCGTCGACACCGACCTCATCGCCGACGAACGCGCCCTGGTCTCCGCCCCGTTGTTCCACACGGCGGGTCTGAACATGCTGACGCTGCCGGTACTGCTGAAGGGAGGCACCTGCGTCCTGGTCGAGGCCTTCGACCCGCAGGCCACCTTCGACCTCGTCGCACGGCACCGGATCACCTTCATGTTCGGCGTGCCCACCATGTTCGACCAGATCGCCCGCCATCCGCGCTGGCCCGACGCCGACCTGTCCTCCCTGCGCATCCTCACCTGCGGCGGCTCACCGGTCCCCACCCCGCTGATCGCGGCCTACCAGGAACGCGGCCTCACCTTCCTCCAGGGCTACGGCATGACCGAGGCCGCCCCCGGCACCCTGTTCCTGGACGCCGAACACGCCCTCGCCAAGGCCGGTTCCGCCGGTGTCCCGCACTTCTTCAGCGACGTCCGGGTCGTCGGGCCCGACCTCGCGCCCGTCGGGGTCGGCGAGACCGGCGAGGTCGTCGTGCGCGGACCGCACGTCATGCCCGGCTACTGGGGACTGCCCGAGGAGACGGCGTCGTCGTTCGCCGACGGCTGGTTCCGCAGCGGGGACGCGGCCCGGGTCGACGAGGACGGGTACGTGTACATCGTCGACCGCATCAAGGACATGATCATCTCCGGTGGGGAGAACATCTACCCCGCCGAGATCGAGGACCTGCTCCTCGCCCACCCCGACATCGTCGAGTGCGCGGTCATCGGCGTGCCCGACGACAGGTGGGGAGAGGTGCCGCGCGCGGTCGTCGTGCCCCGCGAGGGCGCTTCGCCGGATCCCGACGAGGTGCTGGCCTCCCTCGCCGGACGGCTCGCCAAGTACAAGATCCCCAAGTCGGTCGTGGTCGCGGACGGACTTCCCCGCACCGCCTCCGGAAAGCTTCTGAAAGCCCGGGTGCGTCAGCGCTTCGGCACCAACTCCTAGCTGAGGACAGCCATATGAGCATCACCGTCAACGGACTCGACGAGCTGAGGAAGCTGGCCGGCAGCGACCTGGGCACCAGCGAGTGGATCGAGGTCACCCAGGAGCGCATCGACACGTTCGCCGACGCGACCGGGGACCACCAGTGGATCCACGTGGACCCCGAGCGCGCCGCCGCCGGCCCCTTCGGCGCTCCCATCGCCCACGGCTACCTGACGCTCTCCCTCTTCATCCCGCTGTTCACCGAGCTGCTGGACGTCCAGGGAGTCACGACGAAGGTCAACTACGGCCTGAACAAGGTGCGTTTCCCCTCGCCGGTGAAGGTCGGCTCGCGGATCCGCCTGGCCGGCAGGCTGACCGAGGTCGAGGACGTGCCGGGCGGCGTGCAGATCACCGTCGACGGCACGATCGAGATCGAGGGCGGAGCGAAGCCGGCGGCGGTCCTGCAGAGCCTCTCGCGGTTCTACGCGTAGGGCTGCGCCGCTCGAGCCGTTCCGCGCCGTGGCGGCCGGCGAGGGTGGGGGACCCCGGGGAACGGTGTCGAGCCGGTACGGGGGCGGCTCCGGCAGCCGGGTTCTCCACTCCGGGCCGTCCGTGACCGCTCGTGCCCACATGGCGGAGCGCACATCGACTCAGGGGGCCTTGCACCATGCCCGCCCGGGCCGCGCGGCCTGATCAGGCGAAGATCAGCCGGCGGGGGTTCTAGGCGCGGGCCCGGAGGATCTCCCGGTGCTGGAGCGCCGCGCCGTGGGACGCGTGCCCGACGTCGGAGTGCTCGTTGAACACCATCCGGTCCAGGCCGCAGCGGGCGGCGGCCGCGGCGGCCGCTCCGCCCAGGGCGAACGCGGTCCCGAACAAGAGCAGCCCGGTCAGCAGCACATCGGGCCGGTCGTCGTCGACGGGAGCGTCCCCTCGCGTCCGTCACGGGGGGAGCTCGTCAAAACTCCTCATTTCGTGATCGGAATCGTGCGCCGCCCTCGGGGGTTGGTCCATGGTCGAGCAGAAGTGCGCATAGAGGATTGAAGATGACGAGTAGTGTTCTTGGCGTGCTGGCTGAACGACGACACCGGCTCATCCTGCGGGCCTTGCCCGCCGGAGGCCCCGCGGCCGTGACCGACCTCTCCGAGCGGCTGGGTGTCAGCCCCGCCACCGTCCGGCGCGACCTGCTCAAACGCGAGGAGGACGGGCTGCTCACGCGGGTGCACGGCGGAGCGGTGGTCGAGGAGGGCGACCAGCCCTTCGCCGAGGTCGCCGAGGTGCGTGTGGCCGAGACGGACGCCATAGCGGCCCGCGCGGCGGCGATGGTGGCCGACGGCCGGTCCGTCCTCCTCGACATCTCCACCACCGCCTACCGGCTGGCCCGCCGGCTGCGCGGCCGCCGGCTCACCGTGACCACCGGCGACCTGGTGGTCCACGAGGAACTCGCCGACGACGAGGGCATCGAGCTGGTGCTGCTCGGCGGCATGGTCCGCCGCGAGTACCGCTCCCTGGTCGGCTTCCTCACCGAGGGCAACCTGCGCCGGCTCCACGCGGACTGGCTCTTCCTCGGCACCAGCGGAGTGCGCCCGGGCGGGCAGGTGATGGACACCACGGTCGTCGAGGTGCCGGTCGAACGAGCCATGATCAAGGCCGGCGACAAGGTGGTCCTGCTCGCCGACGCGGCGAAGTTCCCGGGGACGGGCATGGCGAAGGTCTGCGGTCCCGAGGACCTGGACGTGGCGTTGACGAACGCGCCGGTCGACCCGGCGACCCGTTCCTGCCCGGAGGAGGCGGGCGTCGAGTTGGTGCCGGCGGGAAGGGTGCAGGCGTGAGGCTGACGATTCTGGGCGGCGGCGGGTTCCGGGTGCCGCTCGTGTACGGGGCGCTGCTGGCGGACCGGGGCGAGGGGCGGGTCACGCAGGTCGTGCTGCACGACCTGGACTCCGGTCGACTGTATGCAGTCACCCGTGTACTGAAGGAGCAGGCGTCGACCGTCCCCGACGCCCCCACAATCACGGCCACCACCGACCTCGACGAGGCCCTGCGCGGTGCCGACTTCGTCTTCTCCGCGATCCGCGTCGGCGGCCTGGAGGGCCGGGCGGAGGACGAACGGGTCGCCCTCGCCCAAGGCGTCCTCGGCCAGGAGACGGTCGGCGCCGGGGGCATCGCCTACGGTCTGCGCACGACGCCCGTCGCCGTCGACATCGCCCGGCGCGTCGCCCGCCTCGCCCCCGACGCCTGGGTCATCAACTTCACCAACCCCGCCGGCCTGGTCACCGAGGCCATGTCCCGCCACCTCGGCGACCGCGTCATCGGCATCTGCGACTCTCCGGTCGGCCTCGGCCGCCGCATCGCCCGCGTCCTGGGCGCCAACCCGCGTGAGGCCTTCGTCGACTACATCGGCCTCAACCACCTCGGCTGGGTGCGCGGGCTGCGCGTCGCCGGCCGCGACCAGCTGCCGCGGCTGCTCGCCGACCCCGACCTGCTCGGCTCCTTCGAGGAGGGCAGGCTCTTCGGCGCCGACTGGCTCCGCGCGCTCGGCGCGATCCCCAACGAGTACCTGCACTACTACTACTTCAACCGGGAGACCGTCCGGGCCTACCAGCAGGTCGAGAAGACCCGCGGCGCCTTCCTCCGCGACCAGCAGGCCGGTTTCTACGAGGAGATGCGCGACCCCGGCGCGGCGGCCCTGGCTGCCTGGAACCGCACCCGCGCCGAACGCGAGGCCACCTACATGGCCGAGAACCGGGAGGCGGCCGGCGCCGGCGAACGCGACGCCGACGACCTCTCCGGAGGCTATGAGAAGGTCGCCCTCGCCCTGATGCGGGCCATCGCCCGCGACGAACGCACCACCCTGATCCTCAACGTCCGCAACCGCACCACGCTGTCGGTGCTGGACGCCGATGCCGTCATCGAGGTCCCGTGCCTGGTCGACGCCGGTGGTGCCCACCCGATCGCCGTCGACCCGCTGCCCGACCACGCCACCGGCCTGGTCTGCGCGGTCAAGGCGGTCGAGCGCGAGGTGCTCGCCGCCGCCGGGTCCGGATCGCGCGCGACGGCCGTGAAGGCCTTCGCGCTGCACCCGCTGGTCGACTCCGTGAACGTCGCCCGTCGGCTCGTGGAGGGCTACACCCAGGTCCATCCCGGCCTGGCGTACCTTAAGTAGCACGTCAGTCGTGGCAAGCGCTTTCTGCGCTCGCTTCCACCGCCGCTCACGCCTCCCTGGTTTCCTGGAGACTTCCCATGCACGACGAACGCCGCCGGATCGAGGAGCGCGTGGAGCGCCTCCACAACCAGCGCATCAAGCCCGCCGTCTACGCGGCCACCGCCCCCCTCGAGGTGGAGGCCTGGCAGGCCCCGGGGGAGCCGGTGCCCTTCGAGGAGGCCGCGGCCGCGGCGTACGAGCCCTTCGCGATGGACACCCCCTGGGGGCCGCCGTGGGGCACCACCTGGTTCCGGATGCGCGGGCAGGTGCCCGCCGCGTTCGCGGGCCGCCGGGTCGAGGCCGTCATCGACCTCGGCTTCGTGGGCGGCTGGCCGGGCAACCAGGCCGAGGCGCTGGTCCACCTGACGGACGGCACCCCGCTGAAGGCCGTCAACCCCCTCAACCAGTACGTGCCCATCGCCCACCCGGCGGCCGGCGGCGAGTCCGTCGACTACCTGGTCGAGGCGGCCTCCAACCCCGACATCCTCGCCAACGACTTCGCGGGTCCGACCCCGCTCGGCGATGTACTGACGGCAGGAGACCGTCCACTGTATACATTCCGCCGGGCCGACATCGCGGTCCTCGACGAGAACGTCTGGCACCTCGACCTCGACGTCCAGGTCCTGCGCGAACTCATGCGCGAGCTCGGCGAGCACGACCCGCGCCGGCACGAGATCATGCACGCCCTCGACCGCGCGATGGACCTGCTCGACCTCGACGACGTCTCCGGCTCCGCGGCCGAGGTGCGCGCGGCGCTCGCGCCCGCGCTGGCCAAGCCGGCCCACGCCAGTGCGCACGTCATCTCCGGCGTCGGCCACGCCCACATCGACTCCGCCTGGCTGTGGCCGATCCGCGAGACCAAGCGCAAGGCCTCACGCACCTTCTCCAACGTCACCTCGCTCGCCGAGGAGTACGACGACTTCGTGTTCGCCTGTTCGCAGGCCCAGCAGTACGCGTGGGTGCGCGACCACTACCCGCAGGTGTGGGCCCGCATCCAGGAGTCGGTGAAGAAGGGCCAGTGGGTGCCGGTCGGCGGCATGTGGGTGGAGGCCGACGGCAACCTGCCCGGCGGCGAGGCGGTCGCCCGCCAGTTCGTGCACGGCAAGCGGTTCTTCATCGAACACTTCGGCATCGAGACCAAGGGTGTGTGGCTGCCGGACTCCTTCGGCTACAACGCGGCCTACCCGCAGCTCGCCAAGCTCGCCGGCAACGAGTGGTTCCTCACCCAGAAGATCTCCTGGAACCAGACCAACAAGTTCCCCCACCACACCTTCTGGTGGGAGGGCATCGACGGCACCCGCATCTTCACCCACTTCCCGCCCATCGACACCTACAACGCCCGCTTCAGCGGCGAGGAGATGTCCCGCGCGGTGCGCAACTACGCCGAGAAGGGCGGCGCCACCCGCTCCCTCGCCCCCTTCGGCTGGGGCGACGGCGGCGGCGGCCCCACCCGCGAGATCATGGAGCGCGCGCGCCGGCTCGCCGACCTGGAGGGCTCGCCCCGGGTCGTCGTCGAGCACCCCGACGCGTTCTTCGCCAAGGCCCGCGAGGAGTACCCCGACGCGCCGGTGTGGGTCGGCGAGCTCTACCTGGAGCTGCACCGCGCCACCTACACCACCCAGGCCCGCACCAAGCAGGGCAACCGCCGCTGCGAACACCTGCTGCGCGAGGCGGAGCTGTGGGCGACGACCGCCGCACTGCACGCGCCCGGCTACGCCTACCCCCACGAGCAACTGGACCGGTTGTGGAAGACGGTGCTGCTGCACCAGTTCCACGACATCCTGCCCGGCTCGTCGATCGCCTGGGTGCACCGCGAGGCCGAGGCCGAGTACGCCCGCGTGGCACGGGAACTGGAGGAGCTGACCGCGCAGGCGATCGCCGCACCGGGCGCCGGCGGGACCCGGGTGTTCAACACGAGTCCCTTCGCCCGCGCCGAGGTGGTCCGCACGGCCGACGGCGCACCGGCGTACGCCGAGGTTCCCGCCAACGGCAGCGCACCCCTCACCGATGCCCGGCCCGCACAGCCGGTGACGGTGTCCGGCCGGGTCCTGGACAACGGTCTGGTGCGCGTACGGGTGGCGGACGACGGCACACTGTCGTCCGTATACGATCTGCGCGCCGACCGTGAGGTCCTCGCCGACCGGGGCAACCTGCTGCGTCTGCACACTGACCTCCCGAACTCCTGGGACGCCTGGGACATCGACAAGCACTACCGCAACCGCTACACCGACCTGCTGGACGCCACGGCGATCACGGTCGTCGAGGAGGACCCGCTCGTCGGCGCGCTCCGTGTCGAACGGACCTTCGGCAAGGGCTCGACGATCGTCCAGACGATCACCCTGCGCGCCGGCACCCCCCGTGTCGACTTCGAGACCGAGATCGACTGGCACGAGACGGAGAAGATCCTCAAGGCGGGCTTCCCGGTGGACATCCGGGCCCCGCACTCCTCCGCCGAGATCCAGTTCGGCCACGTCCAGCGCCCCACCCACACCAACACCACCTGGGAGGCGGCCCGATTCGAGGTCTCCGGCCACCGCTGGGTGCACGTCGGCGAACCCGGCTACGGGGTCGCCGTCATCAACGACTCGACGTACGGCCACGACGTGACCCGCACGGTCCGCGAGGACGGCGGGACCACCACCACCGTCCGCCTCAGCCTGGTCCGCGCCCCGCGCGTGCCCGACCCCGAGGCCGACCAGGGTCGCCACCGTTTCACCTACGCCCTGCTGCCCGGCGCGAGGATCGAGGACGCGGTCGCCGAGGGCTACGCCCTCAACCTCCCGCTGCGCGTGACGGACGCGGCCGGCGCACCCGCGCCCGTCGTGTCGGTCGACGGCGAGGGCCTGACCGTCGAGGCGGTCAAGCTCGCCGACGACGGATCGGGCGACGTCGTCGTACGGCTCTACGAGTGCCGGGGCGGCCGGGCGAGCGGTGTCCTGCGCACCGGCTTCCCGCTGGCCGCGGCCGAGGTCACCGACCTGCTGGAGCGCCCGCTGGAGCCGGCCGCCACCGACGGCGCGGACGCGGTCACCGTGGAGCTGCGGCCCTTCCAGATCCTGACGCTCCGTCTGCAGCGCGCCATCACCGGCCGGTAGGACCGCGGGTGCCCGGGGCCCGGTGCGCTGCCTCTCCTGTATGCGGTATCCGCGCCCCGGGCGGAAGGACCGGGCCCCGGGGCCGGTGCGGTGCCTTCCCTGGATGCCGCATCCTCGCCGGCGGTCGGTAGGCCCCCCGTCCCGGCGCCGGGGCGCCCGGCCCTCGTTCTGCCCGGCCCCGCTCGGCCGTTATCCCAGGACCGCCGCATCGGCGGTGGGCACGAGGCGCCGGGCGTGCGGTGGACCGTCCCGCCGACCGGGCGGTGGGCCTCGACCCGCACACCACGGTCGTCGCCGTGGAACGGGAAGGGCAGCTGGAGCCGTACCGGGGTTCGGGCCGCTTCTGACGGCGAGGTGCCCCGGTGACGGGGACGTGCGTCCGGCCGGAGGGAGAGACGTCCGGGCCGGCCGGCCGCTCCCCGTGACAGCGGCCGGCCGGCCCGATCCCCCGTGCACCGGGGATCCCCCGTCGATCCCCGGTCTTTCCGGTGGTGCTTCCCCCTGGCCCCCGCGCCCCCCGTGCCCCCGTGTCCCTTGGTCCCCCGTGCCCCCGGGTCCCCCGACCCGGGGGACCCGGATCCCCCGTGCTTCCCCCCGAGGACCGGTGGTTCCCCCGTGGCCCTCCACTCTTAGGAGCACGCGGTCGCGGCCCTGATACACCCCCGACGAAAAAAGTTTCCCCGGACCTGAATCCGGTCCGGGGGAGTGGGTCTTCCGGGTGCTCAGGACACCGCTAGAGGGGCAGGGCCTCGGCCGCGGTGCTCGTGGTGGAGTCGGCGGTGCTCGTCTCGACGGGCGGCTGCGCCGGAGCGGGTACGGCCGGCAGCAGCGGCTCGGTCTCCTCCAGCCGCTGCTGGGGGAGCGACACCGGCCGCAGCGGGCGCGGTCCCGACACCACCGTGTAGTCCTGGCCCAGGAACGGCGGCGCGATCTCACCCGGGTCCTCGCCGAGCGCGAGCTGCACGGCGGCCCAGGGGGCGTTCACCCCGCACAGGGACAGCTGGTGCAGTCCGCCGGCCGGGCGCGTGTTGACGTCCATCAGGACCGGCTGCTCGCCGAACATCCGGAACTGGATGTTGGACAGGTAGTGCAGCCCGAAGCCCTCGGCGATCCGACGGGCCGGCTCCAGCCACCGGTCGTGCAGGGTGAAGCCCCGGCGGCGGCCGTTCTTGGTGCGGCCGATGGCCAGACGGACCCGGTTGTCGGGGCCGGTGAGGCAGTCCACGGACACCTCGGGCTGCTCCAGGCGCGGCATGACCAGCCAGTCCACGGGCTCGTCGGCCCGCCGGAGCGTCTCCACGACCATGTCCAGCTGGACGTAGGAGCTGGGGAAGCCGTTCAGGTGCGTCAGGGAGAAGGGGGCGCGTGTGATCACACGGAAGCCGACCCCGCCCGCACCGGACGCGGGCTTGAAGCAGGCCTTGTGGCCGCCGGCCTCCAACTCCTCGACGGCGGCGACGAGTTCGTCGGCCGTGCGCACCCGCCACCACGGCGGCACGGGCACGCCGATCGCCTCGACCGCCTCGTAGGCGATCACCTTGTCGTGGAAGACGGCCACGGCCTCCGGGGGCGGGGCCAGCAGCGCGGTGCCCACCGCGGTGAAGTCGGCACGGTGCGCGACGACCGCCGCCTGGTGCAACCGGGGCACGAACACGTCGATGCCGCGACGCTGGCACTGGTCGAGCGCGTACTCGACGTACGCGGCGGGGGACAGGCCCTCCGGCTCCAGGTCGGCGGTGTCGGCGGCGGCCAGCACGGGGGAGTCGGCGTCACCGTGCGTGGCATGGATCTCGACGGCCCGGTCGTTCGGATTTCGTCGCAGCTGATCCATGAAGAACACGTTCTCCGCGTACGTGCGGTTGAGCCAGACGCGTACGCGAGAGACCATGCAGGCCGCCTTTCACGGTTCGCGGGCAGGGCAAAGCAGGCCCGTGCCCGGGCAGGGGGATGGGAGGGACACCAAACCGCGCTGCGTGAAAGCAAGTCCATGGCGGTGGTGTTGGGGCGATCATACGGCTTCCCGGGGGTGCCGCGTGCAACGCGCGTGTTACGGATTTTCTGATCATGTTCCGGTAGTCCCCGGGGTCGGGTAAGGACGCGTTCGGGCCACCTGACGGGTGGTCTCCTTGTTCCGTGGGCGCGAATGTGTTCTCGTGGTGCCGTTCGTGGGTTCGTCGGCGGTGCGTGCGCTGAGTCGGGGGGCGGAAGGTGACGTCGAGGGCGGCGGGTGCCGGTGGTACCGGCGGGGTCGGTGTCGGCGGCGCGGGCAGCGGGACCGCTGACACCGGTGAGGTCGGCGGTACCGACGGGAGGGGCGGTACGGGCCCTTCCGGAAAGCTGCTGGCCGTCAGTGATCTCCACATCGGCTATCCGGAGAACCGCGAGCTGGTCGAGCGCATGGCGCCGGACTCGGACGACGACTGGCTGATCGTCGCCGGTGACGTGTCGGAGAACGTCGCGGACATCCGCTGGACGCTGAAGACCCTCGCGAGCCGCTTCCGCAAGGTCGTCTGGGCCCCCGGCAACCACGAACTGTGGACCCACCCCAAGGACACCGTCACCCTGCGCGGGGTCGCCCGTTACGAGCACCTCGTCGAGGTCTGCCGAGAGCTGGACGTGACGACCCCCGAAGACCCGTACCCGGTGTGGGAGGGACCGGGCGGCCCGGCCGTCGTCGCACCGCTGTTCCTGCTGTACGACTACTCGTTCCTGCCGGCCGGGTGCGCGACCAAGGAGGAGGGCCTCGCGTACGCGCACGGCACGGGCGTCGTGTGCAACGACGAGTTCCTGCTGCACCCCGACCCGTACCCGACCCGCGACGACTGGTGCCGCGCGCGGGTCGCGCAGACCGAACGCCGGCTCGAGCGGATCCCTGAGCACCTGCCCACGGTGCTCGTCAACCACTACCCGCTGCACCGCCACCCCACCGACGTCCTGTGGTACCCCGAGTTCGCGATGTGGTGCGGCACCGAGCTGACCGCCGACTGGCACCGCCGCTTCCGCGTCGCCGCCATGGTCTACGGCCATCTGCACATCCCGCGGACCACTTTCCACGAGGGCGTCCGCTTCGAGGAGGTGTCGGTGGGCTATCCCCGCGAGTGGCGCAAACGACCGCAGCCGCCGGGCCGGCTGCGCCGCATCCTGCCGACGGAGGACGACACCGAGTGATCGAGGAACTGCTGCCGGAGACGGTGGTCGCCGTGGAGGCGCACGGCGAGGACGGCGTGCGCGCCTTCGGTGACGGGCCGCTCTATCCGCAGGAGGAGGCGCTGATGGTACGGGCCGTCGCCAAGCGGCGCCGCGAGTTCACCGTCGTACGGTCCTGCGCGCGCCGCGCGATGGAGAAGCTCGGCGTGCCCCCGCAGCCGGTGCTGCCCGGCGAGCGCGGCGCCCCCCGGTGGCCGGAGGGCCTGGCCGGCAGCATGACCCACTGCGAGGGCTACGGCGCCGCCGCACTGGTGCGCGCCACCGAACTGGCCTCCCTCGGCATCGACGCCGAACCGCACGCGCCGCTGCCCGAGGGCGTGCTGTCCGCCGTCGCGCTGTCCGCGGAGGAGGAGCGGTTGAGGCGGCTGGCCGCGGACCGTCCCGGTGTGCACTTCGACCGCCTGCTGTTCAGCGCCAAGGAGTCCGTGTACAAGGCGTGGTTCCCCCTCACCCGCAAGTGGCTGGACTTCAGCGAGGCGGACATCGCCTTCGACCTCGACACCCCCGACGGCACGGTGGGCGCCCGGGGCGGCTTCCGGGCCCGCCTCCTCGTCCCCGGTCCGGTGGTCGGCGGCCGAGAGGTCGACCACTTCGACGGCCGCTGGATGGTCGACCGGGGGCTGCTGGCCACCGCGGTCACGGTGCCGCACGGCTGAGCGCACGCCGTCCCCTCACGCCCCCGGTCACGGCCGGGGGCACCACTGGTGCAGCAGACGGAAGAACTCCTCCTCGTTGCCCGCGAGGCCCGCATCCGCCAGGGCATGCTCCGCCTCGGCCAGGACGGCGGGCGGGACCACCGGCGGACGCCGCTCGTGCGGCGGGCCGGAGACCTCCTCCCCGAACGCGGCACGGACGGTGTGCAACAGCCGCAGATAGGCCTGGACGGCGGTGCGCTCGCGGTCGGTCAGTACGGCGGTGGGCATCGGTCGGCTCTCCCCGTGTCGGCGTCGTCTCCCCCGCGCCCCTGGCGGCGCGTACGCCCCCGTACGGCGGGCGCACCTCCCAGCTTGCCGCCCACCACTGACAATCGGGCCGCGCTCCACCGCGGTTCGCCCGCACGGCGCAGGGGCGAGCGCGTCGGCCCGGCCCGGGGAGGGCCGTGCCTCCGCTGGTCGGAGGGGGACCGGGCGGACGGTGGACGTCCGGCGCGCGACACGACCGTCCGGCACACGACCCGACAGGACGGTGCAGGGCACAAGGGCCGGTGCAGAACACGAGGGCCGGTGCAGAACACGAGGGCCGGCGCGGGACGTGACGGGCCGGCGCCCCCTCACCCGGCCCGGGCACCGGGTCGCCAGCCACGCGTCCCGCGGCGTCAGGCCCCGCCGCGGTCCTGCGGCCCCAGGTACCCGAGGGACACCTCGATCCGTCCCGCCAGATGGTCGCGCTGTCCACGCCCCCGGGGCGACGAACCCGCGAGCCAGGCGCGGCACTTGCTCGCCAGCAGCAGGCCGAAGCTCTCGGCGTCCCGCTCGTCGTCCTGGTCGAAGCGGGTGCGCGCGGCCACCTTGTGGATCGTCGCCTGGAGGTCCGCCCCGTCGTGCAGGAGCCGGGCCGCGACGGCGGCGCCCTCGACGTGATGGCTGCGGTGACCGGCCTTCATGTGCCACAGCTCGTGACCGAGGATCACCAACTGGTGGTCGGGGGCCGTGCGTTCCTCGATGACGACGAGGTCCTGGTCGGCCATGTCGAGCCACAGCCCGCTCGCCGTGCCGGTCGGGAACGCGGCCGTGCGGAAGTGCACGGGGCGGCCCCGGCGCCGGCTCATGCCGTCGCACAGGGCGGTGTACAGGTCGCTCGGCGCGGCGGGGGCCGGGAGGGCCAGTTCCGCGACCAGTTCGCCGCACAGACGGCGCATGTCCTTGGCGATGCCCACAGTTCTCCCCAGGATCACGACTCTGGCCGCTTCACGCTCTCCAGGAGCATGTCCAGCCACTCGGCGACCTTGTCGCGGTGCTGGTCGGTGGGCAGTTGCGCGGCCCGCCAGGCGATCCCGCGCACCCCGTGGTCCTGCAGGAGCCGCTCCAGCGGGTCCTCGGCGGCCGCGGCCGCCTCGCGGGCGGCGAGCTTCTGCAGCAGTTCCTGTTCGGTGCGCTGGAGCGCCCCGGCGACCGCCTCGGGGTCCTCGGCGGTGAGGAAGCCGGCGTGGACGCGGAAGAAGCGCTGGAGGGCGTCGCAGTGCTCCATCGTGGGACGGCGGTCGCCGTTGATCAGGGCGCCCGCCTGCTGTCGGGACATGCCGGCGCCGTCGGCGATCTCCTGCTGGGTGTATCTGCGGCCGTTGGGCTTCAGACGGGTCCGCCGCAGCAGGTCGAGACGTTGCAGGAACCGGGCCTGGACGTCCGGTTCGCCCGCCGCCCGGCCGCTGAGCAGGGCCTTGACGACGGGTTCGGGAACGCCGGAGGCGACGGACAGCCGTCCGGTGTCGAAGACCTCCGCGGGGGGCACGCCGAGCCGGTCGGCGAGTGCGGTGACACGGGTGACGACGGCCGACAGCAACACCGTCACCGGAGCGCCCGGAACCTCGAAGCCATCCGTCACCGACAGGTCTCCTACGTCTCTCACGACCCTCTCACAGGCACAGGCGATCGCCGTGAACTGACCGGAGAGTAGCGGGTCTTTCGAACTCACATCCAGGTCTCGCCACAACTGTGGCCAATTTCAGCCGTCAACGAGCCTGGAATGCCACGATAGTTGACACGTCGAACGTCGGGGCACCAGGATCGGGACCCGCGTGCAGGGCCGCAGAGGCAAGAGGGGTGACCTCCCGATGGCATATCAGGCAGGTGGGCAGCGGTCGGTGCCGCGGCCCGTCCCCGGCACTCCCGAGGCCCAGGCCTATCTCCGGGACTACGCCGCGTATCTGGAGGCCGTCGCCTTCCCGTCCGTCGTCGTCGACCACCGCTGGGACGTCGTCCTGGCCAACACCGCGTTCGAGACGCTCTTCCGGGAGGTCGGCCCGCATCCGACGGCGCTGCCGGGCGACAACTTCCTGAGGTTCGTGCTGTTCCACCCGGACGCGTCGTCGGTCCTCGGCGACCACGAGGCCAGCTGGTGCCTGCCGATGCTGGCCGGGTTCGCCGCCGCCGTCGAACGGCACGGTCACGACGCCGGGCTCCAGGCGATCCGCCGGGAGATCGCCCAGGACCCCCTGATGGAGGCCGCCTACCGGCAGGGCCTGCCGCACTGGGTCCGCGCGGTCGGCGCGGGGGCCGTGGAGCACGACGGGGCGGTCCGGCCGCTGCTCCACCCCGACCCGCGCCGGGGCGCCCTCGAGTGCCGCATCGTCGGCGAGACCCCGGCGACCCTGCGGGATCTGGGGTACACACGGCTGACCATGGTGCTGCGCGAGACCGCGGCGCCCGCACCCCGCCGGTCCCGCCGGCGCCGTGCCGCGGGACACCTCAGCGTGGTGCCCACCCCCGAGGCCTGACCGGGCACCGTCGGCGTTCAGGTCGCCGACGGCGCTCCGGTCGGCCCCCTGGAGACCGCCGCACCGGTACCCGCGCGTCCCGCAGGCAACCGGCCACTTCGCGCTCCCGCAGGAAACCGTCCACCGGGGCGTCCCGCGAACCACCGCCCGCACGCCCCGCCCCGGGGGCCGCACCGCCGACCCGCACCCACGGCGACGGTCACCGGCTCCTTCCCGTCGACCCACGGCGGCGGCGACACGACGGTCGGGGGCGGGGCCGCCGGTTCTACCGGGCCGCCGGCGACCCGGCCACCGTCACCTCAAGGGTGTTCCGACAGGCTGTGCGCAGACGGCACAGTAGTGCCCAAGTCGCTTGCAGGGAACGCCGATCGGCGCCCCGGACCGGGTCGGACGGGCCGGCTGACGACGTCGTTGACAGGCCGGGGCGCGGTGCGCTGGAACTCGGCCACGCGTGCCTCACCGGTCTGATGCCGACCGGGCCGGCACGGTCGTGGCCGGCGTGAACACCACCGTCCGCCCCGGCCCCACCGCGTCGGCGGTGGTCCGGCGTGGGTTGTCGCCGTACCGCGTCGGCGGCGGTCCGGCGTGACCTGCTGCCGTACCGCGTCGGCGGTAATCCGGCGTGGGCTGTCGCCACGTCTGCTCGGGGCCGTGGCGCGGAGCGAGGCGGACCAGCGGATCAGAGGTCCAGGACCAGGCGCTTCCCCCGGCACCGCGACACGCAGACGAGCATGGTCTCGCCGGACTCGCGCTCCTCGTCCGAGAGGACGGAGTCGCGGTGGTCCGGGGTCCCCTCCAGCACGTCGGTCTCGCACGTGCCGCAGGTGCCCTCGGTGCAGGAGTAGAGCACCTCCACCCCGGCGCCGCGCACGGCGTCCAGCACGGAGACGCCCGGAGCGACCGTCAGGGTGTGCCCGCTTCGCGCGAGGACCACCTCGAACGCGGCGTCCTCGCCCGCCCGTTGCTCCTTGGGCCGGAACCGCTCCAGATGCAGCGCTCCGGACGGGCAGCGCGCCTCGACCGCGTCGAGCAGGGCCCCCGGACCGCAGCAGTAGACGAGGGTGCCCTCCGGCAGGTCGTCGAGCACCGGGCCGAGGTCGAGCAGACCGGTCTCGTCCTGCGGCGCGACGGTCACCCGGTCGCCGTAGGCCGCCAACTCCTCGGTGAAGGCCATGGAGTCGCGGGTGCGACCGCCGTAGAGCAGGGTCCACTCGGCGCCGGCCGCCTCGGCCGCCGCCACCATCGGCAGCAGCGGCGTGATGCCGATGCCGCCCGCGACGAAGCGGTAGCGCGGGGCCGGGCGAAGGGCGAAGTGGTTGCGCGGACCGCGCACCCGCACCTTGTCGCCCGGGGCCAGCCGCTCGTGCACGTACGCCGATCCGCCGCGCCCGTCCGGTTCGCGCAGCACGGCGATCCGCCAGGCGTCACGGTCGGCGGGGTCCCCGCACAGGGAGTACTGGCGTTCCAGCTCCGGGCCGAGCAGGACGTCGATGTGCGCACCGGGCTCCCAGGCGGGCAGCGGCTCGCCCAGGGGATGGCGCAGGACGAGCGCCCGGACACCGTCGGCCGCCGACTGTATACCGTCGACGACGAGCTCGGTCTCGTACACGGTCGTCATGAGTCGCTCCCTCGCGGCTCGTGTGCCGGCTCCTGCCCCGACCCGGGCGTCGGCCACCCCGCACGCGGGTGCGGCCGGGGGGCCGGCCGGTGTCCTTCGGGGTGGCCGAGCATCCACTCCCACATCTCGACCGGGTCCTGGGCGCTGTGTTCGGCGCCGCAGTGACAGGTGCCGTGCAGCACGTCGGTGCCCGGCAGCCAGTCGATGCGGTAGATCTCGCCCGTCGGCGACCTCACAGGACCTTCTCCACGGGCTTGTCGCCCTCCTCGACCAGCCGGGCGAGGATGCGACGGGCGGCCAGGCCGCCGGTGTCGATGTTGATGCTGAGCTCCTGGTACCCGGCCCGCTCCGAACCGAGCGTGCGCTGCAGGAGGTTGAGCGCGTCGACGTCCTGCATGACCACCGTGTGGTTGTTGCCGCGCAGGAACTCCGTGACCTCGTCGTCGTCCGTCGCCCAGTCCCGCGAGACCATCCAGAAGTCGTACACCTTGCCGTCGTCCGACGGCGTGATGGCGTACGTGATCTCGGTGTGGAAGCCGTGCGGGTCGCTGCCGTCGGCCTCCGGCAGGACGCCCACCGGTGCGATGCGGCTGTGCAGCAGGTACAGGCAGGGCGCGTGGTACTCGATGTCCTGCCAGCGGGTGATCCGGCCCTCGATGCCGGTCGAGCGGGCGTAGAACGGCGGGCACTCGGCGTCGTCCATGTGCCGGCTCACCCGCACGATGCCCGCGCCTTCGTCGACCTCGGTGGTGATCGGCGTCTCGGCGACCTCGGGGGTGCCGATGTAACCGCCGTGCAGATACGTCTCGTGGGAGAGGTCGAGGAGGTTGTCGACGAGCAGCCCGTAGTCGGCGTCGATGGGCTCCATGCCGCGCACGGTCGTCCAGCCGGGGGAGTCCAGGTGGCGGGCGCGCGGGACGGCCTGCGGGTCGGCGAGGGCCGGGTCGCCGATCCACACCCACACCAGGGAGTCCTGTTCGACGACCGGGTAGGAGGCGACGCGGGCGGTGCGCGGGACGCGTTTCTGTCCCGGCACGTACACACAGGTGCCGCTCGTGTCGTAGGTGAACCCGTGGTATCCGCACACGATCCGGTCGCCGTCGAGGCGGCTCTCGGAGAGCGGGTAGCGCCGGTGCACGCAGCGGTCGTGCAGCGCGACGGGCGTGCCCTCCTCCTCGGTGCGGTAGAGGACGATCGGCTCGCCGAGGATCGTGCGGCCGAGCAGGTCCTCGCGCCCCACCTCGTGACTGTAGGCGGCGACGTACCACTGGTTCCTGGCGAAGGCGGTCATGTGAGGCATGAGGTTCCCGTCCCTGTCGGCGGGGCGCCGTCGCCCCGCGTGCCGTGGTTGGCATCAGGGTCCTGACGGCTGTGGTTGCCGCGCAAGGCGGCTTCTGCCAGGCGGAAGCCTCTCTGTGGAAGTGCTGGTCAGGGCCTTGTCATGCATCTTGATCATCACTGATGGGCTGACGGGCAGACGTCAGAAGAGCCGGACAGGAGGGTCGACGGCGTAGGTCGGCCCGCGCTGGGTGAAGCAGGTCGGGGGCCGGGTCCCATCTGGATGTGCGACGTCGACGACCCACTTCTCGCACCCACCACCGGTGATGGTGGCGACCGCAGCCGCCAGGGGTGAAGCGACCGTAGGAGTGCCGGCGTCCGCGCTGCCCGGGTTCGACTTCGGCTCCGGGGGCTGCACCACCAACCGAAGGGGGAGCCCGGCGGACGCCGCGAGCTGATCGGCCTCCCCCTTTTGTTCGGAGTTCCAAGTCGCCGCAGGGACAGGGCCCGGTCGGCGTGACAGCCGCGATCGCGGACGCGATCCTGGGGGCGGGCACCGCACGGCTTGAGCGACGTACGAGGAGAGTCATGACCAGCACCGGTACACCCGAGGGCGCGCAACCGGACCACTCGGCGCTCGAGGCGCGGCGGGAGCACCTCAAGGAGCAGTACCTGCGGCCGGCCGGCGAGCGGCCCGCGTCCGCCGCGCGCGGGCTGCACCACACCGCTCTGATCAGCAGTGACGTCGAGCGGACGATCCGCTTCTACCAGGACGTGCTGGAGTTCCCGCTCACCGAGCTGATCGAGAACCGCGACTACCCCGGCTCCTCGCACTTCTTCTTCGACATCGGCAACGGCAACCTGCTCGCCTTCTTCGACTTCCCCGGCCTCGACGTCGGCCCGTACGCCGAAGTCCTGGGCGGACTGCACCACGTGGCCATCTCGGTGGAGCCCGACCGGTGGAGCCGCCTGGTGGACAACCTGACCCGGGCGGGCGTCGACCACGTCGTGCACAGCGAGGTCTCCGTCTATTTCCGCGACCCCGACGGCGCCCGCCTCGAACTGATCGCCGACCCGCTCGGCGAGATGTACGGCACCCAGGTGCTGTGACGCGCGAGGTGGGGAGCGCGGCTCCGGCCTCGCCCTCGGCGGACCTCGCGCCGCACCCCCGACGCCGCCCTGTTCAGCATCGGGGAAGGCCTCGATCGGCGAAGTGGCGGACATCCGGCCACCGTTCACCCTCGCAGCCCTCGCAGCTGTCGGAGCCGCCGGAACGGCCCAGCGCCGCGCCGGGAGGCGTCCCTGCCGGGCCGGAAGTCCTCACCGGCGCCCCCCGTTTGACGTAAGCAGACGACCCTGCGTCCGGCCCGGTGCGGGGAGGTGCCGGAGGCGGAGGGGGCTCGGGGGAGGTGGCGGATGCAGTCGTCGCCGGGGTGGTGGGCCGGGCGTCGACGTCCGGTGTCGGAAGGGGAGGCGGAGCAGGCGTCCACGGCCGCCGCCGCGGCGAGGACCGCGACCGCGCACGTCCCCGCCGTCCGCCTCATCGCCAGGACCCCGTGAGCGCGGGCGTCGATCCCGAGCGCGCCGGCGGGTGTCCGGCGTCGTACGACGACACACGGCGCGGGGTGCGCGGTGCGAGGAGGGGCATGGGGGCATGGCGGTGCTCGGCCTCCCTGCCGCGTGAGCGGTGTCCCGTCGGTGTCGGTCGCGCCGGCGGGGGAGGGGCAGCGAGCCTTGGTGACCTCTTGGCCGTGACCACACCCCCCGTACCGGCGACCTTCACATCGGCGCCATCCGGCCCTTCCCCCGTGTTCCGTGCCCTTGGAACACTCCTTGCGCGCCCTCCGTCCGCACCGGCCGCGCGCACCCCGCCCGCACGAGAGGTCCTCACCCATGGCTCAAGTCAACCGGCGCCACTTCCTCCAACTGGCGGGCGCCACCACGGCGTTCACCGCGCTCTCCGCGAGCATCGCGCGCGCCGCCGCGCTGCCCGCGCACCATCGCACGGGATCGATCGAGGACGTCGAGCACATCGTCGTCCTGATGCAGGAGAACCGGTCCTTCGACCACTACTTCGGCACGCTGAGAGGAGTGCGCGGCTTCGGCGACCCGCACCCCGCGACGCTCGACAACGGCAAGCCGGTCTGGCACCAGTGGGACGGCGGCAAGGACATCCTGCCCTTCCGCCCGGAGGCCGACGACCTCGGCATGCAGTTCCTCGAGGGCCTGCCGCACGGCTGGACCGACGGACAGGACGCCTACCACGGTGGCAAGTACGACCGGTGGGTGCCCGCGAAGGGCACCACGACGATGGCGTACCTGACGCGCGAGGACATCCCGTTCCACTACGCGCTCGCCGACGCCTTCACCGTGTGCGACGCCTACCACTGCTCGTTCATCGGCTCCACCGACCCCAACCGCTACTACATGTGGACGGGGCACACCGGCAACGACGGCCGGGGCGGCGGTCCCGTGATGGGCAACGACGAGCTCGGCTACGGCTGGACCACCTACCCCGAGCGGCTGGAGAAGGCCGGGATCTCCTGGAAGATCTACCAGGACGTCGGCGACGGCCTGGACGCGGCCGGTTCCTGGGGCTGGATCGACGACGCCTACCGCGGCAACTACGGCGACAACTCGCTGCTGTACTTCGACACCTACCGCGACGCCCGGCCCGGCGACCCGCTGTACGAGAAGGCCCGCACGGGCACGAACGCCAAGGCGGGCGACGGCTACTTCGACCGGCTGAAGGCCGACGTCGTGGCGGGCAGGCTGCCGCAGATCTCCTGGATCGTCGCCCCCGAGGCCTTCTCCGAGCACTCCAACTGGCCCTCCAACTACGGTGCCTGGTACATCGCCCAGGTCCTGGACGCGCTCACCGCCGACCCCGGGGTCTGGTCGAAGACCGCGCTGTTCGTCACCTACGACGAGAACGACGGCTTCTTCGACCACGTCGTGCCGCCGCTGCCGCCGCGGGACGCCTCGCGGGGCAGGTCGACCGTCGACGTCTCCCTCGATCTCTACCCGGGCGACGGCAACCGCCCGGCCGGTCCCTTCGGCCTCGGGCCGCGCGTGCCGATGCTGGTCGTCTCGCCCTGGAGCAAGGGCGGTTACGTCTGCTCCGAGACCCTCGACCACACCTCGATCCTGCGGTTCATGGAACGCCGCTTCGGGGTGCGCGAGCCCAACATCTCGCCGTGGCGGCGGGCCGTGTGCGGCGACCTCACCGCCGCCTTCGACTTCTCCCGCAAGGACACGCGTCCGGCCGCGCTCCCCGACACCGACGGCTACGAGCCGCCGGACCGCGAGCGTCACCCGGACTACCGTCCGGCGGTGCCCGTCGACGCCGCCCTGCCGAAGCAGGAGCGCGGCTCGCGCCCCACCCGTCCGCTCGCGTACGCGCCGAGCGTGGACGGTTCGCTCGACGCGGCGGCCGGCACCCTCACCCTCACGTTCGCGTCCGGGCCGAAGGCGGGCGCAGCGTTCCTCGTCACCTCCGGCAACCGCACGGACGGGCCGTGGCACTACACCACGAGCGCCGGAAAGACTCTCTCCGACACCTGGATCCCGGCCGGTTCGGAGGGGTCCCACGACCTGACCGTCCACGGACCGAACGGGTTCCTGCGGGTCTTCAGGGGGGCGGGGCACACGCCGGGACCCGAGGTCGTGGCGCGGCACGTCGGCGACGGGCTCGAGCTGACGTTCACTCACAGAGGCTCCGGAACAGCGGAGTTGAGGGTGGCGGACGGCTACGGCGGTCGTACGACCACGGTGAAGGTGCGCCGGGGGGCGGTGCTCAAGCGCACGGTCGGCCTGGCGGAGAGCTGGCGTTGGTACGACCTCACCGTCACCTCCGCCACCGACCCGTCGTTCCTGCGGCGGCTGGCCGGCCACGTGGAGAACGGCCGCCCTGGCGTGAGCGACCCGGCGATCGCCACGGGGTGAGGGGTCCTTGCACGACGAGCGCCCGATCAGGCCGCGTGGCCCAGGCGGGCGTGGTGCAGCGTGCGTGCCGGGCGTCGCGAGTCGGGCTCCCTTTGTGTTCGGAGCGCTAAGGACGGGCCCGAGGCCCCCCGCGGCGACGCCGACCGCGGGCGCTCGTCGGCCCCGTCCCGACTGTCGGCGTCCGTCCGGCCGTCGCCCCGCAGGGAGCAGGGGATCGGGACAGGTTGTCGCCCCCCGTGGGCGCCGGTCCGGGCGGCGCCGTGCCCGGCCGGGCACGGCGGACAGCGGGGGACAGGCGCCCGCCGGACACCCGGGGCACAAGCCCGGCGGACACCCGGGGCACGGGCCCGGCGGACACCGGGGGGCACGGGCCTCGGCCGGGTGCGACGCCGTTGGCGTGAGGGCTCGGATGTGGGCGCCGGGCCCGGCTCGCGGCGCCCGCCGGCTTCCGCGGTCCGGCCCCGGGCGGCGCCTGCGCGGTTCACGGGCCCGGCCCGCCGGGCCGGATCCGATGCCCCCGCCCGTCTCACCGCGGGGTGAGGTGTCCCGGTCCCGTCGCCGGGCGGGGGAGCAGGGCCGGTTCGGCGGAGGCGGTGGCCGGTTCCAGGGCCAGGACCGCCGCCACCGGGTGCTCCTCCTCGGCTTCCCCTCGGGCCGCCGTCGGTTCGGGTGTCGCCCTGGAGAGCAGGACCACGCCCCAGGAGGCGAGGCCCGCGCCCGCCAGGGCGAGGAGGACGCCCGTCGGCCCCCCTTGCAGCCGCTCGCCCAGCAGCGCGAGGCCGATCACCGCGGCGGCCATCGGGTTGGCCAGCGTCACCACCGCCAGCGGGGCGCCCAGGCCACCCCGGTAGGCGGTCTGCGACAGCAGCAGCCCGGCCGTGGCGAAGGCTGCCACCAGCAGCGCCACGCCCATCACCTGCACGCTCAGCAGCGGGCCCGACCGATCCGCGGCGGCCACCGTCACGGTCTGGGTGAGCGCCGAGGCCACCCCGGAGGCGAAGCCGGAGGCGGTGGCGTGCCGCAGACCGGGCCGGGTGCCCGGCCGGGCCAGCAGACCGATCAGCGCGGCCGTCGCGCCCGCGACGGCGACGGCCTCGCCGCCGCCGAGCACGTCCTCGGGGGCCGGCCCGGACGCCGTCGGCAGGATTGCCGCCAGTCCGAGCAGGGTGAGCGCGGTGCCCCGCCACTCGACGGAGCCGACCCGCCGTCCTGCGACCCTGGCGCCCAGGGGCACCGCCGCGACCAGGGTCAGTGCGCCCAGCGGCTGCACCACGGTGAGCGGTCCGTACCTGAGTGCCGCGACGTGCAGCAGCGCGGCGCCGCCGTTGAGCCCCACCGACGCCCACCAGGTGCCGCGCCCCAGCAGCCGGACCAGGCCCGTGCCCGGGGAGAGGGAGGCCAGCCGCTCCTGGGCGACGGCGGCGGCCGCGTAGGCGACGGCCGAGGAGAGCGACAGGGCGACGGCGACGAGGGTGGCGTTCATCGGCGGGCCCCCACGAACTCCTCGTCCTCCGCCACCCGGCCACCGTGCGCCCGACTGCCGTCCGCCCCGCTCCCGTCCGCCCCGCTCCCGTCCGTCCCTTGTCCGTGCGCTCGACGTCCGTGCGCTCGACGTCCGTCCGTCCGGCTCCCGTCCGTCCGGCTCCCGTCCGTCCGACGTCCGTCCGGCCGACTGCCGGGCGTCCGGCCCCCGTCGGCCCGCGTGCTGTCGGCCGGGACGGCGGGCGTCCGGTCCTCGGCCGGTTCGGGGGCGGGCGCCCCGGTGCCGGCCACGGTGGCCGTCGTGCGGCGCGGGGCGTGGATCAGCGCCAGCGCGAGACCCAGCAGCGCGCCCGCGACGAGCGCGTCCAGCCAGTAGTGGTTCGCCGTACCGACGATCACCAGCAGGGTCAGCAGCGGGTGCAGCAGCCACAGCCACCGCGCTCGCGAGCGGGTGGCTGCGATCAGTCCGACCGCCACCATCAGCGCCCAGCCGAAGTGCAGCGACGGCATCGCCGCGAACTGGTTCGACAGATGGTCGGTGCGCGGCGGGCCGTACACCGACGGCCCGTAGATCCGCGCGGTGTCGACCAACCCCGTCGCCGCGAGCATGCGGGGCGGGGCGAGCGGGAGGACGAGGTGCAGCACCAGGGCGGCGGCGGTGACGGCCGCCAGGACGCGGCGCGCCCAGACGTAGTGCGCCGGCCGCCGCAGGTACAGCCAGACCAGGAAGGCGGCCGTGGCGGGGAAGTGGACGGTCGCGTAGGAGGTGTTCGCGACGCGGGCCAGCGCGTCGCCGTGCAGCAGCAGGGACTGCACCGAGCCCTCGTCCGGCAGACGGAGCCACCGTTCGGCGCGCCACACGTCGTGGGCGTTGCGGAAGGCCTCGGCGGTGTGGCCGGCGGCGAGCTGCCGGCCGGCCTCGTACACGAGGAAGAGGCCTGCGACGAGCAGGAGCTCCCTGATCACGGGCGGCCGGGCCGGCGTGGCCGGCTCCGCTTCTGCAGGCTCGGTGCGGGCATTCATCCCCCGGCCCCTTCGCTGACGGTGGTGCGTGCGGAGGTACGCCATCGCCACGAGCGGCAACAAGCCATCGATACGATGTCGTTCCGATACGCGAGTGTACCGATACGATCCAGTACCGGTACACTGGCGTATCGATTGAGATGGGCCACACTGGAACGAGGGCACGGCCCACCACCGGCGCGCCGCATGAGGACAGGGAGAGGCAGCAGTGATGACGTCGCAGGCCGCGGACGGACCGGAGCCGGTCACCGCCTCGCGCCGCTCCAAACTCACTCCCGAGCGCGAGCAGGAGTTCTTCGACGCCGTCCTGGAGCAGATCCGTGAGTGCGGGTACGAGGCCGTCACCATGGAGGGGATCGCCGCCAGCACCCGGTGCAGCAAGTCCACGCTGTACCGGCAGTGGAAGACCAAGCCGCAGTTCGTCGTGGCGGCACTGCGCTCGCGCCGCCGTTCGCGGCTCGCCGGCATCGACACCGGCTCGCTCGCCGACGACCTGCGCCAGGCCGCACGGGCCGCGGCCCGCTGGTCCGCGACGGACACCAAGCTGCTCCAGGCCCTCGGTCACGCCGTCACACAGGACGAAGCCCTCGCGCGGGCGCTGCGGGAGGCGCTCGTCGGGCCGGAGGTCGCGGCGTTGCGCCGGATCCTGCACCGCGGGGCCGAGCGCGGCGAGATCCGGGCCGACCACCCGGCGCTCGAGTACATCCCGGCCCAGATGTTCGGTCTCGTCCGCGCCCGCCCGGTCGTGGACGGCACCTACGCCGACGAGGAGTATCTGGTGCGTTTCGTGGAGGCCGCCGTGTTGCCGGTGCTGGGCCTCGCCGAAGGACCCAGGCCGCCGTCCGAGGGATGACCGGACGGTGACCTGCTCGCGCCGCACCGTGGGGACGGGGGCGGCGCGCACCCCCCCGGCCGGGTGGGGTTCCCCTTGAGCGGAGGGGCGCCCCACCCGGCCGACCGGCGTTCGGGGCGGCTTTTTTTCAGGGGTCCTTGCACTGTGCCCGCCCGGGCGGCGCGGCCTGGTGCCGTGAGCGATCGGCCTCCCCTTTTGTTCGGACCCCTCAGACGTCCTGTCCGGCGCCCCCGCCCGAGGCGACCCTGATGCCCCGGGTGACGGTGTCGATGACGGACGCCGACTGGTCGGCGTCGACGCCGAAGCGCAGCACCACGATCCGGTCGGGGTTGGCGGGCGCCGGGAACGCCAGCGACTCGACGATGCCGTCGGCGCCCTTGCTCGTGACCGCCTTCCACCGCACCAGATAGCCCTTCTGCCCGGCCACGGTCACCGCCTGGGAGGCGAGCACCTGGTGCGAGGTGATCGCGCCGTAGGTCGTGCCGCCGTAGGACTCTTCGGCGTTGGCGGAGATGTCCGCCTTCGCGACCTCCTCGGCGGTGCCGCCCTTGGTGCCCAGCGCCTCGACGGGCGCCGAGTACAGGCCCCCCTTGGTGCAGGTCTTCGAGGTGTCGCCGGGGCACGGGTAGGAGGAGTCGGACGTGATCTGCGCCCCCGCGGCCATCTCCTGCCCCGACCAGCCCTTCGGGACGGGGATGCTGATCCCGTTCAGCGCGTCGGTCACCGCACCGCTCCTGATCTTCGGCGCCTCGGAACCGTCCGGACCGCCCGAGCCGCCGGAGCCTCCCGAGTCGCCGCGGGGCCCGCCCTGCCCGCCGTCCTGGCCGCCGGAGCCTCCCGCGCCGCCTCGGCCGCCCGGCCCCTGCGCGGTTCCGGGCCCGGAGGATCCGCCGTCGTCCTTGGTCAGCGCGTACACCCCGACGCCGATGCACGCGAGGACCACCGCGGCCGCCGCGACGGCGATCCCCGTGCGCACACCGCGCCGCGGAGCCGCGCCCGCCGGATAGGCGGGGTACGCCGGGAAGGCGGGGTGGGCCGGGTAGGCCGGGTGGGCCCCGGCGGCCGGCTGTTGCGCCGGCGGACCCCATGCGGCGGCCGAGCCCGCGGGGCGGGTCCGGTCCGTCCACGCCTTGCCGTCCCACCAGCGCTCGGTGGGGAGACCGTCACTTGTCTGCCCGGGATCGGGATACCACCCGGGGGGAGTCACCTGCGTCATGCCCCCACCGTATGAGGCATCGGTGAAAGTCGTATGAGAGGGATGCCGCCGAGGGGCCGCCCGAAGGCGCGGGCCGGGGTGGGTGCGCCTCCTCGGGTGCGCGTCCGGCTCGCCACGGGTCGCCTCGCGCAGCGCCCCTTCCCCGCGTGCGCATCCCTTCCCCGCGGGCCGTCCCGCGTACGCCGCGGGTCCGTCCCGCACGCGCCGTCGCCCTGTCCCGCGAGCGGGTCGCCGGGCCCCTGCCGACCCGTCCGAGCCGCCTCCCGCGGCGGAACGTTTCCCTCCGTTCGGCCGGAAACCGACGTCAATTCGCCGCGCGTCACCCGCCGTTGACGTCCTGAGGGTGTCCGCGCAGGCCCGTCGGGGCGCCGCGGCCCCTTCTGCGTCACCCGTCGAGGCAGGAGCTGCCCGGACCGGCCTCCGCGCGGGCCGCCGGAGGGCTACGCTCAAGGTCTGTACGTCGTTCGGGCGACTTGGGGAGGTAGCGGGATGACGGAGGTACGGCCGGCGGCGGCCACCTCGGCTTCCCTCTGGGAGCGCGACGAGGAGGTCGCCGCCATCGAGCGGGCGGTGGAGACACTCCGCGCCGACCGGTCCCCCTCGGGCCACCTGCTGGTGCTGTGGGGCGAGGCGGGTCTCGGCAAGACCGCGCTGCTGGCCGAGACCCGCCGTATCGCCGAGGCCCGCGGCTGCACCGTGTGGTCGGCCCGCGGCGGCGAGACGCTGAAGTCCGTCCCCTTCAACGTGGTACGGCAGTTGCTGCAACCCGCGCTGCTGTCGCTGATGGAGGAGGAGGCCCGCGAGTACCTCGGCGACTGGTACGACATCGCCGGCCCCGCCCTCGGCATCGCCGACCCCGGAGACGCCCCGGCCGATCCGCAGGGCGTGTGCGACGGCCTCGTGGCCGCCGTACGGCGGCTCGCCGAACGGCACTACCCGCTCGTGCTGCTCATCGACGACGCGCACTGGGCCGACCAGGAGACCCTGCGCTGGCTCGCCGCGTTCGCCGAACGCCTCGACGACCTCTCCGTCCTGGTCGTCGTGGCCCGCAGGCCCGGCGAGGTCACCGGGGAACGGGCCGGCCACCTCGACGCCGTCGCGTCCGTCGCCGGCTCGTCGGTGACCACCCTCAACGCGCTCACCCCGGCGGCGGTCGCCGGCCTCACCCGGGCCACCCTCGGCACCCACGCCGACGGCGCGTTCTGCCGCGAGGTGTGGGCCGTCACCGACGGCAACCCCTACGACACCGTCGAACTCCTCGCCAAGGTCCAGGACAACGACCTCGAACCGAGCGAGTCCTCGGCCGCCGAACTGCGCCCCCTGAACCGTGCCGCGCGCGGCGGCGGACTCGTCGACCGACTGGAGGAACTGGGCGTCGACGCCACCCGGTTCGCGATGGCCGCCGCCATACTCGGCGCCGGCATCTCCATCGACGAGGCCGCCCGGCTCGCCGTCATGGACCGCGACTCGGCGGTGCGCTGCGCCGAACTGCTGCGCACCCACCGCATCCTCACCGAACCCGACCCCGCGGCCGTGCCCGCCCCCGCCGACGGCGACCTGGAGTTCGTCCACCCGCTGATCGCGACCGCCGTCTACGAATCCATCCCGCAGAGCCTGCGCACCGCGATGCACGGCATCGCCGCGAAGGTCGTCACCGACGCCGGCAAGGGTCTGGCGGCCGCCTCCCGCCATCTGATCCAGGTCCACGCCGAGGGCGACGAGGAACTCGTCGAGCAACTGCGCGGAGCCGCCCGCGAACACCTCGCCGTCGGCGCGCCCGACGCGGCCCGCCGCTGTCTGGAACGCGCCCTGAAGGAACCGCCCGCGCCCGACGTCCACGCGCGCGTCCTGTACGAACTCGGCTGCGCCACCCACCTCACCGCACCCGCCACGACCATCGGACACCTGCGCACCGCGCTCGCCATGCCCGGCCTCGACGGCGACGACCGGGTCGACGCCGTCCACCGCCTCTCCCAGGCCCTCGTCCACAACAACCAGCTCGAGGAGGCCGTCCGCACCGTCGAGGCGGAGGCCGCCCGGCAGCCGGCCGGTTCCGCGCGGATGCGCCTGCAGGCCGTGCAGTTCATGTGGGAGGGCATCCACGCCGGCGAGGCCACCTCGCCCGGCCGCTCCGACAAGCTCGCCGCGCTCGCCGCGACCTGCACCGGCCGCGACAACGCCGAACGCTCGCTGCTCATCCTGCGCGGCTTCGACGCCATGACCCACGGCGAGAACGCCGAGGAGGTCGTCGAGTACTGCGACCGCGCCCTCGTCAACGGCCGGCTCGCGCCCGGGCTCGGCTGGACCGACACCGAGTCGGGCATCGAACTGCTGATGATGCTGGCCAGCGCGTACGCGTACACCGACCGCCTCGACCGGGCCGAGTCCCTCTTCAACGAGGCCCTGCGCGCCTACCTGACGGCCGGCTGGAGCGGCGGCCACCTCGCCCTGGCCCACGCCTACGTCGGTCTCGGCCTGCGCCGGCGGGGCCGGCTGACGGAGGCCGAGGAGTCCCTGCGCGAATCGCTGCGCCTCGCCGAACGCGTCGGCCGGGGCCTGCCGCTGTACTGGTCGGCAACCTGCAACCTCGTCGACACGCTGCTCGCCCGCGGCCATGTCGACGAGGCCTGGGAGATCGCCGAGCAGTACGAGTTCGCCCCGCCCTATCCCACGACGATCGTGCTGCCCGACCCGCGGGCGGTGCGCGGCCGGCTGCTGATCGCCGTCGGCCAGGTGCAGGACGGCGTCAACGAGCTGGAGGAGGCGGAGAAGGCGGCCGCCGCGCGCGGGCACCTCAACCCGGTGATGGTGCCCTGGGCGGGCGACCTCGCCCGGGCCCTCGCCACGGAGGACCCGGCCCGCGCGGCCCGGCTCGCCTCCGACCTGCGCCGCCAGGCCGAGCGCTTCGGCACCGACACCGCCATCGGCGAGGCCCTGCGGTGCGCCGCCGCCCTGGAGACGGGCCAGCGCGCGGTCCGCCTGGCCGCCCGGGCCGTCACGTTCCTGGAGGCCTCGCCCTGCCAGTACGAACACGCCGCCGCCCGCGTCGAGTACGGTCTCCTCTCCCGCTCGGCGAGCGAACTCGAACGCGGCCTGACACTGGCCCGCTCCTGCGGCGCGGACGGCCTGGTCATCCAGGCGCAGCAGGCCCTGAACGGCCTGGGCTCCCGGCGCGTGGGGCTGGTCCCGGGACAGGCGCGCGGGCAGGCCCCGCTGGGGTGACGGCGGCCCGGCGGCGCCCCGCCGGGCGGGCCGGGATCGGATGGGCGTGTGCTGCTGTGCCGGGCGGGACGTGTGGTCGCTGCGCCGGGTGGTCGGGGGTCGGACGGGTGTGTGCTGCTGGGCCGGCGGGACCTGTGGTCGCCCTCCGGGTGGTCCGGTCGCGCCGCCCGCCTGCGGGGTCCTGGAAGTCTGTGCCCGCCTGGACCACGCGGCCTGATCAGGCGCTCACAGCGCACGGACCCCTCAGTCCTCGTCCTCCTCCGCCAGCACCCGCTGCGCCGTCGCGAAAGCCGAGTTGGCCGCGGGGACCCCGCAGTAGACGGCCGTCTGCAGGAGCACCGCGCCGATCTCCTCCGGGGTGAGGCCGTTGCGGCGGGCCGCCCGGACGTGCATGGCCAGCTCGTCGTAGTGGCCGTGGGCGACCAGCGCCGTCAGCGTGATCATGCTGCGTTCACGGCGGCTGAGGGTCGAGTCGGTCCAGATCTCGCCCCAGGCGTAGCGGGAGATGAAGTCCTGGAAGCGGGCGGTGAAGGGCGTCTGGCGGGACTGGGCCCGGTTGACGTGGGCGTCGCCGAGCACCTGGCGCCGCACGTCCATGCCCAGCCGGGCGCCGCCGTCCAGATGGGCGCGCAGGGCCGTGAGGACGGCCTCGGGGCGTTCCGCGGGTGCCAGGTGCGAGGCGCCGGGGATCTCGACGAGCGCGGCGCCCGGCACCGCGTCCGCGATCTGCCGCAGATGCGCGGGCGGTGTCGCCGGATCCTCGCGGCCGGCGACCACGAGGGTCGGGACGGCGATCTCGCTCAGCCGTTCGCGCACGTCGAACGCGGCCAGCGCGTCGCAGCAGGCGGCGTACGCGCCGGGGTCGGCGGCACGGTGGTCGGCGACCAGCTCCGGCACGGTGAAACCGGGCGTGAACCAGCGGGCGTCCGCGCTCCGCGCGAGCGAGGCCAGTCCCTCGCGCCGCACCAGCGCGGCCCGCTCCTGCCACGGTGCGGCCCCGTTGAAGTGGGCCGACGAGCAGAGCACCGCCAGCGACGACACCCGCTCGGGGTGGTGCAGCGCCAGGTGCAGGCCGACCGCGCCGCCCAGCGACACCCCGGCGTAGGCGAACCGCTCCACGCCCAGCGCGTCCGCGAGCGCGAGCACCAGCCCGGCGAGGTCACCGACGGTGGCGCCGGGAGCGATCAGGTCCGCCGCCGAGCCGCCGTGCCCGGGCAGGTCCCAGCGGATCACCTGGTGGGTGACGGACAGCTCGGGGGCGACCTTGTCCCACAGGGCGGCGGAGGTGCCCAGCGAGGGCCCGAGCAGGAGCGGGGTGGCGGAAGCGGCCCCCTCGGCGCGGTGGTTGAGCAGCTTCTCGGTCAACGTCGCTCCAGCGCACGGTCGGTGAGGGATCCGGCGGAGCCGGTGTAACGGGCCGGGTCGGTCAGGGCGTCGAGGTCGACGCCCTTCAACGCGGGTTCCTCCCGGAGGAGTTCGGCCAGCGAGCGGCCGTCGGAGTGGATGCGGTGGGCGGTCCGGGTGAGCAGTTCCTTCGCCCGGGCGCGGCCCAGGGCGGCCGACAACTCGGCGGACAGCCGCTCGGAGACGATCAGCCCGTGCGTGAGGCCGAGGTGCTCCCGCATGACCTCCGGGTACGTCCGCAGCCCCCCGGTCAGTGCGGCGGTGTCCCGCGCGGCCCCGCCGGTCAGCCGCAGCAGGTCCCGCAGCGGCTCCCACTCGGCGTGCCAGGCCCCGGCCGGCCGCTCGTCCTCGGCGACCAGCGCGCCGTACAGCGTGGCCGCGAGCTGCGGGGCGCGCCGGGCGGCGGCTGCGACCAGGGTGGAGCGCACCGGGTTCGCCTTGTGCGGCATGGCCGACGAGCCGCCGCCGCTGCCCTCGGCGACCTCCGCGATCTCGGTGCGGGAGAGGGTGAGGACGTCCGTCGCGAGCTTTCCCAGTGCGCCCGCCGTGAAGGCCAGGCATCCGGCGAGGTCGGCGATCGGGGTGCGCAGCGTGTGCCACGGCAGCCGGGGCGCGCGCAGCCCCAGTTCTCGGGCGTAGGCGGCGGGCAGCGCGGTCGCGTCGTCGGCGCCGTACGCCGTGAAGGCGGCCAGCGTCCCGGCGGCACCGCCGAGTTGAGCGGGCAGCGCGTCCCGCACGGCCGTCACCCGGTCGCGCGCGTCCAGCACCAGTGACCGCCATCCGGCGGCCTTCAGCCCGAAGGTGGTCGGTACGGCGTGCTGGGTGAGCGTGCGTCCCGGCATCGGCGTGTCCCGGTGCGCGGCGGCGAGCCGGGCCAGGTCCCGCTGCGCGCGGTCGAGGTCGGACAGGAGCGGCTCCAGCGCGCGCACCGCGACCAGCATCATCGCCGTGTCCATGATGTCCTGGCTGGTCGCGCCCCGGTGCACATACGGCCCGAACTCCTCACCGACCGCCTCGGTCAGGTCGGCGACCAGCGGGATCACGGGGTTGCCGCCGCCGCGGGCGCGCTCGGCGAGGGAGCGCGGGTCGAAGGTGCGCGCGGCCGCCTCGGTGACGGCGGTCCCGGCGCCCCGGGGGGCGAGCGCCAGCGACTCCTGGGCGCGGGTCAGCGCCGCCTCCGCGTCGAGCAGCGCCCGCAGGAACGCCTCGTCGCCGGTGGCGTCGGCGGCGCGGGAGCCGGTCCAGCCGGGGGAGAGCAGACCGGCCTCACGGCGGGTCGGGGGCACCTCGTGCGTCACTGGTACTCCAGGAAGACCGTCTCGCCTTCGCCCTGAAGGCGGATGTCGAAACGGTAGGTGTTCCACGGCCCGGGCGTGGCGATCAGCGTGTCGCGCCGCGCGGGCTCCAGCCGGCCCAGCAGCGGGTCGGCGGCGAGTGCGGCGTCGTCGCCCGGCAGGTAGATCCGGGTGTACAGGTGCACCAGCAGCCCGCGCGCGAACACGCACACGCTGAGGTAGGGGGCGCTGTTCCCGCGGGCGCCGGGCCGCAGCGTCCGCGCGCTCCAGTGGCCGTCGGCGTCGGTCTGGACGCGGCCCCAGCCGGTGAACTCCACGCCGTTGCGGCCCAGGAAGCCGCCGCTCGCCGGGTCGCGCCGCATCGATCCGTCGACCCGCGGCACGTTGCCGTCGGGGTCGGCGCCCCACAGTTCCAGGAACGCGTCGGGCAGCGGCACGCCCTCGCCGTCGTACACGTGTCCCTGCAGGGTGACGGTGTCCGGGTGGCCGAGGGGGGCGATGTCGCCGCCGCCCGGGAACGGCAGGGCATGGCCGTAGAAGGGGCCGACCGTGTGCGACGGCGTGGGCAGCACCGTCTCCGGGCGGCTCGGGTCGATCTTCGTCATGGCAGGTCAGCGTCCTTCTTCGATCCAGGTGGCGTGCGGCCCGTCGAGCACGATGTCCCAGTGGTAGCCCATCGAGAACTCCGGCACCGACAGGCTGTGGTCGTAGGTCGCGACCAGACGCTGCCGGGCGTTGTCGTCCGTCACCGACTGGATGATCGGGTCGTAGGGGAACAGCGGGTCGCTCGGGAAGTACATCTGGGTCACGAGCCGCTGGGTGAACGCCGTGCCGAACAGCGAGAAGTGGATGTGGGCCGGCCGCCAGGCGTTGAGGTGCTGGCGCCACGGGTACGGGCCCGGCTGGACGGTCGTGAAGCGGTAGCGCCCGTCGGCGTCCGTCAGGGTGCGGCCGACGCCCGTGAAGTTCGGGTCCAGCGGGGCGTCGTGCTGCTCGCGCCGGTGGGCGTAGCGGCCCGCCGAGTTCGCCTGCCAGATCTCGATGAGCTGGCCCCGGACGGGACGGCCGTCGCGGTCCAGCAGCCGGCCGGAGACGGTGATGCGCTCGCCGATCGGCTCCCCGTCGTGCTGCCGGGTCAGGTCGTTGTCGATCTCGGTGATGTCGCGCTCCCCGAAGGCCGGCGAGTGCAGCTCCACCAGCTCCGGGTCCTGCGTCACGTCGATGGTGACCGGCGGCTGCTCGGGGTGGCGCAGCACCGAGGACCGGTAGGGCGCGTAGTCGCGGCGCGGCTGGTGCTCGACCGGACCGCCGTCGGCGAGCCGCTTCCGGTACGCGGCGTGTTCCGCCGCGATCTCCTGGTCGATGTCGTGCTGGGTGAGAGCCATGGGGGTTCCTGGGGTTAGCGTTCGAGGACGAGGGCGAGGCCCTGGCCCACGCCGATGCAGAGGGTGGCGACGCCGACTCCGCCGCCCCGGCGGGCGAGCTGGTGGGCGACGGTGCCGGCGAGGCGGGCGCCGGAGGCGCCGAGCGGGTGCCCGAGGGCGATCGCGCCGCCCTGCGGGTTGAGGACGGCCGGGTCGAACGCGGGCCATTCGGCCACGCAGCCGAGCACCTGGGCGGCGAAGGCCTCGTTCAGCTCCAGGACGGACAGGTCGTCGAACCGCTTGCCCGCCTTGGCCAGGGCGCGGTGGACGGCCTCGACGGGGGCGAGTCCGAAGTGGTGCGGGTCGACGGCGTGGACGCCGGTGGCGCTGACGCGGGCGAGCGGTTCGCGGCCGGTGGCCTTCAGGCCCGCCTCGTCGACCAGCAGCAGGGCGGCGGCGCCGTCGTTGAGGGGGGAGGCGTTGCCCGCGGTGACCGTGCCTGCCCCGGCGGTCGGGGCGGAGCCCTCTCCGGCTTCGCGCGCCTTGCGGAAGGCGGGCTCGAGCCTCGCCATCGCCTCCGGGGAGGCGTCCGGGCGGACGCACTCGTCGGCGCCGAACTCGACCGGGTCGCCCTTGCGCCGCGGGATCGTGACGGGTGTCAGTTCCGCGTCGAAGAGGCCCTCGCGCTGGGCTCGCGCGGCCTTCCGATGGCTGCTCAGGGCGAACTCGTCCTGCTGTTCGCGGCTGATGCCGTGCTTGTCGGCGACGAGTTCGGCGCACTCGCCCAGCGGGACGGCCCACTGCGGGTCCATCCTCGGGTTGACCATGCGCCAGCCGAGCGTGGTCGAGTACAGCTCGGTGTGGCCGGCCGGGAAGGGGCGGTCGTTCTTGGGCAGGACGTAGGGCGCCCGGGTCATCGACTCCACGCCGCCGGCCACGGCGATCGAGGCGTCGCCGACGGCGATGGCGCGGGCCGCCTGGATCACCGCCTCCAGGCCGGAGGCGCACAGCCGGTTGACGGTGACGCCGGGGACCGAGGTGGGCAGGCCCGCGAGGAGGGCGGCCATGCGGCCGACGTTGCGGTTCTCCTCGCCGGCGCCGTTGGCGTTGCCGACGTAGACGTCCTCGACGCGGGAGGGGTCCAACTCCGGTGTCCGGGCGAGCAGTTCCCGGATGGTGTGGGCGGCCAGGTCGTCCGGGCGGACGCTCGCGAGAGCCCCGTTGTAGCGGCCGATCGGCGTGCGGACGGCGTCGACGATGTACACGGTCCTCATCGCACACCCTCCGCGACGGTCAGCTCGGCTGCGGTCCGGTCCGCGACCTCCTCGACGGTGACGCCCGGCGCGGTCTCCACCAGCACCAGTCCGTCGTCGGTGACGTCGAGCACGCCGAGGTCGGTGATGATCCGGTTCACGCACGCCTTGCCGGTCAGCGGCAGCGCGCACTCCTGGAGGATCTTCGGGCTGCCGTCCTTGGCGGTGTGCGTCATCACCACGATGACGGTGCGGGCGCCGTGGACCAGGTCCATCGCCCCGCCGATCCCGGTGATCAGCTTGCCGGGGACCGCCCAGTTGGCGAGGTCGCCGCCGGCGGAGACCTGCATCGCGCCCAGCACGGCGACGTCGATGTGCCCGCCCCTGATCATCGAGAACGACAGCGCCGAGTCGAAGAAGGACGCCCCCGGCAGCACGGTGACGGTCTCCTTGCCGGCGTTGATCAGGTCCGGGTCGACGGCGTCCGCGGTGGGGTAGGGGCCGGTACCGAGGATGCCGTTCTCGCTCTCCAGCACCACCTCCACGCCCGGCGGCAGGTGGTTCGGGATCAGGGTCGGCAGGCCGATGCCGAGATTGACGTACTGCCCGTCCTCCAGCTCGCGCGCCGCCCGCGCGGCCATCTCCTCACGTGTCCAGGCCATCAGCTGCTCACCGTCCGCCGCTCGATCTTCTTGTCCGCGGCCTGCTCCGGGGTCAGGGCCACCACCCGCTGCACGAAGATGCCCGGCAGGTGCACCGCGTCGGGGTCGATGGCTCCGGGCTCGACCAGCTCCTCCACCTCCGCGATCGTCACCCGGCCCGCCATGGCGGCGAGAGGGTTGAAGTTACGGGAGCTCCTGTTGAAGACGAGGTTGCCGTGCCGGTCGCCCTTCGCCGCTCTGACCAGCGCGAAGTCGGTCCGGATGCCGTGCTCCAAGACGTACTCCGAGCCGTCGAACTCCCGCACCTCCTTCGGCGGCGAGGCCAGCGCGACGCCGCCCTCGCCGTCGTAGCGCCACGGCAGACCGCCCTCGGCGACCTGTGTGCCGACCCCCGCCGGGGTGTAGAAGGCGGGGATCCCCGCCCCGCCGGCGCGCAGCCGCTCGGCCAGCGTGCCCTGCGGGATCAGTTCCACCTCCAGCTCCCCGGCCAGGTACTGGCGCGCGAACTCCTTGTTCGCCCCGATGTAGGAACCGGTCACGCGGGCGATCCGCCCGGCGGCGAGCAGGACCGCGAGGCCCGACTCCATCGCCCCGCAGTTGTTGGAGACGACCGACAGGCCGGCCACGCCCCGCTCGTACAGGGCCTGGACGAGCACGTTCGGCACGCCGCTCAGTCCGAAACCGCCCACCGCCAGCGACGCGCCGTCCGGC
The DNA here is from genome assembly GCF_055573695.1 of Streptomyces sp. NPDC030143. NCBI lineage: Bacteria > Bacillati > Actinomycetota > Actinomycetes > Kitasatosporales > Streptomycetaceae > Streptomyces > Streptomyces sp. NPDC030143. The sequence continues at coordinate 644,660 of NZ_JBVIAY010000002.1, forward strand.
ACGTCGGCCACCGCCTCCAGGGCCGTGGCGACCACCTTGTCCATCCGTGAAGCCCCATCTCTTCCGTGCGCCGGCCCCTCGGTTAATCAGGGCACTGACTATCTGGGCGAGCGTCCTTCACGCTGCCATCGGCGGGACGGGCCGTCAAGGGGTCGGAGAAGCAGAGGTCACAGAGATGTGCGGAGTGCAGACAGGTCGGCCCGTCCCGGGTATCGTTCAGTGCACGTACGATCCGGATCTCGGGAGTTGGCATGGCGGCGGTGGACCTGAACACCCATCCCGGGCACCTCGCCCGGAGGCTTCAGCAGGCCCACTACCTGCTGTGGAACGCGATGGTCTCCGAGGAGATCACCTCGCCGCAGTTCGCCGTCCTCAACGCCCTCGTCGCGGAGCCGGGACTCGACCAGCGCACGGTGGGGGAGCGGGTGGGGCTCGACCGTTCCACCGTCGCCGAGGTGATCAGCCGGCTGACCCGGCGCTCCCTGCTCGACAAGGTCCGCGACCCGCAGGACGGCCGTCGCTTCCTGCTGCGGCTGACCGACGACGGCGTACGCACCCACCGACGGCTCGCGGTGCGCGCGGCCCGGATGAGTCAGGTCTTCCTCGCGCCGCTGTCGGGCGAGGAACAGGCGCAGTTCTTCGATCTCATCCGACGGGTCGCCGACGCGGCGGAGGGCCTGCGCAATCCGGGGGAGCCGCTGGTCGCCCAGGAATGACGGGGCCGGGGCCGGTCGAGGGGCGGTCGGGGGCGCGTCGCACCGGGCGCGGCGTGTGCTCGTCGCGGGTCGCCAAGGGCGCCGCGTGCCGCTGGGGGGTCTCCGTGCCGGCGGGGCGGCCGTGTCCCGCCGCGGCTTGCCCGAGGCTCACCGGGCCGCGACGAACACCACCCACACCTGACCCTCGGCGAAGGCGACCTGCCGGCCGTCGCCGGTCGAGAACCGCGTGCCCTCCGCGGCGCTCCCGCGCTTCCAGGTCACCTCGTGGGAACGTCCGTCGCGCAGCACCTGCGCCCGCCCCGAGCCGACCGTCTGCGTGTACGGCGTGGTGTGGCCGAGCGCGTCGTGGAAGGCCGAGCCGCGCACCGTCACGTGCTGCACCACCACCGTCGACGCGGCCACCCGCCCCGCGTCGGTCGTCACGGTCGGCCTGCCGTCCGTCGACACCAGCCAGCGCCCACTGCTCTGCGACCAGGTGAAGGTGAAACGCGCCGACGGGTAGCGCACGGTGTGCGAGGGAGTCGGCGTGCCGCCGGCGGGTGCCGCGCCGAAGCGGAAACCGGTCGTCAGCGCGGCGGGGCCCGGCGCGGCGGACAGCAGCCGGTCGGGACGCAGGAAGAGGTCGTGCGGCGAGGGCCGGTGCGCGTCGCGGTGGTAGGCGCCGGACTCCTCCTGGGGCGTGACGGCCCGCAGCGGCGCCCTGTCGATCAGCGGCCTCAGCGCGCTCTGCGCCCCGGAGTACGCCAGCACCGGGCGGTGGAACTGGCGCAGCAACTCCAGGTCGGACTCGCGGGCGCTGCGCACCGGGCCGACGGCCCGCGGCAGCTTCGTCGCGTACACCGCCATCAGCCGGCTCAGTCCGCCCTCGACCTCCTCGACGTACACGATGTCCGCCGCGGCGAGGCCGGTGTGCGGTCGGGCCGCGCCCACGTTGTCGATCTTCACCGCGAGTGCCGGGCCGGCGCCCGACGTCGGGCCGTCCGAGCGGCTCGGCTCCCGTTGCGTGGCGCGCTCGTCGTCCGCCGGGCCGCGGTCCGTCGTGCAGCCCGCCGCCAGGGCGAGCGCGACCGCCGTGGCCAGCAGCGCCGCCACGAGCGGCGGACGAGGGTGTGCCCGTCGCCCCCGCCGCGCCCCGCGTCCCGGGACCGCGGCCCCGTGGTCCACCCTGGTCGCACCCACCGTCGCCACCCCGTTCCGTTCCTTTCGATTGTGCGCTCATCGGTGCCCCGGCGACCACATGTGGATGTATGCGCCATGCCTGACCAAAGGGGCTGTTCCTGATGAATAGGCTGATCAGATGACACGGAGACATTGTGTCGGTTGATGCGCGTCCATGACCTTCGCGGTCGTCGGGGGATTCGGGCCGGAGGCGCTCGGGTACCCGGGCGGCACCCGGAATCCGGCCGGTGACACGGCGGGACTCCCGACTCGGTGGAGGGAGCGCGGCACGATGAAGGCAGTGACCTGGCAGGGGAAGCGGGACGTACGGGTGGAGACCGTGCCCGACCCGACCATCCAGGAGCCGACGGACGCCGTCATCCGCGTCACGTCCACCGGACTGTGCGGCTCCGACCTGCACCTGTACGAGGTGCTCACCCCGTTCATGAGCCCGGGCGACATCCTCGGCCACGAACCGATGGGCATCGTCGAGGAGGTCGGCCCCGGTGTCCCCGACCTCAAGGCCGGCGACCGGGTCGTGGTGCCGTTCCAGATCGCCTGCGGCAACTGCTGGATGTGCCTGAACTCCCTGCCCACGCAGTGCGAGACCACCCAGGTCACCGGCGAGGGCATGGGCGCCGCCCTGTTCGGCTACACCCGTCTGTACGGCGCGGTCCCCGGCGGCCAGGCCGAGTACCTGCGCGTACCGCAGGCCCAGTTCGGCCCCATCAAGCTCCCCGAGGGACCGCCTGACGACCGGTTCCTGTACCTCTCCGACGTGCTGCCCACCGCCTGGCAGGCCGTCGCCTACGCGGACGTTCCCCAGGGCGGCAGCGTCGCCGTGCTCGGCCTCGGCCCGATCGGCGACATGGCCTGCCGCGTCGCCCAGGTGCGCGGCGCCGGCCGGGTGTTCGGCGTCGACCTGGTCGGCGACCGGCTGCGCCGGGCCCGCGCGCGCGGCGTGGAGACGTTCGACCTCAGGAACTTCGACAGCGAGAAGGAACTGGTCGCCGCGATCCGTGACGAGACCGACGGCCGCGGACCCGACGCCGTGATCGACGCCGTCGGCACCGAGGCCCACGGCAGCGCGGCCGCCCGCCTCGTCCAGAACGCCTCCGCCCTGTTGCCGCGCAAACTCAGCGGCCCGCTCGCGGAACGCTTCAGCGTCGACCGGCTCGCCGCCCTGCACACCGCCATCGAGCTGGTGCGCCGCGGCGGCACCCTCTCCCTGGTCGGCGTCTACGGCGGCATGGCCGACCCGCTGCCCATGCTGACCATGTTCGACAAGCAGCTCCAGATCCGCATGGGCCAGGCCAACGTGCGCCGTTGGACCGACGACATCATCCCGTACCTCACCGACGAGGACCCGCTCGGCGTCGACGACTTCGCCACCCACCGGATGCCGCTGTCGGAGGCCCCGCAGGCGTACGAGATGTTCCAGCACAAGCGGGACGGCGCGGTGAAGATCGTCATGACGCCCTGAGAGCCCCCGGCGCGGTGAGGGGCCGGGCGCCCTCACCGCGGGGCCGGCCGCGCCCCGGCGAGTGCCGGGCGCGGCCGTGCGCTGACCGGGCCCCGGGGCGCCGCCGCCGGTGGGCTGGGCTGCCTGGGGTGTGATGGTGCCCGGGGGTGAGGTGTCCTGGGTGTTGAGGTGCCCTGGGGTGCGGAGGTGGACGGTGGGGTGCCGTGCCCGTCGGGTGTGTCACGCCTCGGGGGGCGTTCCCAGGATTTCCGCGAGGTCGTAGCGCACCGGCTCCTCCAGTTGGGCGTAGGTGCAGCTCTGCGGGGTCCGGTCCGGGCGCCAGCGGCGGAAGCGGGCCGTGTGCCGGAACCGGGCCCCGTTCTCCATGTGGTCGTAGGCCACCTCGACCACCCGCTCCGGCCTGAGCGGCACCCACGACAGGTCCTTCTTGCCCGACCAGCGGCTCGGCGCCCCGGGCAGTCGCGCGCTCTCGTGGGCGGCCTCGTCCGACCAGGCCGCCCACGGATGGCCCTCGGCGTCCTCCATGCGCAGCGGCTCCAGCTCCCGCACCAGCTCCGCCCGGCGTTTCATGGCGAACGCGGCCGACACGCCGACATGCTGGAGGACACCCCGGTCGTCGTACAGGCCCAGCAGCAGCGAACCCACCACCGGCCCGCTCTTGTGAAGGCGGTACCCCGCGACGACGACGTCCGCCGTGCGCTCGTGCTTCACCTTGAACATGGCACGCTCGTCCTGGAGGTAGGGCAGCGCCAACGGCTTGGCGATCACCCCGTCCAGACCCGCACCCTCGTACTCATCGAACCACTGCCGCGCCACCTCGACGTCCGTCGTCGCCGGCGCCAGGTGCACGGGCGGCGTCACCCCGGCCAGTGCCCGGGCCAGCAGCTCCCGCCGGTCGACGAGCGGCACGTCGAGCAGTGACTCGTCGGCCAGCGCCAGCAGGTCGAAGGCGACGAACGACGCCGGGGTCCGCTCGGCGAGCGTCCGCACCCGCGAGTCGGCGGGATGGATCCGCTCGGTCAGCGCGTCGAAGTCCAACCGTCCCTCCCGCGCGATCACGATCTCCCCGTCCACCACGCACCGCGCCGGCAACCGCTCCTGAAGCGCCCCCACCAGCTCGGGAAAGTACCTGGTCAACGGCTTCCCGGTACGGCTGCCCAGCTCGACGTCGGCCCCGTCGCGAAACGCGATCGCCCGAAAGCCGTCCCACTTCGCCTCGTACTGCATGCCCGGCGGGATCACCGCCACCGACTTGGCGAGCATCGGCTTCACGGGTGGCATCACCGGCAGGTCCATGGTCCGATTCTGCTCGGAAAGACGATAGATCGCCCGGTGTGCGAGCTATGCGAGGTACGCCTACCGTGGCACGCACGGGTGAGGCGGCCGAACGGCTCGGGCAGGAGGACGGGCGTCGCGGCCCCGCCCCGAGAACGCGCACGGGCGACGCGGTGGAAGTGGAGGGGCACGCATGGGCGACGCGGTGGAACTCGAGGCGGGCGGCCGCACGGTACGGCTGTCCAGCCCCGACAAGGTCTTCTTCCCGGAGCGCGGCTTCACCAAGCTGGACCTCGCCCGCTACTACCAGGCGGTCGCCCCCGGCATCCTGCGCGCCCTGCGCAACCGCCCCACCACCCTGGAGCGCTACCCGGACGGCGTGACCGGCGAGTCCTTCTTCCAGAAACGCGCCCCGAAGAACATGCCCGACTGGATCCCCACCACCCACATCACCTTCCCCAGCGGCCGTTCCGCCGACGAGATGTGCCCCACCGAGGAGGGCGCCGTCCTGTGGGCCGCCCAGTACGGCACGCTCACCTTCCACCCCTGGCCCGTCCGCCGTGACGACGTCGACAGCCCCGACGAACTCCGCATCGACCTCGACCCCCAGCCGGGCACCGACTACGACGACGCCGTCCGCGCCGCCCACGAACTGCGCGCCGTCCTCGACGAGTTCGGCGGCCTGCGCGGCTGGCCCAAGACCTCCGGCGGACGCGGTCTGCACGTCTTCGTCCCCATCGAACCGCGCTGGACCTTCACCCAGGTCCGGCGCGCCGCCATCGCCGTGGGCCGCGAGATGGAACGCCGGATGCCGGAGCGGGTGACGATCAAGTGGTGGAAGGAGGAGCGCGGACAGCGCATCTTCCTCGACTACAACCAGACGGCACGCGACCGCACCATCGCCTCCGCCTACTCGGTGCGGCCCCGCCCGAACGCCCCCGTCTCGGCCCCCCTGCGCTGGGAGGAGGTCGGGGACGCGCACCCCCGGGACTTCGACCTGGCGTCCATGCCCGCGCGCTACGCCGCACTCGGCGACGTGCACGCCGACATGGACGACCACCGGTACTCCCTCGAGGCGCTGCTGGAACTCGCCGCGCAGGACGAACGCGACCACGGCCTCGGCGACCTGCCGTACCCGCCGGAGTATCCGAAGATGCCGGGCGAACCCCGGCGGGTCCAGCCGAGCCGGGCCAGGAAGCCGGGGCCCCCACCCCCCTGACCCGCGGCTGACCGGCCCGCGGCTGACCGGCCCGCGGTTGACCGGCCTGCGACTGACCGGCCTGCGATCCCCCGATGGTGAAGAAGACCGACGGCACGATCCCGGGTCACGAGCCGCACCGCCCGCACAGTGCGCAGGACGCCCCGGCGACGCACGGGGGGACGCACGGGCGCTGAGGGATCATGGGCCGGTGACACTCGTCCTGACACGCGGCGACCTGGAAGCCCTGCTCGACCCCGCGGCCTGCCTCGACGCCCTCCGCGAGGGCTTTCGCGCCGCGCACGCCACGGCGGTCCCGGGGCGCCGCGCCGCCGAATCAGGCGTGTTGGCGGGAGCCGAACTGTCCGCCGACGCCGCCGACGCCACCCTCGGTAACATCCTGCGCGGCGACCACCCCGGCCGCGTCGATCCCGCCGAACGGACGGTGTACGCCCCCGGCGGCCTGCCCTGGCAGGACCTGGCGCTCGCCCGGCTGGCGTACGAGCGGGCCGAACGGCAGGGCGTCGGACGGCGGATCGACCTCCTCGCCTGAGACGGACCGAGGCCGCGTGCTGCTCCCGGACCCGGGGCACCCCCGGCGAGAGGGGCCGGTGCACGGAGGAGAGCGCTCTCACCTCCCGGTTTCGCCGCGGCTATCCTGACTTCCCACCGACCCAGGAGGAGCCCCGAAGTGAGCGAGACAGCGCCGCGTCCCACGCTGGAGGCCGTGGCCGCGCTGGCCGGCGTCTCCCGGGCCACCGTCTCGCGGGTCGTCAACGGGAGCGACGGGGTCAGGGAGCCCCTCGCCGAGCGGGTCCGGCGGGCGGTGGAGGAACTCGGGTACGTTCCCAACCAGGCCGCCCGCAGCCTGGTGACGAAACGGCACGACGCCGTCGCCGTCGTCATCGCGGAACCGGAGACCCGGGTCTTCGCCGACCCCTTCTTCGCCCTGCAACTGCGCGGCATCAGCAAGGAGCTGACGGCCCACGACAACCAGCTCGTGCTGCTGCTCACCGAGGGCCGCGACGACCACGCCCGGGTCGCCCGCTATCTGGCCGGCGGTCATGTCGACGGTGCGCTCGTCTTCTCGCTGCACCTCGAGGACCCGCTGCCCGGTCTGATCCAGGGCGCCGGAGTGCCGACGGTGTTCGGTGGCCGGCCCGGCTGGAGCGACGGCACCCGTGACGTCGTGTACGTCGACAGTGACAACCGGGGCGGCGCCCGCGAGGCCGTGCGCCACCTGGTGGGCCTCGGCCGCACCCGCGTCGCGCACATCACCGGGCCGCTCGACCAGACCTCCGCCGCGGACCGGCTCGACGGGTTCCGGGACGTCATGGGCGACAGCGACCCGCGGCTCGTCGTGGAGAGCGACTTCACGCCCGGCGGCGGCGAGCGGGCCATGCGCGAACTCCTCGCCCGCCGCCCCGACATCGACGCCGTGTTCGCCGCCAACGACCTCATGGCCTCGGGTGCCCTGCGCGTCCTGCGCGAGCGGGGGCGACGGGTGCCCGAGGACGTCGCCGTCGTCGGTTTCGACGACATGCTGCCCGTCGCCGAACAGAGCGACCCGCCGCTGACGACGGTCCGTCAGGACATCGAGGAGCTGGGCCGGATCATGGCCCGGCTCCTGCTGCACACCCTGGACCGCCGGCCCCCGGACGGCGACGGCGACGACACGTCGTCCGGGGTGATCCTTCCGACCACCCTGGTGCGCCGCGCCTCCGCCTGACCGCACCCGCGCTCACCCGCGCTTGTGCTCACCCGCGCCTGCGCTCAACCGCTCGCTGTATATGCGCCCGGCCCGGCCTGCGCCTGGCCTGGCTTGCGCCTGGCCTGGCTTGCGCCTGGCCTGGCTTGCGCCTGGCCTGGCTTGCGCCTGGCCTGGCTTGCGCCTGGCCTGGCTTGCGCCTGGCCCGGCTGCGTCTGACCGCTCCTGGCCCTCACTCGCGTCCCGCGCTTCCGCGTCCCGCGCTTCCGCGTCCCGCGCCGGCGCGATCCCAGCCCCCGCGCGCCGCCCCGCGTGGCTCAGCAGGTCCGTGGCGCGCTCACTCCGGCTGTGGCGCGCTTCTGATCACCGCGAAGCGCGCCCCGTCCGGGTCGATGAGTCGGGCGACGCGACCGACGCCCTCGACGTCCGTGGCGGGCAGCCGGACGGTGCCACCCCGCTCCCGTGCGCGGGCGACGACCGCGTCCACGTCCGTCACCTCGAAGTACGGCAGCCAGTACGCACCGGACCACGCCTGCGTCGGGTCGCCGCCCGGCGGGACGATTCCGCCGAACATCGCGTCCTCCCCGGCGCCGGCCGGGTTGACGCAGGTGTACGTGCCGCCCGGGAAGGAGACGGCGGAGGTCTCCAGGCCCAGGGTGGCGTGGTAGAAGGCGGCCGCCGCGGCCTCGTCCGGCGTGTGCAGCTCGACCCAGCAGAGCGAGCCGGGCTGGCCCACCACGTCGAGCCCCTCGGTCCGGCCCGGCTGCCAGACGCCGAACGGCGCGCCCGCCGCATCGGCGAGCACCGCCATCGTGCCCTGGTCCATGACCTCCGTCGGCGGGAGGAGCACCCGGCCGTGCGCCTGCTCGGCCGCCTTGCAGGTGGCCTCGGCGTCCGCCGTCCGGAAGTACACCGTCCACGACGGCGGGCCCTGCTCGGGCGTGGTGGACATGCCGCCCGCGGCTGTTCTGCCGTCCGCCTGGAAGAAGCCGTAGCCGCCCGCTTCCGGTCCCGCCGACCGGTACCGCCATCCGAAGAGCGCGCCGTAGAAGGAAGCGGCGGCGTCGATGTCGGACGCGCCGACGTCGAGCCAGTTCGGAGCGCCGTTGACGAAACGGGTGCTGAGCATCGTCGCCCTCCTCGTCGCAGTCCCGTCTGCACTGCCGAGTCTCGCACCGGCCACTGACGATCGCCGCCGGAGCACGGCGCCGATCCGTCCCCGATCCGTCCCCGGTCCGTCCACCGTCCGTGCCCGGTGCGTCCTGATCCGCGGCCACCCTCCGCCGGGGCGGTCCCTCCGCGTCTTCGCCGCCGCTTGCGCGCGCCGCCGTGCGCTCCTACCCCAGCGGAGGGCACCATCGAGGCGGCCGGCGGCCCCGGCCCGCTCGTATATCCGGCGTTGATCGAACGTTTTTCACCGCCCGGCACGATCCTCGACATGTACACCGACACCATGGAAATGCCCGATCTCGCCTGGCAGAGCGAGGCACTGTGCGCGCAGACCGGGGCGGACTTCTTCTTCCCCGAGCCCGGCAGCTCGGTGCGGGAGGCCAAGCGCATCTGCGGCATGTGCGAGATGCGGGCCGCCTGCCTCGACTACGCCCTCGCCCACGACGAACGCTTCGGCGTGTGGGGCGGGCTGTCCGAGAAGGAACGCCTCCAGCTCCGGCGCACGTCTCGGTGAGGTCACCCACCCACGGCACCTCGCACAGGACGACGACCGGGTCGCGGGGGTCCGGTCACGATCCGCGTGCACGTGCCGCCGGTGTCGCCGTCGCCGCCGTTGTTCTCGCTGTCGCTGTCGCTGTCGCTGTCGCTGTCGCTGTCGCTGTCGCTGTCGCTGTCGCTTCCTCGGACGAGGACGCGCCGTAGTACGCCGAAGGGCGGCCCGCCCGGGTCCACACCCGGGCCGGCCGCCCTCCGCGCCGTGCCGGTCTGCCGCTACAGGTCAGGCGCCCGCCCGTGCCGCCATCCGCGCCTTGCGCGCCGCCAGCTTCTCGTCGAACTTCAGCGCCTCCGCGTCCAGACCGCTCATGTACATGCCGAGTTCGTCCTGCGCCTGCTGCCCCTCGGGCCCGAGGCCGTCGATCTCCATGACCCTGAGGTGGCGCAGGACGGGCTGGAGGACGTCGTCGTGGTGGATGCGCAGGTTGTAGACCTCGCCGATCGCCATCTGCGCCGCGGCCCGCTCGAAGCCGGGGATGCCGTGGCCGGGCATCCGGAAGTTCACGACCACGTCCCGCACCGCCTGCATGGTCAGGTCCGGCGCGAGTTCGAACGCCGCCTTGAGCAGGTTGCGGTAGAAGACCATGTGCAGGTTCTCGTCGGTCGCGATGCGGGCCAGCATGCGGTCGCAGACCGGGTCGCCGGACTGGTGGCCGGTGTTGCGGTGCGAGATGCGGGTGGCCAGCTCCTGGAAGGCGACGTACGCCACCGAGTGCAGCATCGAGTGGCGGTTGTCCGACTCGAAGCCCTCGCTCATGTGGGCCATGCGGAACTGCTCCAGCTTGTCCGGGTCCACCGCGCGCGAGGCGAGCAGGTAGTCGCGCATCACGATGCCGTGCCGGCCCTCCTCGGCGGTCCAGCGGTGCACCCAGGTGCCCCAGGCGCCGTCGCGGCCGAAGAGGCTGGCGATCTCGTGGTGGTAGCTGGGAAGGTTGTCCTCGGTCAGCAGGTTCACCACGAGGGCGATCCGGCCGATCTCCGTGACCTTGGACTGCTCCTTGTCCCACGCCTCGCCGTCCTCGAAGAGGCCGGGGAAGTTACGGGCGTCGCTCCACGGCACGTACTCGTGGGGCATCCAGTCCTTGGCGATCTTCAGGTGCCGGTTCAGTTCCTTCTCCACCACTTCCTCCAGTGCGTACAGCAGCCGGGCGTCGGTCCAGACGGAGGGGCTGCCGAGGTGCGGGGAAGCGATCGTCACGGGTACTCCAGGGGACGTGATGCAAAGCGGAAACCGTCCGGCAGGCGATGCCGGAACTTACGGGATCGTAGGCTACGAAACCGTAGGTTACGAAGCCGTAGGTTAAAAACGTTGTAAAGACCGCTGCTCAACCGGCCGTACCGGGACGGTCACCGGGGGTTTCGGGCATGTGGAACAGCCCCGGGACCCGCAGGCCCCGGGGCTAAACAGGTCGGTCCGCTCCCTCGCTCAGGCGTACAGGTCCCGCAGCCGCACCGAGAGGCATGTCACACAGCCCTCGAGCTTCTCGAACTCGCCGATGTCGACCACGACGGGCTCGTACCCGAGGTCCGTGAGCAGGTCCGCCGTCTTCGGCGCGCTCGCCGCCATGAGCACCTTCGGGCCGCCCAGCAGTACCACGTGGGCGCCGGCCTCCTCCGGCACGGACAGGAAGCGCGGGAAGAGCGAGGGGCGGTCGACCTTGGGGATGTGGCCGATCACCGTGCCGTCCGGAAGCGCGGTGACGGCCGACTTCAGGTGCAGCACCTTGCTCACCGGCACGGCGACGACGCGTGCCCCGAGCGGCTCGAACGCCTCCCGCACCTGCTGGACGCCGGCCGCGTTGGTGCGGCCGCCCCGGCCGACGTAGATCGTGTCGCCGACCTTGAGCACGTCACCGCCGTCCAGCGTGCCCGGCTCCCAGATCCAGTTCACCGAGCAGCCCAGCCGGGCCACCGCCTCCTCGACGCCGGCGGTCTCCTCCCGCCGGGACTCTGCGCCCGGGCGCGCGATCAGGGCGACGTTGCGGTACATCACCACCGTGTCCTCGACGAACACGGAGTCCGGGCAGTCGTCGGCCGGGTCGACCTCGACGGTCTCCCACCCGTGCGCGCGCAGCGCCTCGACGTACGCCTCCCACTGCTCCAGGGCGCGCGCCACGTCGACCTTCTCCCGCTCGAGGTGCGTCACCAGACCTTCGGCGAGGCGGGGGCTGGGGCGGCGGATGAGGGCCTTCTTGCTGGGCACGTCCAGGACTCCGGGATCGGTGGTGGCGGTCCGGCGCCCCTGACACGGCGCCGGTCCGCCATCATGCAGCGCCGGTCCGCGAGGACAAAACCCCGCCCGACGGGCCGTGCCCGCCGCGGACCGCGCGCCCTACGCCGGATCCGCCGGCGCCAGCACCTCCTGCGCGGACGTCGGACGCAGCTCGCCGTCCAGCAGCAGCCACCGGGTGATCCCGATCGAGTCCAGGAACGGCAGGTCGTGGCTGGCCACGATCAGGGCGCCCTCGTAGGACTCCAGAGCCGTGGTGAGCTGCCGCACGCTCGCCATGTCGAGGTTGTTGGTCGGTTCGTCCAGCATCAGCAGCTGGGGCGCCGGCTCGGCGAGCATCAGCGCCGCCAGGGCCGCCCGGAAGCGCTCGCCGCCGGACAGGGTCGCCGCCTTCTGGTCGGCGCGGGCGCCCCGGAACAGGAAGCGGGCCAGGCGCGCCCTGATCCGGTTGTTGGTGGCGCCCGGCGCGAACCGGGCGACGTTCTCGGCGACCGTCAGCTCGTCGTCGAGGACGTCCAGCCGCTGCGGCAGGAAACGCAGCGGCACGTGCGCGTGCGCCTCGCCCGCGACCGGTGCCAGCTCCCCGGCGATCGTGCGCAGCAGCGTCGTCTTGCCCGCGCCGTTGCGGCCGACCAGCGCGATGCGCTCGGGGCCGCGCAGATCGAGCCCGCCCGCCACGCGCGCGCCGTACACGAGCTCCAGGTCCCGCAGTGTGAGCACGTCACGCCCCGGCGGTACGGCCGTGTACGGCAGTTCGACGCGGATCTCGTCGTCGTCGCGGACGGCCTCCGCCGCCTCGTCGAGCCGCTCCCTGGCCTCGGCGAGCTTCTCCTCGTGGAGGATGCGGTGCTTGCCCGCGGACTCCTGCGCCGCGCGTTTGCGCGCCCCCATGACGATCTTCGGTTCGCGTTTGCTGTCCCACATCTTCTGCCCGTACCGCTTGCGGCGGGCCAGCTTGACCTGGGCGTCGGCCAGTTCGCGCTTCTGCTTGCGCAGATCGGCCTCGGCGACGCGCACCATGCGTTCGGCGGCCTCCTGTTCGGTGGCGAGGGCCTCCTCGTACGCCGAGAAGTTCCCGCCGTACCAGGTGATCTCGCCGGCGCGCAGGTCGGCGACCTGGTCGACGAGGTCCAGCAGTTCCCGGTCGTGGCTGACGATCACCATCACGCCCGGCCAGGACGCGACGGCGGCGTACAGGCGGCGCCGCGCGTACAGGTCGAGGTTGTTGGTGGGTTCGTCGAGCAGCAGGACGTCCGGGCGGCGCAGCAGCAGCGCGGCCAGGCGCAGCAGGACCGACTCGCCGCCCGACACCTGGCCGATGGTGCGGTCGAGGCCGATGTGGCCGAGTCCGAGTTCGCCGAGGGTGGCCAGGGCGCGTTCCTCGACGTCCCAGTCGTCGCCGACCGTCTCGAAGTGCTCCTCGCGGACGTCGCCGGACTCGATGGCGCGCAGGGCGGCCCGCCGGGCGGCGATGCCGAGGGCCTCGTCGACCCGCAGGGAGGTGTCGAGGGTGACGTTCTGCGGGAGGTGGCCGATCTCCCCGGTGGCGCGTGCGGTGCCGTCGGAGGGGGTGAGGTCCCCGGCGATCAGTTTCAGCAGGGTCGACTTGCCGGAGCCGTTGACGCCGACGAGCCCGGTCCGGCCGGAACCGAAGGCGACGTCGAGTCCCTCGAAGACGGAGGTGCCGTCGGGCCAGGCGAAGGAGAGGGCGGAACAGGTGATCGACATACTCAAGTGGGCCTCGCGGTTGCGTGTGCGGTCAGGGGCAACGCGTGTCGAGACACCGGAGAGCGGCGACCACCGGGGAGCGGGAGCATGCGGGAGGGGGCACGGAAACCCGTGGACGGGACAGGCCCTGTTCCGCAAGGACGGCTCGAACGCCGAGGTCGCACGCAGCGCACACACCTGTGCGGGTGTGGCGTGGTGTCTCAGGACCTCAGACGAGCAACGTCCTTCTCCAATCGGCGGCAACAGAAGCGTTTTACACCGTAGGAAAGGCCGGAAGGGCTGTCAACGGATTATCAGGCGTCCCGCATGAGTTCCGCGAGGTCGTGGTCGAGATCGAGCTGGAGGTGCTCCAGGCCGGCCGGCACCAGCTCGTCGGTGGCCCGCAGGAAGCGCCGGATGTCCGCCGAGTGCACGTGCACGATCGCGGTGCCCTCCGGGGCGTGGAACTCCAGCACCGTGCGGTCGTAGCCGTAGGGACGGACACGGACGTCGCCGTGTCCCTCGGCGTCGTGCAGACCGGCGGCGAGCAGGTCGCGGGCGAAGGTCCAGCAGACGTCCACGCCCTCCAGGGTGGCCGGGGCCGGGAAGGTCATGCGGACGGCGAAGGGATCGCGCCGGTCGTAGTGCAGCATGGCGGGGATGCTCTGCATCCGAGGCGCGGCGGCGACCAGGCGGGCCTCTACGGGCTGCTCGATGAGGATGGACAACGCCTTGCTCCCTTGTGACGGCGGGCGGACTCTCGGGCGGGGCGGGGGGCCGGACACTGGAAGAGACGTCGGAACCGGCCGATCCGTGCACACGCAGTTCGAGTGACCTCGGTCACCGCGTTTCATGCACGGGAGTGACTCACCTCTCCTCCCGTGCCGCACCGGGCGGTTGGGGCGGCCGGGGCCGTCTGGACGGCGTGCGGGACGTGGGCTAGCTTCGCCCGCCATGAGGCGCTTGGGGAAGACGCGACGCACGGTGGCCACGGTTCGGGGGGGACGCGCAGGGCGCACGGCGGTCGTGGGGGCGGCCTGCGCGGCGGTGCTGGCCCTGCTGACGGCGGGCCCCGCCCAGGCGGGTCCCCGCGGCCCGCAGTGGGCGGTGAAGGACACCGGCACGCCCACCGTCCGCTTCCGCGGCCTCGCCGCGGTCGACCGCGACACCGCCTGGGTGGCCGGCGGCCAGGGCACCGTCCTGCGCACCGGCGACGGCGGGGCGAGCTGGCGGAACGTCTCCCCGCCCGGCGCCGCCGACCTGCAGTTCCGCGACATCGAGGCGTTCGACGCGCGGCGCGCGGTGGTGCTGGCCATCGGCGAGGGCGAGGCCTCGCGCGTGTACCGCACCGACGACGGCGGAGCGACCTGGACGGAGTCCTTCCGCAACACCGACCCGCGCGCCTTCTACGACTGCATGACCTTCTTCGACCGCCGCCACGGCCTCGCGATGAGCGACCCGGTGGACGGCAGGTTCCGCATTCTGTCGACCGGCGACGGCGGCCGTTCCTGGACGGTGCTGCCGAGCGGGGGAATGCCGCCCGCGCTCGACGGGGAGGCGGGCTTCGCGGCCGGTGGCCAGTGCCTGGTGTCCGCCGGGTCCCGGGACGTCTGGCTGGCCACGGGCGGCGCCGCACGCGCGCGCGTGCTGCACTCGTCGGACCGCGGACGGACCTGGACGGCCACCGACACCCCGGTCCCGGCGGGCGACCCCGCGCGCGGGGTCTTCGCCCTGGCCTTCCGCGACCGCGCCCACGGTCTCGCCGTCGGCGGCGACTACCGGCCCGACCAGCCCTCCCCGCGCGCCGCCGCCACGACCGGCGACGGCGGCCGCACCTGGCGGCCGTCCGCGACGCCGCCGTCCGCCTACCGCTCCGGCGTGGCCTGGCTGCCGCACAGCCGCACCGCCGCCCTCGCGGTCGGCCCCACCGGCACCGATCTGACCACCGACGGCGGCCGCACCTGGCGCACGGTCGACACCGGCTCCTACGACACGGTCGACTGCACCCCCGACCTCGGGTGCTG
This sequence comes from Streptomyces sp. NPDC030143, assembly GCF_055573695.1. Taxonomy (NCBI): domain Bacteria; kingdom Bacillati; phylum Actinomycetota; class Actinomycetes; order Kitasatosporales; family Streptomycetaceae; genus Streptomyces; species Streptomyces sp. NPDC030143. The sequence goes on from NZ_JBVIAY010000002.1 coordinate 659,884, forward strand.
GGCGTCCGGCGAACGGGGGAAGGTGGCCCGCCTGGAGGGCTGAGCCGCCGTTTCGGGGTACCCGGTGGGTGCGGACACGAAAGGAGTGAGCGCACATGCCACGCGGTTCCAGCCCCAAGCGGGAGCGCCAGTACGAGCACATCAAGGAGAGCGCGCAGGACCGGGGAGAGAGCACCGAGCGGGCGAAGGAGATCGCGGCCCGGACGGTGAACAAGGAACGCGCCCGGTCCGGCGAGTCGAAGACCGCCAGTCGCACCTCCACCCAGGACATGTCGTCCGGCAGGCGGGGCGGCCAGCGGTCCGGCAGCGGCTCCCAGGGCCCGACGTACGACCAGCTCTACGAGGAGGCCAAGCGCCGCAACATCCACGGCCGTTCGGACATGAACAAGAGCCAGTTGCAGCGCGCTCTGGGCAAGGGCTGACCGGGCCGGCGGGTGACGGCGTCGCGGGCCGCCGCGCGGGATGCGTACCCTCGTCCTCACCATGACGACCGTAAGCGTTCCCGCGGGCTGGCCCGCGACCGAGGAAGAGGCCCGCGCCGTCCAGGACGAGCTGCGGGCGCGGGTGGTGCTAGACGAGACGGGCCCGCCGCCCGGCACCGGCCACGTGACCGGGGTGGACGTCGCCTACGACGACGAGCGGGACGTCGTCGCGGCCGCAGCGGTCGTCCTGGACGCCGCGAGCCTCGAGGTCGTCGCCGAGGCCACCGCCGTGGGGCGGATCTCCTTCCCGTACGTGCCGGGACTGCTGGCCTTCCGTGAGATCCCCACCGTGCTCGCCGCCCTGGAGGCGCTGCACCGACCGCCCGGGCTGGTGGTCTGCGACGGCTACGGCCTCGCCCACCCGCGCCGCTTCGGCCTCGCCAGCCATCTCGGCGTCCTCACCGGCCTGCCGACCGTAGGCGTGGCCAAGAACCCCTTCACCTTCACCTACGACGACCCGCCGGCCCCGCGCGGAGCGGCCTCCCCCCTGCTGGCGGGCAGCGACGAGGTCGGGCGGGCCCTGCGCACCCGGGCCGGCGTCAAACCGGTCTTCGTGTCGGTCGGCCACCGGGTCACCCTGGACAACGCCTGCGCGCACACCCTGGCCCTCACGCCGGAGTTCCGCCTGCCGGAGACGACCCGGCGGGCGGACGCGCTGTGCCGGCGGGCGCTTCAGGAGGCGACGATCCGCCACTGACCGACCTCGCGGTACTCCGAGTCGTACACCGCCGACCCGTCGCCGGGCTCCAGGGCGTAGTGACGGAGGTTTCCGCCCCAGTACCGCAGGATGCGGCCGAGTTCACCGGCCGGGTCCCGCGTCAACGCCCCGTCGTCCGCGGTGACTTCGAGAACGAACTTCACACTGCTCACCTCCCTCCGCTGGTGTCCTTCCATCGTTTCATTGAAGTGCTTGTTGGCACTGTGCGGCCGTCGGCCGCAGGTGGGAGCGAGGGAGAGGGGCGCCAACCCTCAAACGGGCGGTCGGCAGGGGGCCGTCGGAGAACCCGGGTGAGCACGGGGCCCGGACACGGGCACTGAGTACGGCGTCTGAGTACCTGTACGGATGTGGCGGCCGCCCCGGCTCGGCAGGCTGGTCCGCATGACGACGCACCGTTCCCCCAGCCCCCTCGCCGACCCCGGCCGGCCCGTCGAGCGCGCCGTGAACGCCGCGCTGATCCTCGCCGTCCTCGCGGGGCTCGGCTGGATCGCCGGGATGATCTACACCCTGGTCGCGTGGCCGATGTGAGCCCGCCTCGCGGCCGGGTACGGGCGGACCTGCCCGGCGGCCCGGCCGGGTACGGGCAGACATATCGAACACGGTCCGGCGCAGGGCGGACCGACGGTCCGGCCGGGCTCGCGCAAGGTGACCCGGCCGTGTTCGCGCAGAGCTCTGTCAGCGTCTCCGCCCGTGCGGCCTCGCGTCACGCCCGTGCGGCCTCGCGTCACGGCCCGTCCGGTTCCGCGCGTGCCTCCGCCTGTCCGGGCGCCGGCGTCGCGGCCCGTACCGTTCGCCCGCGAGGCTCCCGCCCCTCTCCCTCCGGCCGCCCGCTCAGCGGCTCGCCGCCACTCGGAAGCGGATGCCCGCCGCCCGCAGTCGTGCGGTCAGGGCGTCGCCCATCGCCACCGCCGTCGTGACCTGACCGGCCGTCTCCGGCAGGTCGTCGAAGGCCAGCGACAGCGCCGCCTCGGCGAACATCTTGGCCGTCTCGTCGTAGCCGGGGTCGCCGCCCGAGACCTCGGTGTACACCCGCCGTCCGCCGCCCTCGCCCACGAACCGGACGGAGAACCAGCTCTTCGCCCGCTTCTCGGCGCTCGGCCCCTCCCCGGGCCTGAGCCGGCCCGTCAGCCAGCGCCGGGCGGCAGGCACCTGGGCGGCCGTGACCAGCGCCCCGAGGGCCGCGACCCCGCCCACGGCGACCGGCAGGTGCCGTACGGCCGCGTAGTGGCGGTAGCGGAAGTCGGGGCCGTAGCGCTCCAGGGTCCGCGCGGAGCGGCGCACGATCTGCGGGTCGATGGTCGGCAGCGGCAGTGCCCAGGCGCCGACCTCCGGGGCGAACCGGGGCGTCCCCAGGGGCGCCGCGGCCCGCCGGCCCATCAGGCGCGGCTCGTACCGGTGCCGCTCGCGTGCGGCGGACGCCATCTGCCGGCCGCGCGCGAACTGGCCCAGCGCGGAGGCGAACGTACCCCCCGAGAAGGCGGCGTCGGCGGTGACGAAGCCGTCGACGGTCAGCGGCACGCCCTCCGGCAGGTGCCGCACGGTGAAGTACACCCCCAGGTCGTGCGGGACCGAGTCGAACCCGCACGCGTGCACCAGGCGCGCCCCCGTCTCGCGCGCGCGGGCGTCGTGCCGGACGTACGTCAGGTCCACGAACTCCGGTTCACCCGAGAGGTCGAGATAGTCGGCACCGGTGTCCGCGCAGGCGGCCACCAGGTCCTCGCCGTACGAGACGTAGGGGCCGACCGTCGTCGCGACCACGCGCGCGTGCTCGGCGAGGGCGCGCAGCGAGGCCGGGTCGGAGACGTCCGCGCGCAGCACGGCGGGCTCGGCGCCGCCGGGAAGCCGGTCGCGCAGCCGCCGCAGCCTGTCCTCGTCGCGCCCGGCGATCGCCCAGCGCAGGCCCTCGGGCGCGTGCGCGGCGAGGTACTCGGCGGTGAGCGTCCCGGCGAAGCCGGTGGCCCCGTAGAGCACGATGTCGTACGGACGGTCCGTCTTTTTTAGCCTGCTCATGACACCCCTCGGTCGTGCAGCCCGCGCCGCTGTCGGTGGCTGAGGCTAGCGTGAGGGGTGCGGAGCCCGACGAGGAGGCCGGAGGCAACAGGTGGCCGTGGACAGGAACGCCCTGAGGAAGTGGGAGAAGGTGCGCGGGTTCGCGCTCGGGCTGCCGGGCGCGGCCGAGGAGTTCCCGTGGGGCGAGACCGTCGCCAAGGTCAACAAGAAGGTGTTCGTCTTCCTCGGCGTCGACGACGGCAGCCACCCCCTGGGTGTCACCGTCAAGCTCAGGGACGAGACGGCCCACGCCCACGCGCTGGCCTGCCCCGGCGCCGAACCCGCCGGCTACGGCCTCGGCAGGTCCGGCTGGGTGAGCGTCCCGATCGAGGGCGAGGGCGCCCCGGCCGCCGAGCTGCTGTGCGACTGGGTGGAGGAGAGCTACCGCACGATCGCCCCCAAGCGGCTCATAGCCGAGCTGGAAGCGCGCTGAGCGAGGGCGGCGCCCGAGGACCGCACATAAACTGGCTAAGCGCTTGCTCGCCCGCTCTTGTCTCCACTGGAACGCGTTCCTAACATCACTGGTGTTACATCGGTTGTGTCACAGCAAGGGGGCTGGATGACCACGGGCACGGCAGGTCCGGCGGACGCGCAAGGCCCCGCGGAGGCGCAAGGCCCCGGGGACGGCCCGGGTACGCCCGGCCACGGCCCGCTCACCGGGGTGCGCGTGGTCGAACTGGCCGGCATCGGGCCGGGCCCCTTCGCGGCCATGCTCCTCGCCGACCTGGGCGCCGACGTGGTCCGCGTCGACCGCCCCGGCGGGCCCTCCCTGGCCGTCGACCCCGCCCACGACGTCACCAACCGCAACAAGCGTTCAGTGGTCATCGACCTCAAGGCACCGGACGGCCCCGCGCGCGTACTGGATCTCGCCGCCCGCGCCGACGTGCTGATCGAGGGCAACCGCCCCGGCGTCGCCGAGCGCCTCGGCGTCGGACCCGGGCACTGCCACGCCCGCAACCCCCGGCTCGTCTACGGCCGGATGACCGGCTGGGGCCAGGAGGGCCCCCTCGCCGCCCGCGCCGGCCACGACCTCGCCTACATCGCGCTCACCGGGACCCTCGGCATGATCGGCGCCCCCGGCACACCCCCGCCCGCCCCCGCCAACCTCCTCGGCGACTACGCGGGGGGCTCGCTCTACCTCGTCGTCGGCGTCCTCGCCGCCCTCCACCACGCGCGCGTGACGGGGACCGGGCAGGTCGTCGACGCCGCCATCGTCGACGGCACCGCCCACCTGTCGGCCATGATCCACGGCATGCTCGCCGCCGGCGGCTGGCAGGACCGCCGCGCCGCCAACCTCCTCGACGGCGGCTGCCCGTACTACGGCACCTACGAGACCGCCGACGGCGGCTACATGGCCGTCGGCGCGCTGGAGCCGCAGTTCTACGACGAGTTCGTGCGCCTGCTCGGCCTCGACGGCTTCGACGACGCCCGCACGGACCGGATCCGCTGGGGTGAGCTGCGGGAGGCGGTCGCCGCCCGCTTCACGTCCCGCACCCGCGACGAGTGGACGGCCGTCTTCGAGGGCACCGACGCGTGCGTGGCGCCCGTGCTGTCGTTGCGCGAAGCCCCGCACCACCCGCACCTCGCGGCCCGCGGCACCTTCACCGACCACGGCGGCATCACGCAGCCCGCCCCCGCTCCCCGCTTCTCCGCGACCCCCACCGCCGTCCGCGGCGGCCCCGCGCGACCCGGCGCCCACACGGCGGAGGTGGCACGCGACTGGGACGTGCCCCTGCTCGCCGCCCCCCGGGACCCCCAGCTCGTCGACCCTCACCGAAAGGCCTCCCCGTGAGCACCGAAGCGTACGTGTACGACGCGATCCGCACCCCGCGCGGGCGCGGCAAGGCGAACGGCGCCCTGCACGGAACGAAGCCCATCGACCTCGTCGTGGGCCTCATCCACGAACTGCGCGACCGTTTCCCTGATCTGGACCCGGCCGCCGTCGACGACATCGTCCTCGGCGTCGTCGGCCCCGTCGGCGACCAGGGTTCCGACATCGCGCGCATCGCCGCGATCGCGGCCGGCCTGCCGGACACCGTCGCCGGCGTGCAGGAGAACCGCTTCTGTGCCTCGGGCCTGGAGGCCGTCAACATGGCCGCCGTGAAGGTCCGTTCCGGCTGGGAGGACCTCGTCCTCGCGGGCGGCGTGGAGTCCATGTCCCGGGTGCCGATGGCCTCCGACGGCGGCGCCTGGTTCAACGACCCGATGACCAACCTCGCCGTCAACTTCGTGCCGCAGGGCATCGGCGCCGACCTGATCGCCACCATCGAGCGCTTCACCCGCCGGGACGTCGACGAGTACGCGGCCCTGTCGCAGGAGCGCGCGGCCACCGCCTGGAAGGAGGGCCGCTTCGACCGCTCGGTCGTGCCGGTGAAGGACCGCAGCGGCCTGGTCGTCCTCGATCACGACGAGCACATGCGGCCCGGCACCACCGCCGACTCCCTCGCGAAGCTCAAGCCCTCCTTCGCCGACATCGGCGACCTGGGCGGCTTCGACGCCGTGGCCCTGCAGAAGTACCACTGGGTGGAGAAGATCGACCACGTCCACCACGCGGGCAACTCCTCCGGCATCGTCGACGGCGCCTCCCTGGTCGCGATCGGCTCGAAGGAGGTCGGCGAGCGGTACGGGCTCACCCCGCGCGCGCGGATCGTCTCCGCCGCCGTCTCCGGGTCCGAGCCGACCATCATGCTCACCGGCCCCGCCCCCGCCACCCGCAAGGCCCTCGCCAAGGCGGGCCTGACCATCGACGACATCGACCTCGTCGAGATCAACGAGGCCTTCGCGGCGGTCGTGCTGCGCTTCGTGAGGGACATGGGCCTGTCCCTGGACAAGGTCAACGTCAACGGCGGTGCCATCGCCCTCGGCCACCCCCTCGGCGCCACCGGCGCGATGATCCTAGGTTCGCTCGTCGACGAACTCGAGCGCCAGGACAAGCGCTACGGCCTCGCCACCCTCTGCGTGGGCGGCGGCATGGGCATCGCGACGATCGTCGAACGCGTCTGAACACCCCGGCGGAACCAAGACACTTCAACGGAGACCCTGTCATGACACAGAGCACCACCATCCGCTGGGAACAGGACCGCACCGGCCTCGTCACCCTCGTCCTGGACGACCCCGACCAGTCCGCGAACACCATGAACCAGGCGTTCCGCACGTCGCTCGCGGCGGTCACCGACCGCCTGGAGGCCGAGAAGGACACCGTCCGGGGCGTCATCATCACCTCCGCCAAGAAGACGTTCTTCGCCGGCGGCGACCTGCGCGACCTGATCCGCGTCACCCCCGACACCGCGCAGGAACTGTTCGACGGCGGCCTGGAGATCAAGCGCAACCTGCGCCGCATCGAGACCCTCGGCAAGCCGGTCGTCGCGGCCCTCAACGGCGCCGCCCTGGGCGGCGGCTACGAACTGGCCCTCGCCTGCCACCACCGCATCGCCCTCGACGCCCCCGGCTCCAAGATCGGCTGCCCCGAGGTCACCCTCGGCCTGCTCCCCGGAGGCGGCGGCGTCGTACGCACCGTCCGGCTCCTGGGCATCGCCGACGCACTCCTGAAGGTCCTCCTCCAGGGCACCCAGTACAGCCCGCGGCGCGCCCTGGAGAACGGCCTGATCCACGAGGTCGTCACCACCCCCGAGGAGATGCTGGCCCGGGCCCGCGCCTTCATCGACGCCAACCCGGAGTCGCAGCAGCCCTGGGACAGGCCGGGCTACCGCATCCCCGGCGGCACGCCCGCGCACCCGAAGTTCGCGGCGAACCTGCCGGCCTTCCCCGCCACCCTGCGCAAACAGACCAACGGCGCCCCCTACCCGGCCCCGCGCAACATCCTCGCCGCGGCCGTCGAGGGCTCCCAGGTCGACTTCGAGACCGCCCAGGTCATCGAGGCCCGTTACTTCGTGGAGCTGGCCGCGGGCCAGACCTCGAAGAACATGATCCAGGCGTTCTTCTTCGACCTCCAGGCCGTCAACTCCGGCGCCAACCGCCCCCAGGGCGTCGCACCCCGCCCGGTCCGCAGGGTGGCCGTCCTCGGCGCCGGGATGATGGGCGCCGGCATCGCCTACTCCTGCGCCCGCGCCGGCATCGACGTCGTCCTGAAGGACGTCTCGCTGGAGGCGGCCGTCAAGGGCAGGGGCTACTCCGAGAAGCTGTGCGCCAAGGCCGTCTCCCGGGGCCGCACGACCCAGGAGAAGGCGGACGCGCTGCTCGCCCGCATCACGCCCACCGCCGACCCGCAGGACCTGGCCGGCTGCGACGCCGTCATCGAGGCCGTGTTCGAGGACGCCGCCCTCAAGCACAAGGTCTTCCAGGAGATCCAGCACGTCGTCGCCCCCGACGCCCTGCTGTGTTCCAACACCTCCACCCTGCCCATCACCGCCCTCGCCGAGGGCGTCGAGCGCCAGGGCGACTTCATCGGGCTGCACTTCTTCTCGCCCGTCGACAAGATGCCGCTCGTCGAGATCATCAAGGGCGAGCGCACCGGCGAGGAGACGCTCGCCCGCGCCTTCGACCTGGTCCGGCAGATCAAGAAGACGCCGATCGTCGTCAACGACTCGCGCGGCTTCTTCACCTCCCGGGTCATCGGCCACTTCATCAACGAGGGCGTCGCCATGGTCGGGGAGGGCATCGAGCCCGCCTCCGTCGAGCAGGCGGCCGCGCAGGCGGGCTACCCGGCGAAGGTGCTGTCCCTGATGGACGAACTGACGCTCACCCTGCCGCGGAAGATCCGCAACGAGTCGAAGCGGGCGGTCGAGGAGGCCGGCGACACCTGGGCCGGGCACCCCGCCGAGGCCGTCATCGACCGCATGGTCGACGAGTTCGGCCGCACCGGCCGCAGCGGCGGCGCCGGCTTCTACGAGTACGGCGAGGACGGCAGCCGGACGGGCCTGTGGCCCGGGCTGCGCGAGCACTTCACGCGCGAGGGCGCGGAGATCCCCTTCCGGGACATGCAGGAGCGCATGCTCTTCTCCGAAGCCCTCGACACCGTCCGGCTGCTGGAGGAGGGCGTGCTGACGTCCGTCGCCGACGCCAACATCGGCTCCCTCTTCGGTATCGGCTTCCCCGGCTGGACCGGCGGAGTGCTCCAGTACGTCAACGGCTACGAGGGAGGTCTGCCCGGGTTCGTGGCCCGCGCGCGGGAACTCGCCGAACGCTACGGCGACCGCTTCGCCCCGCCCGCACTGCTGGTGGAGAAGGCGGAGAAGGGGGAGACCTTCACCGACGGCCGCTGACCCGACCCGTGCGTCAGGGGGAGCCGTCCGCCGGCGGCTCCCCGAGCCACACCCGCAGCTCCTCGCGCAGCGACCGCTGGAACGTCGTCAGCAGCGCCTCCACGACCAGCGGCTGCATGTGCGCGGACAGCGACCGCACCTCCTCGGCGCCGCGTTCGGCCACCGCGTCCCGCAGCAGCAGCGACAGCGCCTGCGCCGCCGCGCGCGAGTGCTCCAGCAGCACCTCGCGCGCCGCGAGGACCACCTCCTGCGACAGCGGGACGTCGAGCAGCTCGACGCCGAGCCGCAGCAGCCCCGCGTCGACCCGGAAGGCGCCGTCCTCGCCGACGACCACGTTCATGGCGGCCAGCCGCTCCACGTCCGCGTCGGTCAGCCGCCGCCCCGCCAGCCGGTCCAGCTCCTCCCGCGTCACCGTCTCCACCGTCTCCGGCGCCCACGAGGCGACGACCGCGCGGTGGAGGGCGAGGCCGTGCGCGTCGAGACCGGGCGGCAACTGGTTCAGATAGCGCTCGATCGCCGCCAGCGTCATGCCCTGCCGCCGGAGCTCCTCGATCAGCGCGAGCCGCGCCAGATGCCGCGGACCGTAGTGACCGACCCGGCGCGGGCCGATGACCGGCGGCGGCAGCAGTCCCCTGGTGCTGTAGAAGCGGACCGTCCGCACCGTCACCCCGGCCCGGGCGGCCAGCTCGTCGACCGTAAGGGTCGGCTCCTCGGTCTCGATCGTCATGTGCAGCAGTATCGCTGTCCCACCACCGCTGTGACACGCGTGTTCGGAGGGTGGCCGCGGCCGACGGTGAGGGGAGGGGCGGGTGATCCGGTGAGGGTCCTGTGAGAAGCGACGCCCTGTGACGCGGGCCACCGCATGACCCGCATGTCCCTGGAAAGCTGCCCCCTTGGCCCGTGCCCCTACCCGGGAGCCGCTGGCCAGGACCGTACGGAAACCCGGTCGCACACGTCCGGGCGCACCAGAGAGTGGAAGAACCCGTGAGCAAGGACACCGTGCACACGGCCGAGGTCGCCGCCCACCCCAGGGCGACCGCGACGCCCGCGGACACGGGCGACGCCGGCTACAGCAAGGGCCTCAAGCACCGCCACGTCAACATGATCGCCATCGGCGGCGCCATCGGCACCGGCCTCTTCCTGGGCGCCGGAGGGCGCCTCCACAACGCGGGCCCGGCACTGGCGCTCGCCTACCTCGTCTGCGGCGTCTTCGCCTTCTTCGTGGTGCGGGCCCTCGGCGAGCTGGTCCTGTACCGCCCGTCCTCCGGCTCCTTCGTGTCGTACGCGCGTGAGTTCCTCGGGGAGAAGGGCGCCTACGTCGCCGGCTGGATGTACTTCCTGAACTGGTCGACCACCGGCATCGCCGACATCACCGCGATCGCGCTGTACACGCACTACTGGAGCATGTTCACGAGCATCCCCCAGTGGGTGCTGGCGCTGATCGCGCTCGCCGTGGTCCTGGCGGTGAACCTGATCTCGGTGAAGATCTTCGGCGAGATGGAGTTCTGGTTCGCGATCGTCAAGGTCGCCACCCTCGTCGCGTTCATGTGCGTCGGCGTCTTCCTGCTCGCCACCCAGCACGAGGTCGCCGGCCGGACGCCCGGCCTGCACGTGATCACCGACAACGGCGGCGTCTTCCCGCACGGCCTCATGCCGGTCGTCCTCGTGATGCAGGGCGTGATCTTCGCGTACGCGGCGCTGGAGCTGGTCGGCGTCGCCGCGGGCGAGACCGCCGAGCCGGAGAAGGTCGTCCCTCGCGCGGTGAACTCGATCATGTGGCGCGTGGGTCTGTTCTACGTGGGCTCGGTCGTCCTCCTCGCGCTGCTCCTGCCCGGTTCGGTCTACTCGGCCGACGAGAGCCCCTTCGTCACCGTCCTGTCGAAGATCGGCGTGTCCGGCGCCGGCGACGTGATGAACCTCGTCGTCCTCACCGCCGCCATGTCGTCCCTGAACTCCGGTCTGTACTCCACCGGCCGCATCCTGCGCTCCATGGCCATGGCGGGCTCCGCCCCGAAGTTCACCGCCCGCATGAACCGCAGCCAGGTCCCCTACGGCGGCATCCTGCTGACCTGCGGCGTGTGCGTCCTCGGTGTCGGGCTGAACTTCCTGATGCCGGAGCAGGCCTTCGAGATCGTGCTGAACGTCGCCTCGCTCGGCATCATCAGCACCTGGGTGATCATCATGGTCTGTCACCTGGTCTTCGTCCGCCGCGCCAGGGCCGGCCTCGTCGCCCGCCCCGCCTTCCGCCTCCCCGGTACCCCGGTCACGGAGATCGCCACGATCGTCTTCCTCCTGGCGTGCCTGGGCCTGATGTGGAACGACCCCGAGGTCGGCCGCAGGACCCTGCTGCTCGTCCCGGTGATCGCGGCCGCCCTCGTCGGCGGCTGGTTCGCGATCCGCCACCGGACCGGACGAACGACGGACCAGGAACTCACCGACCTGACGAAGTAGCAGGCCGGGGCCGCTGTCAGCGGCATCGCCCACGGTGGCGTCACGTCGGAGATCAGTCGGCCGGCGCGGCTTCCTCCCGCCACGCCGGGCTTCGATCGCGCGGGGGGACCCCCAGCGGTGGCAAGGACGTCCCCGTGCGTCACGAGGCCGTCGACGCCGCCCTGGCCCGGCCGGCGGACAGGGCCGCCGAACCCGACGCCTGCGTCCCCATGCCCCGGATAGGCTGCGGAGCGGCCGGCGGCAGGTGGTCCCGTGTCGAACCACTGCTCACCGAGCGGTCGGTGCGACGGGTACCGCGGTCACGGCCCACGACCATGGGGAGGGCCGGAGTTGAGCCGTGACACCGACGTTCTCGTGCTGGGCGGCGCGGGAGTGGACACCATCGTGTACGTGCCGGAGCTGCCGCTCCCGTACGCCGACAGCTACATGATCGACAGCGGGATCCGCCCCCGCGCGGGCCAGACCGGGGACTTCGTCACACTGGCGCTGCACGCCCTGGGGCTGCGCACGCACCACCTCGACTTCCTCGGCGACGACCCCGAGGGCGACCTGGTGCGCGCCCTGCACCGCGACCGCGGCATCGCCCTCACCGCGCTGCCGCAGCCCGCCGGCACCAAGCGGGCGGTGAACCTGGTCGGCCCCGACGGCCGGCGCCTGTCGCTGTACGACAGCAGCCGTTCCCGTCCGGACGACCGGTTCCCGCCGGAGGTTCTGCGGCCCCTGGCCGAGTCGAGCCGCCACGTCCACGTCTCCATCACCCAGCCCTGCGCCCACGCCCTTCCCGTCCTGCGCGCGGCCGGCGCGAGCATCTCCACCGACCTGCACAACTGGGACGGGCAGAACGCCTACCAGGAGGCGTTCGCCCTCGCGGCCGACGTCGTCTTCCTCTCCACGACGGCCCTGGCCGACCCCGAGCGCACCATGCGCGCCATCGCGGAGCGCGGCCGGGCCGAGGTGGTCGTCGCCACCGCGGGGGCCGAGGGCGCGTACCTGCTGAGCGACGGCGAGCTGACCCATGTGCCGGCGGTGACGCCGCCCGCACCGGTGGTGGACAGCAACGGCGCCGGTGACGCCTTCGCCGCGGCCTTCCTCTACGGCCGCCTCACCGGCGAACCACCCCGCACCTGTGCCCGGTACGGCGCGGTGGCCGGCGCCCACGCGTGCACGGTCCCCTCGACGGAGACCGACGCCATCGGCCGGACGGACCTCCTCGCCCGGGCGGCCCAGCAGAGCCTCGCCTCCTGAGGGGTCCTTGCACTGCGCCCGTCCGGCCGCGCGGCCCGGCACCGCACCTCGTCCGTGTTGCCGGAGAGCCCGGGTAGCTCCGCTGCGAGGGCTCTCCGGCGCCTTGCGATGCGCGGCACCGGACCACGCGGCCTGATCAGGCACTCATCGTGCAAGGCCCCCTGAACCACCCGCCGGACGGTCAGTCCCCGTGCGTGTCCCCGTCATGCCCGTGCGCGTCCGCGTCGTGCCCGTCCGCGTCGTGCCCGTGCGCGTCCTCGTGCGCGTGCACCCCGTTCGTCGCCGCGATCTTCTTCCACGACCTAGGCTGCCGCACGGCGGCCGAGGTCCGGGCGACGGACGCCTCCGCCGCCGCGGGCGCCGCCGGCTTCGACGGCTGGAACAGCCAGGTGTCGAGCAGCGCGCCCAGCGACCTGCCCGACACCTCCTCCGCGTAGGCGCGGAAGTCGGCGACCGTCGCGTTGCCGTGCGCGTACTTCTGCGGCCAGCCCTTGAGGATCGCGAAGAACGCCTCGTCCCCGATCTCGTTGCGCAGCGCCTGGAGGGCCAGCGCGCCCCGGTCGTACACCGCGAGGTGGAACTGGTTCTCCGGGCCGGGGTCACCGGGCCGCACCGTCCAGAACGGGTCGCCGGCCGGACGCGAGGCGTACACGTAGTCCGCGATCTCCTGCGCGGTGCCCTCGCCCTCGTGCTCGGACCACAGCCACTGCGCATAGCGCGCGAAGCCCTCGTTGATCCAGATGTCCTTCCAGGCGGCGACGGACACCAGGTCGCCGTACCACTGGTGGGCCAACTCGTGCACGACCACAGAGGTGTTGGAGCCGTTCGCGAACTGCCGCGGACTGTAGAAGGGCCGCGTCTGCGTCTCCAGCGCGTACCCGGTGGTGACGTTCGGCACGTACCCGCCCAGCGCGTCGTAGGGGTAGGGCCCGAAGTACCCGGCCAGCCAGTCGGCGATCTCCCCGGTCCGTTCGATGCTCGCGCGCGCCGCGCCCGCATGGTCGCCGAGGTCCTTGCTGTAGGCGTTGACGACCGGGATGCCGCTCTCCGTCCGGCCGGTCGTGAGGTCGAACCTCCCCACGGCGAGCGTGGCCAGATAGGTCGCCTGCGGCTTGTTCGACCGCCAGGCGTACCGGGTCCAGCCGGCCCGGGAGGTCGTCGACTGGAGCGTTCCGTTGGAGATGGCCTGACTGCCGTCCGGCACCTGCACCGACACGTCGTAGGTGGCCTTGTCCAGCGGGTGATCGTTGCTCGGGAACCACCACCAGGCCGCCTCGGGCTCGTTGGCGGCGACCCCGCCGTCCGGGGTGCGGTGCCAACTGGTGAACCCGTACGCCTGCTTCGAGGACGGGACGCCGCGGTAGCGCACCACCACCGTGACCGCCGTGCCGGCGGCCAGCGGTGTCCTCGGCGTGATCTGCAGTTCGTGCTCGCCGGACGTCGTGAAAGCCGCCCTGACGCCGTTGACCCGCACCTCGCCGACGTCCAGCAGGAAGTCCAGGTCGAACCGCGACAGGTCCTCGGTGGTGCGGGCCAGGATCGTCGCCGTCCCCTCCAACTCGTCCGTGGCCGGCTGGTACCTCAGCCGCAGGTCGTAGTGGGAGACGTCGTATCCGCCGTTGCCGTAGGCCGGGTAGTAGGGATCGCCGATGCCCGGGGCGCCGGGGGACACACTCGCGGCCGATGCCGGGATCGCCAGCAGGACGGTCGCGGCCGCCAGGGCGCCCGGCGCGATGATTCTGCGGTGCACGAAAGCTCCAAGTCGTAGGGGCACGAGGTCTGTTCGGAGCCTATGGACTCCCTGTCCCCAGGACCTGCCCACGGCCACCGCTGTCACACGATCGCCATTCGGCCGTCATGGCCGATCCCTGCCCCCGGGTGCGTTCGGGTCGCAGTCGGTGCCCACCGGCCCTCTTCTGCACGGGAGTTGACCGCTGTAGCGTCCCGCGCATGCCGACACGCACGCGCTTAACCGTCTGGAGACCGCTCGCGGCCGCCGCCGTCACCGCCCTGATGGCCGCCTTCCTCACCCCGGCGGCAGCCCACGCCGGCCCGCGGGAGAGCAAGCCCGTCCACTCCTACGAGCACGCCGTACGCGAGGCCGTCTGGGTCGACACCGGCCTCGACGGCGACGGCGACGGCCGCACCGACCGGGTCGCCGTCGACATCGTCCGCCCCCGCGAACCCGCCGAACGGGGCCGCAAGGTCCCCGTCATCATGGACGCCAGTCCCTACTACTCGTGCTGCGGACGCGGCAACGAGAGCCAGAGGAAGACGTACGACGCCGCCGGCCACATCGTCGGGATGCCGCTGTTCTACGACAACTACTTCGTGCCCCGCGGGTACGCCGTCGTCGGCGTCGACCTGGCCGGCACCAACCGCTCCGACGGCTGCGTCGACGTCGGGGGCCGCTCCGACGTCCTCTCCGCGAAGGCCGTCGTCGACTGGCTCAACGGCCGCGCCAAGGCCTACACCAGCCGTACCGGAACCACCACCGCCACCGCGGACTGGACCAACGGCAGAACCGGCATGATCGGCAAGAGCTGGGACGGCACCATCGCCAACGGCGTCGCCGCCACCGGCGTCAAGGGCCTGAAGACCATCGTCCCGATCAGCGCCATCTCCTCCTGGTACGACTACTACTTCAGCCAGGGCGCCCCGCTGTACGACTCCGGCCCCGACTGGCTCTCGGACTACGTCGACAGCCCGGACGCCCGCGCCCGGTGCGCCGCCGTCCAGCGGAAACTCGTCGACGGGGCGCCGCGCACCGGCGACTGGACCGGCCTGTGGACCGAGCGCGACTACGTCAGGAACGCGGGCAAGGTGAAGGCGAGCGTCTTCCTCGTCCACGGCCTGCAGGACCTCAACGTCCGTATGGAGCACGTCGGGCCGTGGTGGGACGCCCTCGCGAAGAACGGCGTGCAGCGCAAGATCTGGCTCTCCCAGACCGGTCACGTCGACCCCTTCGACTTCCGCCGCGCCACCTGGGTCGACACCCTGCACCGCTGGTTCGACCACGAACTCCTCGGCTACGACAACGGCATCGACCGCGAGCCCATGGCCGACATCGAACGTCACCCCGACCGGTGGGTGACCTCCCAGGTCTGGCCCCCCGCGGGCACGCGGGCGGCGACCCTGCGCCCGTCCCCCGGCGACACACCCGGCGTCGGCACCCTCGGCGTGCGCCCCGGCCACGGCACCGCGACCTTCACCGACGACCCCCGGCTCGGCGAGACCGACTGGGCCGCCCGGATCGACACCCCGACCTCCGACAAGGCCGGCTTCGTCACCGGCCCCCTCACCCGTGACCTGCGCCTGTCCGGATCCTCCCGGGTCACCGTCACGGCCACGCCCACCACCCCGACGGCCCACCTGACCGCCGTCCTCGTCGACCTCGGCCCCGACACCATCCGTGACTACGCGGCGAGCGGCGAGGGCATCACGACCCTCACCGACCGGACCTGCTGGGGCGCGAGCACCGCCGGCGACAGCGCCTGCTTCAAGGAGACCCAGTCGCGGACCACCGACGTCGAGCACACGGTCGTCAGCCGCGGCTGGGCCGACCTCGGCACCCACGCCGACCCCGGCAAGGGCGTCCCGCTGACCCCGGGCAAGGCCTACACGATCACCCTCGACCTGGCGGCCACCGACCACGTCGTACCCGCCGGCCACCGCCTGGCGCTGATCGTCGCGGGCACCGACAAGGACCTCATCGACCCGCCCGCCGACACCCCGACCCTCACCCTGGACCTGTCCCGCACCTCGGCCCGGGTCCCCTTCGTCGGCGGCGCCGGGGCGTTCGCCGCCGCCACGGCCGGATCGACGGCCACCGCGCCCGCGCCGGCGCCGCTGGACGGCGTACGGGCACCGCGCACCACGCAGCGGATCCCCTGACGCCCGACCGCGCCTACGAGGGGGCGGCCAGCCCGGCCGCCTCCTCCGCGCACCCCCACGCCACGGTCACCCCGCCCCCGCCGTGCCCGTAGTGGTGGACCAGCACCCGCCCGTCGGGCAGGGCCGTGCGCTCAAGCCGCACCGCGGGCCGTACGGGCCGCAGCCCCACCCGGTGCTCCAGGATCCGCGCCCCGGCGATCTCCGGCCGCAGTGCGGCGCAGCGCCGCACGATCGCCTCGGCCACCTCCGGGTCCGGCTCCGGCGACCACACGTCGTCCTCGGAGGTGCCGCCGAGAACCAGCCGCCCGGGCTGCGGGAACACGTAGGCCATCTCACCCTCCGGGGTGGTGGACACGATCCAGGTGCGGATCCCCGGGTTCTCCACGACGACCAGCTGCCCCCGCACGGGCCGCACCGACGGGTCCCGGGCCAGCTCGCGCGCGCCCAGCCCGGCGCAGTCGACCACCACCGGGGCGTCGGCCTCCGCCAGGTCGGACACGGTCCGCTCCTCGACCGTGCCGCCCGCGCGCAGCAACCGCCGGCGCAGCCAGGGAAGGTGAACCGTCATGTCGATCAGCGGCAGCCGTGCCCGCACCCCCGGCTCGCCGCCGCACTCCTCGGCCGTGGCACGGCGCAGCCCGGTCAGCCGGCCCGCCGTCCAGCGCTCGACGTCGGCCGGGTCCGCCCCGCCCATGACGCCCTCGACCAGACGCACCCCGGTCTCCTCGGGCCGCCCGGCCAGGTCCTCGTACACCTCCAGCGAGCGCAGCGCCCACGCGCGCGCCGACGCGAGCGGCTCGACGTGGTACGGCCACCACAGCGCCCCTGCGACGGCGGAGGTGGTCCGCTCCACCGGATCCCGCGTCCACACCCGCACCCGGCGGCCCCGCTCGGCGAGGACGACCGCCGTCGCCAGCCCGATGACGCCGGCGCCGACCACGACGACCTCGGCGCCCTCCCGTTGCCCGACAGTTCCCTGAACGTCCACGTCCGGACGGTAACCGACGACGCCCCCGAGGGGCGACGGGCCGACCGCCGCGACGCCCGGACCGCGCGCCGACTAGGATCCACGGTCTGTGACCGCCACTCTCGTCGCCAAGAACCTCGCCGCCGGCCACGGCGACCGCTCCCTCTTCTCCGGACTCGACCTCGTCGTCGCCCCCGGGGACGTGATCGGGCTGGTCGGCGCCAACGGCGCCGGCAAGTCCACCCTGCTGACGCTGCTCGCCGGACTCACCGCGCCAGAGCAGGGCGAGCTGAGGCTCTCCCCGCCGACCGCGACCGTCGGCCACCTGCCGCAGGAACCGGAACGCCGGCCGGGTGAGAGCGTGCGGGAGTTCCTCGCCCGCCGCACCGGCGTCGCCGAGGCCCAGCGCGTCATGGACGAGGCCACACAGGCCCTGGTCGACGGGGCGCCGGGCGCGGACGACGCGTACGCGACGAGCCTGGAGCGCTGGCTCGGCCTCGGCGGCGCCGACCTCGACGAGCGGGCGGAGGAGGTCGCCGGCGCTCTCGGCCTCGGCGTGGATTTCGACCAGCCGATGACGTCCCTGTCCGGCGGTCAGGCCGCCCGCGCGGGCCTCGCCTCCCTTCTGCTGTCCCGCTACGACGTCTTCCTCCTCGACGAGCCCACCAACGACCTCGACCTCGACGGCCTGGAGCGCCTCGAACGCTTCGTGACCGGCCTGCGCGCCGGCACCGTCGTCGTCAGCCACGACCGCGAGTTCCTCACCCGCACCGTCACCAAGGTCCTGGAACTCGACCTCGCCCAGCGGCGGATCAACCTCTACGGCGGTGGCTACGACGCCTACCTGGAGGAACGCGAGGTGGCCCGACGGCACGCCCGCGACGACTACGAGGAGTACGCCGACAAGAAGTCCGCCCTCCAGGAGCGTGCGCAGATGCAGCGCTCCTGGATGGACAAGGGCGTGAAGAACGCGCGCCGCAAGGCGGGCAACGACAACGACAAGATCGGCCGCAAGTTCCGCAGCGAGGCCAGCGAGAAGCAGGCCGCGAAGGCCCGCCAGACCCAGCGCATGATCGAACGCCTGGACGTCGTGGAGGAGCCGCGCAAGGAGTGGGAGCTGCGCATGGAGATCGCGGCCGCCCCCCGCTCCGGCGCGGTCGTGGCGACGCTGAGGGACGCCGAGGTCCGACGCGGCGACTTCGTCCTGGGTCCCGTGTCGCTCCAGGTCGACTGGGCCGACCGGGTCGCGGTGACCGGCGCGAACGGCGCCGGGAAGTCGACCCTGCTCGGTGCGCTCCTCGGCCGCGTCCCGCTGGACGCCGGGCACGCGGCCCTCGGCTCGGGCGTCCTGGTCGGCGAGGTCGACCAGGCCCGCAGGCTGTTCCACGGCACCGAGGCACTGCTCGACGCGTTCGGCGCGGCCGTCCCGGACACCGAACCGGCCGAGGTGCGCACCCTCCTGGCCAAGTTCGGTCTGAAGTCGGACCATGTGCTGCGCCCGGCGGGGAGCCTGTCACCGGGGGAGCGGACGAGGGCCGCCCTGGCGCTGCTCCAGGGCCGGGGCGTCAACCTGCTCGTCCTCGACGAGCCGACCAACCACCTCGACCTCCCGGCCATCGAGCAACTCGAGTCCGCCCTCGACGCCTACGAGGGCACCCTGCTCCTGGTCACCCACGACCGGCGCATGCTGGACGCGGTGCGCGTCACCCGCCGCCTGGAAGTCGCCCACGGCAAGGTGACCGAACGGTAGACGGCCTCACCGACACGGCAGGCGGCCCTGCCCGAGCCCGCCCGCCTGCCCGGCCGACCGCTCCACCCGCTCGTGGTGCGCCCCACCACCCGGCGTCGCCCTCCGGCGTGTCCGCGCCGCCCGGCCGCTGCCCCGTGGCGCCGTCGATCAGCTCCCGACGATGTCGGCGTGCCCGGGGTGCCGGTGCGTTTGGCGACCATGTGGGCGGGGACGCGATGCGGCGTCAGCGCGGTCGCCTCGTCCCCCGGGAGCCGGCCGACAGCGTCCCGCGGCAGCGTGGCGATCGTCTCGTCCGCGGACGCGCACGCCCCCCGGTACCGCCCGACGATCTCCTCCCGGCTCTCGTCGGCCCGGGCCCACAGGCCGGTGTTCGGCTCGGCGTCCCCCGTGATCCACAGCGGCGTGCCTGCGAACGGACGTCCGAAGGCCGCGCCGAAGTACAGCGCCTCCGCCCCTGCCAGGTGTTTGACGAGCCCCAAGCAGGTTCGTGCCGGTCGGCGTCATGGGCCGTCGCACGTCGTACTCCGACAGCCCGTCGGGCTTCGGCCGCGGGCGGCGCGTCCTGGAGGCCCTGAGCGGCATGGTGCGGGTGTCCTGAAGGCCTTGTGGAGGTCCGTCCTGGGATCCCGTCCGGTCGGGCGACCAGTCTGTCCGCCTCGAGATCGTCGCAAGCGGCTTTCACCGGTTCTCAGCCGAGGCGCGTCGCCAGCCCCGGGTAGTCGACGACGTAGCCGTCCTCGTCGAACTCGATGTCGCTCCTGAAGGTCCCGGAGACGAAACGCACCCGAGCGCCCCGCTCACCCGGCCCGGCATACGTGTACGTCTGCCACGACGGCCGCACGGTCAGCCCGGGCACCGACACCCACGCCATCAGGAACCGCCGCTCGCCCGGCCCCCGGTGCAGCCCGTGCCGCAGCACCGGCATCGTGTTGGTGAGCGGACACCAACCGAGGTCGCAGTCGACGGCGTCCTCGAAACCGGGCAGCCGCTCCCCGTCGGCCGTCCACCCGCCGCGCCCGTCGTGCCGCAGGTCCAGCGAGCGGGTGCGTCCGGCGGTCTCCACCGTCACGGTCAGCCGTCGCGTCACGAACCCGTCGGCGGTGTCGAGCTCGTACGTGACCCAGTACGGCTCCGGGGCCGTCCCGACCGCGCGCCCCCGCGCCCGCAGCACGCCGTCGCCGGCCTCGGTCCACGCGGTCTCGTAGCCGCCGTTCGCCGTGACGTTCCAGGTGAGGACACGGGATGTGGTCATACCGTCACCATACGGGCGGACGGGCCGGGCCGCGGCCCGGCCCGCCCCCTCAGCCGCGGCCCTTCTTCGGGTCGAGCAGCCCCGCCCGGCGCAGCGCGTCGGCCATCGCGCTGTTCGCCGGCGCCGGAGCCTGACGCGCACCGCCGCCGGCGGCGCGCTGGCCACCGGCCCCGCCGCGCTGGCCGGACTGCTGCCGCTGCTGCGGCGGACGCCCGCCCCCGCGCTGCGGCCGGCCCTCGCCGGAGCCGCCCTTGGGGGCCGCCTCGTCGTCCAGGCGCAGCGTCAGCGAGATCCGCTTGCGCGGGATGTCGACGTCCAGGACCTTCACCCTGACGATGTCACCGGGCTTGACGACCTCCCGCGGGTCCTTCACGAACGTCCGCGACATCGCGGACACGTGCACCAGACCGTCCTGGTGGACGCCGACGTCGACGAACGCGCCGAACGCCGCCACGTTCGTCACGACACCCTCCAGGACCATCCCGGAGGACAGGTCGGAGATCTTCTCGACGCCGTCCTTGAAGGTGGCCGTCCTGAAGGCGGGCCGCGGGTCGCGCCCGGGCTTCTCCAGTTCCTTGAGGATGTCCGTCACCGTCGGCAGACCGAACGTCTCGTCCACGAACTCGGCCGGCTTCAGCGAGCGCAGCACCGACGTGTTGCCGATGAGCGAGGCCACCTCCTGCCCGGACGTCTTCACCATCCGCCGCACCACCGGGTACGCCTCCGGGTGCACGCTGGAGGCGTCGAGCGGGTCCGAGCCGCCGCGGATCCGCAGGAAGCCCGCGCACTGCTCGTAGGCCTTGGGGCCGAGCCGCGGCACCTTCTTCAGCTCCGCGCGGGACGTGAACGGCCCGTTGGCGTCCCGGTGCGCCACGATGTTCTCCGCGAGGCCGGAGGTGATGCCGGAGACCCGCGAGAGCAGCGGCGCGGACGCCGTGTTCACGTCGACGCCGACGCCGTTCACACAGTCCTCCACCACCGCGTCCAGCGAACGCGACAGCTTCACCTCGGACAGGTCGTGCTGGTACTGGCCGACGCCGATGGACTTCGGGTCGATCTTCACCAGCTCGGCCAGCGGGTCCTGGAGCCGGCGCGCGATGGAGACCGCGCCGCGCAGCGACACGTCCATGTCCGGCAGCTCCTGCGAGGCGAACGCGGACGCCGAGTACACGGAGGCGCCGGCCTCGGACACCATCACCTTGGTGAGGTTCAGCTCGGGGTGCCGGGTGATGAGCTCGCCGGCGAGCTTGTCGGTCTCGCGGGACGCGGTCCCGTTGCCGATCGCGACCAGCTCGACCGCGTGCTCCTTCGCCAGCCGCGCCAGCTTGGCGATCGCCTCGTCCCACTTGTTGGCCGGGACGTGCGGGTAGATGACGTCGGTGGCGACGACCTTGCCGGTCGAGTCCACCACGGCCACCTTCACGCCCGTACGGAAGCCGGGGTCCAGGCCCAGGGTCGCGCGGGTGCCCGCGGGGGCGGCCAGCAGCAGGTCGCGCAGGTTCGCCGCGAACACGTCGACCGCCTCGTCCTCCGCGGCCGTCCGCAGCCTCAGGCGCAGGTCGATGCCGAGGTGCACGAGGAGGCGGGTGCGCCATGCCCAGCGGACCGTGTCCGCCAGCCACTTGTCGGCGGGGCGGCCCCGGTCGGCGATCCCGAACCGGTGGGCCACGATCCCCTCGTACGACGAAGGTCCCTCCGTCGCCTCCTCGGGCTCCAGGACGAGGTCGAGGACCTCCTCCTTCTCACCGCGCAGCATCGCCAGGATCCGGTGCGAGGGCAGCTCGGTGAACGGTTCGGCGAAGTCGAAGTAGTCGGCGAACTTCGCGCCCGCCTCCTCCTTGCCCTCCCGTACCTTCGCGACGAGGCGCCCGCGCACCCACATGCGCTCGCGCAGCTCTCCGATCAGGTCGGCGTCCTCCGAGAACCGCTCGGTGAGGATCGCCCGCGCGCCGTCCAGCGCCGCCTGCGGGTCCGCGACACCCTTGCCGGCGTCGACGAAGGCGGCGGCCGCCGCGAGCGGTTCGACGCCAGGGTCGCCGAGCAGGCCCTCGGCCAGCGGCTCCAGCCCGGCCTCCCGCGCGATCTGCGCCTTCGTCCGCCGCTTGGGCTTGTACGGCAGGTAGATGTCCTCGAGGCGCGCCTTGGTCTCCGCACCCCGGATCCGCGCTTCCAGCTCGCCGGTGAGCTTGCCCTGCTCGCGCACGGACTCCAGGATCGCCGTCCGGCGTTCCTCCAGCTCCCGCAGGTAGCGCAGCCGCTCCTCGATCGTGCGCAGCTGCGCGTCGTCGAGCATCTCGGTCGCTTCCTTGCGGTAGCGGGCGATGAAAGGCACCGTCGAGCCGCCGTCGAGCAGCTCCACGGCGGCCTTCACCTGCCGCTCCCGTACGCCGAGCTCCTCGGCGATCCTGCCTTCGATGGACCCTACTTCGATGGACCCGGGTGTCGTCACGATCCCGTACCGCCTTCTCCACTGAGGTTGCGCGGCAATTGTGGCAGGCGGCACCGACACTCGGGGATCAGGGCGCCGTGCGCGGCGGGCCTCAGGCCCGGTGGCCGCGCGCGGAGCCCGAGGCTCCGCCGAAGAGGCGGGCCAGGGCCCGGAAGGGCAGCGTCACGACGGTGGCGATGGCGCCGCCGATCTGGCGCAGGACGTCCGCGATGGCTCGGAACACGTGGTTCTCCTCTCTCTCACCGGCCGCGGTGGCCGGTGCTGAGCGGGTACCTCCGCGACGCCGGGACATGCCCGTCGGCTTTCCCGCGACGGCAGGAAAGGTGGGGAACCGGTCATTGCGGCCCCGCGGGGATCGCCGAAGAATCGACCGCATGGCCCAGCGAACCGTCCTCGTCGTCCTCTTCGACGGCGTCCAGAGCCTCGACGTCACCGGTCCCGTGGAGGTCTTCGCGGGGGCCGAGCAGCACACCCCGGGGAGCTACCGCCTGCGCACGGCCTCGCTGGACGGCGGCCCCGTGCGCACCTCGAGCGGCCTGACCCTCGTCGCGGACGGGGCCCTCGGCGAGGCGCCCGACCCGCACACCCTCCTCGTTCCGGGCGGGCAGGGCACCCGCAGCCCGGACCGGCGGCTGACCGACTGGTTGCGGGGACGCGCGCCCCGCGCCGAGCGCCTCGTGTCGGTGTGCACCGGCGCGATCCTGCTTGCCCAGGCGGGGCTGCTGGACGGTCGCCGGGCGACGACCCACTGGGGGTACTGCGACAAGCTCGCGCGCGACCACCCGGCCGTCGAGGTCGACCCTGATCCGATCTTCGTGCGGGACGGCAAGGTCCACACCTCGGCCGGGGTCACCTCCGGTATCGACCTGGCCCTCGCCCTGGTCGAGGAGGACCTCGGCCGGGAGGTGGCGCTGACCATCGCCCGCCACCTGGTCGTCTTCCTGCGCCGCCCCGGCAACCAGGCCCAGTTCAGCGCCCAGCTCGCCGCCCAGACGGCCCGGCGCGAGCCCCTGCGGGACGTCCAGCGCTGGATCAGCGAGCACCCCGCGGCCGACCTGAGCGTCGAGTCCCTCGCCGCCCGCGCCCGGCTGTCGCCCCGCCACTTCGCCCGCGCCTTCCGCGACGAGACCGGCACGACTCCCGGCCGCTACGTCGACCGGGTCCGCCTGGAACACGCCCGGCGCCTGCTGGAGGACACCGGGGGCGGCGTCGAGGAGGTCTCCCGCGCCAGCGGCTACGGCACCCCCGAGGCCATGCGCCGCGCCTTCCTCAGGGCCCTCGGCACCTCCCCGGCCGAATACCGCCGCCGCTTCCGCCCCGCCCACCCCCGATGACCGGCCACGAGGGACCCCACGACCGACCGGAGCCGGGCCCGCCGACCGGCCGCGAGGAAACAACGCCCCCCGACGAAGGGAAGCCCGTGCAGATCGCCATCGTCCTCTTCGACCGCTTCACCGCCCTCGACGCCGTGGGCCCCTACGAGACGCTCGGCCGTCTCCCGGGTGCGGAGACCGTCTTCGTCGCCGAGCGGACCGGTCCGCTGCGCACCGACACCGGCAACCTCGCCCTGGTCGCCGACCGGACCCTGGGCGAGGTGCCGCGTCCCGACATCGTGGTCGTGCCGGGCGGCCCCGGCCAGACCGCCCAGATGGACAACGCGCCCCTGCTGGACTGGCTGCGCGCCGCCGACGCCACCAGCACCTGGACGACCTCCGTGTGCACGGGCTCCCTGCTGCTCGCCGCGGCCGGACTCCTGAACGGACGCCGGGCCACCTGCCACTGGCTGGCCCTGGAGCAGCTCGAGCGCTTCGGGGCCGCCCCCACGGGGGAGCGCGTCGTCACCGACGGCAAGTACGTCACCGCGGCCGGCGTCTCCTCCGGCATCGACATGGGCCTCACCCTGCTGGGCCGCATCGCCGGCGACACCGTCGCCCGGACCGTGCAACTGGCCACGGAGTACGACCCGCAGCCGCCCTACGACGCCGGATCGCCGCAGAAGGCGCCCGCGGAGATCGTCGACACGCTCAGGGCGCACAGCCGCTTCATCCTGACGTAGTCCACGTGAAGCGCGGCTCCCTGCGCTCCAGGAACGCGGCGACGCCCTCCGCGGTATCGCCGCTGCCGCGCGCCTGCGCCGCCCAGTGGGCGTCCCGGTCGGTGCGGCCGTCGGCGAACTCCTTCGCGGCGGCCTGCGTCAGCTGCGAGCGGGACACCAGCACGCCGGTGAACTCCGCGACGCGCTCGTCGAGTTCCCCGGCCGGCAGCACCTCGTCGACCAGGCCCGTGCGCAGGGCCCGCCCGGTGTCGATCAACTCCCCGGAGAACAGCAGGTACTTGGCGGTGGCCGGACCCACCAGCGCCACCAGCCGGCGGGTCGCCGAGGACGGGTAGACGATCCCGAGCTTCGCGGGCGTCACCCCGAACAGCGCGCCCTCCTCGGCGAAGCGCAGGTCGCAGGCGGCCGCGAGCTGGGCGCCGCCGCCCACGCAGTGGCCCTTCACCGCCGCCAGCGTCGGCTTCGGGAAGGCGGCGAGTGCTTCCTCGGCCCGCACCGCCAGCTCCTGCGCCTCCCGCGCGGACCCCTGGAGCGTGGAGATGTCGGCGCCCGCGCAGAAGGTGCCGCCCGCGCCGGTCACCACCAGAACCCGCACCCCGGGGTCGGCGGCGAGCTGTTCCAGCAGCGGCGGCAGCGCCCGCCACATGGCGGCCGTCATGGCGTTGCGTTTGGCCGGGTGGTGCAGGACGACGGTGGCGACCGCGTCCGTGACGCCGTACAGCAGTTCGGGCTCCATGGGCCGGATGCTAACCGGCCGCCCGCCCCACCGATCGCGCACCTCCCGGTGCGTGCGACCCGCTCGCGCGCGTCCCGGTGAGTGCGACCCCATCGGGGGCACACAGGGGAGGGAAGAGGAACGCACGTGAGGAGGCGCCCATGGCCGCGTCCACCCCGCCCCGGGACGAGGCGGCGAAGCTGCAGAGGGGTTTCGGCTGGCTCGCGGTGCTCGGCACCGTCCTGGTCGTCGCCGGGCTGGTCGGCCTCCTCTACACCGGGTTCGCCACGCTCACCTCGATGCTGCTGTTCGGCTGGCTGCTGCTGATCGGCGGCGCGGTCGGTCTGCTGCACGCCGTCCAGGCGCGCGGCAGCAACTTCTTCTGGCTCGGGGTCATCGTCGCCGCCCTGAACATCGCCGCCGGCGTGGTGATCATCCGCAGGCCCGACGCGACCGCCGCCGCGCTCACCATGTTCGCCGCCCTGCTCTTCCTCACCGGCGGCCTCTTCCGGCTGGTCGGCAGCCTGGTCGTGCGTGGCCCGCAGTTCGGCTGGACGCTGGTGCTGGGCGCCTTCGACCTGCTCCTGGGCATCCTCGTGCTGATCGACTGGCCGAGCAGCAGCCAGTACGTCATCGGCTGCTTCTTCTCCCTCGCCCTGCTCTTCGACGGTCTCGGTCTGCTCGCCACCGGTTTCGGCGGCCGGCGCATCGTGGGGCTGGTCGCGGAACGGCTGGGCACGGACGCGTCCCCGGGGACCGCCGGCCCCGGGGACGGAACGGAGGAACGGCACCGCAAATCCGTACAACCCGAATAGTGCGCGAACGTGGCACGGACGGGACAGGAGCGGTCGCTCCCGTCATCGCCTCGTGCGTCGACGGTCGTGAACGCTCGAAAACCGCTGACTTGTGTTCAGTCCCGGGGCGGGTGGCCGCCCGTTGTCAAGACTCGACGTGTGGTGACAATCGAGCGCGAGGGTGGCGACCGGACGATGGACGACCACGGGCGCGGGCCCGGCCCACACCCGGCGGACGACGGGGGCGCCCCTGCCGGACCCGACGAGGACAGAGTGCCGCAACCGCTCCCCTACGAGCACGGAGTGGCGCGATTCCTTCCCCCCGAGAGGAAAGCGGCGCGACCGCTTCCCCCCGAGGACACTGCGGCGCGACCGCTTCCCCGCGAGGACACGGTGGCGCGACCGCTTCCCTACGAGGGCGTCTGGCGGTTCACCGCCCCCGCCGTGGACGCCTCGGTCCCGCAGGCGCGACACGCCGTGCGCGACCTGCTGTACCGGCAGGGCGTGCCGGTCTGCGAGGACGTCGCCCACGGCCTCCTGCTGATCGTCTCCGAGCTGGTGACCAACGCCGTACGGCACGCGGCGCTGCTGTCCCCGACGCTGGCGGTGGAGGTGGCCGTCGGAGCCGAGTGGGTGCGGGTCTCCGTGGAGGACGAGCACCCCTACCGCCCGACCGCCCTGGAGACCGACCACGCGCGCACCGGCGGCCGCGGCTTGCTCCTGGTCCGCGAGGTCGCCCGGGAGGCGGGCGGGGTGTGCGACGTCGAGCACACGGCGAGCGGCGGCAAGGTCATCTGGGCCGCCCTGCCGCTGAAGCCCGCCGCGTTCCCGGTCACCAGCCGGCCGACGGACCCGTGAGCTCCCGCACGGCCGGACGGGCCGCGTCCAGCACGGTCATGAACCAGGCCGAGAAGGTGTCCCTCGCATGCCGTTCGGCCAGCTCGGGCGGGGTCACGAAGGCCGTCCGGCCGACCTCCTCGGAGTCCGGCCGCAGCGGGGACTGCACCAGCCCCACGAACAGGTGGTTGTACTCCTGCTCCACCAGCCCCGACGCCGGGTCCGGATGGTTGTAGCGGACCGTGCCGGCCTCCGCGAGCAGCGACGGGGACACGCCCAGCTCCTCGAACGTGCGCCGCGCGGCCGCCGCGAAGGGCGCCTCGCCGGGGTAGGGGTGACCGCAGCACGTGTTGGACCACACACCGGGGGAGTGGTACTTGCCGAGCGCCCGCTGCTGGAGCAGCAGCCGCCCCCGCTCGTCGAAGAGGAAAACGGAGAACGCGCGGTGCAGCCGTCCGGGCGGCTGATGGGCCGCGAGCTTCTCCGCGGTCCCGATGGTCACACCGTTCTCGTCGACCAGTTCCAGCAAGATCGCGTCCGCGGCGCCGCTCGACGAGCCGGGCGTCGCGGTGGCAGGTGTGATCGGCATACCCATCCTTAGCATCGGTCCTCGCGCCCCCAGTCTGCCGTACGGGAGCGGCGCTTCCGGCGCTTCGCGCGCCCGCCCGCATGTCCCGCGCACGGCGGCCGGGCCCCGGCTGCGATCTTGCCCGGCGGGGCGGGCGGAGAACCGTACGGAACGATTGTCCGATTCGGGAAGGCCCCCGGCGGCGACCGCCGTTCAGTGGCAGAGGCGGGCCTCGTGCTCCGCGTGCCCGACCGGCTCCAGCTGGAAGGTGCAGTGCGCCACGTCGAAATGGTCGCCCAGGCAGCCCTGGAGCTCGTGCAGCATCTTCTCGTGACCGATCGCGTTGAGCACGTCCGAACTCACCACCACGTGCGCCGAGAGCACCGGCATCCCGGAGGTGATCGTCCAGGCGTGCAGGTCGTGCACGTCCTCGACCCCGTCGAGGGCGAGGATGTGGGCCCGCACCTGCGCCATGTCGACGTCCTTCGGCGCCGCCTCCAGCAGCACGTCCAACGTCTCGCGCAGCAGCTTCACGGTCCGCGGGACGATCATCAGGCCGATGACGAGTGAGGCGACCGGGTCGGCGGCCTGCCAGCCGGTGGTGAGGATCACGACCGCCGAGAGGAGCACCGCGACCGACCCGAGCGCGTCGGCGGCCACCTCCAGGAACGCGCCGCGCACGTTCAGGCTCTCCGCCTGGCCGCGCATGAGCAGCGTGAGCGAGACGGTGTTGGCGACCAGGCCGATCGCACCGAACACGATCATCAGCCCGCCCTCGGTGGGCGCGGGCGTGAGGAAGCGCTGAACCGCCTCGTACAGGACGTAGCCGCCCACCCCCAGCAGCAGCAGGCAGTTGGCGAGGGCGGCCAGTATCTCGGCGCGGGCGTAGCCGTAGGTGCGGCGGGCGCTCGGCGGGCGGTTGGCGAAGTGGATGGCGAGCAGCGCCATGCCCAGGCCGACCGCGTCGGTGGCCATGTGCGCCGCGTCCGCGATCAGGGCGAGGGAGTCGGCGAGCAGTCCTCCGACGATCTCGACCACCATGACGGTGAGCGTGATCGACAGCGCGACGCGCAGCCGCCCGCGGTAGGCGGCCGCGGCCGTGCCGGTCGTCGGCGCGTGGGCGTGCCCGTGGCCGTGGTCGTGCCCAGCCCCCATGAGAAACAGCCTCCTGTGATCCGCTCGGGCCTTCAGTGAACTACGGGTGGGGGGTATCCGGCAACGCGGCACTGAACACCGTTGTCATATGCCCTGACCTGCGGAAACGAATCGCAGGTCAGGGCGTCCTCCAGGTGTGTGCCGACCGTGGCGACCGCCCGGTCCGGACCGGTGCCGCGCCGGACCGGGGCCGACCGCCCGAGCCCGGACGCCCGGCGCGATGTCCCGGATGTCGGGTCTGTGGGGCGCGGTTTGTGGGCGGGGCCGCCGATCCCCGATGATGATCTCGGCACAGGCCGGTCCCACCGCGCCGCGGACCGTCTCGACCGGCGCCTGAACGGCCGGTGAACACGGGCTTCCGGGCATCCGATAGCCTCTGCCGACATGCCGCCCGCCTGGTGCCGCCAAGGGGCGCCCGCACCATGCAGACGACCGACGCGGACGCGTCGGGACCCAGGGAGTGAGTTCGGTTGCCGACCGCCATCCTCACCGGTCAGCCGGTACCGGGATCGTCGATCGAGGGCGACCTGCGCTCCCTCGGCTTCGACGTGCGCGGCGCCGCCGACGCCGCCGACGCGGAGACCCTCCTCGCCGCCGTCCCGGCCGACCAGCGCGTGGCCGTCGTCGACGCACACTTCGTCGGCCACCTGCACGCGCTGCGCCTCGGCCTCACCGACCCCCGCTTCCCGCTCGCCGCGATCCCCGGCGCCGTCACCGCCCAGCCGGCCGGCCGCCGGGCCCTGACCCGCGCGCTGGCCCGGGAGAACTCGGCGAGCGGCGGCACCGCGCTCGTCGTCGGCAGCCTCGCCGACCGCGTCGTCGCCGCCCTGGACGCCGACGGCGCCGGCGTGCACCGGCCCGAGCTCGGCAGCCTGGTCGCCGCCGTCCCCGCCGACCCGCAGGCCCGCAACGAGGCACGGCAGGCCGTCTCCGCCGTCGACGACGAGGCCGTACGCCTGAAGTCGGCCGTCAAGGCCGGCGACGGCTTCTTCACCACGTTCTTCATCAGCCCCTACTCGCGGCACATCGCCCGCTGGTGCGCCAGGCGCGGTCTCACCCCCAACCAGGTCACCACCGCCTCGCTGCTCACCGCGCTCGTCGCGGCCGGCTGCGCGGCCACCGGCTCGCGCGGCGGGTTCGTCGCGGCCGGCGTCCTGCTGATCGTCTCGTTCGTCCTGGACTGCACCGACGGCCAGCTCGCCCGCTACTCCCTGCAGTACTCCACCCTCGGCGCCTGGCTGGACGCCACCTTCGACCGGGCCAAGGAGTACGCCTACTACGCGGGCCTCGCCCTGGGGGCCGCGCGGGGCGGCGACGACGTGTGGGCCCTCGCCCTCGGCCTGATGGCCCTGCAGACCTGCCGGCACGTCGTGGACTTCTGCTTCACCGAGGCCAACCAGGACGCCGACGCCGAGACCAGCCCCACCGCCGCCCTCTCCGACCGGGTGGACAGCATCGGCTGGACCGTCTGGGTGCGCCGGATGATCGTGCTGCCCATCGGCGAACGCTGGGCCCTGATGGCCGTCCTGACCGCGGCCACCACCCCCCGCGTCACCTTCTGCGTCCTGCTGGCCGGCTGTGCCTTCGCCGCCGCCTACACCACGGCGGGCCGCGTCCTGCGCTCGCTGACCCGACGGGCGCGGCGCACCGACCGGGCCGCACGGGCCCTCGCCGACTTCGCGGACTGCGGCCCGCTCGCCGAAGGGCTCGCGACGGCGTTCCGCGACCCCGCGCGCCGGCTGCCGGGGCTCGCCGCCCCCGCCGTCGCCCTCCTCGGCGGCATCGCCGTCGTCGCCACGGCCGCGCTGACCGACTACGGCAGCCCCTGGCCCGTCGTCGCCGCACTCGTCCACGCCGCCGCCTCGGGCCTGGCCGTCGCCCGGCCCCTCAAGGGCTCCCTGGACTGGCTCGTCCCGGCCTTCTTCCGGACGGCCGAGTACACCACCGTGCTCGCCGTGGCGGCCCGGGCAGACGCGGACGGCGCGCTTCCGGCGGCTTTCGGGCTGGTGGCCGCCGTCGCCTACCATCACTACGACACGGTGTACCGCATCCGCGGTGACGCCGGCGCGCCGCCGGCCTGGCTGGTGCGCGTCATCGGGGGCCAGGAAGGGCGGGCGCTGGTCGTCACCGTCCTGGCCGCGGTGCTGACCGCCGCGCAGTTCACCGTCGCGCTCACGGTGCTCGCCGTGGCCGTGGCCCTCGTGGTGCTCGCCGAGAGCATCCGCTTCTGGGTGTCCGCCCACAAGGGCGGCGCGCCCGCCGTACACGACGAAGGAGAACTCGCATGATCGGCCTCGTGCTGGCGGCCGGCGCCGGACGGCGTCTGCGCCCCTACACCGACACCCTGCCGAAGGCGCTGGTGCCGGTGGGGCCCGAGGGTGTCGAGGGGGAGCCCACGGTCCTGGATCTGACGTTGGGCAACTTCGCCGAGATCGGGTTGACGGAGGTTGCCGTCATCGTGGGGTACCGCAAGGAGGCGGTGTACGAGCGGCGGGCGGCGTTGGAGGCGAAGTACGGGCTGAAGCTGACGTTGATCGACAATGACAGGGCGGAGGAGTGGAACAACGCCTATTCGTTGTGGTGTGGCCGGGGGGTGCTGGGTGACGGGGTGATCCTGGCCAACGGTGACACGGTGCATCCGGTGTCGGTGGAGCGGGCGTTGCTGGCGGCCCGGGGTGAGGGCCGCAGGATCATCCTCGCGGTGGACACGGTGAAGAAGCTGGCGGACGAGGAGATGAAGGTCGTCGTGGATCCGGAGCGGGGGTTGACGAAGATCACGAAGCTGATGGATCCGGCCGAGGCCAGTGGTGAGTACATCGGTGTGACGTTGATCGAGGGTGGGGTGGCGGCGGAGCTGGCCGATGCGTTGCGGGCGGTGTGGCAGGCCGATCCGCAGCAGTTCTACGAGCACGGTTACCAGGAGCTGGTGGAGCGGGGTGTGCGGATCGACGTGGCCCCGATCGGTCAGGTGGACTGGGTGGAGATCGACAATCATGACGATCTGGCGCGGGGTCGGGAGATCGCGTGCCGGTACTGACGCGTTTGATTCCCTCGCCGGTCGTGGTGGACATCCGTGAGGGTGCACTGGACGATCTGGGTGGGGTGTTGGCGGATGAGCGGATTTCGCGGTCGGGGCGGTTGGCGATCGCGGTGAGTGACGGGTCGGGGGCGCGGTTGCGGGAGCGGCTGGCGCCGTTGATGCCGGGTGCGACGTGGTGTGAGGTCGGTGGGGGGACGTTGGACGACGCGGTCCGGCTGGCGGGGGAGATCAAGGCCGGGCGGTATGAGGCGGTTGTGGGTCTGGGTGGGGGGAAGATCATCGATTGTGCGAAGTTCGCGGCGGCGCGGGTGGGGTTGCCGTTGGTGGCGGTGCCGACGAATCTGGCGCATGACGGGTTGTGTTCGCCGGTGGCGACGTTGGACAACGATGCGGGGCGGGGTTCGTACGGGGTGCCGAATCCGATCGCGGTGGTGATCGATCTGGAGGTGATCCGGGCGGCGCCGGTGCGGTTCGTGCGGGCGGGGATCGGTGATGCGGTGTCGAACGTGTCGGCGATCGCGGACTGGGAGCTGTCGCATCGGGTGACGGGGGAGAAGATCGACGGTCTGGCGGCGGCGATCGCGCGGCAGGCGGGTGAGGCGGTGCTGCGTCATCCGGGTGGGGTGGGGGACACCGGTTTTCTGCAGGTGCTGGCGGAGGCGTTGGTGCTGAGCGGGATCGCGATGTCGGTGTCGGGGGACTCGCGGCCGTCGTCGGGTGCGTGTCATGAGATCAACCATGCGTTCGATCTGCTGTTTCCGCGGCGGGCGGCGGCGCATGGGGAGCAGTGCGGGCTGGGTGCGGCGTTCGCGATGTATCTGCGGGGGGCGCATGAGGAGTCGGTGCACATGGCGGGGGTGCTGCGCCGGCACGGGTTGCCGGTGCTGCCGCAGGAGATCGGCTTCACGGTGGAGGAGTTCGTGCGGGTGGTGGAGTTCGCTCCGGAGACCCGGCCGGGCCGGTACACCATCCTCGAGCACCTCGACCTCACGACGGAACAGATCAAGGACGTCTACGCCGACTATGTCAAGGCCATCGGTAGCTGAACTCAGACCGGTCGTCCATCCCCCGGGGGTGAAGGACCGACGCAGCGGTGAGCACTGGGCAGGGCGCCTCTACATGCGCGAGGTGTCCCTGCGGGTCGACCGCTTTCTGGTCAACACCAGGGTCACGCCCAACCAGCTCACGTACCTGATGACCGTCTTCGGCGTGCTCGCCGCCCCCGCCCTGCTCGTGCCGGGCATCGCGGGGGCCGTGCTCGGCGTGGTGATGGTCCAGCTGTACCTGCTGCTCGACTGCGTGGACGGCGAGATAGCGCGCTGGAAGAAGCAGTACTCGCTCGGCGGGGTCTACCTGGACCGCGTCGGCGCCTACCTGACCGACGCCGCCGTCCTGGTCGGCCTCGGACTGCGCGCCGCCGACCTGTGGGGCCCCGGCCGCATCGACTGGCTGTGGGCGTTCCTCGGCACGCTGGCCGCACTCGGCGCGATCCTGATCAAGGCGGAGACCGACCTCGTCGGCGTCGCCCGCCACCAGGGCGGCCTGCCGCCCGTCAAGGAGGCCGCCGCCGAGCCGCGCTCCTCCGGCATGGCGCTGGCCCGCCGGGCCGCCGCCGCGCTCAAGTTCCACCGGCTGATCCTCGGCATCGAGGCGTCCCTGCTGATCCTGCTGCTCGCGATCGTCGACGCGGCCAGGGGCGACCTGTTCCTCACCCGCCTGGGCACCGCCGTACTCGCCGGGATCGCGCTGCTGCAGACGCTGCTGCACCTGGTGTCCGTCCTCGCGTCGAGCAGGCTGCGGTGAGCGTGCGGATGAAGGTCGGCGCGGTGATCATCACCATGGGCAACCGCCCCGACGAGCTGCGCGCACTGATCGACTCCGTCGTCGAGCAGAAGGGCGACCCGGTCGAGGTGGTCGTCGTCGGCAACGGCTCGCCGGTCCCCGACGTCCCCGAGGGCGTGCGGACCGTCGAGCTGCCCGAGAACCTCGGCATACCCGGCGGCCGCAACGTCGGCGTCGAGGCCTTCGGCCCCAGCGGCCGCGACGTCGACGTGCTGCTCTTCCTCGACGACGACGGCCTGCTCGCCCGGCACGACACCGCCGAGCTGTGCCGCGAGGCCTTCACGGCCGACCCGAGGCTCGGCATCATCAGCTTCCGCATCGCCGACCCCGACACCGGTGTCACCCAGCGCCGCCACGTACCGCGGCTGCGCGCCTCCGACCCGATGCGCTCCTCCCGGGTCACCACCTTCCTCGGCGGCGCCAACGCCGTCCGCACCCGGGTCTTCGCGGAAGTCGGCGGGCTTCCGGACGCATTCTTCTACGCGCACGAGGAAACCGACCTGGCATGGCGGGCCCTCGACGCGGGCTGGATGATCGACTACCGGTCCGACATGGTGCTGCACCACCCGACGACCGCGCCCTCGCGGCACGCGGTCTACCACCGCATGGTCGCCCGCAACCGCGTCTGGCTGGCCCGCCGCAACCTCCCCGCGCCCCTCGTCCCGGTCTACCTCGGGGTCTGGCTGTTGCTCACGCTGGCACGCCGGCCCTCCCGCCCCGCGCTCAAGGCGTGGCTCGGGGGCTTCCGGGAAGGGTGGACCACACCGTGCGGACCGCGCAGGCCCATGAAGTGGCGTACGGTGTGGCGGCTGACCCGACTGGGCCGGCCTCCGGTCATCTGACAAGCTCGTCCCCGAGGGCCCGGAGCGTCCCGAGGCCCCCCCGGCTCATGCCAGACCCCCTCAGGCTGTGCATCCCGAAGACGAAAGTTTCCTACTGGTGAGTGAGACAACGCATGACGGCGGAGTCGCGGTGAGCGTGCCTCCGTCGCCCGACGAGGGCCTCACGGCGGCGCAGCTGGCCGCCAAGCACGGGCTGGCCGTGAGCGGCGCCCGGCCCACGCTGCGGGAGTACGTCCGCCAGCTCTGGGGCAGGCGCCACTTCATCCTGGCGTTCTCCTCGGCGAAGCTGACCGCCCAGTACAGCCAGGCCAAGCTCGGCCAGCTGTGGCAGGTGGCCACCCCGCTGCTGAACGCGGCCGTGTACTTCGCGGTCTTCGGCCTGATCCTCGATGCGGGCCGCGGGATGGAGAAGAGCGTCTACATTCCCTTCCTGGTCACGGGCGTCTTCGTCTTCACCTTCACGCAGAGCTCCGTCATGAGCGGTGTGCGCGCCATCTCCGGCAACCTCGGGCTGGTGCGCGCCCTGCACTTCCCGCGCGCCTCGCTGCCGATCTCCTTCGCGCTCCAGCAGCTCCAGCAACTGCTGTTCTCGATGATCGTGCTGTTCGCGGTGGCCATCGGCTTCGGCAGCTACCCGGACGCCTCGTGGGCGCTGATCGTCCCCGTGCTGGTCCTGCAGTTCTGCTTCAACACCGGCCTGGCGCTGATCTTCGCCCGGGCCGGCGCGAAGACCCCGGACCTCGCGCAGCTGATGCCGTTCGTGATGCGCACGTGGATGTACGCGTCCGGCGTGATGTTCTCCATCCCGGTCTTCCTCGCGGACAAGCCGGACTGGATCGCGACCGTGCTGCAGTGGAACCCCACCGCCGTCTACATGGACCTGATGCGCTTCGCCCTCATCGAGGGCTACGGCGCCGAGAACCTCCCCGACCACGTGTGGGCCATCGCCCTCGGCTGGGCGCTGCTGTTCGCGTTCGGCGGGTTCGTGTACTTCTGGAAGGCGGAAGAGAGGTACGGCCGTGGCTGACGACCAGAGTGTCGAGCGGGTCCCCACCGTCATCGCGGACGACGTCCACATCGTCTACCGCGTCAACGGCGCCAAGACCGGGAAGGGCAGCGCGACCGCCGCCCTCAGCCGCATCCTCAAGCGCGGCGAGGAACGCGGCGTGCGCAAGGTGCACGCCGTCAAGGGCGTCTCCTTCGTCGCCTACCGCGGCGAGGCCATCGGCCTGATCGGCTCCAACGGCTCCGGCAAGTCCACCCTGCTGCGCGCCATCGCCGGCCTGCTGCCGCCCGAGAGCGGCAGGGTCTACACCGACGGCCAGCCCTCGCTGCTGGGCGTGAACGCCGCCTTGATGAACGACCTCACCGGCGAGCGCAACGTCATCCTCGGCGGTCTCGCCATGGGCATGTCCCGCGAGCAGATCAAGGAGCGCTACCAGGGCATCGTCGACTTCTCCGGCATCAACGAGAAGGGCGACTTCATCACCCTGCCGATGCGCACCTACTCCTCGGGCATGCAGGCCCGTCTGCGCTTCTCCATCGCCGCCGCCAAGGACCACGACGTCCTGATGATCGACGAGGCGCTGGCCACCGGCGACCGCAAGTTCCAGGTGCGGTCCGAGCAGCGCATCCGGGAGCTGCGCAAGGAGGCCGGCACGGTCTTCCTGGTCAGTCACAGCAACAAGTCGATCCGGGACACCTGCAACCGGGTCCTGTGGCTGGAACGCGGCGAATTGCGCATGGACGGCCCGACGGAGGACGTACTCAAGGAGTACGAGAAGTTCACGGGCAAGTAGCCCGTACCGTCCAGGGCCCCGCCGCGGAGACGACCGGTGGGGCCCTGCGTCTGCAAAGAAAGCGTCAACTCCGGCCCGGCGCAGGAAGCTTGGCGCCGATCGGTGTGTTGTTGTGACCCGCGGGACACCCCCGCGGTCCGCGCTGCGCTGTACAACGTAAGCTGTACCGGTCCCGAAACGCGTCAAGTGGGGCGATAAGGCGCGACACCCCCGACCGCACCGCTGTGCGGGCGGCTGGGCGGCGTGTCCGAAATAGTGCGTATTGGGTTGGCAGTGTAGAACGGGAGATGTGACGGCAATGGCTACGGAAACTCCCCAGCTCAACGCAGCATGCGCCGTCCCTGCCCCGGGCAGCCGACGGTGAGCGCGACGACGGCGTCGCGCACCGGGGAGTCCGGCCCCGGCACCCTGGACAAGGCCGCCGACGAGAACTTCCCGGTGGCCCCCTTCTTCCTCCCCCGCGCCTGGCGCGAGGACCTCTTGGCCGTCTACGGCTTCGCCCGGCTCGTCGACGACATCGGCGACGGCGACCTCGCCCCCGGCGGCGCCGACGCCCGGGCGCTCGGCGTGCCGGCCACCGACGCCGAGGACCGGCTCGTCCTGCTGGACGCCGTCGAGGCCGATCTGCGGCGGGTCTTCGCCGGCACGCCCCGCCACCCCCTGCTGCGCCGCCTCCAGCCCACCGTCCGACGCGGCGGGCTCACCCCCGAGCCCTTCCTCGGCCTGATCGCGGCCAACCGCCAGGACCAGCTCGTCACCCGCTACGAGACCTACGACGACCTCCTCGCGTACTGCGAACTGTCCGCCAACCCCGTGGGCCGCCTCGTCCTCGCCGTCACCGGCACCACGTCCCCCGAGCGGACCCGCCGCTCCGACGCGGTCTGCACCGCGCTGCAGATCGTCGAGCACCTCCAGGACGTGGCCGAGGACCTCGGACGCGACCGCGTCTACCTGCCCGCCGCCGACATGAGGCGCTTCCACGTCCAGGAGACGGACCTCGCCGCGCCGACGGCGAGCGCGTCGGTGCGCGCGCTGGTCGCCTTCGAGGCGCAACGCGCCCGCGCCCTGCTGGACGAGGGCGCCCCGCTGGTGGGCAGCGTCCACGGCAGGCTGAGGCTGCTGCTCGCGGGCTTCGTGGCGGGGGGACGGGCGGCCCTCCACGCGATCGCCGCCGCCCATCACGACGTCCTTCCCGGCCCGCCCCGGCCCGGCAAGCTCCGGTTGCTGCGCGAGACGGGCGTGATCCTGCGAGGAGAGGGGTGACCCGGACCGTGGACTCTCCGCCACACCCGTCCGCACCGGTACTCGCCGCCTACGGCTACTGCGAGACCGTCACCGGACGGCAGGCCCGCAACTTCGCGTACGGCATCCGGCTGCTGCCGACGCCGAAGCGGCGCGCGATGTCCGCGCTGTACGCGTTCTCGCGCCGCGTCGACGACATCGGCGACGGCGCCCTGGACGGCGACGTCAAGATCGCCCGGCTCGAGGACACCCGGGCCCTGCTCACCCGGGTGCGGGCAGGCGAGGTCGAGGAGGACGACACCGATCCCGTCGCCGTCGCCCTCGCGCACGCCGCGCGGACCTTCCCGATCCCGCTGGGCGGCCTGGACGAGCTGATCGACGGCGTCCTGATGGACGTGCGCGGCGAGACGTACGAGACCTGGGACGACCTGAAGACGTACTGCCGGTGCGTCGCGGGCGCCATCGGCCGGCTCTCGCTCGGCGTGTTCGGCACCGAACCCGGGGCGCGCGGCGCCGAACGCGCACCGGAGTACGCCGACACCCTCGGGCTCGCCCTCCAGCTGACCAACATCCTCAGGGACGTCCGCGAGGACGCCGCGGGCGGGCGCACCTACCTGCCGGCCGACGACCTCGCGAAGTTCGGCTGCTCGTCCGGGTTCGACGGGCCGCGGCCGCCGGAGGGCTCCGACTTCGCGGGCCTCGTGCACTTCGAGGTGCGCCGGGCCCGCGCCCTGTTCGCCGAGGGCTACCGGCTGCTGCCCCTGCTCGACCGGCGC
The DNA here is from genome assembly GCF_055573695.1 of Streptomyces sp. NPDC030143. Taxonomy (NCBI): domain Bacteria; kingdom Bacillati; phylum Actinomycetota; class Actinomycetes; order Kitasatosporales; family Streptomycetaceae; genus Streptomyces; species Streptomyces sp. NPDC030143. The sequence goes on from NZ_JBVIAY010000002.1 coordinate 698,029, forward strand.
AGCGGCGCCTGTGTCGCGGCGATGGCCGGCATCTACCGCCGCCTCCTCGACCGCATCGAACGCGACCCCGAGGCCGTCCTGCGCGGCCGGGTCTCCCTGCCCGGCCGGGAGAAGGCCTACGTCGCCGTGCGCGGACTGTCCGGTCTGGACACCCGGCACGCGAGCCGGCGGACCGTCCGGAGGCCCATCTGATGGACATCCGGGGCGACACGGTGGAGCGAGGTGACGACACCGGCGAACAGCGGCACGCAACCCTCCGGTGCGGCGCGGCGTCCCTGACTGCGACGGCCCGCCGTGCACAGTGCCCACGTCACGTCGGCCGCGCAGGGGAGGGAGCACGATGAGCGAGGAGCCGCTCCCGCACGCCCCGGTGACATCCGGACGGGACGTCGTCGTGGTCGGCGGCGGCATCGCCGGTGTCACCGCCGCCCTCGCCCTCGCCGACGCGGGGGTGCGCGTCACCCTGCTCGAAGGCCGGCCCCGGCTCGGCGGCCTGGCGTTCTCCTTCCGGCGCGACGGGCTCACCGTCGACAACGGGCAGCACGTCTACCTGCGCTGCTGCACCGCCTACCGCTGGTTCCTCGACCGCGTCGGGGGCAGTGCGCTGGCACCGCTGCAGAACCGTCTCGACGTTCCCGTCGTCGACGTCGCCAGGCCCGAGGGGCGGCGGCTCGGCAGACTGCGGCGCCACGCGCTGCCCGTCCCCCTCCACCTCGGGCGCAGCCTCGCCACGTATCCGCACCTCTCGCTCGCCGAACGCGCCGGGGTCGGCCGCGCCGCGCTCGCGCTGCGGGGCCTCGACCTCGCCGACCCGGCCCTGGACGACCAGGACTTCGGCAGCTGGCTGACCGCGCACGGCCAGTCGCCGCGCGCCGTCGAGGCCCTGTGGGACCTGGTCGGCGTCGCCACCCTCAACGCGGTCGCGGGCGACACCTCCCTCGCGCTCGCCGCGATGGTGTTCAAGACCGGTCTGCTGTCCGACCCGGGCGCGGCCGACATCGGCTGGGCCCGCGTCCCGCTCGGCGAACTGCACGACCGGCTGGCCCGCAGGGCGCTCGACGCCGCCGGCGTGCGCACCGAACTCCGCACCCGTGTCACCTCCCTCGCGTACGACTCCCGCGCGCACGGCGGCGGCAGATGGAGCGTCCGGACGCCCGGCGGGACGCTGGCCGCCGACGCGGTCGTGCTCGCCGTACCCCAGCGCGAGGCGCACGGCCTGCTGCCCGACGGCGCGCTCGACGCGCCCGAGCGGCTGTCGGCGATCGGCACCGCGCCGATCCTCAACGTGCACGTCGTCTACGACCGCAAGGTGCTCGACGTGCCGTTCCTCGCCGCGCTCGGCACGCCCGTGCAGTGGGTCTTCGACCGCACCGAGGCCTCCGGTCTGCACCGGGGCCAGTACCTGGCGCTGTCCCAGTCGGCCGCGCAGGACGAGATCGACCTGCCCGTGGCCGCGCTGCGCGAGCGCTACCTGCCCGAACTGCGGCGGCTGCTGCCGAGGACGCGCGCCGCGCACGTGCGGGACTTCTTCGTGACCCGGGAGCGCACCGCGACCTTCGCTCCCACCCCCGGCGTCGGGCGTCTGCGGCCCGCCGCCCGCACCAAGGCACCCGGCCTGTACCTGGCCGGAGCGTGGACCGCCACCGGGTGGCCCGCGACCATGGAGAGTGCGGTCCGCAGCGGCGTGAGTGCGGCGGACGCCGCGCTCGGCGCCCTCGGCCGGCCCCGCCCCCGCCACCTCTTCGCCTTCGAGGAGGCGGCGTACTGCATCGCCCCGGGGGCCGCCCCCCGGACCCCCGGCCGAGAACCGGAGGGGACCGGCGTCTCACCGCGAGGTGAGATCCGGTGACGTTCGATCAGCACGGCTCGGCACGTTTCCGCACCCCCTCCGGCACCGCGACAAGAGGAGAAACTGTGCCCACTGTGCCCCCGGCCTCGCCGGCCGCCCGCAGGACCGCGGTGGACGTGACCGCCCTGCTGGAGCGCGGCCGGACCCTGGCCACGCCGGTGCTGCGGGCGGCCGTCGACCGCCTGGCACCCCCCATGGACACGGTCGCCGCTTACCACTTCGGCTGGATCGACGCCCACGGCAACCCCACCGACGGCGACGGCGGCAAGGCCGTGCGTCCCGCGCTCGCGGTGCTCTCCGCCGAGGTCACCGGTGCCGCGCCCGAGGTGGGCGTGCCGGGCGCGGTCGCCGTCGAACTGGTCCACAACTTCTCGCTGCTGCACGACGACCTGATGGACGGCGACGAGCAGCGCCGCCACCGCGACACCGTGTGGAAGGTGCACGGCCCCGCCCAGGCCATCCTCGTCGGGGACGCCCTGTTCGCCCTGGCCAACGAGGTGCTCCTGGAGCTCGGGACCGTCGAGGCGGGGCGCGCCACCCGCCGGCTGACCACCGCGAGCCGCGCCCTGATCGACGGCCAGGCGCAGGACATCTCCTACGAGCACCGCGACCGCGTCAGCGTCGAGGAGTGCCTGGAGATGGAGGGCAACAAGACCGGCGCCCTGCTGGCCTGCGCCAGCTCCATCGGCGCCGTGCTCGGCGGCGCCGACGAGCGCACCGCCGACACCCTGGAGAGGTACGGCTACCACCTCGGCCTGGCCTTCCAGGCCGTCGACGACCTGCTCGGCATCTGGGGCGACCCGGTCTCCACCGGCAAGCAGACCTGGAGCGACCTGCGCCAGCGCAAGAAGTCCCTGCCGGTCGTGGCCGCGCTCGCGGCGGGCGGCCCCGCCTCCGAGCAGCTCGGCGAGATGCTCGCCGCCGACGCCAAGAGCAGCGACTTCGACACCTTCTCCGAGGAGGAGTTCGCGGCCCGCGCCGCCCTCATCGAGGAGGCGGGCGGCCGGGAGTGGACCGCCGAGGAGGCACGCCGTCAGCACACCATCGCCATCGAAGCGCTGAACGCCGTCGACATGCCCGCCGAGGTGCGGGACCGGTTCGCGGCGCTCGCCGACTTCGTCGTCGTACGAAAGAGATGATCACTATCGGTCGAATAGCCCTCGCGTAGTCGCCGGCCGGTGTCGCGGGACGAGACGCACCGGCCGACGGCGGACCCACAGCAGACGCAACGACATGCACACTGCACGAAGGGGAAGCCATGACAGCGACGACCGACGGAAGCCCCGGGGCCCTGCCGCCCCGCGCTGCCGCGGCCAGCGACACCGACATCGACACCCCCGGGGCGGCCGGGGTACAAGAAGCCGCCGTGCGCGCCGTGCGGCGCGCGACCGGATTCCTGCTCGCCCGGCAGGACGCCGAGGGCTGGTGGAAGGGCGACCTCGAGACGAACGTCACGATGGACGCCGAGGACCTGCTGCTCCGTCAGTTCCTGGGCATCCGCGACGAGTCGACGACGCGTGCCGCCGCCCTCTTCATCCGGGGCGAGCAGCGTGAGGACGGCACCTGGGCCACCTTCCACGGCGGCCCGGGCGACCTCTCCGCCACCGTCGAGGCGTACGTCGCCCTGCGCCTGGCCGGCGACCCGCCCGACGCCCCCCACATGGCGAAGGCCTCCGCCTGGGTCCGCGACCGGGGCGGCATCGCCGCCGCCCGCGTCTTCACCCGGATCTGGCTCGCGCTGTTCGGCTGGTGGAAGTGGGAGGACCTGCCCGAACTCCCTCCGGAACTGCTGTACTTCCCCAAGTGGTTCCCGCTCAGCATCTACAACTTCGGCTGCTGGGCCCGGCAGACCATCGTCCCCCTGACCGTCGTCTCCGCGAAACGCCCGGTGCGTCCGGCGCCGTTCCCGCTCGACGAGCTGCACACAGACCCGGCCCGACCGAACCCGCCCAGGCCCCTGGCCCCGGTGACCAGCTGGGACGGGCTGTTCCAGCGACTGGACAAGGTCGTGCGCGGCTACCGCTCGGTCGCGGTGCGCCGGCTGCGCAGGTCCGCCATGAACTCCGCCGCCCGCTGGATCATCGAGCGCCAGGAGAACGACGGCTGCTGGGGCGGCATCCAGCCGCCGGCCGTGTACTCGGTCATCGCCCTGCACCTGCTCGGCTACGACCTCCGGCACCCGGTGATGCGGGCCGGCCTCGAGTCCCTGGACCGGTACGCGGTCTGGCGCGAGGACGGGGCCCGGATGATCGAGGCCTGCCAGTCGCCGGTGTGGGACACCTGCCTGGCCACGATCGCGCTGGCCGACGCGGGGGTGCCCGCCGATCACCCCCAACTGGTCAAGGCGGCCGACTGGATGCTCGGCGAGCAGGTGGTGCGTCCCGGCGACTGGTCCGTGCGCAGACCCCACCTCCCGCCGGGCGGCTGGGCGTTCGAGTTCCACAACGACAACTACCCCGACATCGACGACACCGCCGAGGTGGTCCTCGCACTGCGCCGGGTCAGGCACCACGACCCCGAGCGGGTCGAGCGGGCCATCGGGCGCGGGGTGCGCTGGAACCTCGGGATGCAGTCGAGGAACGGGGCCTGGGGCGCCTTCGACGTCGACAACACCAGCCGCTTCCCCAACCGGCTGCCGTTCTGCGACTTCGGGGAGGTCATCGACCCGCCCTCCGCGGACGTCACCGCGCACGTCGTGGAGATGCTCGCCGTCGAGGGCCTCGCGCACGACCCGCGCACCCGGCGGGGCATCGAGTGGCTGCTCGCCGAACAGGAGGCCGACGGCTCGTGGTTCGGGCGCTGGGGGGTGAACTACGTCTACGGCACGGGGTCCGTGGTGCCGGCCCTGGTCGCGGCCGGGATGCCCGTCTCCCACCCGGCGATCCGGCGGGCGGTGGCCTGGCTGGAGCGGGTGCAGAACGACGACGGCGGCTGGGGCGAGGACCTGCGCTCGTACCAGGACGCCGGCCGGTGGAGCGGCCGGGGCGCCTCCACCGCCTCGCAGACGGCCTGGGCGCTGATGGCGCTGCTCGCGGCGGGGGAGCGGGAGTCGAAGGCAGTCGAGCGGGGCGTCGCCTGGCTGGCGCGGACCCAGCGGGAGGACGGCTCGTGGGACGAGCCGCACTTCACCGGCACCGGCTTCCCGTGGGACTTCTCCATCAACTACCACCTCTACCGCCAGGTGTTCCCCCTCACCGCGCTCGGCCGGTACGTCCACGGGGAGCCCTTCGCCGCGAAGGCCCCGGACGCGACCGCCGCCGAAACCGTCGTCGGGCCTCCCGCCCCGGCTGTCGTCGAGTCGGTCGTCGGGCCTCCCGCTCCGGCTGTCGTCGAGTCGGTCGTCGGGCCTCCCGCTCCGGCTGTCGTCGAGTCGGTCCTCGGGTCTGCTCCCGCCGCTGTCGTCGACACGGCCGTCGAGGCCTGCGCCCCGGCTCCCGTCGAGGCCGAGGGCAGCTGATGAGCGCCCAGCCCGCCGCCACCCCGCTGCTGATCGCCTGCGCGCTCGGCATCGAGCACCTCGCCCTGCGCCTGGGCGACCGCGGCGGGGCCGGCGGGCCGGTCACCGTGCTGCGCACCGGCATGGGGCCGAAGGCGGCCGAGCGCTCCGTCACCCGGGTCCTCGCCGACCCGGTGCTCGGCGCTGCGGCCGTCCTCGCCACCGGCTTCTGCGCCGGACTCGCCCCCGGAATGCACCCCGGCGACCTGGTCGTCGCCGACGAAACCCGCGACCCGCGCGGCACCGTGCCGTGCGTCGGCACCGAACTGCTCGTCAAGGAACTCGTGCGCACCCTGCCCGGGCGCACCGTCCACACCGGGGCGCTGACCGGCTCCGACCACGTCGTGCGTGGGCCGGAGCGGTCCGAGCTGGGCGCGACGGGCGCCATCGCGGTCGACATGGAGTCGGCCGCCACGCTGCTGAGCGCCGTCCGCGCGGGGACACGCCCCGTTGCGGCCGTCCGGGTGGTCGTGGACACCCCTGAACATGAACTCGTCCGGATCGGCACGGTACGCGGTGGAATATCGGCTTTCCGCGTCCTTCGCTCCGTCCTGCCTGCATTCTTCGAATGGCACCGCAACGTGCTGCTCCCCCGGAGGTGAGCCAGATGGCCATGCCGCTGCGCCAGTCCATCAAGGTCGCTACATACTTGGCTGAACAGAAGCTCCGCAAGCGGGACAAGTTCCCACTCATCGTCGAGCTGGAACCGCTCTTCGCCTGCAACCTGAAGTGCGAGGGCTGCGGCAAGATCCAGCACCCGGCGGGAGTGCTCAAGCAGCGCATGCCGGTCGCCCAGGCCGTGGGGGCGGTGCTCGAGTCGGGCGCCCCCATGGTCTCCATCGCCGGGGGCGAGCCGCTGATGCACCCCCAGATCGACGAGATCGTGCGGCAGTTGGTGCAGAGGAAGAAGTACGTCTTCCTGTGCACCAACGCCATGCTGCTGCGCAAGAAGATGGACAGGTTCACGCCCTCCCGCTACTTCGCCTTCGCCGTGCACATCGACGGGCTGCGCGAGCGGCACGACGAGTCGGTGGCGAAGGAGGGCGTGTTCGACGAGGCCGTCGCGGCCATCAAGGAGGCCAAGCGGCGCGGCTTCCGGGTCACCACCAACTCCACCTTCTTCAACACCGACACCCCGCAGACCGTCATCGAGGTGCTCAACTTCCTCAACGACGACCTCGAGGTGGACGAGATGATGATCTCGCCGGCCTACGCCTACGAGAAGGCGCCCGACCAGGAGCACTTCCTGGGCGTCGAGCAGACCCGCGAGCTGTTCCGGAAGTCCTTCGCGGGCGGCAACCGGAGCCGCTGGCGGCTCAACCACTCGCCGCTCTTCCTGGACTTCCTGGAGGGCCGGGTCGACTTCCCGTGCACGGCCTGGGCGATCCCCAACTACTCGCTCTTCGGCTGGCAGCGCCCCTGCTACCTGATGAGCGACGGGTACGTGCCGACGTACCGCGAACTCATCGAGGACACCGACTGGGACCGGTACGGCCGCGGCAAGGACCCGCGGTGCGCCAACTGCATGGCGCACTGCGGCTACGAGCCGACCGCCGTCCTCGCCACCATGGGCTCGCTGAAGGAGTCGCTGCGCGCGATGCGCGAGACGGTCTCCGGGAACCGGGGGTGACCCGGTGACGGCCGTCTCCCCGGGCGTTCCCGGGATGCCGGTCCGGCCGGTCGCCGAGCGCCGGAAGAGCCGGCGGATCCAGGTCGGCTCCGTGGCGGTGGGCGGGGACGCGCCGGTGTCGGTGCAGTCGATGACGACGACCCATACGTCGGACGTCGGCGCCACGCTCCAGCAGATCGCGGAGCTCACGGCGTCCGGCTGCCAGATCGTCCGGGTCGCGTGTCCCACGCAGGACGACGCGGACGCGCTGGCGACGATCGCCCG